>JAFYJV010000039.1 GCA_017537965.1 Bacteroidales bacterium | reverse complement strand
GGTGAAGCTGTAGGTGGCCTCGGTGCTTACTTCCGTATCGTTTTTGGTCCAGTTGACAAAGTCGTAGCCTTCAACTGCCGAGGCAGTCAGGGTGGCGGTGGCACCATGGTTGTAGGTGCCTGCGCCGCTGACGGTGCCGCCGTTGCTCGGATTGGCCGAAACTGTGATCTCGTAGCTGTTCAGCGTGAAGTTGGCGACCAACTCACGGTCGGCGGTGACATCAAAGGTATAGGTGGCCTCGGCGGAAACCGCTTCCCCATCTTCTGTCCAATTGACAAAGGTGTAGCCTTCGTTGGCCGTGGCGGTCAAAGTGCAGGTCTCGCCTTGTTCAAAAGTGCCAGCGCCACTGACGGTGCCGCCTTCGGTCGGATTAGCGGTTGTAGTAATGGTGTAGGTAACAGCAGACGGGCAATCGCCAGCAACATAGAAGGTGATGTTGTTCTGCTGTGTGTTGCTAAGTTGGAAACCGTTGCTGTAATAGAGATAATAGTTTCTGTTATTTTGAGTCACATAAATGCCGTTAGCATCGATATGCCATCTTCCATATTGGCTCGTGGAAGTTCCCCAAGTGAGGCTGTTGCCATAATTGGATTTGGCCAAATACCTTCCATTATAGGAAATGTAATACTGACCGTTTTGGTATTCCGTCAAGGTGACTTGCGGGGTGGTTCCCTCTTCCGCAGTGAAGCCGTAGTCAGTCGATGTGACAGCTGCAGTAGCGGTGGTCACTGTTGAGGCGTTGTTGTGCGAAGGCATAGCTAACGACGATCCGTTGAGATTGCCCATGACGTAATCGCCGGCCGACATGCTACTTGCCGGATAATAGCAGCTCATAACCACTTCAGGTCTTTCCACACAGGACAAAGTAGCGACCCAACCAGTCCTATTCGTATTACTGTCGGAAGTAAAACGGAAAGTCAATGCGCCGTCGGCATTGGTAGCGGTCACCGTGCCGGGACCATTGGTCCCTGAGTATTGACCGATAAGGGTGGCTGAGGTTGAGGTGCCATTGTAGATGTATAGGTAGTCGTAGTTTGATTCTGTGTTGAACTCAGAGAAAGCAACGCTGATGGAGGCATCTTCGGTTTCAGGATAGAAGGTCATCGTGTAGTCGAGGTTGTCGCCATAGTTGGAGTTGGCACCTTCCGAATCGTAGAACAAACCGCTGCATGTCGTCACCGATCCATTTTGCATGAGGATGGATTCCGTAACATGGATGTAATTCTCCTTGGTTTTGGTGTCGGTATGACCAGTGGGGCCCGTGACGGTCAGTGTGACATCATAGTCGCCAGGCGTGTTATATGTGATGCCGGTGGGGTTCTGTTCTGTAGAGGTGGAAGGTGTAGCACCTTCGAAGGTCCAGCTCCATGAAGATACCATGCCGTCTGAAGCATCGGTAAAGCTAATGCTTTGACCCAAAGAAGCATTGGTGGTCGAGGCCGTGAAATCAGCGTCCAAGTTGAGATTAGGCTCGAGATAGATGGTCAGGTCCTGTCTTCCACCGTCAGTCACGGTAACTTGTACCGACTGGGAATAATAGCCTTGTTTGGCAAAGGTGAAGGTGTATGTACCGCCTTTAATGGGACGGTGGAAATCACCGGCATTGTAGGTGGTGATTTTTGAAATGTCGTTGTCATGGTTTTCCACCGTGACGGTGACGCCTTGGAGAGCAGCGTTGGTCACAGCATCATACACGAAGCCATGAACGCCATTCAAGCATTGCTCCAAAAGACCCAGCATGGCATCATGGTTGTAATTCCAATAGGTGGGCATGGTGGAGGCGTTGGGTTTCTTTGTGGTGGAACATTCCATGGTTATCTCGCGACATTGACCGTAGGCGTTCTCGTAGTCTTGGCGGCTACCTGTGATCTGATACCAGTCATAGCCATTGGTGATGCCACTGGAATAAGTGTCCGTCATATAGGAAGAGCTAACCGCCCTGGCACGACTGACATAGTCCCGACAAACGTATTGGTACCAGGCATCATCGGGATGTCTTGCAGTAATGGCATCCCAAGGATAGTTTGCCACCTCGGCACCGCCGTGATAGTTGGCACTCATGGTGAAAAGATAGTCTTGAGCCAACTGCATGGTCCATTGGGTCTCCAAGGCGTATGACTCGCCATCTGGGTGCTCTCCAATATAATAGTCCTTGTAGTTGCGGTTCAGGTCAACTCCGTTGATGTTGTATCGGCGGGCACTATTCATGGTGCTGTTGCCACCATAATAGGTGCCGTCAGGATTGGTCAAGGGGAAGATAAAGACGTCCACGTTCTCAAGGATATTGACGATGCGTGAGTCGGTGCTGGTGCAGAACTCGTCGATGAGACGTAGCATGAGCATCATGCCCGTCACCTCATCGCCATGCATGGTGGAACTGTAGAGGAACCTCGGCTTGCCATCAGGTTGACCTTTATAGAGGCGCACACCCAAGATCTTGCGGCCGCTGTTCAAAGTACCAAGGTCGAGCAAAGTGCAAGTGCGGTCGCTCAAGGCTTGCGACGGAAAGGCTTCCATCATGCTCTGATAAGCATCGTAGGTGGGATAGCTGTCCCATTCGTATGCTGCGCGGTTACTGCCATCCCACATGACGGTCTCTTCCTGCATGCAAGGAGGAGTCATAAGCGTGGGCTTGTAACCTGCCTGAAGCAGCTTGTCGTATTGCTGTTGGTTGGCATAGCAAACCACGGATTTGCCTTTGACGGCATCAACGGAACAAATCTCGTTGATGGTTTGAATCTCAGAAGGTTGCTGAACGGTTAGCGTGAAATAATACTCGTTGCGCTCGCGCATGAGATCATTTAGTGCCTTCTGGCTCTGAGCAGCCATATTCCCGCTGATCATAACGGCGAGAAGGAGCACGAAAAAACGTAAAATCTTCATAAATTGTAAACTATTTGTTTGTTTTTCTTATTCTTAGAGAATTAACCAGCAAAAATACAAATAGTTTACAAATGCGAGACGTGTTTCTGTATTAAATAAAATTAATTAAATAAAATTAACCACTAATAAAGTTTGTAAAGCGTTCTCAACAACTGATCTCCAAGTTTGATACTGTAGCCCTGGCTGCTAAACACCACTTCTCCTTTGGCGTTCACAATCAAGAAAAGGGGAGGATTATTACCTTTGAGTTTCAAGTTGGCTGCAGTTTTTTTCTTCAAATTCCCGTCTTGGATGCCATAGATGATGGTCTCGGGCAGGTTGTCGAAGGATTTCATTTGGAAAACCTTGTAATCATCCGTGTTGTCGAAAAGGAGATAGATGGGCATTCCCGTACGATTGAACTGTTTGTAGAGAGCGGCAAAGTCTTGCATGACGTGTGAGGTGGGCTCACTGCCTTGGTCAAGGAAGCCGACGATATAGCCTTTTTTCCTGTTGCTGGAAAGGAAGCTGGACTCGCCGGTCGTCGCGTCAATGTAGGGACATTCCGTATCCATCTTGCCCAACACTTTCAGGGTGTTGACGGGCTGGCGTATGACAAGGTTGACATGGGTGGTGTCGTTTTCTTTGAGGATAAACATCTGGCTGTGTGCGAGCACATTCCCGTCGCAGAGCCTGTTACCGCCCGTGATAATGTAGTAGCCAGACTCAAGAGTCAGCGGGTGCTCGAATGAGGAGAGGCTCAGACCATCGTCGATGCCAGGATCCTGTGCGTCAAAGGCAAGGAGATCGAAGCGCTCGCCGTTGAATTTCTTGATGCTGAAGTTGGAGTAGTATTTCGGATCAGGCAGGTCTTCAGTGGGTTGGTATTGTATGTCGAGATAACCAAAGGTCGTCGGTGTTGACTCGGTTTCGTTGGCATCGAAATTCACTTTCTTCCATGTGTCTTGGTCCATGTATTCGACATTGCCGGTGATGGGGTTGATCTGTGCTGTGAGGCCGAGGCAGCGCGCCATGGCGACGAAGAAGATGTCGCGTGAGTGTTTGTCGGCCACTCTCGCTTTCAGCACTCCGATGGGAGAGATCGGGATGCGTTGTGGGTTGAGGTCGTCGTTGACGCGGATGTGTTGCTTCACCCATTCGACGAGGAGAGTGGGGTTGTCGTGGTACCGCTGGGTTTCTTTTTTGCTGAAGAAAGTGGAAAGTGTCTTGCGGTAAGGCACCAGCATCTCATTGCTGACACGGGGGGAGATGACATTACCGTCGAAAAGGTCCATCAGCACATCCAAAGAGACATCACGCAAGTCCTTGTCTGACAAGGATTCCAGCATTCTTACGGCATCGGTCTCCCTTCCTCTTTCCTGGGCATATTGCATGAAGTCGGCGATGGTTTGGTAATTGCCCCATGTCTTTTCATAGATGCTGCATAAGGTCTTGTTGCCCGTTTTGGCGATGAGTTCCGTCTGGGCTTCCTTGCATGACTGGATATAGGCGTTGCGGATGGAGTCTTCGTGGGCGATGCGGCGGTCGTTCTCTGCCCGCATCTCTGGACTCACTTCGGGAAGGGTGCAGTTAGGCTCTGGTGGGATAAGATCGTAAGTCATAGTCTCGGCCACAGGAGAGGTGTGGTTGAGGACGATCTTCACTTCGTCCTTGTCGCCTGATTGGAAGACCTTGAATCCAAACTTGCCGTCTTTGGAGGCGAAGGCCATCATGGTGCCCAGTCCGGCGGTGAGCCATGTCTGTCCGTTTTCATCCGTGTATTTGGTGGCTACGGTGCAGTATTCGGCGTAGTTGTAGATCTTGAACTCCACTGGCACATTGGCGAGAGGGTTGAGGTCGTTGTCGGATACAGTGAAGGTGGTTTTGGCCGTTTCTGCATAATGGTCGATGAGGTTGATCTCGGTGTAGTTGTTGTTTTGGCTGATGACCTCTTCGGGGCCTTGATAGCGTCCGAACACCTTGGTGTGGAGCAGTAGGGCACGTGAGGCTGGTTCGTTGAACCAGCCCAGGTCGAGCACAGGCTCGGGCTCGCAGGCGCCTAGGAAGTGCCATCCGCCATCGACGTAGGCCTCCACCCAGGCGTGGTTGTCGTCGCAGTGTGCCCAGCGTGGGGTGTACACCTGGCGGGCAGGGATGCCCACCGTGCGAAGGGCTGTGACGAGCAGGGTGGACTCCTCGCCGCAGCGACCCCACGAAGTCTTCACGGTGGCCATCGGGGCGCTTGTCCTGCTGTCCGATCCCTTGTAACTGACATGCTCGTGGCACCAGTGGTTCACTTCGAGGACGGCGTCGTGGAGCGAGAGGCCCTTGACACGGTCCTTCAACTCCTCGTAATAGGTGGCCCGGAAAGCATCAAGGTTCTCGTTGTTGACGCGTACCGGCACCACGAAATGGTTGAACTCGCGCTCGGGGATGTCCTTCCCCCAAGGCATCTCATCCTTGGCACGGAAGGCGAGGCGCAGGTTCTCGAGATGGTATTCGCCAGGATAGTCGGCAATGTCGCCGACAGGCATATAGGCATATAGAAACTGAAGCCCCTCGCGCTCGCGGGTGTTAAGTTCCTTATTGGAGAGGATATCAAACAGATGTCCGTCGGGGAGATGTTTCTTCTTGGCTTTCAGATCGTTCTTGATGTCGGTGCGTTGTTGTTCGTCAGTAAAGAAGTGCTCGCCTTCGTCTTTTGGCGTACAGGCGCAAAAGAATAGCGTAACAAGGGCGATTGCAGTGATGATGTTTCTTTTCATATTTTGTTAAATTATTATCAATTATAATATGGTTGTAAATATTGTGATTTACAGCATAAACTCTTCTAAGGTGGAATGCAAAATCTCTTGTAGTTCCTCGCGGTGGGCAGGACTGGTTTTCGTGAAGAGGAACCCCCAAATGCTCATGGCGGGATTCATGATGTCACGGGTCTCCAACACGCCGTGGAAATGGCGGCGGATCCGCTCAAAGTCAAGCTTTCGGTTGGTGTCGTAGGGTTTGTCCAAGACGACGAAACTGAACACATCGTCCTCAATGCCGTTCCACATGGTGGCGTAGTCGGGATGGGTTCCTTCGAAATAGGCGCGCACGGGCAACAAGCCGCAGGTGTGGCGAGTGAGATCATTCAAGCACATGCCAGCGAAACGCAACGGATTCACCTCGATGGGGATGGCGCGTCCTGTGTTTTTGTCCACACGGAACTCCACGTGCATCGGGAAGTTCTTGAGTTGCAGCACGCCATTCAAATCGATGCAGAACTGGTTGAAAGCAGGATAGTTGGTCTCGAAGATCTGCTTGCTCATGCAGTAGAGCCGGTCGCTCACATCGGTCTCGTTCTTGAAGATGTGGTGGAAGATGTTGATGATGTTCGGCTTGCCTTCGGCGTCATAGTAGGCGTCCACGGCATATTCCTCGCCTTCGATGAACTGCTCCAGCACGAACTTCTCGCTGCGCACCACGGTCTCGGGAAACACGGCGCACTGCTTGGCGAAATTCTGGTCGATGTCATCCAAGGCGGCATGCCATTCTGCTTTGCTCCTGACGATATAAACGCCAACGCTCAGGAATCCCACGGCTGGCTTCAGCACAAGGGGCAAAGGCAATTCATCGGGATTCAGGCGAGGCAACTCTTTCATCTCCACCTCTTTATAATAGAAGTCGGGATAGATCTGCTGGCATATCCTCCTGAACTCGGCTTTGTCCTTCAAGATCTTGACTTTCTTGACCAACTCTGATTCGGGCAATTGCGCATAGAGCCAAACCAGGGCATTTTCCGAGACGGCATAGAGCTGTTGGGTCTGCCGGTATCTTTCCACAAACTGCTCGTCGTCCAAGAGATGAAGCTGATGGCCTTGTTGCTTAAGCAGTTCGGCCATGTCGTTATGCAATACGGGGATCTGTTTTTCTTCAAGATAGGCGACCAAAGGTGCCGAAACGTATGGCTTTTCTAAAACTATCATATTCTGTCTTCTTACTTCTCTCTTCTCTCTTCTATTATCTAATGATGTTCTGGGTGCGGTCGGGGCCGTAGGAGACGAATTTGATCGGAACGCCGACATAATTCTCTATGAATTCAATATACTCTTCTAACCTTTCCGGTATCATCTTCTTTCTCCCGTCTTCTGTCTCCTGTCTCCTGTCTTCAATTTTCTCTCTCCATCCAGGCAACTCGGCATACACGGGTTCCATCGTCTCGGTGCAAGCGGCGAAGGGCAGATGCTGTGTCTCCTGTCCGTTGTAACGGTAGGCGGTGGCCACCTTGATGGTCTCGAACTCGTCCATCACGTCTGATTTCATCATCATCAGGTCGGTGACGCCGCTGAGCATGACGGCGTATTTGAGGGCGGGCAGGTCGAGCCATCCGCAGCGGCGCGGACGGCCTGTGGTGGCGCCGAACTCGTGGCCGTTCTGGCGGAGCGTCTCGCCAGTGGCGTCGAACAGCTCGGTGGGGAAGGGGCCGGTGCCCACACGGGTGCAGTAGGCCTTGAAGATGCCATACACCTTGCCGATCCTGTTGGGGGCGATGCCAAGGCCGTTGCAGACGCCGGCGGCGATGACGTTGGAGGAGGTGACGAAGGGATAACTGCCGAAGTCCACGTCGAGCATGGAGCCTTGGGCACCTTCGGCCAACACCTTCTTGCCTTGGTCGAGGGCCTCGTTGATATAGTATTCGCTGTCGATGAAGGGGAACTGGCGGATGTAGTCCACGCCTTCGAACCAGAGCTTCTCGTAGTCGGCGAAGTCCATGCCGTCGAGTTGGAAGCCGTTCATGTCGAAGCCCAGGCTCGCGATCTGTTGCAGATGGGCTTGTTTCAATTTCTCGTATTTAGCCATGAAGTCGCCCATGGCGATGTCGCCTATGCGCAAGCCTTTGCGTGCTGTTTTGTCGGTATAGGTGGGACCGATGCCTTTTAGCGTGGAGCCGATCTTCATCTTGCCCAAGGCCTTCTCGTTGGCAGCGTCGAGGGCGCGGTGGGTGGGAAGGATGAGGTGGGCGCGATTGGAGATCATCAGGGTCTTGCCAAGGCTGAACCCAGCCTGTTTCAAGCCTTCCACCTCGCCTTTGAGGATGTGCGGCTCGATGATGACGCCGTTGCCGATGATATTGACGCAGCCTGGGGTCAGCACACCCGACGGGATGTTGTGTAACACGAATTTCTTGCCTTCAAACTCGATGGTGTGACCTGCGTTGGGACCGCCTTGAAAGCGCGCCACAATGTCGTAATTCGGGGTGAGTGCATCCACTACCTTGCCTTTGCCTTCGTCTCCCCATTGTAATCCTAATAAAATATCTATCTTATTCATACTCAAGTATTATTCTTACTTCTTACTTCTATCTTCTTACTTCTTATTTCTTATGCCCATAAAAAATCAACGAATGATGTGTCACTACCACCCCAAGTTCCTCTTCGATGGTCTTTTGGATCTCAAGCAGCCTCGGGTCACAATACTCCAGCACCTGGCCGGTGTCAAGGTCCACGAAATGGTCGTGTTGCCTGAACTTGTAGGAGCGTTCGTACTGCGCGCAGTTGTGCCCGAACTGGTGCTTGATCACCAAGTTGCAGTCGAGCAATAACTCGATGGTGTTGTACAAGGTGGCGCGGCTGACACGGTACTTGTTGTCTTTCATCTTGTTGTAGAGCGACTCAATGTCGAAATGGCCGTTTGTCGAATAGATCTCCTGCAGGATGGCGAAGCGTTCCGGTGTCTTGCGCAGGTTGTGCTGCTGCAGATAGTCCGTGAAGATCTTCCTCACCGTCAGTGCGATGCTTTCGTTGTTCTCTTTCATGCTCAATGATCCTTGATTGAGTTGCAAAGATACGGTTTTATACGGAATAATTCTAAATAAGACGCACAACTTTTTTCACTTCCTTCAGTTTTCCAAGTCGGTCAATGAGGAGGTCAAGCTCGGCGATGTTATGCACATAGACGGAGAGTTCGGCTTCCACGAGGTTTTGTTTCGACTCCATCTGCAGCGAGTGGAGGTTGAGTTTCAGCTCGTTGGAGAGCAGGTCGGTCATCTTGTTGAGGAGTCCCACGTTGTCGAGCGCAGTGATCTTCAGTCCGGCGAGGAAAGCAATCTCGCTCTTGGGTTGCCATTTGGCTTTGACGATGTTGTTGCCGTAGCGCGACATCATCTCAATGGCTTTGGGGCAATTGGAGCGGTGGATCTGCAGCGGCTCTCCGGGGAAGTTGAATGCCACGACTTCATCGCCGGGGATGGGGTTGCAGCAGGTGGCCACGTTGAAGTCGAACTCGCCTGACGACTCGATGGAATCGTCTTTCTTGGTTCGGTTTTCTCCGCCCAGCAATCCGAAGGTGATGTATTTGAGGAAGCCGCCGCCGTTGTTGTTCTGCGGTTTCAGCACCCTTTGCAGGGTGCTCTCGTTGATCTTGCCTTCGGCGAGCATATAGAAGAAGTCAACGGCACTGGAGAGCTTGGCGTCTTCCATCACCTTGGCGCGGTTGGCCTTGGAGGGCTCTAGGTTGAGTCGTTTCATGAGCTCGTTGAACTTCTCCTCGCCCTTCTCGCGGAAGCTGCGGCGGTATTCCTTGATGCCGGCTTTGAGCTTTGATTTGGCGAAGGCGGTATTGAGGAACTCGAACCATTTCTCTTGTGGGTGCTGTGCCTCGGAGGTGATGATCTCCACTTGGTCGCCGGTCTGGAGTTTCTGGTCGAGGTGGGCCAGACGGTTGTTGACATTGGCGGCGATGCTGTGGTTGCCGATCTCGGAGTGGATGCTATAGGCGAAGTCGAGCACGGTGGAGTTTTTCGGGAGGGTGACGGCCTTGCCCTGTGGGGTGAACACCTTGATCTCGTCGGAAAACAGGTCGTTGGTGAAGGTGTCCACGAAGTCGAGAGTCGAGTCGCTCTCGGAGCTGATCAGTTCGTTGACGCGTTTCAGCCATTCGTCGAAGCCGCTCTCGGTCTGGTTGTCGGTGCGATATTGCCAATAGGCGGTGAAGCCTTTCTCGTCGATCTCGTTCATGCGCTTGCTGCGAATCTGAACCTCCACCCACTTGCCGTCCTTGCCCATGAACACGGCATGGATCGACTCATAGCCATTGATCTTGGGCGTTGAGATCCAATCCTTTAGTTTCGACACGTTGGGGGTATAGACGTCGGTGATGACGGCATAGATTTTCCAGCACTCGATCTTTTCCATGTCGGCTGGACAGTCAACAAGAAAGCGGATGTGGAAGACGCCATACAGCTCTTCGAAGGTCAGCTGTTTCTTGTTCATGCGTTTCCAAATGGAGTGCGTGGAGCGTTCCACGATCTGCGCCTTGATGTCCATCCCGCGTTGTTTGAAGGTCTTGTCCAGTGGCTCCAGGAATGCCTTCAGTTGGGCGGTTCGTTCCTCTCTCACCTCGTTCATCTGTTTCATGATGCTGTTGTAGATGACGGGGTCGGTGTATTTCAAGGAGAGGTCTTCGAGCTCGTTTTTGATGGCGTGAAGGCCGAGGCGGTAGGCGAGGGGGGCGTAGATATACGAGGTCTCGGAGGCGATTTTTAGTTGCTTGTGGGGTGGCATGGAACTCAGTGTACGCATGTTGTGAAGTCGGTCGGCTAGCTTGATGAGCACCACGCGGATGTCGGTCGAGAGGGTGCTGATGATCTTTTTGAAGTTCTCGGCCTGCATGCTCTCGGCGTTCTCCACCTTGTCGAGTTTCGTCAGCCCGTCGATGATATGCGCCACTTTGTTTCCGAACAGCGATTCGATGTCGTCCAGTGTGTATTCGGTATCTTCCACGACGTCGTGCAGCAGGGCGCAGGTGATGGAAGTGCGTCCTAGACCGATGTCCTTTGCCGCGATAGTAGCCACGGCGATGGGGTGGTAGATGTACGGCTCGCCTGTTCTCCTGCGTTGATGGCAGTGGGCGTTGGCAGCGAAGTAAAATGCCTTCTCCACCATCTCAAGGTCCTGTTGTTCTTTGCGCGTTTGCCAGGCATCCAGCAAACGCCCATATCGTCGGAGGATCTCCTCTTTCTCTTCGGATGAATAACTGTCGGGTAAAACGTGTTCCATGATATTGTTTTTTTTGTTAGAATTTGCAAACTTAGCGAAATTATTCTTTTCAAAGTCAAGGAATCCGGTTTTTATTTTGTGAATTGCTATTTTCTGAAGATTGATTACTTTTGCAATCTAAACGACTCGACCATGCGCAACCGCCTTCTCCTGGGATTGTTTCTCTTCTTGGCTCTGCCTGCCTTGGCCACGCACCAGCGGGCGGCTGAGATCACCTACCGTTGGATGGGGGCGAACACCTACGAGTTCACCTTGACCTGCTACACCTATTCGCCCAGCCCGGCCGGGATGCAGCGCGACTCGTTGCTCATGCAGTGGGGCGATGGCTTCGAGGACTATGTGCCCCGTGTGGTCTATGAAGACCTGGGCGATGACTACACGCTTAATGTCTATCGTATGACGCACGATTTCGCGTCTTCTGGTACCTTTATTATCAGTATGGAAGACCCCGATCGCAACTATGGGGTGGTCAACGTGCCCAATTCGGTCAGTGTTCCCATGTATATCGAGACGGAGCTGGTCATCAGTCCTTTCCTTGGCTATAACAACTCAGTGCAGCTGCTCAATCCGCCTGTTGACAAAGGTTGCGTTGGGAAGCCGTTCTACCATCATCCATCGGCTTACGACCCTGATGGCGACAGCTTGAGTTATCGCCTCATCCCTTGCAAAGGCACTGGAGGAGAGGATATCCCCGGCTATTCCTATCCACAGTCGTCAAGTCTCTTCGAGATTGATCCGGTGACGGGTGTGTTGAAATGGGAGAATCCTGTCCTTCAAGGGGAGTACAACGTTGCCATCCTCGTTGAGGAGTGGCGTCACGGCGTGAAGATAGGCTCTGTCACGCGCGATATGCAGATCCTTGTCAACGCATGCAACGACAACATCCCCGAAATCGTCTGCGTCGATGACACTTGCGTGGTCGCTGGGACCTCCATTGACTTCCTCATCTCGGGTTATGATCCTGATGGCGATAATGTCACCCTCACGGCTTCGGGCGGTCCTTTTGTGCTGGACGACAGCCCCGCGGTGTTGACGCCTCCCACGGCTTTTGGACTGACGCCATCTTTCACTTTTTCGTGGAACACCCAGTGCGGACATGTCTGCGGAAATCCATATCAGGTGGTCGTCCATGCCAAGGACGATGCCTTTCCTATAGCGCTCTCTAACGTGCACATTGTCAACATTACTGTGATAGGTCCCCCCGTGGAGGGGCTGTCGGCGGAGTTGCAAAACGGGAAGATCGCCTTGACTTGGTTGCCGTATGCCTGCTCCAATGCGCAACAGTTGCGTATCTATCGAAGGACAGGAGGATGGCCGTATGTGCCGGATCCCTGTGAGACCGGAGTGAGGCCTGGCTATCAGCTGGTGGCGGAACTCGATGGTTCGGATGCCACTTCGTTTGTCGATGACAACGGCGGCCAGGACTTCGGGCAAGGGCTGGACTATTGTTACCGTCTTGTGGCGGTGTTCTATGAGGGAATCGAAGGAGCGCCGAGCGAGGAGGCATGTGTGCATCTGAAGAACACCCGACCGCTGATGACCCATGTCAGCAACGACAGCCTCGACTTGACGACAAACCAAGTGTTGTTGGGTTGGATGAGGCCTCAGGAAATAGAACCGTATCATACAGAGCCATTCACCTATCGTTTGATCCGTTATATGAATGGGATGGAGTCGATGGTTTATGAAGGCGCCGACACCGTCTTCCGTGACGTGGAGGCCGACCTTTCGCAGGTGCAGTCGCTCCGCTATCGAGTGGAGATGCGTGATGCCGCCCAACAGCTGGTAGGGAATAGCGTCACCGCCGAGGCCCTCCTATTGTCGGGCCTCGGCGGTGACGCCAGGGTGGTCCTCTCGTGGACGGAGGAGGTGCCCTGGATGATTGACAGCATCGAGGTCTATAAGGAAAACGACAGGGGCTTTGTGAAGATCGGCGCGACCGTCTCCAACGGCTTTGTTGACACCGCCGTGGAGAACGGCGTGGAGTACCGCTATTATGTTCGTAGCTTCGGCCATTACGTCCTCGAGGGACTGCAACAGCCTTTGGTGAACTGGTCGGCCATCGTCAGCGTGACGCCTGACGATGACGAGCCACCTGCGCCGCCGAGGCTGGAGGTGGAACCCGACTGCGACGCTGTGGAAAACATCCTGACCTGGCATGGCGAAATGGAAGACGATCTCGCCGGGTTCCAGATCTATTACACCGCCTCCCTATCGGAGGGATTTGACCTTTTGGAGACCTTGACGAATCCGATGGATACGACGTATCTCCATAAGGGGCTGTTGAGTACGGCGGGCTGTTATTACATGAAGGCTTTCGACGAGAAGGGCAACTTTTCGCAGCCCACCGACACGGTCTGCATCGCCTGGGATGCCTGTCCCGTTTATGAGTTGCCCAACGTTTTCACGCCCAATGGTGATGGTGTCAACGACATCTTCGAGCCCATTCACATCGCTAGGGTCTCCATCGATCATGTGGAGATGCATGTCTTCAACCGTTGGGGACGGCCTGTTTTTGACACGGAGGATCCTTTCATCCACTGGGATGGACGCGCCATGGGCACCCGCATGGAATGTCCCGACGGCACCTATTTCTATGTGTGCGATGTGTATATAAAAACCCCTGAAGGAGTGGTTACCCAACGCCTCCAGGGGGTCATAACTTTACTTCGGTAAGAAGTAACTTCTTACTTCTTACTTCTGTCTTCTTTTAATACTTCATCATCTCAATGAGGTCCACCATTCTGTTGGAGTAACCCCATTCGTTGTCGTACCACGACATGATCTTCACCATCTTGCCCATCACCATGGTGCTTTGGGCATCGAAGATGCTGCTGTGTGGGTTGTGGATGACGTCGCAGCTCACGATTGGGTCTTCGGTGTATTCGAGGACGCCTTTCATCGGGCCTTCGGCGGCTTCTTTCATGGCGGCGTTGATCTCTTCCTTGGTGGCTTCGGTCTTCAATGTGCAGACGAGGTCAACCAGTGAGCCGGTCGGGGTGGGGACGCGGACGGCGATGCCGTCGAGCTTGCCGTTAAGGTCAGGGATCACGATGCCCACTGCCTTGGCGGCGCCGGTGGTGGTGGGGATCTGCGACATGGCGGCCGAACGGGCGCGGCGCAGGTCGCTGTGCGGACCGTCGAGGATGACCTGGTCGTTGGTGTAGCTGTGGATGGTGGTGATGTAACCCTGCTCGATGCCGAAACGGTCGTTCAACACCTTGGCCACGGGAGCCAGGCAGTTGGTGGTGCAAGAGGCGTTGCTGACGCATTCGATGTCATCGGTGAGCTCATGGTTGTTCACGCCGACCACGATGGTGGCGTCGATGGCATCTTTCGAGGGAGCGGAGAGGATGACTTTCTTGGCGCCGTTCTTTAGGTGGTCGCCATAGCCGCCCTTGCTGCTTTCCTTGGAACGGAACACGCCGGTGGACTCAACCACCACATCGGGGGTCTTGCCCCACTTGATGTTCAGCGGAGAACGCTCGGCGGTGACGGGGATGCGTTGGCCGTTGACGATCAGCGCGGTCTCGTCATATTCCACGGTGCCGGGGAACTTGCCCTGGGTGGAGTCATATTTCAAGAGGTGGGCCAGCACCTTGGTGCTCGTCAGGTCGTTGACGCCCACGATTTCCAGATTCGGACGTTCGCAGATGATGCGGAACACGTTGCGGCCAATGCGGCCGAAACCATTGATACCTACTTTAATCTTTTCCATATCGAATTGTAATTTGATGATTGTTCGTTGAATTCAAACTGCAAAAATACAATTTTCCATCAAAATATTCCGCACCAATCATTTTTTTTGACAATACACCTTTTTTTGCAGACTTTCGGGCCTTAACTCGATAAAAAATCGACTTATGGCCCGAAAGTCTGCAATTTTTTCAAAAAAGATTCTTACTTTTGCAGTGGAAAAAAATCATCATTGTCCATGAAAAAGCAGTTTTCATCCAATGTCATGGTGGGAAGGAAAAATGAAATTGAGCACTTGGAAACCATCATGAAGTCAAGGGAAGCCGAGTTTGTGGTGGTGTATGGCCGCCGTAGAGTGGGGAAGACTTTTCTGGTCAACACGTTTTTCAACGACCATTATGCTTTCAAGTTGACGGGTCTTGCCAAAAACAGCAAGCGGGAACAATTGGCCAATTTCACCGCGTCGCTCAACCGATATGGCGATGGAAGGAAATTCACCAAGCCTCGCACCTGGTACGAAGCTTTTGAAAAACTCAGGGAGTTGTTGGAGTCGAAAAGAAGTGGAAACAACCGTGCTGCCACGAAAACCAAACGGGTGGTCTTCATCGACGAATTGCCTTGGCTCGACTCGCGTGGAAGCAATCTCGTTTCGGCTTTGGAGCATTTTTGGAACAACTGGGCGGTAACGCAAAAGGACCTGGTGCTCGTTGTCTGTGGATCAGCCACTTCATGGATTACACGTAAGATCCTGAAAAACAAAGGCGGTTTGCACAACCGGGTTACCCAGAAACTCTTTATCCGTCCGTTCACCTTGGCCGAATGCAGGGATTATATCCGTCATCAAGGAATTGAGATGGACGATAAGGAGATTGCCGAGTGTTACATGATCATGGGCGGCATTCCCTATTATCTGAAGAACCTTCGCCGAGGCGCCAGCCTGTCGCAAAATGTGGATGAGATGTTTTTTGCCGAGCACGGACGCCTGGATGATGAGTTTGACGCCTTGTACAGCTCTTTGTTTGAGAAGTCGGATAACTACATCAAAGTGGTGGAAGCCTTGAGTACGAAAAACAAAGGCCTGACCAGGGAAGAGATCCTGAAAGCCACAAAACTGGAAGTCAACGGACATTTCTCCAAAGTGCTCAAAGACCTTGTCGATTGCGATTTTGTCCGCTACTATAAAGGCTATGGCAGCAGAACACGCTTGGGTATTTATCAACTGATCGACCCTTTCACCTTGTTTTATTTCAAGTTTGTCAAAAAATACGGCCATTCCGACAAACCATTCTGGCAGTACCAAATCGGAACCCGAACACACGATACCTGGGCGGGACTTGCCTTTGAACAACTGTGTTTGAACCACCATCAACAGATCGAGAAAAGCTTGGGCATTTCTGGCATCATCACCCAAGTGTATTCCTGGAACACTTCCTCCGATGCGAAAGACAAAGCGCAGATCGACATGATCATTCAACGTGCCGACAAGGTGATCAACGTTTGCGAAATGAAATACTATGACGATTACTATACCATGAAAGCAAAAGATTATGCGGATATCACGCGTCGTGTCAAGGCTTTCCGCGACAGCCGGAAAATGCGGTGCGCCATCCATCCCGTTCTTGTCACATCCTATGGATTGACACACAACAAATACAGTTCGTTTTTTCAAAATGTAGTGACCCTAAAGGACTTGTTCCACTGAAAAAAATGCAGACTTTCGGGCTTTAACTCGATAAAAAACCAACTTATGGCCCCGAAGTTTGTAAAAAATTCATAAAACAACAAAATAAAAATATTGAAATTATAACAACACAATACATGTCGGATTCTTTTAAATCACAGGCTCTTGAGGCCAATCTGGAACAAACCCGGTATAAAGATATTTTCATTCCGGAAGAACATCAGCAATTCATCAACCTTTCGGCCAAGTATTTTGGCATCAACAAACGAGCCAAGGAATGCATCACTGAATATCACCACCCGCTATCGAACCACACCTTCGTCATCGAGGAACTCCGCAAGATCCTCATGGACGATTTTTGGTTCTATACCCGCGACGACGTGCCTGCCGATGCCTTGCTCATCCCGCTGGAGATGATGCGCAGCCTGCTAAGGCCTGATGTTCCTAAGAAGTTAAGGCTCAGTATTGTCAATACCCTTTTGGAGTTTGTTTCTTCAGAAGACAGAAGACAGAAGGCGGAAGGCGGAAGACCGAAGACGGAAGACGGAATCATTGATGCTGTTTTCGAGATCCTTGAAGAACGCTTCGATGCCAACCGCGACTGCTATATCCTGGCTTCGAAATATGCCATCCGCTATCTTGACAAGTTGGCTCCTGACGCCGCATATCACGACAAGGTGATGCATCTCGTGAAGACCATCTTGAAAGAGACTTACCGCTTTTGGCAAGATACCACCATGGTGGAAAACTGGCTCGAAGAGAAGGCGTCGCTCGTGGAACCGCAGGAAGCTGAAGCCATCAAGGCATCCATCGGTCAACCCTATTTCGATCGACTCAATGCCGACCTCGAAGCCGACGACACTTGGGAGAAGCTTAGCGACATGCCGGTCTTCGACCAGATCGCCAGCCGCTTCACCCAATCGGAAGAGACTTTCCCGCATTTCATCACGAAGTTCCATTATGTGTTTTATCTGCTGCACTTGCCCGGTATGGAGAGCCAGCGCGAACGCCTGATTTGGAACATGAACAAGATGTTGCGTGAAGCCGTTGATGAGATGCCGCAAGACCAAATCATGCCCTTCATCGACACCATCTTCGACTTGGCCCAGGAACTTCGCAAAGACTATATGTCGGCCGTACTCGACTTCCAACTGACTTTGGGCTTGAAGATCATCGACATTGACCAGACGGAACAGAAAGAGATCGTAAACTATTTCGAGAAAAAACTCATCAACTTTGGCTTCGTCACCCCGGGCAAGGTGTTTGTCGATGAGGACTGGCAGCTTTCCGTGGATGAGAACCATATCAAGAACATCCGCGTGTGGCTGGAACTGATCGAGCACTCCAAGTTCCCCATGGAGAAATTGCTTTCATCCTTGATTGTCAACCTCAAGCTGGGTGGCATCTTCTTGAGCGACACTGACTTGTTCCAGCGTGAGATCACCAAGATCCTCAACTCGAACATTTCGCCCTATTATAAAAAAGTGAAACAACTCACCCGAATCTTCCCCGTGTATTTCAACGAGATCGGTGCCGAGGGCGAGATCCGTAACGTCACCACCAACATGGACGAGATCTCGGGTCGTGAAGACAGGCTGGTGCATTTTCTTCGCAAGCAAGTGCATACCGAGAGTAACAATACGCTTATTGGTCTGACTCTCAGTGTATTCAAGTTTTGGAGCGATGGCATCAAAGAAAACCTCCAATCCATCCTTCCGAACAACGTTTATGACAGCATCGATGTCAACAGCGAGTGGTTTACCTACGTTCATGACATCACCGTGGCGATGAGCGAGACCAGTTGCCTTGATCCCGAAGACCTGCTAATGCTCTCACGCGACGACTTTGAAAAACTCATCGTTCGCGCCGTGGAGCAACTTGGGCTTGAACAAACCATTGGCGATCGCGAACACGCCCGCCTCATGGACATCAAGGATCTCTATGCCTTCTTGCGTGAAAAATATTCCTTCGAGAGCGTCAACATCTTCAACTCGTTGCGCAACTACCCGTTCATTGCCGACAAGGACATCAATGCATTCGAGAAAGCCTATAAGAAAAAGGATGTGGGCACTTCGCTGAAGATGATATATGCCTTCATGGAGAAACTCAAGGAGACCATTTTCAACCCCGAGGAAAGTGAAGGTTGGGAGAACATCTACCACAAGCGCCATATCGCTATAGGCATCCCTTCGATGTACGGCACCTATCGTGAAAACAAGTTCGAAGCCATGGGTTTGACGTTCAGGTTGGAGCGTGTGGCCACCCAGCTGATGGAACAGGTGGTGCAGGGCATCAACCTCGAATACATCTCCGCGCGCACCTTGGAGGTGATCTACGACATTTTGGAATACTTCCGCGAGGGTTTGGAACTCGACGGCATCAACAACCAGGGACTCAACGCCAAGCTTCAGATGCTCAAGTACGCCTTGACGTCACGAAGCTTCACCTTCGACCAGTACATCAACATCTTCCAGTTTATCTCCGAAGATGTCAAACGCATTGTGATCAGCTACTTCCTGAAGTCATACGAATATCCGCTGAAGGTGGTGGTGCCCCAGCTGTTCGATCCCGAAGGCAAGCTCGACGAGCGCGAGACCGCCGCATTGATCAGTCGGAAATCCGAGGAATTTCATCGTGACCTTTTGTCGGATGCCTTCCTGATGCAACCCTTGGACAACTTCATAGCCCGCATTCTGAAATCCTTGAGGGGCATGGCCGCCGACCTCGACGAGAAGTTGATTCGCGACATCATGTCGTACAACTCCGACATGCTGATCAGCCCCTTCTGGGAAGCCACTCCCAAGATGGACAACCAGGTGTTTATCGGCAACAAGGCCTATCACCTGAAGAACCTGTATCTACACGGGATGCCAGTGCCTCCAGGCTTTGTCATCACCACCGAGACCTTCCGTCGCAATGAGACCATCAACACCATTCCCGAACTGCGTTCGGAGATCCATGGCATGATTCGCAAGTTCATCACTGGGCTGGAAGGCATCACGAAGCTTCGTTTCGGTGATCCCAAGAATCCGCTGCTGCTCTCGGTGCGTTCGGGTACCGCCATCTCCATGCCTGGTGCCATGGACACATTGCTAAACGTGGGCTTGAACGATGAGATCGCCGAAGCCGTGGCACAGGATCCCGACAAAGGTTGGGCCATCTGGGACTCATATCGCCGTTTGCTTCAGAGTTGGGGCATGGCCAAGGGTATCGAACGCGATGAGTTCGACGACGAGATCAACGCCTACAAGCAGCAGACCGGCGTGGTGATGAAAGCCGACTTCTCGGCGGAGCAGATGAAGGAGATCGCCATGGCCTACAAGCGTATCCTGGCGGATCATGACGTGGCCTTTGAGCAGGATTCCTTCAAGCAACTCATCGAATGCGTCAACATGGTCATCGACTCGTGGAATAGTGAGCGCGCCTTGGCGTATCGTCGCCATCTCGGCATCGCCGAAGACTGGGGGACCGCCGTCATCGTGCAACAGATGATCTTCGGCAACCGTAGTGCCTCTTCGGGTACCGGCGTTGTGTTCACGCAAAACCCAAACCGTGAGCGGCCTGGCGTGCACCTTTATGGCGACTTCACCATGCGCAGCCAAGGCGAGGATATCGTGGGCGGCTTGGTGAAGCCATTGCCTATTGGCGAGACCCAGCGCAAGGCTGCCGGACTGGAAGGTCCGTCCATGCAGACCCTATTGCCCGATATGTACAAGAAGATCTATAATGTCGCCGTGGAGCTCACCGAAAACCTCGGCTACAGCCCGCAGGAGATCGAGTTCACCTTCGAGAGCGACAACCCCGATGACTTCCATATCCTCCAGACCCGCGACCAGGACTTGAAGAACGAAGAGAAGCCCGCCGCCTTTGTGCTCTCGCCCGACGAGATGAATCCTATCGGTCATGGTATGGGCATCGGAGGCGGTGCCTTGAACGGTTTGGCGGCCTTCAACCCTGAACAGATCAAGACCTTAAGGGAGGAGCATCCTGGCGAGCATGTCATCTTGGTCCGTCCCGACACGGTGCCCGACGACATCGGCATGATCTTCGATTGCGACGGCCTGCTCACCGCTCGTGGTGGAGCCACTTCGCATGCCGCTGTCACGGCGGTCCGTCTCGGCAAGGTCTGCGTGGTGAGCTGTGACGGCCTCGAAGTCGATATCGATGACGAGTTCGGCCAACTCAATGGCCATCCCCTCAACATGGGCGACAAGATCGCCATCGACGGCAATTTGGGGTTGGTGTATTTGGGACATTATCCCGTGGAGACGCATTGACCTTCGGACTGCGTAAGGTGGATGTTCCTTCTTCTCATGGCTGTGGTTTTTTTTTATTTTTGATTGGAAAAAGGGTGTATCTTTGCGCAAAATCTCAATCCTATGAAAAAACTACTCCTTCTTACTCTGGTTTTCGCCCTCGGCCTCCAGTCGGCGTGGGCCTGCACCAACCTCATTGTTGGGAAAAAAGCCTCCGCTGATGGCAGTGTGATGTGTTCCTATAACTGCGACGGCTTCGGGTTCTCTGGATCGCTGTCATATAGCCCTGCCGGGCGACATGCCGATGGCGAGCTCATCGCCATCCACGGATGGGGTCCGCCGCACGAGGGCCAATACGTGAAACAGGTGCCTTACACCTATAACGTGGTGGGGCTCATGAACGAACGCCAGGTGACCATCGTGGAAACGACCTTCGACGGACGGCTGATACTTGTCAACAACGAGGGTCTGCTCGACTATTTCAGCCTGATGCGGTTGGCGTTGCAACGCTCCTCAACGGCGCGTGAAGCCATCAAATGCATGGCAGAGCTGGTGGAGGAATACGGCTACAACAGCAGCGGCGAGACGCTTACCATCTGCGATCCCAACGAGGCCTGGATCATGGAGATTGTAGGCAAGGGCCCAGGCCGCAAAGGTGCTGTATGGGTAGCCCTGCGCATCCCCGACGACTGCATCTGCGCTCATGCCAACCTAAGCAGAATCCGACAATTCCCGCAAGAAAAGGGAAGAAGCATCAACAGCAAACAGCTCAACAAAATCAACAAGCCTGAGGTGGAATGCGTCTATGCTTACGACGTCATCTCCTTTGCTCGCGAAAAAGGCTTCTTCAACGGCAAGGACGCCGACTTCTCGTTCCGTGACGCCTATTGCCCCATCGACTTCGAGAACGTGCGCTATGCCGACGCCCGCGTATGGAGCTTCTTCCGCCACCATTACAGCCACGAGGAGATGGACAAATACTTGCCTTACATCAATGGTGACTTCGACCAATGTGACCATCTTCCATTGTGGATTAAGCCGGATAAACCATTGTCAATTCGTGATCTCCAACAGGATATGCGCGACCATTTCGAAGGCACCGCCCTCGACATGACCGCCGACATGACCGCCGGCCCCTGGGGCATGCCCATCCGTCCGTTGCCCATGCACTATAAGGACAGCGACAGCATCGCCTATTTCCGTGAACGCCCCATCGCCACGCAACAAAGCGGCTTCACCATGACATGCCAAATGCGTTCGTGGCTGCCCGACGACGTGGGCGGCGTCACCTGGTTCAACTGCGACGATGCCGACATGGTGGCCTACGTGCCGCTCTACTGCTGCATCACCCAGATGCCCGACGCCTTCCGTCCCGAGAACAACCCACGGGCCGAGTTCAGCGACCAATCGGCCTTCTGGATGAACAACTGGGTGGCCAACATGATCTATCCGCGTTATTCCATGATGATCGGCGACTTGCGCAAGGCCCAGAAAGAGCTGGAAGACTATTACTTTGCCGACCAGGACAGCGTGCTTTCTGCCATCAAGGACATGATGCCGGCCGACCGCCAGAGCTACCTCAACAAAAAGAGCATCGCCTACGCTGAACGCATGATGCAACGTTGGGACAAGCTCGCCAAATACCTCATCGTGAAATACAACGACCAGATCGTTCGCCGCACTGACGAGAACGGCCAGTTCACC
Source organism: Bacteroidales bacterium (assembly GCA_017537965.1). Lineage (GTDB taxonomy): Bacteria > Bacteroidota > Bacteroidia > Bacteroidales > F082 > Limimorpha. The sequence goes on along the minus strand of JAFYJV010000039.1, from coordinate 11,480 downwards.
CGCTGGGGTCACGACACGCCTGGCTACGACCAGCAGTTTATCGATGCCGTGGGCAAGTCCACCGGCGACCGTTATCGCCTGAAGGAAGTCATCGAGCGCAGGGAACGATAATTCTCTAAATTCTAAATTCTGCATTCTGAATTATTTCGTACCTTTGCGCCCCATGAAAAACATCCGAAACTTCTGCATCATCGCCCATATCGACCACGGGAAATCCACCTTGGCCGACCGCCTTTTGGAACTCACCAAGACCGTCAGCGAGAAGGAACTCGTGGACCAAGTGCTCGACGACATGGATCTGGAGCGCGAACGCGGCATCACCATCAAGAGTCACGCCATTCAGATGAAATATGAGTACAAGGGCGAGGTCTATACCCTCAACCTCATCGACACTCCTGGCCATGTGGACTTCTCATACGAGGTGTCACGCTCCATTGCCGCCTGCGAAGGGGCGCTGTTGGTGGTGGACGCCACCCAGGGCATCCAGGCGCAGACTATCTCCAACCTTTACATGGCATTGGAACACGATCTGGAGATCATCCCCGTGATGAACAAGATCGACATGGACAGCGCCATGGTGGACATCGTGGAGGACCAGATCGTCGATATGTTGGGCTGCGACGCTTCCGACATCCTTCGTGTGAGCGCCAAGACGGGTGAAGGCGTGCCTGCCATCCTCGATGCCATCGTGGAGAAGATACCGGCTCCCAAGGGCGACCCCGACGCTCCTCTGCAGGCTTTGATCTTCGACTCGGTGTTCAACTCGTATCGTGGCATCATCGCCTACTTCCGCATCATGAACGGCACCATGCGCACCAACGACTTGGTGAAGTTCTTCGCCACGGGCAAGGAATACAATGCCGACGAGATCGGTGTGTTGCAGCTGCATCAGGTGCCGGTAAAGGAACTCTCGGCGGGCAACGTGGGCTATATCATCTCGGGCATCAAGACTTCCAAGGAAGTCAAGGTGGGCGACACCATCACCCATGTTGAAAACCCCTGCGACCAGCCAGTGGCGGGTTTCGAGAACGTGAAGCCCATGCTCTTTGCGGGCATCTATCCCGTGGATGCCGACGACTATGAGGAACTGCGTGCTTCGCTGGAGAAGCTGCAACTCAATGACGCCTCGCTGGTGTGGGAACCTGAGTCTTCCGCGGCACTGGGCTTCGGCTTTCGTTGCGGCTTCCTTGGCCTGCTCCACATGGAGATCGTGCAGGAACGTCTCGACCGTGAGTTCGACATGGATGTCATCACCACGGTGCCCAACGTGTCGTTCAAGTGCTTCAAGACCGATGGCGAGATGATCGAGGTACACAACCCGAGTGGCCTTCCCGAGGTCACCAAGATCGACCATATCGAGGAGCCCTACATCATCGCCCAGATCATCAGCAAGAACGAGTTCACTGGTCCCATCATGACGCTCTGCATCGAGCGTCGCGGCGTGCTCAAGAACCAGGTCTATCTCTCCACCGACCGTGTGGAGCTGACCTTCCAGATGCCGCTGAGCGAGATCGTCTTCGACTTCTACGACAAGCTGAAGTCCATTTCCAAGGGCTATGCCTCGTTCGACTACCATATCGCAGGCTATCAGGACGCCGACTTGGTGAAGCTCGACATCATGCTCAACGGCGAGTCGGTGGATGCCTTGTCAACTTTGATTCATCGCGGTCATGCCTACGACTTCGGACGGCGCATGTGCGAGAAGCTGAAAGAGCTCATCCCGCGCCATCAGTTCGACATCGCCATCCAGGCTGCCATCGGTGCCAAGATCATTGCCCGCGAGACGGTGCGCCAGGTCCGCAAGGACGTGACCGCCAAGTGCTATGGCGGCGACGTTTCCCGTAAGCGCAAGCTGCTCGAGAAGCAGAAAGCAGGAAAGAAGCGCATGCGTCAGATCGGCAACGTGGAAGTGCCGCAGTCTGCCTTCCTCGCCGTGCTCAAGCTGGATTAAAAGTGTAGGGTTGTCACATCGTGGCAGCCTAACTTAACAGCGTTGATACCGTTTCCCGGGCAGTGCCGTCACGATGCCGTCGAATTCCAGGTTGAGCAGCAAGGCGGCCAGTTTGGTGGTGGCGAGGCCGGTTTTCACGATCAAGTCGTCGAGATTTACGACGGCTTGTCCTTCAAAGCAATCCATGATCCGTTGTTCCTCTTCGGTGTATTCCCTGAACAGGGTGGTCTGCCGTTCCTTGACCGACTCGGGTTGTTCCCATCGCATCACGTAACGCAGGTTGTTGACGTCTTCCATCAGATGCGCTTGGTTGGTGCGGATGAGATGGTTGCAGCCTTGGCTGTAGAGGTCCGTCACGCGGCCTGGGAAGGCGAACACGTCGCGGTTGTAGGAGTTGGCCAGGTCGGCGGTGATCAGCGAGCCGCCTTTCAGTGCCGATTCGACGACGATGACGGCGTCGGCCATGCCGGCGATGATGCGGTTGCGTCGAGGGAAGTTCTCTCGGTCGGGCAGGGTGCCGTTCATGCATTCGGTGAGCAGTCCCCCGTTTTGCAGCATCTCCACGGCCAGTTTCCTGTTGGCCGAAGGGTAGATCTGTTGCATGCCGTTGCCCATCACGCCAACGGTGGGGAGGCCTGCCTGGACTGCTGTCAGGTGGGCTATGGTATCCACGCCGTAGGCCAGTCCGCTGATCACCAGCACCTGTTCTCCGACGAGGTCGTTTACCAGTTGGATGCAGCGTTCCCTCCCGTATTCCGTGACGTTGCGGGTGCCCACGATGGCCACCACACGGCTTGCGTTGAGGTTGACGTTCCCTTTGTAGTAAAGCATCAAAGGGCTGTCGTCGCATTGCAGCAGCCTACGTGGATAGTCCTTGTCTTGATAGGACAGGGGACGGATGGTGTTCTTCTCCGTGAATGCCATCTCTTGTTCGGCGCGTTTCAGGAATTCTTTCGGGTTGGAGAGCGCCTCGATGGTGGCGTCCCTCATGCCGCCGATTTTCTCCAGCGATTTTCGTTTTTCATGGAAGAGTGCCTCTGCGCTGCCGTATGCCGCGATGAGGCGTTTCCCGTTGATGTCACCAACGCCAGGGATGAGCGTGAGTGCAATTTGATAGATGGTTTCGGTTTTCATGTCAAAATGGGTATGTTGTGTCTATTATCAATAATACTAATCTTTTAAAAACAACCACAAAAATAGAATAAAATATAATACGTTACAATAGAAAGTAATAGATATTTCTAAAAACGGTTGTTTTTTGAGGGGAATGGATTTCCAGTTGGTTTTTTATGTAAATATGAGTATGTGATTGGATATTATCAATAATACTAGTATCTTTGTGTTTTTAAAACATGATATTTTGGTTGAAATGATGAAACATCTTTTTCGAGTTTTAGCTTTGTTGCTGCTCTTCGCTTCGTGCCAAGGTCCTAGACGTGACGCGCAACGCATGGAGGCGGCGTTGTTGCAAGGTGACACATTGTATTGCGAAATCGCTGTGGATGAAGAAGACCTGTCGGAAGTGTTCGATAGCGTTGTTCCCAATCCCGAGTTGGAACGTGCAGCATTTTATTTTGCGGGAAAAAGAGATTACGCCAGAGCGGCTCGTGCTGCACTTTATAGCGGTTATGTGCAACAGTATTATCAAGAAAAGGCAGAGGCTATGCAGTCGTACAAAGAAGCAGAGCAGTATGGCACCCTTGTCGGTGACAGCCTTGTGGTGGCAAAAGCGCGATACAAGATGGGGAGAATGCTTTTTGATGATGGCAGAAAAAGAGAATCTCTTGTTGTGTTGAAGAATGCTGATCTTGGTTTTTCTGACTATCATTACTACGAAAAGGCTATGATTCAAAACCTGATGGCAGCCTCTTATATGATGCTCGCTCAATATGACAGTGCTGAGCTATGTTTACAAAACAGTTTAAAATATGCTGAAAAGGGGAGGTCTTCAAAGGCTAGGATAAAAGTATTGAACAATTATTCGGTGCTATACCAGCAGAAAAAAGAATATGATTCAGCCATTAATTGTCTTAAGCAGTTTTTGGATGATAGCAATTTAGACAATTCGGAATTGTTGATGTGTTACCTTAATATGGGTAGGGTGTTCATGTCTTTGCGGGAAGTGGACTCTGCCGACTTTTATTGCCATCGTATGGAGGAGGTGTTGCCTTATGCTAAAGTAAGAAAAGGAACTATATTGACTGCATACGGTTTGGTTATCCAGGTGGCTGAGGCTCAGGGCAATGATTCATTGGCGTTGCGATACCGTGATATGCATGAAGATTTAGTATATGAGTTGATGCGTCAACGTCAAGATCAGACAGTATTTCGGATTCAGCAAAAGTATGATTACGAACATTTGCAAAATATGATGAATGTCAAATTGGTCCGCATTCAGCGGTTTGTCGCGATCGGGCTTGTGTTGCTGTTTGCGATCATTGTGTTTTTCTTGTATCGTTCTGCACAGCGAAACAAAAGGGAGGCTGAGATCAACGCCAATCTGTTCCATTTCATGCATGAGAACGAGGAGTTGCTGCTTCGCCATGAGGCCCAGAAGAAAGAAAGCATCGAAAAGTCGCAGCAGTTGTCGGACATGCTTTTGGAAAGAATACACATCATGCAGCGGCTGGATTACTATCTGAACAATCAAGGTGACAAAAGGAGTTTAAGGGAAGTGGAGAAGTTGTTGTTTGATGGCAAAACGCACAATGAGGCCATTATGGAGGTAATGGATGTGTTGTATCCGGGTTTGCGTGACACGGTGAAGGCGAAGTATCCTCAGATGAGCGAGCTTGAATGTGAAGTGTATCTGCTCTCTCGGTTCAAACTGTCGAGGATTGAGGAGGCGACATTGCTCGGCATTAGCACCAGTGTGCTTGATAAGGCACGAGGAAAGGTGCATAAATGGATCTCGGAAGGACAAGAATAATCTTGTTCTTCTGTCCCCAAAGCTCAAAATTGTACTTGCTGACTTTGGATATTCCAGAAAAAAGTTTGGATGGTGCTCTTTTTAATCCACTAAAAACCATCTAATTATTTCTTTTTTTCATTGACAAAAGTTTGGATGGCGTTTGGATCATGCCATGGCCGTATTATTTTTGCTTCATTGCAAAAATGTCCAAACAAAAAACTATTTCAAATGAAAAAAGCTTTACTATTGATCGGCTTGTGTGTCTCATTCCTTATTAATTGGCGAGCACAGGCATTGAATCCAGAATCGATCCTCCTTGTTGAAATGGAGAACAATTTGCCGCCTGGATACCATGAACTCGAATTAGAAGGTGCTTTAATGCTTAGCGTTGGTCCCGACGCCATTGATGCTGGTGTTGGCGATAACGGTGTTTACATCCAATTCAACCAGAGTGTCGGCAATGTAACGGTATCCCTTTATAATGGGTCGGGGTTGCTGCTTTACAATAATGTGGTCAATACTGATGTCCAGCAAGTAGTGCAAATTCCCATGGTCATTCTTTCAGGTGATGAGTATCTACTGGAGCTGAACAACGCCAATGGCATGGCCGAAGGTTATTTTGAAAGATAAAAACACTACAGCCATGATAAGACATTCATTTATTAGAGCCTTGTTGCTTGCAGCCTTTGTCGGCTTTTTCTTTTTGGTTGGCGTGGCGCAAAACTATGGAACGGTGAGTTTTGTTTATGATGCCAACGGAAATCGCATTTCGCGTACTATTAGTTTTCGAAATGACACTCGAAACGGGACGGATTTGGATTCGTCGTTTTTAAGTAGCCTGACCGAGCGTTTTTGTGGGATGGAGGTTAGTCTTTATCCAAATCCCACCCCTGATCGTTTTACGTTGTCGATAATCGAGGATGATGTTCCCGAAGTGCATGTTTTTCTATTCACGATCGAAGGAGTGCTTCTTGATGAAAGAACTGTGAGGGATAGTTCGGTGGAATTCGATCTTTCAGGTCGATCGGCAGGTCTTTATCTCATGAAACTGATCGTAAAAGGAGAATCCAAGGCCTGGCAAGTGCTGAAAAGATAAACCAATTAACACTAGAATACCATGAAGAAGTTAATCTATACTTTATTATTGTTTATAGTAGCAATTCCAGCATTGGCGCAGGTGGACGATTCTGATCAAGTTGATGCCATCACCGCCATGAATCCGCCCGACTTGGTCTTAAGCGGCCCTAATGGTAACGGCAACGGTGTTGTGGGATCTATTCCGGCAGTTGTTGATATAGGCGCTTTGGGCGGTGCCACTTATACAATTCCGATTCAGGTGCCAAGTGGGATTAATGGAATCCAGCCGGATCTTTCTGTTGTTTACAACAGCCAAGCGGGCAACGGATTGCTTGGGTGGGGATGGAATTTGGGAGGAATCTCGGCCATAACCCGAATTGCTTCAACCCTATATCATGATGATACTGTTCACGGTGTCACTTTCGGCTCACATGACCGTTTCGCTTTGGACGGACAAAGGCTCATAGCGTTAGATGGTGCTACATACGGGGCGAATGGCACTGAGTATAAAACAGAGGTGGACGGCATGAGCAAGATTGTGTCATACAGAGATAATGGGACCGTCCACGGACCTACTCGTTTCGAGGTGAGGACTTCTGATGGTTTGATCCTAGAGTATGGAAGCAATGCCAACTCAAGATTGGCATTTGCCAACGGGAACAACATAGAGGTGGGCATGTGGCTGTTGCGCAAAGTAAGCGACCGTAACGGCAATTACATGCAGTATCAATACTATAACGATGGCGAATCCATTGTAATTGATAGAATCTATTATACTAGTAGAGTAGGCTTGTCGAGTTGTTATTCCGTTGTTTTTGAGTACAATGAATTGCGTGACGATGTAGAGTTGTTTTTTATCGGGAATCATCCTGTGAAGCAAAAACATCTGCTTGAACGGATCAAAGTGAAATGGTGGGAAAACGAATTGTGGAAGTATGAATTCGCTTATGAAACAGGTACGGGTATGGAATTGTTGGATTATTACACAAGAATAAGCAGCATTACATATACTTGTGGAGATTATCATTATAATCCGACGAGGATTGTATGGGGCGAAAGACCAGATGATATTAGTAATCCGGCACCTTTTGATGGCGAGAACATTTATCTTACAACAGCGAATTACTTGGATCACCTTGGTGATATTCATAACAATATAAAATTTTCAGGTGATTTCAATGGCGACGGCTTATCGGATGTTATAGTGGTAGAAAGAGCAGATAGCAAAACCGAGGAAATAGAAGATAAACAAAAAACGACTGATTCTATTGGATATTATAGTAAGACTTCTGTGAGAAAAATGCGTGTTTATTTGAATGAGGGGAATAGTAAAGTGGATGGCGTTTCTGGAATAGCAAAATTGAGATGTTCTCCTTTGTATTTATATAATGATACCACCAATTACTATAACCTTAATGATGTGTATTGGATTTATGTGTGTGACTTTAACGGTGATGGTTTGGATGATATTATCACATTGGGGGCACATCAATCATATATTGTTTATCAAACGGTTGAAATTGAAGCGTTTAAGTCGGTAATTCGTAGCGATGGGAAATGGGGAATAGAACGTGTTTATTTTAATAATAATTTGATAAGTCCTTGTTGGTTTACAAGCATAGGGTCAAACCAATCAACAACACTTCTGACAGGTGACTTTATGGGTAGATGCAAAGATGATTTGATATTGGCTTTTAATTCTAATGATAGTGAACATTTTATTTATTTTACTTACAATGAGGCAACCAACCGAATCGATTCCTCTGAAAGTGCTGTGGATTGGAAAGGGATCGTTTATTTTACCTGTGACTATAATGGAGATGGAAAGACGGAGGTTTGGTATGCGGCTGACGGACAAACGGGCAAACTAGTAAAAATATGTAAGAATTCCAATGATCAATACACTTATAGCCTAATACGAAATTGTTTCGATTCATCATGCAAATTGTTTGCCGGAGACATAAATGGGGATGGCAGAAGTGACATTCTTGCCTATCATCCATCTGGGCAAACAGAAGGCTGGGAAGTTGTTCTTGGTTGTGTTGGTAGTACTAATTATAGTTATAATATATCAATTATTATGAATAATTGTACTGGAGGGATAGATCCAGGAGATTATAGCTATAATTTTGAGACGAGAGAAAGTAATACAAACATAAAGTATTTCGTTGGCTTGGCTGATATGGATGGCGATGGAAAGTCTGATGTTGTAATAAGAAACAATACAAACTTTTATTCTTTATACGGCCCGCTGAATAATGTACAAGGCGTTGGTTCATTTGCAAGATCTGAGAGTCTTTCAACCGAATCTATCGGATTTAATGGAGAAAACACCTATGGCATTTGTGTTGGGAATTTCTTTGGACAAGAGAACGTCTCTATTCTTCAGAATCAATTACTGCTATCTAAACCACAACATTCTACTTATTACAGTGTTGACTCCATTGTTGACGGCATGGGTAACTATATTGGATTTGATTATGACTATTTGGTGCATAATCCGATGAAAGGGGATAATATCTATACCTTGTCGCAAGTGGGCCAGGATCTTGGACTTTCCATTTACAGCAAACCTTTGCCAATCAGGGCGTTGAAAAAGATAAGCAAAAGGAATCTTTATGCCAATGCACCATGGTCGTCACAGAGATTCAATTATCAAAACGTGTTGGTCCATAAATATGGATGTGGGTGTCTTGGTTTCAAGGGAATAACCGTGAACTACCGGTTGGCTGACAGTTTGCTGTCGCAGACGATTAAAGAGTTCAGTATCAATGCCATGGCAAGCCATCCTTATGCCGTATTGAATTATGAAAGAATCAATGGGCCGACTGGACATACAAAGTCGGAGTGTAGCTACACTTACCGAGAATATTCTTGCTCGAGGTCGCTGAATAATAAGGTGTTCTATCCAGCGCCGTACACCAAGACGTTTGACTCGTACGATGCCATATCCGACTCTTTTTTTGGAAGAACCATAGAAAGGGCAGACTTTACCATGGAGTCAAAGGAAACGGATTCCTACAACTATTACTACACCGTAGCCCCGTACTCAACAACGGTTGGGACAGACACCTTGCTGACGGTGACATCCCCTTACGTTTGTGAGTTCCAAACCAACACGGTCATCATGTACCATAAACCAGATTTCGATGATTGGGTTATTCACAGGCCCGATACCGTGCTGACAACAAAAAAACATTTGTTTGGCAATGACGCGGATGTGAAGACTCTCACCGCTTATGAGTTTGAACTGGACAACCCGTTGCTGGTTTCAAAAACAACCGTTTTCCCTGGCGCAGATGTCAACAACGTGAATGGCCTTGCCACAAGCGTGTCGTATGAATATGATGCTGCCGGAAACGTGACAAGAACCACTTCGCATGCTTTGAACAATACGGTCGGTGACAGGACGATAGAATATGAATATGAACAATTCAGGTCAAGACGATTGGAGAGAAACGCTTTGGGCTATGAGACACAGACCTCGTACAATTATTATCAAGAACTGAATTTGTTGACTGACTGTAATGGATTGGAAACCAAATACTGGAACAACGACCACATCGGATTGACGAATCATACGAAACGTCCTGATGCAACATACGGATGTTCGGCTTTGCGTTGGGCGTTTGACGGAACGGGCAATTTGGTGAACCATGCACCGAACCATGCTGCATATTATACCTGGGATCGATCGACAGGTGAAGCCCCAATTATTGTGTTTTACGACGCTTCGGGACGCGAACTTCGTACTGTGACCGAAGACATGAATGGCAGAGCCATCTATCGTGACACTGATTACGATGGACTTGGAAGGGTGAGACGGAAATATGAGCCCCGCTATTCGGATGATGCAACGACTTGTCGTACAAAATACATCTATGATGTGTGCAGCCGCATAGATTCAATCTATTATCCCGACGGAAACTTCGAGAAAACCTATTATGCATCGACTCCTGGAAATGCCACGGTGACAAAAGTGTTTCATGCCGTTCATGATGGCGGTACCCGTAGTACTGTCAATAAGACCAACGTGATGGGTTGGAGCACTGAAAGCACCGACAATAGCGGGACTACTGTGCACTATGATTATTACCCCGATGGCAAACTAAAAAATGCAGGTCTTAACACTAACATGGAGATACGTTTGCAATATGACGACGCAGGCAACCGAACCGCCATCACCGATCCCAATTATGGGCACCAACAAAGCACCTACAACCCTTTCGGAGAACTGATGGCTACCGAAACGCCGAAAGGTGACGTGACCGAATACCAGATGGACGTTTTGGGAAGGGTTGTCAAACGTTACGATCGCGACTACACCAACAACACGGTCGATTCCACCATTTGGGTATATGGTGCTTCAAGCGGAGAAAAGGGATTGCTGAAAAGCATCAATTACAACAACGGCAAACAGACCTTTGAATATGCATACGACACCTTATGCCGGCCTGTTACCGTGAGCGAGTCAAGGATGGGCGGGCGACCCTATCAAACCCACTATGGCTACAACGTGAGCACCGGCCGCATAAGCCAAATCACCTATCCTACGGGATTTGTTGTGAAAAGGGACTATTTGAACGGACATCTCCAGACGATCAAGGATGTTCAAGACCATGTGCTTTGGCAAACCCTCGCGGAGAATGCCAATGGTCAGATTGTGAAGTATATGACAGGCAATCAGATTGTGGATACGCTTGCGTATTACGGAAGCACTCATCTTCTGAAAAGCCAAAAGGCTCAAAAAGGATCGGCAATTATTCAAGATTTTCGCTATACTTACGATGATTTTCGTAACTTAGCCTCCCGAAAGGAAAACAAATATGCAACCCCGATGACAGAGGTGTTCAAATACGACAACATGGACCGCCTTGATTCTGTGATCTTCAACAACGTGAGGAGTTACATGGATTACGACGCATACGGACGGATGACACGCAGGGCATCGGAGGGGAACGTGGTTTTCCAAAACGCGTACTACGGCAGTCAAACCAGGCCCCATGCTGTTTTGGGTGCCGATGTCAACGGCGCCGTGTTTCCTGATGCGTCACGTACCATCACCTATACCATGCACGACAAGGTGAAGCAGATACAGCAGGGCAATGATGTGTTGACGATCGATTATGGATATGACCGCCAGCGGATCGGGATGTCGGAGTCTATTTATATCCAATACGCAACTGCGACGAAGACCTATGTGGGCAACTGCGAATACAACCACGGTTTTGACCGTGACCGTCGGCTCACCTATATTAGTGGTCCGATGGGCGTGTTCGCTGTCTTTGAGGAGTTGGGCCCCATCTACAAAAGCGGCGGTACCGGCCAAGACAACGACGGTGTTGTAAACGACAGCCTTACAGACGATCTCTTTTTAGATGCCTTGTATTACCTTCACCGCGACCATCTGGGCAGCATCACCACGATCACCGACGAGAATGGCACCATTGTTCAGGAGTTGAGCTATGATGCATGGGGCAACCTGCGCAATCCATATACCTGGAGTGGCACTTTCACTGGCGCACCGAGGTTCGACCGTGG
>JAFYJV010000005.1 GCA_017537965.1 Bacteroidales bacterium | reverse complement strand
CCAGAGCATGCAGGACTCTGCACGGCAGGTGCGCCGCTCATTGGGGCGTACATCGTATGCAACTACGCGCGAAGAAGCCTTGAAACAAGTGGAGATGCTACAACAGGCCAAACAGGCAGCCCAACAAACTGGGAAATAGACGTCAAGCAAGAGGAATTGGTGCAACGATGGGCGGAAGCCAAACAGTTGTGGTTTCCTCATGCAGAACAGTTTCTTTCAGCTTCTTTTGGGCCTCTTATTGCAGAAGGAGCGGAAGCCAAAGTCTATTATAAGGACGGTTGTACATCCGTTGTGAAAGCTCGAACTTCCATCTATGCTACATTTGGCAGAGCGCTAGAAGCTATTGTACTTCATAACACGCTTTTCCCTGAAACGCAAATGTCAGTGATTGGTTTTACTCGCGACGCTGATGGGTTATTCCGTTGTGTTCTTACCCAGCCTTACATCGGTTGCAAACGATTGGCAACCAAAGCGGAAATTGATGAAATGGTTGTTGCAAAGGGCTTTCGTGACAACTATGGCGGACAAGGTGTAAATTATATTGGTGATCGTCTTCATCTGGAAGACATGCATCCAGCCAATGTTTTCATTGACCTGCTTACGGATAAACCGACTTGTATTGATTGTATTGTCAAGTTTATTAGGAAAAACTAGCTTTGGATTTATCTCACCTCTACCTTGTAATTATTCATGGCATACTCCTCAAAAGAATTGCATTTGTATTGGGTAATCTTTTCTGTGGCTGCATTGTAGATGTCTTCTAGTGTCAAAAAACGCAACCCTGCCAGTTTTCCGTCGATGCCAACATCAAAGCGCAAATCCATCGATTGGTCGTTATATTCATCCAACTTTCCATGGCTGTGCCCGTGAAGCATCACTGAGCCTCGTGGTTTTTGATTCCAAGTCACCATTGGGTAGTGACACATTACTACCTTGAAATCTTCTTTCAAGAAAGGCGCAAGAGTTGTTTTGAAACGCATCTCTTTGATCTGATACACCTCTTTGAAGTAGTTTTTGTATGCGCGAATGGAGCCATCGTGATTTCCTTCAACAAGGAACTTATTTCCTGGTAGCTTTTCCAACAAATGGCGCGCTTCTTCGCTTTTCAGAAAAGTAAGATCCCCAAGGATATAGACGGTATCCCGCCTGTCCACCGTGCTCCGCCACAAGTCCAGTAGCCATTCGTCGTGTGCTGCAATATCCACCGTGTCAGAAAAAGGCCGATTAGGTGAATGTTTCAAGATGTTAGCATGGCCGAAATGCAGGTCGGCTGTAAAATAAATCTGATTCATATTTAAAGCAGTTTAATTCTGTTTTCATCCATTATGTATCAAAAACAGGGAGAATGTTTCACTTTGAAATATTTTTTTCTCAACCATGAAACATATCTGCTTAAAATGCTACTTATGGGAAATTTGAGAATAGTTTGCATTTATGGGTGTTATTGATGAAAGATTTTTATTTTTGCAGTAGATTTGCATAAATAATGTAAATAATAATTGAAAAGTATACCAGTGTAATAATTGAAAAGTATACCATCGTAATAATCTGGTGGTCCACCATTAATATTCGTCTTCCTCAAAGAAGAAATTTCTTGTATCAAAAAATTGGAAAAAATGATTGCTTTTTTGTATTATTGTCGCAAAACAAAAATCCATGAAAATCCTATTTGTCATCGACACCTACGACACAAGCAACAATGGAACAAGCATCTCGGCCCAGCGTTTCGCTGCAGAACTTCGCAAGAGGGGACATGAAGTCAAGATCTTGACGGCGGGCGAGCCGGATGAATACAAGTTTGCAGTGCCTAATTTCACGATGCCTGTTTTCCAACCCTTGATGGACAAGCACGATTTCGATTTTGCGCAGTTTTTGGGGCCTGAGGCGATGAACGTCATCAAAAGCGCCGTCGAATGGGCCGACATAGTGCACGGCTTCCTGCCTTTCGCCCTTGAAATAACTGCCCAGCGCTATGCCGCCAAGATCGGGAAACCCAACACAGGGGCGTTTCACATGCAACCTGAAAACATGACTTCTTCGGTGGGCTTAGGCAAGGTGGAAGTCGTCAACGATTGGTTTTACAAGGTGTTTCGCAGGGAGTACTACGACCGTTTTCGCCATGTGCATTGCGTATCCAATTTCATGGCCGACATGATCAGGAGCCATGGCTACAAGGCCAAGCTCCATGTCATTTCAAACGGCATTCAAGAAGATTTCCTCGAGGCCGGCAGACGGTTTATTGAAGAAGGCCGTCCCGAAAAGACTCCTGAGTTGGAAGGCAAGATTCTCATCACGATGGTGGGACGACTGTCGGGTGAGAAGCGCCAAGATGTGATCATCGATGCGGTGCCTTACTCCAAGTATGCCGACAAGATACAGTTGGTTTTTGCCGGCCGTGGGCCGAAATACGATGAATATGTGAAACTGGGTGAGAAACTCCCCAACAAGCCGATGTTCGTTTACCTTGACAAGGAGAAGCTGATCCATCTGCTTGGCATGACCGACCTCTATGTACATGCAAGCGACATGGAGAGCGAGGCCATATCATGCATTGAGGCCTTTGCCACGGGACTGGTTCCTGTCATTGCCAACTCCGATGTGAGTGCCACGCCGCAGTTCGCCCTTGACGGACGTTCCCTTTTCATGCCTGGACATCCCAAGGATCTCGCACGCGCCATCGACTACTGGCTCGATCATCCCAATGAAAGGAAGTATATTGGAGGATTGTATCACGAGTCGGCCAAGAAATACACGCTTGAGAACTCGGTAAGCCAATTTGAGGAGATGCTGCTGGAAGAAATCGCTGACAATAAGTTGTCATAGCTTTTTCTTTCTAATACCACTTCGTGCAATCTTGCTGGGGTATGCTCATCGGGCTTATCCCTTGCCTTATTGGATTGGGAGTTTACTAATGGTTGTTGTGCTAAAAACAGTGTAATCCTCGCAATTCAGGCGAATGCTTGTTTTTTTGAATTTTTTATACCTTTGCAGTCCATAACAAAGAATAATCGTTATGGAAACAAAGTACATCTTCGTCACGGGCGGCGTGGTCTCTTCCTTGGGCAAGGGCATTATCTCCGCCAGCATCGGCAAACTGCTGCAGGCACGCGGTTTCAAAGTAACCATCCAGAAATTTGATCCCTATATCAACATCGATCCTGGCACGCTGAATCCCTACGAGCACGGCGAGTGCTATGTAACGATGGACGGCATGGAGACCGACCTCGACTTGGGACACTATGAGCGCTTTACGGGCATCCACACCACGCGAAACAACAGTGTCACCACGGGTCGCATTTACAAGACTGTCATCGACCGTGAGCGTCGCGGCGACTATTTGGGAAAGACTATCCAGGTGGTTCCGCACATCACCGATGAGATCAAAAGAAGAATGCTTCGCGAGGACGAAAAAGACGAGCAGCTGGACTTCGTCATCACCGAGGTGGGCGGTACCATCGGTGACATTGAGAGCGCGCCATTCATGGAGGCCATCCGTCAGCTACGCTGGCAGTTGGGTAGGAATGCGGTGTGCGTGCATCTGACATACGTGCCTTACTTGAAAGCCGCCGACGAATTGAAGACAAAGCCCACACAACACAGCGTGAAGGAGTTGCAGTCGATGGGTATCCAGCCTGATATCCTTGTGTTGCGCACGGAGCGCCATCTTGATGATGCCCTGCGCATGAAGGTGGCCTCGTTCTGCAACGTGGACTTGGAATGTGTGGTGCAAAGTGAAGACTTGCCCAGCATCTACGAAGTGCCTGTGAACATGCAACGCCAAGGCCTTGATGCGGCTATCATGCGTAAGATTGGCATCCCCGTGGGCGAGACACCCGCCATGAAGGCTTGGCACGACTTCCTCGACAAGCAACGTAACGCCAAGCGCGAGGTGCATATCGGGTTGGTGGGCAAGTACGACCTCCAAGATGCCTACAAGAGCATCCGTGAGAGCCTGAATCTGGCGGGCATCTACAATGACGTGAAAGCCAAAATACACTTCGTGAACAGCGAGGAGATTACCTCTCAGAACGTAAGCGAAAAACTTGAAGGTTTGGCGGGTATCGTTATCTGTCCAGGCTTCGGCATGCGCGGCATCGAGGGCAAGATTGTCGCTGCCGAATACACACGCACCCACGACATTCCCACCTTCGGCATCTGCCTAGGCATGCAGATGATGGTCATTGAGTTCGCCCGCAACGTGTTGGGCTACAAGGACGCCAATAGCCGCGAGATGGACGAGCAAACGCCTCACAACGTCATCGACATCATGGTGGAGCAGAAGAACATCACGCAGATGGGCGGCACCATGCGACTGGGTGCTTACGAGTGCGAATTGGTCAAAGGCAGTCGCGCCTTTGAGGCCTACGGCAATGAGACGCTCATCAAGGAACGCCACCGTCATCGCTACGAGTTCAACAACGCCTACAAAGTCGAGTACGAGGCCAAGGGCATGAAGTGCGTGGGCATCAACCCTGCAGCTGACCTGGTTGAAATTGTCGAAATACCCGAAAAGCGCTGGTACATCGGTACTCAGTTCCATCCCGAATACTCATCCACGGTGCTGCATCCGCATCCGCTTTTCATGGACTTTATCAAAGCCTGTAGGTCATGAATGGAAGAAATCGCCGACAATAAGTCGTCATAGCTTTTTTCTTCTTTCAGACCATACTTGCGGCGAAGTTTGAGACTCTTTATAAAACCGTTATCTGCTTCGTTTCAACGCACTTCGCCGTTTCTACCTTAATAAAATAAACACCTGCTTCGTGCTTGCTGAAATCGTATTCAAAGACGTCACCACGGGCAAAACCCTCAAAGACTTTTTGTCCAAGACTATTGAAAATGCTGACATTCTTGATGTTTTCCCCATCTATTCTAACGATTCCTTGTGCGGGATTGGGATAAACCATAGTTTGAACATTTGCGACTTCTGAAACTAAGGTTGGTTCCGCTTCAATGAATTCAAAGAAACCATCCAAGCCCATCGGGTCATACCAGGCGGAGTTTTGATACGCTGAGGCACATCCGAAAGGAACGGTCAATATTTGAGTGCCAAATTCGTTAAACACCATACCGTTAAGCTCGGCTCCAAGCTCGGGAGGTGTGGTCGCCAGTGAAACCGCCTTTGAAAAATGTGAGCATTTTCTGAATGCCTCGTCGCCAATATAAGTGACGTTTTCGCCAATTGTCAGCGTTCCGTCAAAACCTTCGCACTGAAAAAAAGCACCGGATCCGATAGTTTTCACTGAATTCGGAATGGTCAAATCGCCAGTCAGATCAAAACAGAACGAAAACGCACCATCCCCAATGGCTGTTACCGATTCTGGAATATTGATTGAAGTCAGTCCGCTAATAGCGCAAAAGGCATTCTCTCCGATTGACGTGACTGTATTTGGGATTATGGTATTCACACAGCCTGTAACCAGTTCGTTTGTGCTTGTCCTGATAACGGCGTTGCAGTTGTCTCTCGAGTCAAAAACGGTGTTTGTAGGATCGACAGTCATGCCGCTGAATAAGCAATATCTGAAGGTGCCTGGGCCAATTGATGCTACCTTGCTCGGGATATTCAGCACACCATGGAAACCATCGCAGGAATTAAATGCATAGTCACCGATAGTTGTAAGAGAATTCCCTAATATTAGCTCGCCGTCAAAACCAATGCAAATCATAAATGCACTTGGTTCAATGGTAACCACCGAATTTGGAATTACCAAATCACCAGTAAAACCTTGACAATACGCAAAAGCACCCTCTTCAATTGTGGTCACGGAATTGGGGATTGTCAAACTTGTCAAATAAAAATCATACATAAATGCGGTGTTGCCGATGATTGTCACAGCATAGTCATTGCCTTCATAGTTAACCGATGCCGGAATGTTCAATGCCCCGGTAGCGTAATATCCGTCAACATGTCCAGTAAGCGTTACGGAAACGCCATCCGGATTAACCTGATAATTCAAATCACCAACGGTAAAAGATTGCGCCATTCCTGCCATAGCTAGGAAAACGAGCAAGGCCAATAAAAAAGCCCTTTTGTAGAATAAAAGTTTTTTCATGACGATAAAAATCTAAGAAGGCGCAAAGATACTATTAATTTTGAGCTACGGTGTCTTTTTTATATCTTTGCAGGAAATTGTGTTTAGCTATGCAAAACTTTGATTATATGACCCCGACGCGTCTCATCTTTGGCAAGGGCGTCGTTGAGAAACTGCCTCAAGTGATGGCGCAGTTCGGAAATAGAATCCTCCTTACCTATGGCGGAGGCAGCATTAAGAAGATCGGCCTTTACCAGAAGGTGCATGAATTGTTGAGAGGCTGCGAAATTGTGGAATTGTCAGGCATACAACCCAATCCGAAGTATGACCCTAGCGTTTTGGAAGGCGTGCGTCTCTGCAAGGAACACAAGATTGACGTCATCCTTTCGGTGGGTGGCGGCAGCGTTCTCGACTGCTCCAAGGCCATTGCCGCAGGCGCTTGTTACGACGGCGACCCGTGGGACCTCATCTCGTACAAGGTGAAGGCACAGGCTGCGCTGCCCATCGTCGATATCATCACTTTGGCGGCCACTGGTAGCGAGTATGACTGCGGAGGCGTGATTTCGCGCACTGAGACCAACGACAAGATCGGCTATATCGATCGTCACCTGTTTCCCTTGGTATCTTTCCTCGACCCAACTTATACTTTTACCGTCAACCGCAAGCAGACCGCCGCAGGCATCGCCGACGCTATGAACCACACCATGGAGCAATATTTCGTGGAAGATGCCACCTTGCTCAACGACGGCTTTTGCGAGAGTATGTTGCGCAGCCTGATGGTGAATGGCCGCAAATGCTTGGAGAACCCTGAAGACTATACCGCCCGCGCCGAGATGATGCTGGCTTGCACATACGGCTGCAACGGCATCCTGGCACTCGGCAACAGCCCTTCGGGCTGGCCTTGTCACGGCATTGAGCATGCCTTGAGCGCTTATTACGACATCACCCATGGCGAAGGTCTTGCCATTATCACTCCCCGTTGGATGCAGCACATCCTCAATGAGCGCACCCTGTCGCGATTCGTGAAATACGGCATCAACGTCTTTGGCATCGACGCTTCTCTCGATAAGTGGGAAATCGCCAGCAAAGCCATTGAAGAGACCTACAAGTTCTTCGAGAGCATCGGCATCCCGATGCATCTGCGCGAGGTGGGCATTGACGAAAGCCGCATCGGCGAGATGGCGCACCATATTGCCGTGAACGAAGGATTGGAGAACGCATACGCACCGCTCACCGAAAAAGATATTGCGGAGATTATCACTGCAAGTTTATAAATCGATGCAATCCGAATAGGAATACCAACGATTAACAGTATAACAATACGATAGGGGCTTTCAAGATATCGATGTCTTTGTAAAACAAGAAGATTGTCAAGCAGAAATCATCGATCTGAACTGAACGACACGGAAATTCTTGAAAGTTATTTCACAATGAACTTGGCCTTTTCAAGGAATCCGTCACCCTTGATTTGCAAAACATAGAGTCCTTTTTCCAATTCCGCAACAGAAATGGTACCACTGGAGGAACCCTCTGTCACCTTCTTGCCCAACACATCGAAAATGGAATATTCCACCGTTTCGCAAGGAAGGTCTTTCATGTAAAGGACATCGGAGACTGGGTTGGGATAAACCGCAAGCAGCTGTTGGCTGGAGGATTCGTTAACAGCATTAGGTGTAGGAATGATATTCAAGATAATGCCTTCTATCTTTGTCCATCCGTAATAAAAACCGCCAGGATCGGGGAGGCTGAACCAGTTATCCATGGCACCACCCCAGCCAAAGTTGATATGGAATTTGCCATCTGTTTCGCGATAGCCATCTACCACGACGTTGTGTCCGGACGTTCCTGCTTGGTTTTCAACAGCCAGATGGGCAGGATATCCAGCTTGTAAGTTGGAGATCAGGGTGGAATACATTTCGTCGCTGGGTTCACGATACAACACACAGTCCGTAAAACCAAACCGTTTGTAGGCAGCATACGCCTGATCCACATAGAAAGTTCCGGAACCATAATTAGGCGACGCGGTAAAGACCTGTGTACAGGCCGTGCCACAAGCAAAAACCACAGCGGCCATCAACGAGTCGGGAAGTTCTTCGCCCCGTTGGAAAGTGGCATCAATGGAATCCAACAGCACGTTCAGCTGTGGGAATGACGGGAATTGATAGGTTTCCCAATCGTCGTCAATATGGAATTGCCGACCGGCGTAATTGGAGAAGTAGTCGTCGCTATCGTCAAAACGGGTATCTTGTGTTGTCTGTAAGTAATTGATAATCTGACCCATTGCAATGGCTGGGCACCCGGCATAGCTATGGGAGTAGTTCTCCAACGGATCTGCTGGACAAAGCATGTTGTAAGGATATCCCTGATCCCACTTCGAAGTAAGGAGTGGTTTTTGCGCAAAACCAGTCAATGCGCAAAACAAAAGCAATACGGAAAGTAGTTTCTTCATCTTCTTCAAATTTGAATCACACTGCAAAAGTATAAATTTGTTTTATCTTTGCCTCAAATCCAACTCGAAATGATCTAAATGTCCTGTAAAAGCGATAAAAAATTGGACTATGGGCAACTTTTCTTACCTTTGTGTCGGTTTCTGTTGAAAATGTTAACCCAATTATAAGTGTATGAAAAAAGCATTGAAATGGTTTTTCGGCGTTGTGCTGGGCTTTTGTCTAGTCGCCGTGGTCGTGGTAACCTGTGTTTGGCATCATGAAATCAGCACGATTCGCTCCATTCGTCAAGTAGGCGACAATCCTTATCTTTACTATATGGAGTACAAGACGCCTTACGATTTGGATGAGCTTGTGTCAAAAGACGCCGCCAGCAACGATGACCTGGTGGCATACGTGGTTGCGAAGATAGGCAAGGGTCTGCCCATTAAAATCAAAAGTTCGCAAGTAAAGGACGAAAATGGCGAGTTGGGTACGTTCAACTGCACTAGTTTCCAAGCCAGGAAAGCAGATGGGAGCGGCTATTTCTATGGCCGTAACTATGATTATTTCAAAAACCCCACCTTGGTAGTCCGTTCCCGACCGGAAAACGGCTATGCTTCGCTTGCCGTCACCGATATGTCGCATGTGGGTTACAGTTTGGAGAAACTACCCGCTTCGATGTTGAGCAAGGTGATGTGTCTGGCGGCTATTTACGCTCCTGTCGACGGCATGAATGAAAAGGGTCTCTGCACGTCTATCATGGCTTTGCCGAAGATGGCCTCGCAACAAAACACGGAAAAACACGACGTGGGTACTTCGGTCATCATGCGTCTTTTCCTAGACCGTTGTGCCACTGTGCAGGAAGCCATCGACTTGGCCAATTCCGTTGACATCCGTCACGACACCATTGTGGGTTCGGGTTATCATTACATGGTGGCCGATGCTTCTGGCGATTGTGCCGTCATCGAGTTTGATAAAGAAGACGGTTGGAAGACGATGATTGTCCGCAAATCGCCAGATTCGACTTACATGCATGTCACCAACCACTTGCTTAGCCCGAAATACTATACTACAGAGCCTGACCAGTCGGTGGGGAATACCAAAAGCAAGAGCTGGTGGCGTTATAAAACAGTCCTTGACTACCTGTCGGAAAAGAAGGGTTGCATCACCTTTGATGAAGCACAGGAGTGCCTCTCCCTGGTGCGTTGGGTGGATCTGAAGTGGGAGGGTAGTACCACCGTCGAGGACACGCAGTGGAGCAGTGTGTATGACCAATCAATGGGCACACTGAGTCTGCGTAACTGGAACGACTACGAGAAGACCTGTACTTTTTACTTGAACGAGTAGTCGGAATACCTTGTTGTCAAATTATACGAGAGGGCGCGTCCTCTCCAGCGCTTCTTTCACGATTTTTCGGGGACAACCGATGTTCATTCGGACAAACCCTTCTCCGCCCTGGCCATACATGGCACCATTGCTTAACAGGAGCCTGGCTTTGTCAGAGAAGAATCGCATCAGTTCATCTTGAGGAAGCCCCATCGCACGGCAGTCCAGCCACACTAGGAACGAAGCTTGAGGTGGGATGGCCTTGATACCCAGATCGTTCTGGGAGAAGAAATCGATGACTTTCTGGATGTTGCCTTGAAGGTATTCGCGGAGCGATAGGAGCCATGGAGCCCCTTCGGTATAGGCGGCGATAGTCGCAACCAAACTGGGAATGGGAGCCTCGTCAAGCTTGGCGTTCCTAAGCTGCTTCAGATAGGGCTCTCTCAGCTTTTCATTGGGAATGACACAATAGCTGGTCATCGACAATCCAGCCAGGTTGAACGACTTGGTGGGGCTCGCGAAAACAAGGCCGACGGCAGCAGCATCCTCGCTGACGCTGCAAAACGGGGTGTGTCGGCGACCTGGGAGGGTGAGGTCGCAGTGAATTTCATCGGAGATGACGATGATCCCTTTTGAGCGACAGAGTGCAGCAATCCGTTTGAGCGCATCAGGTTCCCAGACGATGCCGACGGGATTGTGGGGGTTGCACAGAACAAGGATCTTGGCTTCGTTGAGCATCCGCTCCAGTCCGTCGAAATCGATTCGATAGCGCTCGCCGTCGAAAAGCAGGGGATTGTCGATGACCTTGCGGCCCAGCCTTTCGGCATACATCCGGAAGAGATTGTAAACGGGTGGCATGACGATGATACTGTCTCCTGGCTCGGAGAAGGTGAGATAAGCCTGGTTGATGCTGGTGATGACGCCGGGGCAGTAGGCGACCCATTCTTTATCGACATGCCAGCCGTGCATCTCTTGTTCCCAGCGGATGATGCTTTGGTAGAACTCTTCCGGTGTGGAGGTGTATCCCAACACGTCGCGGTTGAGCCGTTCCTTCAAGGCCGATGACACCGCTGGCGCCGTCCGAAAGTCCATGTCGGCAATCCACATGGGAATCTGTCCTTCTGCAGCCCGTCCGTATTTGATGCTCCAAGTCCCAGCACGATCAACGACTTCATCGAAGTCCCATTGGCCATTGGCTACAGGAGGGATGCCACTCGTCTTTTCTTCGTCAATCGGATTTTTGCATCCAGTCATCAAACTACCGGCAGAGGGCAGCAAGGTCACGGCACAAGCTGCGGCTGAAACGCTTTTTATAAAATCTCTTCTTTTCATAATTTCGCAACGCGGAATGTTCGTTTGTTTGAAGCGGTAAAGATAGGAAAAATGATTATTTTTGCATTTGGATTAATATGGAAAACTGCTATGAAAAAAACGCTCTTTTTACTTTATGCTGCATTATTCATGATGGTGTCAGCCGTTAAGGCCAACCCAGTTGATCTTTCGTTGGCGCAAACAGCTGCTTCGAAATTCATGGGAGCGAAGTTCAATGTCGAACTTCGCAACAGCACACCCGAAATGGTTTATGCCGAACCGAATGGAGCTTTCTATGTGTTTAACTACGGCACTCAGGGTTTTGTCATTATTGCTGCCGATGACGCCTACCGTCCTGTGATAGGCTATTCAAACGAGTCAGCTTTCGATGCGAACAATATTCCTCCTGCATTGGCAGATCATCTGGATGGCATTGCTATGAGTATCAATCGTTTGAGAGGAAATGGAAATGCTGTCGCTACGCCTTTGGTGGCAGCCGATTGGGAGTCGCTGCTAACGAGTGGGGAACTCATTTCGCGGAATGGCGGCAGAGGTGTGGATTATCTCTGCCAGACCAAATGGAATCAGACCTATCCCTATAACTATTGTTGCCCTGACGATCCCGCTGGATCGGGTGGACATGCCATCGTGGGTTGTCTGGCTACGGCCATGTCGCAGTTGATGCGTTTCTGGGCATCGCCCATCCAAGGTGTGGGCAGCCATTGTTATTATCATGAGGATTATGGCGAGATCTGTGCCGACTTCGGCAATACGGTTTATGACTGGGATCACATGCCTAACGTACTGAACAGCAACTCTTCCGATGAAGAGAAGTTGGCTACTGGAACGCTTTGCTTCCATTGCGGTGTCACCATCGACATGGGCTATGGCCCCGATGGTAGTGGTGGGGCTTCGGGTCCGATTCCTGCTGCCATGCATAACTATTTCAACTATTGTGATGCCATTGTGCAACTTAGACGCAACGATTATGAACTGGAAAAATGGAAGACCATGGTGAGGGAACAGTTTGATATGGGTTGGCCGATGTATTATGGCGGCTGCCAGGACGGTGGTTGCCATGCTTTTGTGTGTGACGGTTACGACGATAATGATATGTTCCATTTTAATCTAGGTTGGGGTGGAGGTTCCGACGGATGGTACATCATCGATGAGGCGCCTTACACCCATCCGGCGGATGCCATGTTTAACTTCGTTCCCGCCGAGGTTTATAACATGACGCCAAGCGCTCCTGTTGGTCTCACTGTGACACCCGCCTCCGATACCGAACTCAAGACCACACTCAGTTGGACCAATCCTTCCACCACCCTCAATGGCACGGCTTTATCGTCGATAGAAGAAGTGGTCGTTTTGCGCAATAACGCGATTATTTGCACCTTGACGGATGTCGCTCCTGGAGCTGTTTCTGAGATTGTGGATGCCGAGGTGCCATGTTACGACAGCTATCACTATGCGGTGTATGTAAAGGCTGGCGGACGTTACGGCAAACATGCCGACGTGAACGTATTAGTGGGCCCGACGTGTACTTGGAAATTGATCATGAGTTCCACGAACAATCAAGGTTGGAACGGAGGATACATCACAGCTTACAACAATGCCGGACATGAGGTCGGGCGTTTTACCATAAATTCTTCCACGTCCACAATGTTCCAGCCAGCCTTGCCTTTGGGCACATTGAGCTTTGGCTGGACGGCTCCCGAAGAGGCGGTTGACAATATGGTTTTCGTCATCAAGGATTCTGACGAGAACGCATTGTATTCTTTCTCTGGTTCGTCAGACGAGTTGGCTTCAGGGATTTTCTTGGTGACCAATAATGGTTGTGGAAACGATATGAACTGCGATGTGCCCGAGAACGTGGTCGCTTCATCTGATGGAGGCCATATTCTGGTGACTTGGGATGCTGTGGATGCTGCAAGCTATGGCTATAACATCTATCGCGATGGGATGCTCTGCCGTCTTGTGCAGTCGGGTTCAAGCTTTTTTGATGAGCAAGCCGCTTTGGGAGGTCACTGCTATCAAGTCACGGCACTTTGCGAGGGTGGTGAGAGTCAATACTCCAACGTTACGTGCGCTTCCGACGGTCCATGTTATCCTCCTCGCGACTTGGATTATGAACTGACTTCCAATTTCAAGATTAAGTTGTCATGGAAAGCTCCTGCCGTGACAGAAGGTTTTACGGGCTACTATCTTTTCCGTAAGGCCGGGGATGGCGAATACAAAAGAATTAAGCTTATGGGTCCAACGGCGCTGACTTATACTGACAATTCATTCATGGAGGAAGGCGACTACTATTATCGACTCTACGCCTATTATCAGCATCTTGGTTGTTTGTCGGCACCTGCCAATAGAAAATACGAGACGAATGTTTTTGAATTGCATGCTTATTATTCACCGACAGGATTGAATGAGGTTGCATCGGAGTTGACAATTGCTCCCAATCCAACGGAGGGAACCGTTACCATCATCTGTGCGGATATGCAAGAAGTTGTGGTTTATGATGTTGTCGGCCAATTGGTGATGAAGGAGAAAGCCGAAGGCGAGAAGTTGACGATAGATTTAGGGGATTTGCCTGCGGGTCTGTATTTTGTCAACGTGTTTGATCAAAACGGAGGATGTTGCGTGAGGAAGTTGGTAAAACAATGACATTTTATGAAAATCCTCCATACAGCCGACTTGCATCTTGGGCAGGTCATTTACCAGAACTACGACAGAAGTGACGAGCACCGACACTTCTTCGACCAGCTGATGCGATGGTGCAAGGAAGAACAGCCAGATGCCTTGCTGGTCAGTGGCGACGTGTTTGACATCCAGCAACCGTCGTCAACTACTAAAAAGGCGTTTAACGACTACTTCGCTCGCTTGCATCGCGATTGTCCCGACATGCATATCATCATCACTGCAGGCAACCATGACTCCGCATCGCGCATCCAGGCCGACAGCTCGGTATGGGAGTTCGCAAACGCCACCTTGATAGGCGTGTCGCCAGCCATGGAAGCTGAGGGTGATTGGCAAGACAAGTACATCGTGCGCCTGAAGACGGGCTATGTGGTGGCGATGCCATACATGATAGGAGAACGAAAGAACCAATTGCAATCCATCCTTGATAGGATCGCGGCAGAGAACAAAGAAGGCAAACCGGTGGTCATGATGGGACATACTGCCGTGACAGGCCTGGACGCTACAGGCCATTCCTTTGAGATAGGCCGTCTCAAGACCCAAGACGCCGCCTCCTTTGGACAGGGATACGACTACCTCGCCCTCGGCCATATCCATAAGCCGCAGACCATCGGACATCCTACTGACGTCATGCTTGAAGAAGTATGCTATCCAGCCCCCGTTATTCGCTACTCGGGAAGTGCGCTTCATGTCAGTTGCGACGAGGCCTTTCCCCATACGGTGAGTGTGGTTGAGATGGACCGTCACGGGGGACAGGTAAAGATCCGTCAACTGCGTATTGAGGAACTAAGGCATTTTTATGTGCTTCCGCAGACGGGCGATCCTTTTGGCACTGCCGATGAAGCCATGGAGGCAGTGCGGCAATTCATCAAAGAGCATCCGTCAGGATACATCAGGCTGCGTATGGACTATCAGACTGCGTTGCCTTCGAATTTCAACCAGATGATCTACGACCTGCTGGCTTCGACCCAAGATGAGATCCGCTATAACCCCAACATCGTGTGGGAAGGGAAGCCGACAGAAGCGGAAACCGACGAGAAACCGACTTTTGAGGTGGCTGAACTACAGCAAATGAACGACCCCATGACCTTTGTTGAGAAAACGAAGGAACAATACCCGGATCTTGACTTGGACGAGGTGAGGAAGGCTTTCGAGGAAGTGAAGGCTGAAGCCGCCAGGATGGAGGAAGAAGTGGAAAAGAAAGGAGGTGCCGTATGAAAATCAAGGAATTGCATCTCAGAAACATCGCTTCCATCGAAAAGGCTGACATTGACTTCGAGAACGGCTTGAATGATGTTGTCACTGGTGAGCCTGCAGGAGTGTTCCTTATTTCTGGAGACACTGGAGCCGGTAAGTCGGTCATCCTTGATGGCATCGCCATGGCACTTTACAAGAAGACTCCTCGTATTGTGGGCGTGTCAAATCCCAAAAGCAACGACTACACCAATGCCGAAGGTGAAAGCATCAATATCAACAGCATTGAGCAATACACCCGACTGGGCATCGGTCCGAAAGACGAGAGCTACAGCGAGGTTGTGTTCGAGGGCAACGACGGCATGGAGTATCACGCCAGACTGACCTTGGGCGTGTATTTGGGAAACACCGACACGACTACGGGAAGACGGCCCTTGAAACACCGCGCACCGAGATGGGAAGTCAAAGTGGGACATGAAGACTGGGCCAACGTGGAGGTCAAGACAGGACAGCCGATCCTTGGAGCCGTGGGTCTCTCTTTCGAGCAGTTTGGACGTATGGCCATGCTTGCCCAGGGACAGTTCGCATCTTTTCTTACGGGCGACAAGAAAGAACGTGAGTCCATATTGGAGCAATTGACCAACACAGAGCAATTCTCCCGGTACGGCACCGCTATCAACAACCTTTTTAAAAAGGCGGAGATACAGAAAAACCGTTGCCAGACGGAACATGACATCAACCGACAGCATATCCTTGAACAGGAAGAGGTGGAGCGGATCACGAAGGAGCTGGAGGAACTGGAGCGTCAGAAAAAGGACATGGAGACGCAAGGCCAATCCAACGACAGAAAAATGACACTTCTCGAAGCCTTTGAAAGCAGCCGGAAGCTAAAGATTGAGGCCGAGAAGGAGAAAGCCAAGCTGGAAGGAGTGATCGCCGGAGAAGACTATCGTCAGAAAAAGACGTTGGTTGTAGATTGGGATGCCACCATAGATCAACGCCGGATGCTGACCGTGCTCAATCAGGCTAGGATTACAAAAAGAGACGCTGAAACGGAGCTTGAAAAGCACAAAGGAAGGTTCAATCTGCTTTCCTCGGATCTGTTGGCCAAACAGACCTATTGCGAAAAATCGAAAAAAGAATTGGAGCGACAAAAGGAATGGCTTGATCAGCATAAGGAGGAGAGCACTCTCTATGGGATGGCTGATGTGGTGGACGTGAAACTGCAAAGCCTTGCCGAGACCCTCGATAGACGGGCTAAGACAGTTATAGAGGCGAAGCGACTGGAGGAACGGACCAAGTCGTTGAAAGAAGACGCTGAGAATAAGACAAAAGCCGCTGACGAAGCCAATCATCTGGTGCGAGGGAAACAAGAAGAGATCGACCGTTTGATCAAGGAACGCGAGCAGTTGAAACCGGCATCCATCAACGAGGATATTGCAAAAGCCAATAATCGTCAACAGGATCTGGAGCGTTTGAAAACAGAGCACGAACACCTATCGGCCTCCGTCGTTGCCGCTCAAAAACTTAGCGAGGAGATCCGAGAAGAAGAAAAAACGTTGGGACGGCTTTCGGAAGAAAAGGCCCTGAGGGAACAGGAATTCAAGATGGCGAAAGCCGCCGATGACAAAGCCCAGCAGCTGCTTACCACCATGAGGATGAGCGTCAACGATACGCTGGTCAACTTGCGCAAAAACCTCTTCGATACCCATGCCGAAACTTGTCCTTTGTGTGGACAGCCTATTTCGGAATGGCATCTTGAAGAAGACTTCAACAAGCTGGTGACGCCCTTGCAGGAGGAACAGCAGAAGACTTCCCAAGCGAGGGAAGAATCCCAAAAGCGATACGACTTGGCAAACCGTGAATACAACACCGCTTGGGGTTCGCTCTCAGGAAAAAAGGCTCAACTCAAGGGCGCTTCCGATGACAATATGCTGTGGAGCAAGAAGTTGGATGCAGCGGCAATGGCGCAGGGATTGGATGGACAACAACCATTGGCACCTCAGATAGCGCGTGAGCAAGAAAAACTGAAACAACAGCTGGGTGCGCTCTCGGCTTTGCAGAAGAAGGCAGAGTCGTTGCAAGAACAGATCAACCAGCGCCATGAGGAAAAGAAACCGCTTGACAATGCCGTTGCCGTTGCAGAAAAAGCCAAGCAAAACGCCGAAAAAGCTTTGGATGACAACGGCAAGGAACTGGCTCACCAAAGGCAGATGGCCGACGAGGCGGACCAGCACATCAAGCAACTGCTTGAGGCTCTGCACCCACAGCTGGACAATGTCTATCCTTCATGGGAGAAAGAGATCGGTCACACCCGTGAGCGTTTGCTCCAAACGGCCAATGACTATCTGGAGAAACAACGGCAATATCAAACGGATGCGCAAAAACAAATCCATTACGAAAACGTTATCAACACCCTTGATGCATCCCGCAAAAACATCCTGCAACGCTTTCCTTTATGGGATGTCGTGGTGCCAGAGGCGGCTTTCAGTTGCCAAGACATCAACTCGGAATGGACCAAGCTGTATGGCGACTGCCAGAGCGTAACGGAACGGATGGAAAATGCGATGAAGCAGATCGAAGAGACGGCTCCATTGCTTGCCGACTATTATCAAACCTCGGGCAAGTCGGAGGAGAGCCTTTCTGCTCTGGAGTCAAAACACCATGAGTTGGATGTTGCCAGGTCGTTCGTCAACGAAACGGATACCAAGTGCCAGTCGCGCAAGGATGCCATCAACCTGGCGACAAGCGCCATGGCTGAGAAAATGAGGGAGTTGGGCGTGGAACGAGAGGAGGACTTGCCCCAGAAAGCCGCCCTCGAAACCGTGAAGACCCAAGTGGCTGAGAACCTGCAAAAGCTGGCCGAGCGAATCGGCGCCGACAGATCGCTGCTGGATGCCAACAACAATAACATCCAGAAGTTGGAGGCATCGAGGCGGCAACTGGAGGCGGCGACCCAACTCTTCAACAAATGGGATCGGCTCAACCGAATCTTCGGCGGCACTCGTTTCCGCACATTGGTTCAGACTTACATCTTGCGCCCGTTGCTGAACAACGCCAACATCTATCTGACCCAGATCACCGATAGATATACGCTGACTTGTAGCGAGGACAACGAACAGCTGTCCATTTTGGTCCTCGACAGATACAACAAGAACCAAGTGCGAAGTGTCACGGTGCTTTCGGGAGGCGAACGCTTCATGATTTCGCTGGCTCTTTCGCTGGCACTTTCATCGCTCAACAGGCCGGATATGAATGTCAACATCCTGTTCATTGACGAGGGCTTTGGAACCCTTGACGAGAAGAACCTCGACTCGGTGATGGGCACCTTGGAGAAACTTCAGGAAATTGCAGGGCAGTCCAACAGGCGAGTGGGCATCATTTCCCATCGGGAAGAGCTTGACGAAAGGATTCCAGTGCAGATCCGTGTGCAAAAGAAAGGGGAAGGAAGGAGCCTCGTTGACATTGTCGGCGCCATGAAACGTTAGAGGTAAAAAACTAATTATTGGTTGCTTTTGTTTTTAATAAGTAAAAACTCTATCTTTGCAGTCGGAAACGACTATGAGAAAAGTTGTAACAAACTCGGACATTAAGAAAGCTTTGGGCATGAAAGGCTTCTTCGGCACTTGTGTGGCGGGGCTGGCTTATGGCTTTTGCGGTTTGGGAAAGATCAACCGATTGTTCGATGGAGCGGCTGATTATCAAGGTCGTGAGTTTGCCGATCACCTGTTGGAAAACATGGGGATCACCATCGATGTTTCAGAGGATCAGCTTGCCAATATTCCCAAGGAAGGAGGCTTTGTCGTGGTCAGCAACCATCCTTTTGGCGGCATCGAAGGCGTGATGCTCTATAGCGTGATCGCCAAGGTGAGACCTGACTTCAAGTTGATGGCCAACTTCATCCTGTCGCACATCCCGAACCTCAAAGAGGCCTTCTTCTCGGTGAATCCTTTTACGGAGAATCCCGAGTGGAAGAGCAGTGTCGGTGGTATAAAAGGTGCTATTCTGCATCTGGCTGAAGGCAAGGGTTTGGGCGTCTTCCCGGCAGGCGAGGTGTCGCGTTACCATGGTCATGACTTCCCCGAAGACCTGCCGTGGAGCACCTCAATCGCTCGAATCATCAAGAATGCTGGCGTGCCAGTCATTCCTGTGTTTTGGGAAGGCCGCAACTCCCGACTGTTCTATGCTGTTGACAAAATCCATCCCATGATGGGCACGGCGCGTCTGACCCGTGAATTGGCCAACAAGCACGACACCTGCTTCAACTTGCAAGTCGGAAAGCCGATTCTTCCATCGGAAGTCGCCACCTACGAGTCGCCAAAAGAACTTGCGGCTTACCTGCGTAGCCGCTCGTATGCGCTGGAAGCCAACATCAAGCCTTCCAAACCCGACACTTCCGAATCGCATTGGATGCCCGTCGATACCCAACGCGACAAACAACTCTTTATCCAGGAATTGGAAGCCATCCGCGAAAAGTCATGGCTCTTCTCCGCTTCGACATTCGATTGCTATCTTGCTGATTATAATGACATTCCCAATCTGATGCATGAGTTGAGCCGTTTGCGTGAGGAAGCTTTCCGATCCATCGGCGAAGGCACGGGAAAGAACGTGGACACGGATGTGTTCGATGCCCATTACAAGCATCTGATCCTTTGGGACAACAAAAAGCAGGAGGTGGCGGGTGCCTACCGCCTTGGCATCGGCGATGTGATCATGCGTGACAAGGGCATCAAGGGTTTCTATGTCAGCACGTTGTTTGGCTTTGACGAGGCTTTTGGCGATACCTTGAAGAAGACGATAGAGCTGGGCAGGAGCTTTGTCTCTGTTGATTATCAGCGCGAGGTGCTGCCTTTGGTGTTGCTGTTGCGAGGTCTTGCCGTGGTGGTGATCAAGAATCCCCATATCGAGCATTTCATCGGTCCGGTGAGCATCAGTTCCTGGTATCCGAAGTTCTATCAGAGCATGATCGTGCGCTATGTCTCCGAGAAGCATCCCGTGAGTCCCGAACTGTCAAAGATGGCCCAGCCCACCACGCCTTTCCATCCCGACTTCCTTAAGGTGGATGAAGAGGTGCTGCTGAAAGAAAACATGGAATCCATCGACAAGTTCGACAAGTTCATGTTCCGCGTGAGCAACGGAGATTATCGAATGCCCACCTTGTTTAAGAAATACTTGAAACTGAATGCCAAGTTCTTGTGTTTCAATGTAGATCCCGACTTCAACGACACGCTCGACGCCTTGTTGTTCTTGACCTTTACCGATTTTCCCGAAGACGAGGTCATGCCCTTGTTCAGGGATGGTAGCGAAGACGAACAAAAGGAAGTCAGAAAACGTTTCGGATACGCCTCTAACTCCTAACTCCTCACTCCTCACTATAAAGCGTCTGGGCAAAGAAGCTGAAATTCAC
The DNA here is from genome assembly GCA_017537965.1 of Bacteroidales bacterium. Taxonomy (GTDB): domain Bacteria; phylum Bacteroidota; class Bacteroidia; order Bacteroidales; family F082; genus Limimorpha. The sequence continues at coordinate 35,599 of JAFYJV010000005.1, read as the reverse complement.
TTTGCCATAGTGACGTTGTTCCATGAAATGGGGATGTTCCTCAAAGTTGACGTATTTGCTGTGTTCCAATACAAATAAACCGTCTTCATTCAAGAGTTCCTTGTCGAAGACGAGCTTGACAAGTTGGTCGTATTCCTGGCAATCGTATGGCGGGTCGGCAAAGATCAGGTCATATTTCATCGCGTGGTTGGTGAGGAATCGGAACACATCGGAGCGCACCGCCAGCAGCTCTTTCATGCCTAGCTTGTTGGCAGTCTCACGGATGAACCTGACGCATCCGTTGTCGTGGTCAATGCTGGTCACCTTGGGACAGCCTCTTGACACCAGTTCGTATGAGATGTTGCCAGTGCCGGCGAACAAGTCGAGAGCAGTGATTTCCTCAAAGTCCATGTAGTTTTCCAGAATGTTGAACAAACTCTCTTTGGCCATGTCGGTGGTGGGTCGAACGGGTAAGTTGTTCGGGGCGATGATCTGACGGCGTTGGTATCTTCCTCTTATGATTCGCATGACAGGTTTTTGTATGGGATGTAATAGTATTGGAATGGGATGCTGCTGAGTGATAGGTCCACGTTGACGCTGCCATCGGGACGCACGAAGCGGATCCGTTTGATGTATCGCTCGCACAACCTGATGATCTCGGAGTTGTTGGATATCAATCCAGAGAAATGTACTGGCACGTCTCGTCCTTCCAACTGTTGCTTCAAGGTGAGCATGAGGAAATAGACGAAGTCTTCCTTGGTGTTGAACTTGAAGTTGTTGAAGAAATCGAGTTTGCCGTCCTTGACAATGGCAAGGTCGAACGAACGACTGTTGACGTTGACATAGGCATTGGTGTTGCTCTCGTAGGCTTCTTCACGCATGATGCCGTTTAGGAAAGCGGTGGTCTGATGGGTGAACTTGATACCCGTCCATGTGTTGCAGAGGTGCTCGTATTGACTTTCAGGCAGGGCGAAGACGTTGACGGCATTGAGGATGTCCAATGGCTCATGAAACACCTTGTAGCCTTGTGGAAGGGCGTGGTTGAAACGAAGATAGGCTTCTTGTTTGCTGGCCTCGAAGAGCTCGGCTGGAACGATGGTATTGTAACGGTTGCTGACAATGAAGCGCACCGATAGGAAGGGCTTTCCAAGTAGTTCTTTTTTAAAGAGCGCTTTCTCCATCGCCTCCATGGTAACGCTCTCATCAGTCGCCTCGGAGGTCTGATAGAGCTTCATGTCGATGATCTTGTTCTCCTCCTGATGGTGGATCACAAAACAAAAACCATCCAATGAGCATTGGATGGTTATGTTGTAATAAAGGGTCTTGGACGGATCGGTCATTAGAGTTTCTCCCAGTTTCCGTCGGTGGAGGCCTCTTCCAAGGAACCGACCTTCAAACCGGCATATTTGTCGATCTGCTCAACCTCGGCCTTGGCATTGTCAACGCGGGTCTTCCATTCTTTTTCGGTGAACTTGTCACCCGGTTTGGCCAGATAGACTTCGTATGGGGTCTTGACTTCAAACACGGGAACGGAGATGCCACCGCGCTTGATGATGCTGTCGTGGATCTCGAACATGGCACTGGGATCACTGAAAGGTACAATGCCGAGTTCGTTGATGTTGAAGTTGTTGCGTTTCCCGAAGAGCGAGTCGAGAACTTTAACATAGCCCAGTGTGTCGTTGATGGTCTTGGTGAAGGTGGTGTCTTCCGGGTCGGGAACCATCATGACGATCGGGATCTCATAGTTGTTGCAGAAATCGATCAACGTGTCAAAGTTGGAGCAGTACTTGTTGTGAGCCTGCTTGAATTGGATCTCGGCGTCACGGATGTCTTTCAGACGTTGGACGACTTGTGCCTCGCGATGGCTTTTTTCGTTGCCGAAATCAATGGGGGCCTTGATGCTTTGGATGACTTTGATAGCAAGGAATACGATTACGGCAAACAGCACGATGTTGATAAGAATGCTCTTCAGTTTGGAATTCATTTTCGTTTATTTTTTTCTGATTATTATTGGCGATAATTTAGAAGTGCTGCAAAGGTATTATTTTTTTCGTATTGAACGAACAAATTTTTCTGCTTTTATTTTCATATCTTTGCAAAAAAGTTGGAATGCCATGAAAACGAAAGAAGAAATTGTGGAAAACTGGCTGCCGAGATACACTGGTTTGCCGCTGGATCGTTTTGGAAAGTATATCCTTTTGACGAATTTCCAGGATTATGTAGAGAAGTTTGCCGCTTGGCAGGGTGTCGAAATCGTGGGACTGGACAAGCCTATGCCTTGCGCCACCGACGGGGAGATCACCATCATAAATTTCAGCATGGGTTGTGCCAATGCCGCCACCATCATGGACCTGTTGGGTGCTGTTCATCCTAATGCAGTGCTTTTCCTGGGGAAATGCGGTGCGGTGCGCAAGAACCATGTGGGTGATTTCATCCTGCCCATCGCCGCTATTCGCGGCGAAGGTGCTTCGAACGACTACTTCCCTCCCGAAGTGCCTGCACTGCCTGCATTTAGTCTCGAAAAAGCCATCTCAACCACTATCCGTGACTATGGACGCGACTACTGGACGGGAACGGTTTATACCACCAATCGAAGGGTGTGGGAGCATGACGAGTCATTCAAGGAGTACCTCCGTAAGATCCGCTGTCTGGCAGTTGACATGGAGACGGCCACCCTCTTCAGTGTGGGTTTCTACAACGAGATTCCCACAGGCGCCCTCCTGCTGGTCTCCGACGAACCCATGACCCCTGAAGGCATCAAGACGGCTGAAAGCGACAAGAAAGTGAGCAGCAGTTTCGCAGGTGAGCATCTTCGCATTGGCGTGGATTCGCTGCGGCAACTCATCAACAACGGCATCACCGTCAAGCATCTGAGATTCGACTGAGGCAAAGGTTGAGCATTATGGCATTGACGTATCAACAGATCATCTCCGACATCCACCAGAAGAAATATGCTCCAGTGTATTTCCTCATGGGAGAGGAGCCGTATTTTATCGATATGATCTCCGATACGATCGAGGAAGAAGTGCTTGACGAAACCGAGAAGGCGTTCAACCAAATCGTGGTCTATGGCCGCGATGTCGATATCGAAACGGTAGCCACCCATGCCCGTAGCTTTTCCATGATGGGCGGCTATATGGTGGTCATTGTCAAAGAGGCACAGGATCTGAAAAACATCGAAGACTTCGAGTCGTACCTTGACACGATTCCTCCTACAACGATCTTGGTGTTTGACTATAAGTACAAGAAACTCGACAAACGTCGCGCTTTGGCTAAGAAGATTGAGAAGATGGGCGTCCTCTTCGAGTCAAAGAAACTGTACGACAACAACATACCAGGATGGATACAAGGCTATCTGTCCGACAAGGGTTACGGCATCACTCCCAAAGCCACGCAAATGCTGGCGGATTATCTCGGCACCGACCTTCATAAGATCCGAAATGAGTTGGAGAAACTGATCATCGCCCTTCCAAAGCCCAAAAAAATCGACGACGAGGATGTGGAGCGCAACATTGGTATCTCAAAGGACTATAACGTCTTTGAACTGCAGAATGCCATCGGTCGGCGTGATGTGATGAAAGCGAACAGGATTGTGAATTACTTTGGCGACAATGTCAAGGAGAATCCACTGTTGGTCACGGCCATCACGCTCTATGGCTACTTCACCAAAATCCTCAAGGTGCATTATGCCACGGATTCCTCATCGAGTGCCTTGGCCGCGGCTTTGGGCGTCAACCCGTTCTTTGTGAGCGACTACCAACAGGCAGCACGTAACTATTCCATTGCCGACTGCGTACGCTGCATCGCGGTTCTGAGGGAGTTTGACCTGAAAGCCATCGGCTATAAAAGCGGTGACGTCTCAGAAAAGGATCTCTACCGTGAAATGCTCTTTAAACTCCTTCACTAAAACCCTTCCGTCTTCCGACTTCTGTCTCCTGTCTTCTCATTCAAACATTCTTTCAATCCTGTCTTTGTAATGCTCCTGTATGACCATGCGCCGGATCTTCATGGTGCTGGTAATCTCGCCTTTCTCTGCGCTCCAGTCGGACGACAAAAGCTCGAAACGCTGCACTCGCTCATAGTCTCCCAGGTTCTTGTTGAGCCGATCGACCTCTTTGCGGATAAGGGTGACGATGGTCTTGTCTTGGATCATCAGATCGTTGTTGATGAAAGAAAGGTTGTTTTCTCGGCACCACAGGTTCAACTGGTCGAAATTAGGGACGATCAATGCGGCGGCGAATTTCTGTCCTTCGCCCACCACGACAACTGAACTGATGAAAGGCGACTCCAATAGCGTGTTCTCTACCAACGAGGGGCTGATGTATTTGCCCATGGAGGTCTTGAAGATCTCTTTCACCCTTCCAGTGATGCGGAGGAATCCTTGCGCGTCGATCTCACCACGGTCTCCCGTATGGAAATAGCCTTCTTGGTCGATGACTTCAGCGGTGGCCTCTGGCGACTTGTAATAGCCTTGCATGACCGTGGAGCCTTTGACTAGGATCTCGCCCTTTTCGGAGATCTTGACATCGACATTGTCAACGGGGAAGCCTACCGTACCGATCTTGATGTGGCGCGTCACAGGGCTGTTGACGGCAACGACAGGGGAGGTCTCGGTGAGTCCATAGCCTTCCATGACGGGCATCTTCATGGCTGTCAGCAGCTTGGAGATTTTGGGCTGGATGCTTGCCCCGCCAAGGATGATGACCTCGATGCAGTTGCCCAGTCCCTCACGCACCTTGCGGTACACTAGCTTGTCGGCGATACGCAACTTGAAGTTGTACCACTTGCTGTTGTGATGTTCGTCGTTGAATTCATAACCGAGGTTGATGGCCCAGGTGAAGATGCTCTTTTCGATGCCTTTCATCTTTTTCCCTTTCAAGAGGATGTTGGCATGAACCTTCTCAAGGAGCCTCGGGATGGTGGTGAAGACGTGGGGCTTGATTTCGTTGATGTTGTTGACGATGGTGGCCATGTTCTCGGCATAATAGACGGTTGCTCCGAGGTTGAGGTAGGCCATCACCACCTGGCGTTCAAAGATGTGCGATAGTGGCAGGTAGCTGAAATAGCGTGTGCCTTCGTGTACCTCGAATAAGGTGTCAAGGCACTTGGTGTTGGAAGTGAGGTTGTCGTGAGTCAGCATCACACCCTTGGGTGTGCCGGTAGTGCCGGAAGTGTAGATCACCGTCGCCAGGTCGTGCCGGTCAACATGGCTTTTGGCCGTTTCAAGTTGCTGTTGGCTGACCTGTTGTCCCATATCCAGGAAGTTGTCGAGGCTCATGGCACCTTCGATGGACTTGAACGAGATGATCTTCTGAACAGTTGGAATCTCACTCAGTATGGGCTCTACCTTGCGATAGATGTTTTGTCCGGAGATGAAAAGCAACTTGGCTTCCGAGTGGTTGAGGTTGTATCTGTAGTCGTTCTCGCTGATGGTGGTGTAAAGGGGCACGGTGACGGCTCCTACTTGCTGGATGGCCCAGTCGATGAAGTTCCATAAGGGGCAGCTGTTGGAAGCGAGGGCGACCCGATCGCCATGTTGAATTCCCATGGCGAGCAGCGCCAGGCTGATCTTATCGACGGTGCTGCGAGCCTCTTCGATGGAATAAAGGCGCCATTCGCCATTTTCCTTCGCGGAAAGGATTGGCTTTGCTTTCCCGTATTGATCCTCAAGCTTCGTCAGGAGGTCAAAGGTCCTGAGGGGAGCTCCGTCGTAAACAACCATTTTATCTCGTTTTCAAGTCTGTTTTTTTATGGCAAAACAGGCGGCAAAAATACTACTTTTTCCTATCTTCGCAAAAAAATCTAAAAATGCGGATAGTAGCTCAACGTGTTTCAAGGGCTTCGGTGACCATCGCTGGCAAGGTGAAATCGGCGATAGGCTTGGGAATGATGATTCTTTTGGGTATCGAAGAAGCTGATAATGAAGAAGATGTAGAATGGCTGTGCACCAAGTTGTCCAAGATGCGGATCTTCTCCGATGAGAACGATGCGATGAATCTGGACATCAACCAAATCGGCGGTTCCTTCCTTGTGGTGAGCCAATTCACCCTTCATGCCATGACCAAGAAAGGCAACCGCCCGAGCTTCATCCGTGCCGCCCGACCGGAACAGGCCATCCCGCTCTATGAGCTCTTTGTGAAACGTCTTCACGAACTCTCAGGCAGGGAGGTCTTGACAGGTGAATTCGGGGCCATGATGGATGTGGAGCTCGTCAACGATGGGCCGGTGACCATCATTATGGATTCAAAACATAAGGAATAGAAAAAATTTGCCTATTTTTGCAGGCTGAAAAACTGAAAGACAATTATTATGGATACCAAACGACTTGACAAAATCAACAAATTGATATTGAAGGAATTGGGCGACATCTTCCAAAAGGAGTTGAAGCCAGCGGTGCCTTCGCTGATGATCACTGTGACCCATGTGAAGGTGACTTCCGACTTGGGTTACGCCAATGTGTATCTGAGTATCTTCGGTGTGGACGACAAGAAGAAGGTGGTGGAGGAAGTGGGGCAGAACGCCCGCGCCATCCGTGGTCTGCTCGGCAACCGCATCCGTCACCAAATGCGCGTCATCCCTGAATTGCGCTTCTTCGAGGACGATTCCTTGGATTACATTGAAAACATCGACAACCTGCTCCATCCCGAGAAGTGAACCTCCCCTTTTTCATAGCGAAACGGTATCTGCTGGCGAAAAAAAGCCATAACCTCATCAATATCATCACATGGATTTCCATCATTGGTATTAGTGTGGGAGCCTTTGCGCTCATTGTAGTGCTGTCGGCTTTCAATGGCCTTGAGAAAGTGATCTCTTCCATGAACAACCGTCTCGCACCCGACCTTCAGATAGCCGCTGTGAAAGGCAAGACCATCAATCTGGAAGCTTTTCCCTTGGGTAAAGTCAAGAACATTCAAGGTGTTGACTATGTGATTCCCACCATCACTGAGGATGCGCTGTTTCGGGCCAACGACAAGCAACATATCGGTCAAGTGAAGGGTGTTGGTGTTGAATATCAAGAGATTGATCGGATGAATGAGGTCGTCATCGGCGAAGCTCCATTGCTGCTTTCCGATGGCAAACACAACCTCGCTGTCCCTGGGTCGGGGGTCGCCTGGTATCTGGGCATCAACGTTTACAATCCCTATTCGATGGTGCGTGTTTATGTGCCCAAACGCGGCAATGCCTCCATGATGAACCTCGAAAACGGCTTCAATTCGGATGTGCTGACGGTGCAAAGTGTGTTTTCCACCGAGCAGGAACTGGACGAGAAGCTGGTGCTTGTGCCGTTCGACTGGCTTTCGGAATTGCTGGAATATGAGAATAAGGCAAGTAATGTCGAATTGTTTCTTTCTTCAAAAGCCGATGTAAACAAGATACAACGGGAAGTGAAATCGCTGATAGGAGAGGACTTTGTCGTGAAAAACCAGCAAGAGCAGCAAGAGACTCTTTATAAAATCATGCGTTCCGAGAAATGGGCGGTCTATGTCATCCTTACTTTCATCTTGATTTTAGCCACGTTCAATGTGGTCGGTTCACTTTCCATGCTGATGATCGACAAACGTAAGGACACGGAAATCTTGAAGTCGATGGGTGCTGACAATCATTTGATTCAGAAGGTGTTCATGAATGAAGGCTTGCTTATCTCCGTGGTGGGCGGCGTCATCGGCTTGTTGTTGGGAGTCGTTTTGGTGCTCTTGCAGCAGCGATTCGGATTCGTGAAGTTCGGCTCGGGAGGCAACTATGTCGTGGATGCCTATCCTGTCTTGCTGAAGGTCAAGGACGTGCTGTTGATTTTTGCTACCATTCTCGTGGTGGGATGCACCTCGGCATTCCTCACTGTTCGTCATGCGATGCGGAAGTTCCAATCAGATTCGTCAAATCAATGAACTCTTGAACTGAGAGCTGTTCTGGCCGTTTGTTGAAGATCTCGTTATCGATGATGTCGGGATTGAGCATCGGTCGCAGCGAGTTGCGCATGGTCTTTCGGCGTTGGTTGAATGATTGTTTGACGATACTTACGAACAGTTTCTCATCGCAGCCCAAGTCGGTGACGGCGTTTCGTCGCATTTTGATGACGGCCGATTTCACCTTTGGCGGCGGGTTGAATACATTTTCGTGTACGGTGAAAAGATAGTCAATGTCATACCAAGCCTGCATCAACACACTCAGGATGCCGTAGGTCTTGCTGCCTTCCTTAGCCGCCATGCGCTCCGCCATCTCTTTCTGCACCATTCCTACCACCTCCACCACTTGTTCTTTGTATTTAAGCACTTGGAAAAAGATCTGGCTGCTGATGTTGTACGGGAAGTTCCCGATGATGGCCATGTTGCCTTGCCCAAATTGGCTGAGGTCGGTGCGCAAAAAATCGCCCTGTATGAGATGGTCGCCAAGTTGTGGGAAATGCGACTTCAGGTATTCGATGGATTCGCGGTCGATCTCGATGACATGGAACTTGTCGAGGATGTCGTCCACCATGTATTGGGTCAACACCCCCGTTCCGGCGCCCACTTCGATGACGGTTTCCACGTCGGGTGAGAGTTGATCGACGATCTTCTTGGCGATGTTCTGGTCGGTCAGGAAATGCTGTCCCAATGCTTTCTTGGGCCGGACTTCCGACTTCTGTCTCCTGTCCTCTGTCTTCATAGCTTCCTGTAGTTTTTCTTTGCCTGAGCCGTATATAGGCTGGTCGGATATTCGTCGATCAATTGTTCGTAATGCTGCTTGGCCCGTTCTCTGTCTTTGAGTTGGTTGTGTTCGAGAAGTGCGGCGTGCATCAGTGCGTCGTCGGCCATGTAGCTGTCGGGAAACTCGCTGACGATCTGTAAGTAAAGGCTGTCGGCCTTGACATGGTTTTGCTTTTGTTCCATGATTTCGGCGATGCGGAACAAGGCGTGGGGCTTGCTGATTTCGTTGCCGTCAACGCTGATGGAGTCGAGGATGACCAGAGCTTCGTCTTCCTTGTGTTGGTATATCTTGTAATCGGCTCTGGAAAGGCGTTTGAGCTCAACGCCTGTGGTGTCGTATTCGAGGTTGTCGCCGATGATGAGCGAAAGACTCATGGCATCGTTGGCGATGAGTTTCGAGGTGGCCGCCTTCAACACCTTGAGTTGGGTTTCAGCCCATGCAAATTCCCCGATGAAATAGCGGAGTTGGGCGTTGCGGAAACGAGCTTCGTGGCCGAGAGGCTCCTCTTTCATGCTTTTGTCAACCTGGCTGTAGAGCAGGGTGGATTCCCATACTTCGTCGTTGTAGAGGTAGATGTCTGCAAGCTTGAGTTTTAGCTGGCATTGCTGGAGTTTGTTGTTGGTTTGCTCGATGGCTTGTTGGAGCAGCTCGATGGCTTGAGGCGACTGCCCGAGGTGGTATGCCATGAGGTCGGCTTGGATCTCCACAAGGTTGGGATAGTCTTTTGAACTGACGTCGTTGTAGGCTTTCTCTATTTTTTTGCTCAGTTTCTCGTAGGTCTTGGTGTCGGTGACATGCTTGTCGGAACATTGTTGACTCTCGGTCTTGATCGATCCGATGATGGCCTCACCGTAATATGGGTTGACTTTCCCTTTGGAGATCACGTAGTCGAAGGCGTCTTGAGCCAATTCATATTGTTGGTTGTCAAGGCAGATGTTGGCGAGGTTGATGATCTGTCCGTCCTGGTCGTTTGTTCTGCGGTCGATGCTCTTGCACTGTTCGAGGGCGATGTCATAATCTTCTTCTTGCAGTGAGAACCAGACCAGCAGTTGCGCATATTCCAAATTGTCAGGATGTGCCTGCGTCTTCTTCAGCAGGGCGATGCGCATCTCATCGGCAATGGATTTGTTCACGTCATATAAGAGCAGGGTTTGAAACCGGTTTTTGACGAGATTGTATTGTTCGGGGCGCGCTTCCAGTTCCAGGAAATAGTATTCGAAAGCCTGTTGGTAGTTGTTCATGGAATGATAGACGCTGGCTTTCTCAATGTTAAAGGGATAGTGTTCCGAGTTGATCTCCGCACCTTTGTCAAGGACGGCAAGGGCGGCATTATAGAGCATGCGTGACCGGAACATGTTTTGGATGTTGAGGATGCTGTTCTTGTTGTCGGGCAACCCTTTGAGGATTTCTTTGAGCATCTCGTCGGCCTTGCCTTGCTTCCCGTTGTTGGTATAGACGTATATGAGGTCGATCTTTGACTTCCCATAGGACGGGTTGCTGCGGATAAAACGCTTCAGTTCCTCTTCCGCCGTGTCGTATTCCCCGAGTCTGATCAGGCATTCCACATATTGATTGAAATACTGCGTCGTTCCTTTCTTCTTGAAAAGCTGTTGATAGAGTTCCTTGGCCTTCTCGTACTCTTGGTTTTGAAAGCATTTGCTGGCCAACTGTTCGTCAAGCTCGCGTTGTGGATCCTGTTGCTGAGCTTTCTTGGATTTGCTGGTAGTGCTGATCTGGGCGAAGGAAGGGGCCGACATCAGCAGGATGAGCAGACAAAGTATGCCGGTGATCCCCCTCATTTTTTCCTGGCTTTACGGATGTTGTCCTTCAGCGACTGCAGCTCTTTGTCTTGTTGTGAGAGACGGTCTTTGAAATAGAGGATCCTATAATGGAGCGTGTCGGCAGCAGCGTTTTCGTCCAAGAGGTAAGCGTTGGCGAGTGAGTCGCTGAGGTAATGGGTGTCGGTGTCGTGTTGAAGGTTGGTCAGCTGTTGGCGGAGATAGCCAAGGTCGTGGTTCATGATGGGCAGCATCTCGTCGAACTGGCTCAAATAGGCTTGGGTGAGGTTGAGGGTGTTGAAAAAATCCTCGATTTTCCCTTCCGGGATGTAAGCAAGCATGGAGTCGCACCAGCGAAAGTCAGTCCGCAGGCGGTTGGGGAAACCGTCTTGCAGTTCTTGGAGGGCGATGCTGTCATCGGTCAGCCTGTCATGAAGCTGAGGGATGGAGAGGATGTCTTTTTCGGGCATGGTGCTTGACGTCGTCTCCTTGGTTTGTTCGGTCTTGCTCCCGCATGAGCAACATGCCAGGAGCAAGACCGTTACGGCTATTGTAATGATGTTATGAAATGATGTCAAAGCCAGTGTATTTTTGGAGGGCTTTCGGAACGAGAATGCCTTCCGGGGTTTGATGGTCTTCGAGCAATGCGGCCACGATTCTGGGCAACGCCAGGGCGCTGCCATTGAGCGTGTGCACGAGTTGGATGTTGCCGTTCTTGTCCTTGAAACGGAGCTTTAGCCGGTTGGCTTGGAAGGTCTCGAAGTTGGATACGGAGCTGACCTCAAGCCATAGCTGTTGGGCAGCGGACCACACTTCAAAGTCGTAGGTGGTGGCGGAGGTGAAGCTCATGTCGCCGCCGCAGAGGTGCAAGATGCGGAAAGGCAGTTCCAACTTGCGGAGCAGACCGGCCACATGGTTTTTCATGGCCTCAAGACGGTCGTAGGATCCAACGGGGTTGGCGATCTCCACGATTTCCACCTTGTCGAATTGGTGCAGGCGGTTCAGGCCGCGCACGTTCTTGCCGTAGGAGCCAGCCTCGCGGCGGAAGCAGTTGGAGTAACCCACGGTCTTGATGGGCAGCTGCTCTTCCTTGACGATGGTGTCACGAAACATGTTGGTCAATGGCACTTCGGCAGTGGGAATGAGGTAGAAGCCGTCGAGCGGTACGGCATACATCTGGGCTTCCTTATCGGGGAGCTGTCCTGTGGCGTAGGCCGAGGCCTCGTTCACCACAACGGGCGGCTGGGTCTCATTATAACCTGCAGCGGAGGCTTCGTCAAGGAAGAAATTGATCAGCGCGCGCTGCAGCTTGGCGCCTTTGCCTTTGTAGAAGGGGAAGCCGGCACCAGTCACCTTGTTGCCAAGGTCGAAGTCGGCCAATCCATATTGGTTGAGCAGTTCCCAGTGGGGCTTGGCACCTTCATAGAGTTGAGGCATCTCTCCTTCTTGGTGGACGTTCACGTTGTCGGCGGCGGAGGTGCCACGGGGTACGTCGATGCGGGGCGTATTGGGGATTTCCACAAGCTTGGTCTGAATCTCTTTCTTGATCTCCTCAAGGCGATCGGCAAGGGTCTTGCCCAGTTCCTTCAGCTCGTTGTTCTTGGTTTTCATTTCGTTTGCTTCCGCTGCCTTGCCTTGTTTGTAAAGGTCGCCGATGAGGCGCGCGTTGTTGTTCAGGGCAGCCAGCGTGTCGTCGCACTGGCGTTGGGTGTTGCGACGCTCGTCGTCCAACTTCAGGATTTCGTCGATGAGAGCGGTATTGGTGAAGTTCTTGATGGACAGACGTTCGATCACTTCTTCTTTGTGATCACGGATGTAGGATAATACTAACATTGCTAGACGCTGTTTGAAAATTTTCGCAAAAATAAACGAAAAAAACCGGCTATCGAAAGGATAGTCGGTAAAAAAATGTATGTTATGAAAAAAAATTATTCGGCGATCGTACCTTCAACTGGGTTGACGGAAACGAAAGACTTGTTATCTTTTTTCTTCACAAACTCGACAATGCCATCGCACTTGGCATAGAGGGTGTGATCCTTGCCCATACCGACATTCTTGCCAGGATTGTGCTTGGTGCCGCGCTGACGGACGATGATGTTGCCAGCAATGGCTGCTTGTCCACCGAAAATCTTAACTCCGAGTCGCTTACTTGCTGACTCACGACCGTTCTCGGAACTACCGACGCCTTTCTTGTGTGCCATATCTTTTCTGTTTTTTCGGGTTTTTACATGATGATGTTGTCAATGACGACCTTGCTCAGATACTGGCGATGGCCGTTAGAGGTCTGATAACCTTTTCTTCTTTTCTTCTTGAACACGATGACCTTCTTGCCCTTGCAGTGCTCCTTAATCGTCGCCTCGACGTTGGCACCGGCAACTGTGGGAGCTCCCACCTGGGTAGCGCCGTCGTTGTCAATCAATAATACTCTGTCGAAAGAAACCTTGCTTCCTTCTTCACCTTGCAGTCTGTTGACGAAGATCTCTTGACCGTTCGTGACCTTGAACTGCTGTCCTGCTATTTCTACAATTGCGTACATGTCTCTAAATTTTCGGACTGCAAAATTACACATTTTTTTGATTGTGCAACCATTTCGCTGATTTTTTCCCAATTAATTTTTCATCAGGTCTTTCATAACACTGCTCACATCCTCTTTGGTAAAGCCTATTGGGAAGATGTGAGAGGGCTTCAGATATTGGATCTCATGTGTCTCCATGAAATGCTTCTCGCCGCCTCCAGTGATGTTGAGCATGACAATATCGTCGGCTTTTACCTTATTAATATGGATGGCTTGGATAAGGGATCCTAAAGCCACGGCTGCTGCGTGATAGATATCGATTCCCTCGGTTTCTTCAAAGAGTTGCTTGGCTTGATCGGCCTCCTCGTTGCTGACGGCAAACATGTCTCCTTGGGTGTCCTTCAAGGCGTCGTACAGGCCACCGGCTAGCGAGTAGGGCGGCTTGCGGTTGGAGAGCACGGGGGCGCAGATCTCGGCAGCGTCTTTGCGAGCCTGGTCGGGATCGTAGGGCAATAACGCGCGTGAGTCTTGTTTCCATGCCTCGTACATGGGTACGAAAGGTTTGTTCTGTGAGACGAACAGGTGCGCTTTGTTGTTGCCAAAACGTCCGTCTTCAATGAAGCGAAGGTTGGCTTCCCATGCGGCGATGGCACCAGTGCCGCTGCCCACTGCCTGGAAGTAGAAGTCGGGAATGCGGCCGATGGTGGTCACAGCCGACATCATGGTGGTGCTCATGCCGTCGCGACGGGCAATGTTCTTGGCGCCGCCTTCGGCAAGGAAGCCGGGCAACTCGCACACATAGTTCGACAGCTGGATGGCGTCGAAGTAGTCGCTGCCCGATGCAGTGGTGATCAGCTTGACGCAAGGATTCAGTGGCTTGTCGAACCACAAGGCCTTGATGTTGTCCTGCGGCACACAAAGCAGGAGCTTGATGCCGTTGTCGGAACATACCTTGGCGAAGGCGCGCGCGGTGTTGCCGGCAGAGGCAACTACCAACACCTTGTCTTTTTGCTCCTCGCCCAGCCGCGCGCAGACGGAGTAGGCCTCGGTTTCCTTGAAGGAACAGGTGGTCATGTTGGCACCTTTGGCGGGCCACCAGCCGCTGAAAGTGATATATAGGTTGTTGAGTCCAAGACGACTTGCCAGCTTCTCGCTCTTGTAAGTGATGGGGCAGGAGGGGTTGGCCAAAATCCTGCGTATGGGCATCCAGTCGGCGAATTTGTAAAGCCCCAGTCTGTCATCCTTTCCCACATGTAGTTGCTTTTGTGGATAAAGGGCTCTTACCAAACTGGGAGCATTGCCTTCTGGATCGTCCAGCGTCCAGCCCTTGTCATTGAAAATGCGGCCCGTAGCCACGTTGATCAGTTGATAATTCTCCATGAAATTAACGATTTTGCCATGCAAAGATAACAAAAAGTAAATATACGTACGATTAATCCATGTCGTAAAAAGGGAGAGGGGGATGCGATTCGCATCCCCCTCTTTCCAATGGTACTTATTGGTTCTTGGGTTGAAAAAACAGGGGGGTCTTTTCTTTCGTTTACGATAGGAGAGTGTTTTTATCTATAAAACGAGCCCTCGACGACGCCAAAAGAGTTGCTCAATGCCAGACGATAGGTGCCACTTGTACTTCCGGAAAAAGGAATGCTGACGAGATCCTGCACACTCGTGTTAATGGTGGAATTGTAAACCAAATAGCCTAATCCATCGCATAGTGTGATGCTGACATTGCCAAAACTATGGCCGAACCCAATATAGACTGTGTCGTCGTCAACAGAGGCTCCAATGTCATTCGGGCCGGTACCGGTTTCCAAACGACCTTGCAATACGATTTTTTCGTACCCTTCTAAAACAGGGACATCGTTTGATTGTTGCGCATGAAGCAATGCGTAAATCGATAATCCAATAATCAGGATAAATGAACTGATGATTCTTTTCATGGCTGTATGTGTTGATTACAAAAACAAAACTACGGCATGGATGCCTCTTTAAAACAGCCATCCAAAAAATAACTCAATTCAAAAAATCTGATTTATTGAAAATCAATAGTTTGAAAACAAATCCATCCAAATTTTTTCATGTATGGCCTGCCGCAAAAGGACTGGTTTTTCATTCTTTTTCAAGGTTGATGCCCGTGTTTTCGTCAACATCGGCAGTCTCAATTATTCTTCGAATCCTGCCTCTGACTTTGTCAAGGACACTGATGCTTATTCCTAAAATCATGGCCTCATCGAGTCTTGAGAGGTTGAAACGGGACAAGAGAAAAACTCTGCATTCCAATTCGGATAATTCAGGATGGGAACTTTTGATGTCATTGTACAAACCTGGGTATATGGAGTCGATGATTTGAAGCATTTTGCCCCAATGTTCTTTCCCTCCAAAAACCAGCTTTTCCAACTCTGTCAGTGCCGGAATGTTTTTCCTGTCCTTCAAAAACACATCCAGTTTTTGCATGGTTTTCAGACGTTCGGTCAGCATTCCAGTCAGTGCTTGTACCATTTCCCGATGATCCTTTTCCCTTATTTCGTTGTCATGGATCAGCTCGGAATTCTGGTTTAGGATTTGAAGGAGAAGTGCGTTTGTTTCGGCTTCTTTGAGGTCCTTTTGGATGTATCTGTAATAAACAAGGAGCATTATCAGTAATAGAATGATTAGGAATACTCCTAGAATGGCAATGATACGTTGGTTTCGGATGGTATTGCTATCGGCAGCTTGGCGAATGATGTTGTAATTGTATTTTTGTTGGATGGCATATACTTTTTTCCGTTCTCTTTTCACTTGTAATTCCGACACGGTGCGCTCGTATTTGTTTCTGTATTCCAACGCTTTGGAATAATCATCTTGTTTTTCGGAAAAACGGGACAAAGCCAGGAATGCGGAAGCTTTTGTTTCGGCTTTGATTTCCGTTGTCGGCAGAAAGGCTTCCATGAGTTTGTAGTAATAGGCGGCAGAGTCCGTCATGCCGAAGTCGTCATAGGCAATCCCTAGATTCATCAGATAAGTCAAAGGAGTTCGGGTGCTGTCCGATACATTTTCTATCTGCTTGAGATAGTAGATGGCGTGTTCGAGATCTCCGCGAAGTTGACTGATCACCGACAAGTTGTTCAACACTTTTCGCCTTGCCTTGTCACAGGCTGCTTGCTCCGCTTTTTCGAGTGCGTTTTTCAAATGGAATTCCGCACTGTCATATTCATGACGGAGCATGTGGCAACATGCCAATACATTAAGGGCAGATGCCAACTCGGCAGGGTGTTGCTGGAGTCCGAGGCAAGCTACTTTCAATACCTTAATGGCTTCTTCTTCCATGCCGTCGTAGTACAGCAACTGCCCCATGTTGTATTGTGCTTTTGCTGAGGTGAGACTGTCACCGGCCAAGGCGCCAAAACGTTCTGCGTCTTTGAAAGCATTCATTGCTGCTGTCCTGTCATCCCCTTGGGCTGACGCATAACCATAGTATAACGCCGTCAACGCAGCTTTGCAATAGTCTTTCTTAGAGGCAAAATAGGCTGGCGCCTGGTCCAATTCCGGCAAGGTCACGGCTTCATCGATAAAGGAATTTGCAAACTCATCGCAGGGGTCGCGGTCGTATAAAGCCTTTCCCTGCAACAAGGCGAGATCCATGCGTTCCCGTTCAAAAAGCCTTGCCTCCATGTGCATTATGGAGTCGATCATCATCAACGTGCTGTCGGGATGTGTCTCTAGCATCAACTCGGCCTGTTCTTTCAGAAGCCTTGCATCACGCGTGACGGAATCACAAGCGACCATGACAAAACATGACAAGAATAGCAGCAAACAGCGTTTTTTCATGATGCAAAGGTAAGAAAAGAGCAGGATTCCATTTTGTGAAAAAAATAATCCAAAATAATATACGAGTCAATGTTTTTTTATAATTTTGACATCTTAATAATAATAAGGTGTCCCATGAAGAGATATTTACTAGTTTTACTCGTTTTTGTGCTTGGTATTGGCTCTTTGTTTGCCGAGGGCATTGACCTGTCAACGGCACAAAAGGCCGCATGTGGTTTTGCCAATAACACGATGAAAGCTGGGCTGAGAGCCGATGAGCTGGAGCTTGTCGCGACCATGTCCGATTATTATGTTTTCAATATTGGGAGTGACGGTTTCGTCATCATTTCCGCTGACGACCGTTTTCGTCCTGTGATCGGCTATTCCGACGAAGGTTCCCTTGACTTCGATGACCTCTCTCCAGAGTTGGCCTACTATCTTGACAATCTTGTCCAGGGTCGTCGTGTGGCAATTCGTGCTGAGATCAGGCAAGAAGAATCAGTGCGGGAGGAATGGGCGCTGTTGCTCGCTGGCGAATCGCTCCCTTCACGCAATGGAGGTCGTTCGTTTTATTTGGTTCAGACCAAATGGAACCAAGGATCGCCTTATAACAAGTTTGCCCCAGGTGGATCGTACGCTGGCTGTGTGGCTACAGCCATGTCGCAGGTGATGAACTATTGGAAATACCCTACTCATGGTTGGGGCAACCATACCTATACCCATTTCACCTACGGAGAGCTTTCGGCCAACTTTGCCCAGGCGATTTATAATTTCGATTTGATGCCATTGAGTATCGGTATCGAGTCTCCGACGGAGAATATCGACGCAGTGGCTTGGTTCATGTATCATTGCGGCATCGCTGTCAACATGGACTATTCTCCTTCGGGAAGCGGTGCCTTCTCTCAGGATGTGCCCGAGGCGGTCATGAGCTATTTCGGATACACCAACCGCTGCCGCATCCGTCAACGCGACAGTTATTCGTTGGAAGAGTTCCATGCCATACTGAAAGATCAGTTTGATCTGGGATGGCCGTGCTACTATTCGGGTACGGATACAGGTGGTAACGGCGGCCATGCCTTTGTTTGCGATGGCTACGATGACAACGACTTGTTCCATTTCAACTGGGGTTGGGGTGGCTCAGGAGACGGTTACTTTGCCATTGATGAGTTGAATGTTTCCAGTTATGAATTCAACTCGGGTCAAGACGTCATCACGAATTACGTTCCTGCCGAGGTGTATGAAAACACTTTCAAGTCACCTGGCTATTTCCGTGCTGAACCCAATGGCGATGCTGATTTCTCCGTTACTCTTTCGTGGACCAACCCTACGGAGTCGCTTTCCGGTCATTCCATTGATTCCATCGACCAGATTGTGGTCATGCGCGACAATGTGGTGGCATTGGTCATAGACCATCCAGTCCCAGGAGAAACAATGACATGTGTCGATGTTGTCGGCCTTCCCGTCATGGTCGATTATTCAGTTTATGCTGTCAATGCCGGCTACGGCGGTCGAAGGGCCTATCAGAAAAAGATCAATCTTGGACCCACTTGTTCCTGGACGCTCAAGACACGCTGTTCCGAAGAAATGGGATGGGGCACGGGTGCAGTAACCATAAAAAACTCTTCGGGACTTGTGGTGGGCTCGTATTCGGAGCGAGGCTTGGAATCAGAGCAAATCTTGGATCTTCCACAAGGAAGGCTTACCTTCTTGTGGACGCCTACACCCCAGCTCCTTGAGATAGGTTTTGATCTTGTCGATCCAGAAGGTCAAACGATCTTCTCGTTCGATGGAAGTTCAGATCAAATGCTGCAGGGCATCTTCTATGAAATCGTCAATACCTGTGGAGGAGAGGGGAGCTTGGAACATCCTACCGACTTTCTGGCGCAAGTGGAAGGCGAGGATGTCGTGTTGAGTTGGACTGGCGTACGTGACCCCGGCTATGGATACAACATCTATCGGGACGGGTTCTTTTATACCATGGTGGCAGACACGACGGGATATGTCGATGTCGGTAGCGCTTTGGAGATGCATGGCTATTATGTCACTGCATTCTGTGAAGAAGGAGAAACCGATCCTTCCAATATTTGCTGTGCGGTTCAAGAGACAGAAGGGATGTGCCCCCGCAACTTTGATTTCACCATGCTTGACAATGGCAAGGTCCAGCTGAGTTGGGAAGCACCGGAGAACACGGAAAATTTGTCGGGATACAGGATCTATTCCAAAGCAGAAGGTGAGAATTATAGATTGCTCAAATCGCTAGGAGCTTCCCACACCAGTTTTAAGCCTAATACCAGTCTTGATGAAGGCAACCGTTATTATTTCAAGATCGTCAGTATGTATGACAGCGGTCACTTTGAGTCAACTCCCGCCCATTCCTTGCGAAACCCCGACCTGCTCTATTTGATGGTCAATAATACGCATCTTCCCAATGGGCTGACCTTGCAACAAGAGGAAAACGCCATGTCGCTCCATTGGGATCCCGCAATGCTCGCCGAATCGTATCGTCTGTATTGCAACGGAGAACTGTTGGCCGATGAACTCACGGATACATATTGTTTGGATACCGTCCAGCATGAGGAGACGTTGTTGGTTTATTGGGTAACGGGCGTTGTAAACGGGGTGGAATCCAGCCCCTCCAACAAGGTTTGGTTTGGGAACTTGGCTCTCGAAGAGGACGCTCTCGCTGGCATCAAGTTGTTCCCCAATCCGACGAACGGCGTGCTGCACTTGGAAGCGGAGTCGCTTCGTGAAGTTAGGGTTTTTAACCTTTCTGGTCAGATGGTTCAACGCATTCAAGCCACTGGAACGGTGACATGCCTTGACCTGTCGGGACTTGATTCAGGTGTGTATTACCTGCAATTGAATACTATCCAGGGTGACAAGGTGCGAAAAGTTGTCTTGATGAAATAAACGGAATCCAGTAATCGAAAAAGAATGACAGCAATGAAAAGATTATTTCTATCCATCATTATAATGGGAGCCGCATTGACGATGACGGCTCAGCAGTCCCAATCTCCGGTGGTTTTCCGGAATGGTCTTGAATACTTCCACTATCAACTGGAACATCTCGACAGGATTCCATATCTCCACAACATGGCTTCGCGCTCCATGACGTCTTACTCCCAAAAGCTCGATAGCGTGATCGGTGCCGACAATTTCGATTGGACCCGCTGGAAAAATGAATACACATACAGCACCATCGCCTTGGAGGATGGGACATCATGCTATGACAACCGAAACAGGACAGAGGTGCATTTCGTTTGGGATGATCAAAACTGGTTGCCAGAGTTGAAATCCGAATATGTTGTCGATGGAACGGACGAGAAAGTACAGTTCTTTCGTTGGAACGGAGAAGATTGGGAGGATGATTCAAAGGTCTCCTACCATTATTCGATGTTGGACGGCGACCTGCTGCTGTGCGATGTGGAGACAGAGGGCTGGATTGATACCCTTTGGGGGAAAGTTAGCCTTTCGGTCTATGAATATGACGATCAACACCGAATGATTCGGAACGTTTTCTACCGGCTCCAGGATGAGGAAGGAGAATGGATCCCTGAGTCGAAAACGGAATGCAACTATAACGCTGAGGGTGAGCTTGTTTCCCGAGTCTCATCAACATGTCGCAATGGTGAATGGCGTGAGCGGTCTATTGACTCCCTTTCGTACAATGGGGAACATCGTTGCACCTTGCTTCGTTCTTTCTCGAAAGGTGGTTTCGGACCTGGAGCGAATCAATGGAGACTGGGCAGCAAATATGTATTCGCCTATACCGATGGACAGTTGGAGTCGGAAACATATTACAGCGCAGGATGGTTTGGCACCGAAATGAGCCTGCAGAATAAGACGGGATACCAGTACGATGTCAGGGGGAATCTGGTGGGTAAGACTGCCAGTATTTTTAATGGTGTGGATTGGATTGTCCGTGATGAGTATGAAAACCGTTTCGAATCCACAGTGGATGCATCTTTAGTCCTAGGATTCACCCCATTGTGGTCATCTACTTTGGAAAGCGGGATGGGCTATGTGCTTGATCCTGCCATACCAGTGTATAACCAATGGCTTTCTTGTAACATCGTTTCGTCGATGATCGACACCCAGTTCGCACTTTATTATTCCGGCTTCGCTGCTGTGAATGAGTATCCTTCAGTTGCCCTGAATGCTTATGGCGCCCAAGGCCGTTTGGTTGTTGAGAGCGCTGCTCCTGCCGACGTCGTCGTTTACGATTTGTTGGGTCGCGTCGCCGCATCTTGTTCCCAAGTGCTTCGCGCGGAGTTTTCGCTGAAGCCAGGACTTTATTTTGTTTCGAATGGAAGTAAGGTGCTCAAGACCATGGTGCGATAATGAAAATAAAGAACATAATAATTTATAAAAATGAGTAAAACAATAAGAATCATTTCAGCCATCCTTATTATGGGAATGGTTTCATCCGCCGTCGCGCAGGAAGCGACTAGCGTTGAAAAACAACCTGTGTATCAGATTACTGAAACGCTCAACGTGCCGCATACCGCAGTGGACAACCAGGGCAGCTCCGGCACATGCTGGTGCTTTGCCGGCATCGGCTTCGTCGAGGCGGAGATCCTACGCATGTACGGTAAGGAGTTCAATCTTTCTGAGATGTTTGTCGTGCGCAATGCATGGTCGGAGAAAGTGAACAAGTTCGTTCGCATGCATGGCAACAGTACCCTCAGCCAAGGTGGTGAGGTGTGCGATGTGCTTTATATGATCGACAAATACGGCATGATGCCTGAGGCCGACTACAGCGGCAAGGTTATCGGTGAGGAACGTCACATGCACAGTGAGATGAATGAAGTCATCAGCTCTGTGGCGCGTGCCATCATCAAGAACGGCAACAAGAAGATCTCTCCCGCCGGCCCCAAGGCGGTACAAGGGGTACTGGATGCCTATTTGGGCGATGTCCCAGCCGACTTCACGGTCGATGGCAAGAAGTACACACCCAAGTCGTTTGCCGAAGCCTATCCTATCGATCCAGCCAACTATATTGAGATTTGCTCTTTCGCCAATGAGGAGAATTACAAGCCTTGCATGGTGGAGATTCCTGACAACTGGACGTGGACCCCTGCCTACAACATGCCGCTTGACGAATTGATGGCGGCAGTGGACTATGCACTTGAACATGGATATACGCTCGGATGGGCTCAAGATGTCAGCAACAAGGGCTTCTCGGGCAAGACGGGCATCGGCATCGTTCCTGAGGATCCTGAGGCTACTCTTTGGGAAGAGATCGTCCCTGAAAAAAAGGTGACCGATGAAGATCACCAAAAAGCATACGACAACTGGGATGCAGGTGACGACCATAGTATGCTCGTTGTTGGTATTGCCAAGGACCAAAACGGTAACAAATACTACAAAATCAAGAACTCATGGGGTACTGAAAGAGGGCCCTATCAAGGCTACTGGTATTGCTCTGAACAATACCTGCGCCAATACACTATCTTCTTCACACTTCACAAAGATGCGCTCTCCAAATCCATGAAAAAGAATCTTGGAATCTGAAATCAAAACAAATCAACAAATCAACAAATAAACAAATCAACCACCATGAAAATCAGACATTTTCTCACTGCCGCTGCCATGATGCTCAGCATCGCAGCCATTGCACAACCTCAACCACCTATGCCGCGTCCCGACGACAAACCGGAAGGCGAGGGCTTCAAGTTCGACACCATCAAGGTGCTTCCTATCACCTCCATCAAGGACCAGAACCAGGCCGGTACCTGCTGGTGCTACTCTTCACTGGCTTTCTTCGAGTCGGAACTGCTTCGTATGGGCAAGCCTGAATACGACTTCTCCGAGATGTACATCGTTTACAAAACCTACCTTGATCGTGCCGAGGCTGCTGTCCGTACCCATGGCGACGTGTCGTTCTCGCAGGGTGGTGCCTTTGGCGATGTGCTCTATGCCATCAGACACTACGGCCTTGTTCCCGATGAGTTGATGCCTGCCGGTGCCATGCACGGCGACTCCTTGTCGAACTTCTCCGAACTCTCTGCTGTGACTGATCCTTTTGTAGAAGGTGTCATCAAGAGCCGCAAGATCCAGATGGACAAAGACGGGAATCCGCTTTGGAAAAAGGCTTTGGCAGGTATCTATGATGCCTATCTTGGTGTGCCTCCGACCGAGTTTACCTACAATGGCAAGAAATATACGCCCATGAGCTTCGCCGAATCCACTGGCCTCAATATGGACGACTACGTCAACCTCACCTCCTTCACACATCATCCGTTCTACGAGCCGTTTGTCATCGAAGTGCAAGACAACTGGCGCTGGGGTCAGGCCTGGAACCTGCCTATCGACGAGCTGATGCAAGTGATGGACAATGCCATCGACAAGGGCTATCCTATTGCATGGGGTTCTGACGTGAGTGAATCCGGTTGGCTCCGTGGCAAGATGGCGGGTGTCGCCGTGTTGCCTGATCTCGAGGCTAAGAGCAAGGATCTTACTGGCAGCGACATGGCCCATTGGATGGGATTGAGTGCTGCCGATCGTAAAAAGGAATCCATGAACCAACCCACTCCGCAGAAATGGGTCACCCAGAAAGAACGTCAGATCGCATACGACAACTACGAGACGGGCGACGACCATGGCATGTTGATCTACGGTACCGCCAAAGACCAGATTGGAAACGAATACTTCATCGTGAAGAACAGTTGGGGCGACGCCGGCCAGTATCATGGCACCTGGTTCGTCTCCAAAGCCTTCGTGCGCTACAAGACCTTGAACATCGTGGTTCACAAGGATGCATTGCCGAAAGATATCGCTAAGAAAATTGGTATCAAATGATGAAGGCAATGGTTGTGCTCGCATGCCTGCTTTCGCTGTTTGGCTGCCAGTCGTCTGGGCATGGGCCCGAGAACGACACCATCATCTCCTTTTCTTTGTCGGAAGGTGGAGGTATGAACCGTTTCAGCGGTTTCGGCTACTATGTCAAGGAAACAGAGGACGGTCGGGTGTTGTTCCGCTTCGACGAGGGCTTGCCTGGCGAGAAGGAGTTCGTCATCGACGACCATTCGGTGTTCGACAGCCTTCAGCAAATTGTCATGAAGCACAAAGTGTACAAGTACCATGGCCATTATCAACCGCCTTTCGATGTCCTGGATGGAACTTCATGGCACCTGAATGTGGATTATGCCTCGGGTTATAACATCAGCGCTGGCGGTTACATGCATGGCCCCCAAGGCTATGGAGCGGCTTTTAGTGAGATCTGCCAATGCCTTGACCATTGGAAGGAATTGCCTTTTGCGCCCAACGAAGTGGTGTCGTTCCTTTATGTGTATGGAAAGGAACGTTACACCCTCGAGCGTAAGGATGGCCACGCTTTGTTGACTTATGAGAATGAGGAAACGGGCGTGCATCAGGAATTCGAAAGAGAACCTGAGATGCTGGAAGACCTTCGTGTCATATTCAATGTCGACCGTCTGAAAATGAATCAGACCAGAGGGAGACTCGACGAAGGTTGTACCCCTTGGATGTACGACATCATCTACAGCAACGGTGACCAATACCGCTATGAGAGCTATGACTGCGACTTCAAATGCGGTTACACCAATATTCTCCAGGGATTCCTTTTCCATTGGATGGAAGAAAACGAGAACAGAAAACCAATGTATTATTACTACTATTAAAAACTACTATTTAAAAACAGCACTATGAAAAGACTATCATTATTAATGGCCGCCCTGTTCGTTGTTGGAGCAGCGGTCTATGCCCAGAAGACTGATCAAGCCATTGACCAGTATGGCAACAAAGTGGATGTGAAGGAAGTGACTGCCACCGAGCGTGATGGCATCCTTGTCTTCGAATCCAAGGACAAAGACTACAAACTGTGGTTCGATACCAGAGTCCAGGTGGACTTCGGTCACTATTTCGGCGCCCAGGAATGGGCAGACCCGATTGGTGACGGTGCCAGTATCCGCCGTGCACGTTTCGCCTTGAAAACCCAGATCACTCCCGACTGGTACGGTGAAGTGGATATGGAATTGGCCAACGGCTCGTTTGAGCTGAAAGACGCTATTTTCCGCTATACCGGCGTGAAGGACTGGCAGTTCAGTGTTGGTAGTCAGAAACCTGACTTCTCCCTGTCGCGCAATACCTCTTCGCGTTACCTCGAGTTCATGGAGCGCCCGATGGTGGTCAGCGCTTTCGCTCCCAGCCGTCACCTTGGTATCTTTGCCAAGTACAACAACAAGTATTTCTTTGGTAGCGCCAGCATTCTCTTCCAAGAGATCGAAGGCCAAGAGACCCGCGATTTCGTGGAGAAAAACAACAAGAACTTCGGCATGGACGAAGGCCTTTCCTATATTGGCAAAATCGCGGTGCGTCCTGTGAACGAGGCCGATTACGGCATTCATATCGGCGGTGCCGTGATGTATGACACCCCAAAGACCTCTGACGAAATGGGTACTTCAAACGCATTCCGTTTCAGCTGCCGTAATGCCACCAACATCAGTCGTAAAAAATACCTTGACACCGACGATGTGAAGAACTCCAAGTTCAACCTCATCGCTACTGCCGAACTGGCTGGTCACTATGAGGGTCTCCGCGTTGAGAGTGCCTGGATGTCCGATTGGACATACATGGATCCTGAAAAAGTCGCCCTTGACAAACCTTATCATTTCCAAGGCTGGTATGTTGAAGGAGGCTGCCTCCTTCTCGGCGGCAAGCAGAGCTACGATTCCGGAAGCGCCAAGTTCAACCGTGTCCGTACCGGTCGTGCTTGGGGTGATGTGGAACTTGCCCTTAAGTATGAATACCTTAACCTGAATGATTACGAAGGCCGTACCGCCGATCAAGCCATCTTCGGAGGCTCTGCTGAACTCTATGGCGCAGCCCTCAATTTCTATATTGGCAAGAATGTTAAGATGGCGCTCAACTACCAGTATGTCAACAACGACCGTTATGCCAATGGCAAGAACAGCCTCAAGTGCGGTCTTGGTGCCGATGGTAAAGCTACATCAGATTTCAAACAGGTTGTCGACGAAGCAGGTGATGCAGGTGTCAACTATCACATGTTATTGGCCCGTTTCCAAGTTGCTTTCTAATCTTTCGGATTGTTTAACTTAAAATTGAAAATACCATGAAAAAGATATTATTTGCGGCATTAGCCCTGATCGTTATGATGGCTTCATGTGTCAAGGATCCACAATATCCAGGCGCAACCATATCAAATGTCACCTATTCACCTACTGCAGTCCAGGAAGGTGATGACATCACTGTGACTGCTACTATTACAGGTTTAAAGGAATTCACTGCAAATCTGGTATATACCGTAGACTCCTTAAGCCCTGTCACTGTGGCCATGACCCCTGGCGATAACGATATTTATACAGCAACAATCCCTGGTCAAGCTGATGGCGCAGTCATTAGTTTTTACGTAGAGGCTGTCAGTGACCTTTTGACTAGATACGCTGTTCCGGAATTCACCGTTGGTGCTATTGCGATAGATTACTCAAAGATCAAACTCAATGAGTTGAATGGTAATGACTATGATGAGGTTAACGGCAATGATAAGTTCATCGAGCTCTATAATGGCGGTGCTGAAAGGATCAATCTCAAAGGCTGCGCTATTTATAAAGATGATGGAACTGATCCTGTTTGGGTTGCTGATGCCGAGGTTTCTATCGAAGCAGGCGGTTATCTGTTGCTTTACAGCAAGAAAGCCCATGGAGCAACAGGTTATGCTTCAAATCTGATTTTCGACAGCGGTCTTTCTGAATCAAAGCCGGTTCGTATTCAATTGATGTCTCCCGCTAATGCCAAGTTGGATGACTTCAACCTGGTTACATGTGTGGCTCCTGCTCAAGCTTCCTATAGCCGTAACGCCGATGGCGGATGGTATCATGCTCCTGCTACCCCAGGTGCTGCCAATGTTGATGGCACCGAGGCGGTTCAAGGTCTTGAAGGTGGTGCTCCAATTGAGCCTGATTATGCCAAGTTGATTTTAAACGAATTGAACGGCAACGATAAGTTCATTGAAATCTATAACGCTAATCCTGTCGCAATTAGCCTCGAAGGCGTTTATATTGAGAAAGACAATGAGCAGAAGTGGATTGGTGACAACACCCTCACAATGGAACCCGACAGTTATGTCGTGCTATACAGCAATAAAGAAGAAGTTGTGGCCCTCCATCCCGATCATCCCGCCAACCTGTTGTTCGACGGTGGCCTTTCAGAGAAGAAACCCGTCCGTGTCCAGTTGTTTGACCCCAGCGGCAACTCCCTTGGCGATTTTAACTTGGTTACTTGCGTGATTCCTGCACCTGCTTCTTACAGCCGTAATTCCGATGGCAATTGGTATCATGCGGAAGCTACTCCAGGCGCACGTAACGTTGATGGAACGGATCCTGTAGAAGGTCTTGAATGATTTTTTAAAACACAAGACAATGGCAAAAAAAGAAGAAATGAAGATCGGCGAAGTGTCAAAGCCGAGATTTGAGTTCCGCTCCTTCGGACAGTGCTTCTGCGAGGCCCACAAACGTATGGCCCGTCTGTCAGTCCCCGTCCCCGAAAAGGTTTGGGAGCGCCTCAGCGACGAGATATACATCATCTCTCGCAAGAACGATATCAACAACACCAAGATCCGCGACGGCAAGATGGACATCAAGACTTTCGTCCAGACCGTTGACGGCCTTGAGCAGTGGAATCCCTTGATGAAGGGCGAATTCCCCATCTCAAAGGAAGTCCTTGAGAAGGAAGTGTTCCCCGCCTTCATGGTGAAAGCCCCCGTCATGCGCAAGAAGACCTACACCTATAATGAATTCATGAAGATGGTGAAGGCCAATCCCGACCTGGCTGCCGTCCGCGTACACAAACGCCGCTTCGGCTACATGGTCAACGACACCATCTGCGAGTTCGGCGAAGTGCTGATCAACGGCGCCAAAGTCGTGACCATCAACTCGGAATCGACCGAGATCGAAGACATCAAGAAGACCATCAAAGACTGCGGTCTGGAGGGTGTCGAGAATATCAACTATCTACAGGCAATCAAGCGCGTCATCGGCATGTCCGACAAGCCGCTCGCAAACGAATAAGCTATGGCACAGGAAATAGAAAAGAAATTTTTGGTGAAAGGCGACTTCAAGGCTGAAGCCTTCAAGGCCACCCGTATCACCCAAGGCTACCTCTCCAGCGTGCCGGAACGTACCGTTCGCGTGAGAGTGAAAGGCGACAAGGGATTCATCACCATCAAGGGCATCGGCAACGCCTCCGGCGCTGCCCGCTTCGAGTGGGAAAAGGAGATCCCCGTCGAGGAAGTGCAAAGCTTGCTCGAGATCTGCGAACCCGGCGTGATCGACAAGACCCGCTATCTGGTCAAGAACACCGACGGGAAACACACTTGGGAAGTGGATGAGTTTTACGGCGACAACGACGGTCTGACCGTCGCCGAGGTGGAACTCACCGATGAAAACGAACCTTTCGACAAGCCAGCATGGCTTGGCGAAGAGGTCACCGGCGACCCCAAGTATTTCAACTCCATGTTGATGAAGAATCCTTATAAAAACTGGAAATAATCTAAATCGTAGGGACGCATTCAATGCGTCCCTACTTCTCTTATTAACTCCTAACTCCTCACTCCTAATTCCTAACTCTTCATGGCCGAATTTGATCCTCTGGATATGAACAACTACAAGGTGGAAAAACTGCCCAAGATGCAGAAATCCTCCTTTGAGAAGTGGATGGCACGTCTCGGCGGCCCTCTCGCCATCATCGCTTTCGTGCTGCTGTATTGGTTTGTCCCCATCGGGTTCATCGACAATCTCAACCCTGAACTGTTGACGGCCAAAGCCTTGAAAAGAGCAAACGAGATAGGTATGGATGCCTTTATCCGCTCCAACTACGCCATGTTCGCCATCTTCATCGCGGGTCTCATCCTTTGGATGACAGAGGCCATCCCCAATTACCTGACCTCATTGCTCATCATCCTTGGCACGGTGATCTGCAACGTCACCACGCAGAAAGAGGCCTTGGCACAACTCGGTCACCCAGTCATGTGGCTGAACATCCTGTCGTTTGTGCTGGCTAGCATGTTGGTCAAGACCCAGTTTGCGAAACGACTGGCATTGGCCTTTGTGATCAAGTTCGGCAAAAGCACCAAAGGGGTCTTGTGGAGTTTTCTCATCATCAATCTCGTGTTGTCGGCCTTCATTTCAGCCACGACGGTCAAGGCAACCATCATGCTCCCCATCTTCATGACGGTCTGTGCCATCTATGGTGCCTCGGGAGACCATCGCAACAACTTCGGACGAAACCTCGTCATCCAGAACCTGTTCCAGGTGAATGTCGGTGCCAACGCATTTTATACCGGCAGTGGCGCTCACCTGTTGGCGATCTCGTTGATCGCCGGTTTCGTGGGCAGTTGTGACTTTGGCTATTCCGACTGGCTGGTGGCGGTGGGCCCCATGAGTGTGATCACCTTGGTAGTCGGTCTGTTGGTAGGTATGCATATCTTCTTCCCCATGAAGAAGGAAGAGCAGAAGCCTCAGATCGAAGGCGGCTTGGAACGCCTGAAGAAGGAACTTGACGCCATGGGTAAGATGAAAGCCGAAGAATACAAGGCAGTGGGCATCTTTGTGCTGGTGCTCTTCTTGTGGGTTACCAAAGGCACTTTCCATAACATTGACGAGACCATTGTGGCCTTGCTCGGCGCCATCATTGCCTTGCTTCCTGGCATCGGCGTGGTGAAATGGAACGACGTTGACATTCCCTGGCACCTCATGCTATTCTCGGCCGGTGCCTATACACTTGGATCAGGACTCAACGCAACCGACCTGCCCAACACCATGGTCAACGCTGGCTTTGATAGCCTTGGCATCACCGCAAGCACTCCCTTCTGGGTGCTATATGTCATCCTGACCTTCTTGATGATGTACTCTGGCCTGGTGTTCCAAAGCAAGACCATCCGTACCATGGTGTTCGTGCCCATCGCATTGGGTGTGGAGGCGCGTTTCGGATTCCCGGTGATGAGCCTTTCCCTGCCTGTGGCCATGCTGATCGAGCATTGCTACGTGTTGCCTTTCAACAGCAAGCCGGCAGCGCTGCTTTACAATACCAACATGTATAGTCAGACCGATGCGTTCAAATACGGCATCACCATGATGACTTTCGCTTGGATATTGATTTTGATCTGGGGTGATACGGTCTTGAAATGGCTGGGTATCACACCGGGACTATTCTTTTAATCTGATTTTGAGATGATTGATATTCAGACAAAAATACATGATCAGTTTTCCATTGAGTTCAAGATTGGATTCAGTGGGAGGGAAGGTGTCAAAGCAGATCACTTTGATGTCAATTCTTGGATTTTTCTTCCTAATGGACTGGATATCAACCAACAGACTTATAGCAAGGATCGCTTTTTCAGCGACATGAAGTCGAACATCCGCCTGATCACTCCCGCGTTTTCCATGAAGGAGATGGTGACCGGCGAGGCCTCTCCGTTGCATTATCTGGGTGTTGCCTTGAAAGAGGTCTTGGAAGATGCCTCGCCGGAACGGATGGGAGAGTGCGAGTTCCAGTTGAAACTGTTCGGATCCATTTTCAAGAGCGCCATCCGCAACGAGGCGACCCGTATCCGAAACCATACCGAAGAGTCTTTGCTTCAAGAACGTTGCTTGGCTTATGCTTCTGACGCCCGTCAGGTTTTGAAGGCGTTCAGGGACTTGTTTGGAACAATCCGAGCCGACAACAGCGAAATCACGACGAAGTTTGGCTTTGCCGACGAGTTCATGAGCCATCAGGTGGAAATCCGTACCATGAGGATCCTCAAGGCTTTGAACCGTTCCCATCCAAACAGCTTGGAAGCAGTCAGCGCCTGTCTGATTGGACTTCTTACCGAAGAGGCCCAATACAAGAAGAAGTGTGGCTACAGTCGCTCGATCATTGATGACGAGGACAACAACCGACGCTTGCTGTCAAGACACAGCCTGTTGAAGAAATACATAGAAAGCGCCCTGTTCCTGAGGGTCAACACGACGCAGGACGGCACTGCCGTGAAACAGATTTCCTTTAGCCTTGCAGCGGGTTTGGCCATGATGGTCTCCTTGCTGGTCACCATGCCGTTTCAGAAATACCTGGGCAACTATCCCTCGTTGATCTTCGTCATCCTGGTGCTTATCTATATGATCAAGGACCGTATCAAGGATCTGACGCGAGGCCTGTTTGCCTATCAGCTGAAGGACAAGTACTTCGATACCAAGACGGTGGTCAGTATCAAGGAGAAGCCCATCGGTTGGATCAAGGAGGGTATGGATTTCATCTTGGACGACAAGGTGCCTGAGGAGGTGCTGAAATACCGCAACCGTTCCAAGCTGGAGGCTGACAACAACCTGCTGGAGGAAAAAATCATCCTGTATCGCAAAAAGGTGAAGATTGACAATGAATTGCTGCGGCATCATTACGTCTATGACTTCAAGGGCATCAACGACATCATGCGTTACCACATCAACTTCCTGACCAAGAAGATGGACAATCCCGAGTCGGTGATCGACTGCTTGGACGAAAACCTCCAGTTGCAGACCATCACGGCAGAACGGGTTTATACGCTGCATTTTGTGCTCCAGTTCAAATGGGAGGATCATGTGGAGTACCAGGCGTTTCATGTGATGGTCAACCGTAACGGCATCACGGCTATAAATACGAATGAAAATGAAGACTGACAAGACAAAAATCCTATCCGAGATCAAGCGTTATGTCATCATCACCATAGCTTTGCTGATGATGGCGTTTGGCTGGACCGGCTTCCTGATTCCTAACCATGTGCTGGGCGGCGGCGTAAGCGGTATCGCCACCTTGATCTTCTATGCCACGGGCATCTCCACAGGTAT
Source organism: Bacteroidales bacterium (assembly GCA_017537965.1). Lineage (GTDB taxonomy): Bacteria > Bacteroidota > Bacteroidia > Bacteroidales > F082 > Limimorpha. The sequence goes on along the minus strand of JAFYJV010000005.1, from coordinate 4,016 downwards.
CTCCGTGTTTGTCATCAATGGCATCCTGGTGTTGATCTCGCTGAAGGTTCTGGGACCTTCGTTTGGCATCAAGACGGTGTATTCCATCGTGATGTCGTCAGTGTTTTTCTCGCTGCTACAACATTACATCACCGATCCGATTTTGGCCGGCGAGATGGCTCCGTTGGTGGACGACAAGTTCCTTTCGGCCCTTATTGGAGGCGCTTTGGCGGGAACGGCCATAGGCATTGCCTTTACCCAAGGCGGCAGCACAGGTGGCACCGACATTGTGGCCATGATGATCTGCAAATACCGTAACATCTCCCAAGGCAGGGTGATCCTTATCTGCGACATCATCATCATCAGCTGTTCCTATTTCGTGCTGGAGAGCGACAAGATCCAAGCCATCATTTACGGCTTTGTAGTGATGGGCATCTGCAGCTATTGCATCGATCTGGTGCTGACAGGCAACAAGCAGTCGATCCAAGCCTTCATCTTCACCTCCAAGCCAGAGAAAGTGGCTGAACGCATCGGCAATGAGATGCAACGGGGCGTGACATTGATAAAGGGCACGGGGTGGTACACTAAAAGAGAGGGCGACATCCTAATGGTGGTTACCCATAAGCGTGAGGCACAGCAGATTTTGCGTATTGTGAAGGACGAAGACCCGACTGCATTCATGACCATGAACATGGTGATGGGAGCGTATGGGAAGGGATTTGAGGCCATTAAGAATTGAAAGTTGAAAAATGAGAGTTGAAAGTTAAAAACGAAAATACTGATTATGAAACGTGTTTGTGTATTATTAGCGGTGTTGTTGCTGGCAACGGCTTGCGACAACAAGACCAAGAAAACTGAAACCAACACGGCTCCTGCGGAACCGCAACAACCTAACGCTACGATGGTAGCCCCGGCACTATCCCAGGAGTATTTCTTGTGGGATGACGAGAGAGTTGCCATAAAGGGTGAGGTCAAAGATGGTGGTGTGTGGCTGACATTCGACAAAGAGCAAGTGGTTTATCAAACCTTCAATGACGAGGAATTATACCGATTGCCTGACGGTCCCGTGGAGGTGGAAGGCTTGTTGGGAGAACCACAAGGCATCTGTATCGGCGACATTGGACAAGATTTCAACCCTATTCTTTGTGTGCTCTTGCCTGAAGGTAAGGTGCAGATTCTGAGCCTATGGAACTCCATCAGTACGGGCAACCTTGAGGCGACCTTGATGCCTTTTGATGGCATCGTTGGCTTTGAGGCGGGTCCCGGTGGCGAGTATGTAGGTGAAGATGGCGAGATCAATTACGATCACGTGACCATCTACGCGCTGGATGCCAAAGGCGGCAAAGTGGAAATACCGTTGTACTTGCTGCAGAACAATCTCGAATATAGCGAAAACAATGATGCGTTGGTCTATCGCTTGTACCTGAGCGAAGACTGGAAGATGCAGTACGTGATCAATGACCGTACACACGAAAAGATGGGTGAGGAGCGAGGCCGTTTCTGGGAGTTGGAAGCCGACTGGGACAACATGGTGTTCCGTTTCGGTTATGAGCTGACGGAAGCTCTCGTGTATTCAGAAGACGGAGTCAAGGGTAACGACGAGGAAGCCCAAGGTGTTTTCGAAATCCGCAAGAACGAGGGTGAATGGAATGTTTTTTATGTCACCCCGATCGAAGGCATCGATTTCTGCCAAAAGGGATTGAACAAACCGGTGAAGTTTGCCGTGGGTTCTGCTTACGGAGGATAAAAGAGGTTAAGGGTGAAAGGTGAATAATGGATAAAAGAGAACTAAGGGCGCAGATCAAGGCGCTGAAAAAACAACATACCAAGGAGCAGCTGCTGGAACAATCTGAGCGCATCCTGGCAAAACTGGAACAACATCCCGATTTCATCAAGGCGGAGCGGGTGATGCTTTACAGCGCCTTGCCTGACGAGGTGCAGACCCAAGCCTTTTTGGAGAAATGGCATCTTCAGAAGACCATCATCCTTCCCACAGTGGTCGGTGACGACATCATTCCCGTAGAATATGGCAAGGACACCGCTTTTGCTGTGGGTGATTTCAACATCTTGGAGCCTCAGAACGAGCCTTACACGGGCGACTTCGACTTGATTGTGGTGCCTGGTGTGGCCTTCGATCGCCAAGGCAACCGCATCGGCAGGGGGAAAGGCTATTACGACCGCTTCCTTTGCCAGCATTTGGATGTGAAACGCATCGGCATCTGCTTCGACTTCCAGCTGGTTGAGGAGGTTCCCACCGAACCCTTAGACATCAGGATGGACGAAGTGATCACATTAAATTAAAAAAGGAGCCAGTCGGCTCCTTTTTTAGTACCCGAGGCCGGGATCGAACCGGCACGCCTTTAAAGGGCAAGGGATTTTAAGTCCCTCGTGTCTACCAATTCCACCACTCAGGCACTTACACAAAAAATCCCGATTTCACTCGGGACCTTGTGGAGCGGAAAACGAGACTCGAACTCGCGACCCCGACCTTGGCAAGGTCGTGCTCTACCAACTGAGCTATTTCCGCAGTAGCAGAGCGGAAAACGAGACTCGAACTCGCGACCCCGACCTTGGCAAGGTCGTGCTCTACCAACTGAGCTATTTCCGCTTGCGAATTGCGGTGCAAAGATACAACTTTTTTTATTTGTACAAGCTTTTTTTTAAAAAAATTATTTGTTCAGTAACTTCTTGATTTCGTTGAGCTTCATCAAAGCCTCCACAGGAGTCAAGGTGTCGATGTTGGTGTTAAGGATGTCCTCCTTGATTTGCAACAACAATGGATCGTCCAACTGAATGAAACTCAATTGCATAGGTTCCTCTGGCTTCAGGGCTGCCTTATCGACCTGGTCTCCCGTGTGCGATTTTTCCAGCAGGGTCAGCAGCTTCTCGGCGCGTTCCACCACCTTGCGGGGCATGCCTGCCATGGCCGCCACATGGATGCCGAAGCTGTGAGAGCTGCCCCCTCGCTTGAGCTTTCGCAGAAAGACCACCTTGTCGCCGACTTCTTTCACCGTCACATGGTAGTTCTTGATCCTCGGGAAGGAGGCTTCCATCTCGTTCAGCTCGTGGTAGTGAGTGGCAAACATCACCTTGGCGCGACTGATGGGATGGTCGTGCAAAAACTCGGTGATGGCCCAGGCGATGCTGATGCCGTCGTAAGTGCTGGTGCCTCGCCCAATCTCGTCAAGCAGCACAAGGCTTCTCGATGAAACATTGTTCAGGATGCTCGCCGTCTCGTTCATCTCCACCATGAAGGTCGATTCGCCCGATGAGATGTTGTCGGAGGCTCCTACACGGGTGAAAACCTTGTCAACCAATCCGATATGTGCCGATGTGGCGGGTATGAAGCTGCCCATCTGCGCCATCAACACAATCAAGGCGGTTTGCCTTAGCAACGCCGATTTGCCCGACATGTTAGGGCCAGTGATGACAATGATCTGCTGCTTGTCGCGGTCAAGATGCACATCGTTGGCGATGTAATGTTCCCCCACGGGGAGCATCTGCTCGATGACGGGGTGACGGCCGTCCTTGATGTCCAGCACGTAGGAGTCGTCGATAGTCGGCCTGACGTAATGGTATTTCAAGGCAATGTCGGCGAAACTCACCAAACAGTCGATTCGGGCTACCAGGGACGCATCGAGTTGGATGGGCTCTACAAACTCCGTGACAGCACTCACAAGTTGGGCGTATAGCCGTTGCTCAATGGAGGCGATCTTCTCTTCGGCCCCCAAGATCTTTTGCTCGTATTCTTTCAGCTCTTCGGTGATGTAACGCTCGGCGTTGGTGAGGGTTTGCTTGCGGATCCAGCTCTCCGGCACCTTGTCCTTGTGGGTGTTGGTCACTTCGAGGTAATAGCCGAACACGTTGTTGTAGCCTACCTTGAGGGAGGAGATGCCTGTGGCTTCCATCTCTCGTTTTTGGATGCCAAGGAGGTAGTCCTTGCCGGAGCGCGAGAGGTTGCGCAGCTCATCGAGCTCGGCATCGACACCTTCGGCGATGATGTTGCCTTTGGAGAGCAGGGCGGGAGCTTCGGGACT
>JAFYJV010000038.1 GCA_017537965.1 Bacteroidales bacterium | reverse complement strand
CTTCACCTCCTCAAAGTCAGCGTCGGTGACATTGTCATCGCCATTGCCGCTGTTTTGAGAACCTTGGCCTGGGTTGCCGCCTTGGAAGCCGCCGCCCATGTTGTTCGGGTCGAAGCCGCCTTGCGGGCCGCCTTGGGCGCCACCGGCGTTGCGGTACATCTCCTCAGAGGCTTTCTGCCAGATGGCGTTCATCTCGTTCATGGCGTTGTCGATGCCATTGATGTCCTTGGCCTCGTGGGCGCTCTTCAGCTTGGCGAAGGCACTCTCAATCTCCGACTTCTTGTCGGCCGGGAGCTTGTCGCCGTATTCCTTCAGCTGCTTCTCGGTCTGGAAGATCACGCTGTCGGCTTGGTTGAGCTTGTCGATGCGCTCACGTTCCTTCTTGTCGGCTTCGGCGTTGGCCTGGGCTTCGTTCTTCATGCGTTCGATTTCGGCTTCTGTCAAGCTGGAGGAAGCCTCGATACGGATGCTCTGGGTCTTGCCGGTGGCCTTATCCTTAGCACTCACGTTCAGGATGCCGTTGGAGTCGATGTCGAAGGTGACTTCGATCTGTGGGATGCCACGCGGCGCTGGCGGGATGCTGTCGAGGATGAAACGACCGATGGTCTTGTTCTGGTTGGCCATAGGACGCTCGCCTTGCAGCACGTGGATTTCAACGCTGGGCTGGTTATCGACAGCGGTGGAGAACACCTCCGACTTCTTGGTCGGGATGGTGGTGTTGCTCTCGATGAGCTTGGTCATCACGCCGCCGAGGGTCTCGATACCTAATGACAGAGGCGTCACGTCAAGCAGCAGCACGTCCTTCACTTCGCCAGTCAACACGCCGCCTTGGATGGAGGCGCCGATGGCGACCACCTCGTCGGGGTTGACGCCCTTCGAAGGCTCCTTCTTGAAGAAGTCGCGGACGATGTTCTGGATGGCAGGGATTCGAGTGGAACCGCCCACTAAGATGACCTCGTCGATGTCGTTGACGGTCATGCCAGCGTCTTGCAAAGCCTTACGGCAGGGTTCGAGGGTAGCGTGGATCAGATGATCGGCCAGCTGTTCGAACTTCGAACGGCTCAAGGTGCGGACCAGGTGCTGCGGGATGCCGTTGACAGGCATGATGTAAGGCAGGTTGATCTCGGTTTCGCTCGAAGAACTCAACTCGATCTTGGCCTTCTCAGCAGCTTCCTTCAGACGTTGCAGGGCCATCGGGTCCTTACGGAGGTCGATGCCGCTGTTGTCCTTCATGAATTCTTCAGCCAGCCAGTTGATGATGACTTCGTCGAAGTCGTCGCCGCCGAGGTGGGTGTTACCGTTGGTGGATTTCACCTCGAATACGCCGTCGCCGAGCTCCAGGATGGAGATATCGAAGGTACCGCCACCGAGGTCATACACGGCGACTTTGGCATCGTTCTTCTTCTTATCCAAGCCGTAAGCCAGAGCGGCTGCAGTAGGCTCGTTGACGATACGGCGCACCTTCAGACCGGCGATCTCACCGGCTTCCTTGGTGGCCTGACGTTGTGAGTCGCTGAAGTAGGCCGGCACGGTGATGACGGCTTCGGTCACGGTCTGACCGAGGTAGTCCTCAGCGGTCTTCTTCATCTTCTGAAGAATCATGGCGGAGATTTCCTGCGGGGTGTAGGTCTTGCCGTCGATGTCGATACGAGGGGTGTGGATGGTGCCGAGGATTGCGAAGTGGAGCGGAATCGTCGATCTCTGTGGCTGGAGAGAAGGGTGTACCTTTCCTCTCTTGTTACCCCTGACAAGGATTAAGAAGGCGGACTGTCACTTTTGATGGGTGGTTATGAGCCATTGGGGTGCGGCGATGTCCCCATTAATCGTATAAATAATTCGTACACGGCAGACACCGAATTATTTCTGCTCTTGGCGTTGTTCGTATACAAGAAAAATGTTTACCTGACTCATATTTCAAAGAGTTATCAGTACCCTACAACATTTCCAATCGGCATTAAACTGGTGCCAAAAACTATAATATAAATCGATTTCCTTAGGAATCATTTTACGAATCTGTTTTGCAAATTCATAACCTTGGTTTATCCAGTCGCCCATTCCAATACGATTGAAATCAGTTATGGCTGAATACGGGTCGTATCGGTCAGCATGCGAGAACCACTCTTTCAAACCAATCAATGAAGAAAGGTCATATTCATTTTCGCCAATATAGAAAGAATCAGCATCTCCTATTCCTACATCCTCATCATCCCAGAACAAGGGGGCGAAGGTGTCTTCTGCCATAAAGACAAGGAATTGAGGGTTGTGGAATTCTATTATACTCATCTTTCGTCTTGTTTATATTGTCCTTTTACAACACCGATTGGAAATAATGTTTCGATTGGACGCACAAAGTCAGCTTGTTTTTGCATGACCACATCAATGTCCTTACTTATTGTTTCGTTGATTGTTGTTGTGATATTGCCGTTTGAAAAGAATTGGACATTTCAATTTGAGCTTTGGCGTTTTTGTAAAACTCATAGTTTCCTAGAAGGTAATTGTCCCAAAGTCCCATGTCTATTTCATGTAACAATTGGTCAAGTTTTTCTTGGATTGCAACGCCTTTTTGATCATATAATCTATCAGAGCATGCTTGCTCGGTTTTATTGATCAAGTAATACAAGCCAACGACCCTGCTTTCTACCTCCTTCGCGTTTTAGAATACCTCTCTTTTTTAATTGGGCGATATCTCTTTCGATAGTCCTGACATTCACCTCTTCCTTTTCCGACATCTTTTCCGACATCTTTTCCGACAATTCCTTTGCGGATATGGATGGGTCTTGCGCTATTAAATCCAAAATAAACAACTGACGTTCAGTGAGTTCTTTTAGGACTTCTTTCAAGTCATCTTTCAGGCTACCTGTGTCCTTTTGAGCTTTCTTGAATGTCAAGCATACGGTTCCTTTACCCAAATGGAAACGAGGATCAGGAAGATGTTGCTCTCTGCATAAGTCGGTCATACGCCTTACACCCGAGCCCCATTTTTCTGAATAGGTGGTTTGGTAAAGCACTTGTGCAATCTTCAAATTGGTTGGATATGAATCGTGAGGCTCCATTATGCTTTCTTCGGTCAATCCCATAGGGAAGCGTCCGGGATTCATTATCTCAATCCTGTCATCGTAGATGGCAAGGCTGACAGATGTTCTTGGGTCATCATATTGGCGATGGCATAAAGCATTTATCAAGGCTTCGCGCAAAGCTTCAGCCGGAATTTCCAAATGTTCCTCGCGGCGTAGGCCTACAATCTTGCCGCTCAGTTACAAAATTATGTTGCAAATATGTAACAAATAAGGAATAAGTATCTAGAAATTTTAATCGTCTGATTATAAATGTGATGCAATGAAACGAATTCTTTTGTGATAAACAACAATAAACATCTTAAAGTAACGGTGTCATGTAAAGGGGAAGATAGACCAAACCGTTTTTGATCTCCACATCCTTTGAATGCAGAACGTATGGTGTGGAAAGGTATTGGCTATATTTTTCGATGCATTTCTTGATAGAGGTTAGCGTATAGTTGGCACTGCTCTTGACTTCGATAGGTGATATGTTGTGTCTTGATGTGACGGTTTCCTTTTGAATCAAAAAGTCGATCTCCATGCGGTTTTCGGCCTCCTCCTTGTCGTAATTGCTATAGAAGTAAAGTTTTTTGTCGGTTGCTTTGAGCATTTGAGCCACGATGTTTTCCACCAGCATACCTTCGTTGATTTCCAATTTGTCGAACATCAATTTCTGGTAAATCTCATTGCTGACAATGCCTCGGGCGTTAAAAGCCAAAGATATGAGCAGACCTGTATCGCAGAAATAACATTTAAGCGTTGTGCGGTCCTCGTTGAGTTGCAGACCGATGTTCGGTGCGGTGGTGTTGTAGCAAATGTTAGCGATTCGAGCATCATCGAGCCAAAAGAAAGCGCTGTCGTATTCGCGCATCCGGGCTTCATCTTTCAAGGCCGAAAGCGTGAATTTCTTCTCGTGTTTTTGAAGCTGGCCGGGGATGGCATCATAGATGGCATCAACGCGAGCCAAAGCGGGACCGGCGTATTTCTTGATGTCGTTTTTATAGAGGCGCAGAATACGCCGCTTGACAGCATCGACTTTCTTGAAATCCTTTGATTGAACGTATTCAGCCACAGCTTGCGGCATGCCACCTACGATCATGTATTGACGGAAATAGTGCATCGCATCACGATGGAAATCGCCCATAGGTATTTGCCTTTCAAGTTGTTTTTTAATGTAAGGCATCAGCACCTCATTTCCCATTGCCCAGAGGAACTCCTCGAAATCCATCGGATACATGTCGATGCCTTCTTCCTCAGATGGAATGACTATGTTCTCCACGTTTTTCTTGATGGAAATGAGCGAACCAGTCTCCAAATAGTCGAAACGGTGATCGGCAACCAAGGTTTTGATGGCTTCACGGGCCCGCGGGCATTTCTGCACTTCATCAAAGATGATGAGGGATTCTCGTGGTGTGAGTGTTTTCTTGTAATGGAGTTGGATGTTTTGAAGCAGTGTATCCACATCCTCCAAATATTCATCGAACCACGACTTTACCCGAGCAGGAGCCTTGCTGAAATCAATCATAATATAAGACTTGTACTCGTTGCGAGCGAACTCTTCGGCGATATAGCTCTTTCCGATACGTCGTGCGCCCTCGATGAGCAAAGCAGTAGTGCCGTTCTGCTCCTGCTTCCACTGTACTAATTTATCATAGATTTTCCGCTTCATAATCACGTTTCCTAGATTTTTAGGAATGTCATTTATACACCTTTCCTAGAATTTTTAACCATGCAAAAATACACATTTCCGCGAATTTTGAACGAAGAACAGAAAATTTTTTGGAGGAATAGCGACAATACTATAAACCGTTTTTTGAATGGTATTCGTGTAGCATATTTATCAGTGGCTTATAATCGTGATGTCGAATTCCTAAAGGACTAAATTCAAGGTCTTTAAGTTCCTCGACACAATTCATGCCGTTGGGCGAGAATTGGCGGCAGTGTAAACAAAAGGCGCGACACTGATGTCATCCTCTTTTGTTTAACTTTTGTCTCGTATTACAAATGCTGAGGCGGAGCTTCAACAGGTCATAGCTCAAACACAACGCTCCATTCCTTACACAGTTTTTCTAAAGTCCAAGAAGCGTTGGAACCGCTTGTTCCATGCAAACGAAACACTTTGATGGATTGTCCGAACTGATTTTGTAGTTTTTCTCCAAAGTCTTCGTAATTTCCATAACCATTTATGGCTATCTTTGTTATAGTCGGATTTTTTCTAACAAAACCAACAATATCGTTTGGAATGGTACCTTTAACCTTGCCATTAGTTCGCTGCTCACCAAACTGATAATAATCCCAAAGTACGACATGCAAATGTTCTAATAACACCTTTTTCTCGGTATAATTTGTAGGCAATTCTTGTGTTGCTAATTTTGCCAACATCTT
>JAFYJV010000004.1 GCA_017537965.1 Bacteroidales bacterium | reverse complement strand
GTGGGGCGGCCATTGGCCGCCCCACAGCGTTATCGACATATCAATTTCAAATACTATCGAACCCGATTAAAAATCATAGGTCAAGTTGAAACGCCAAGTGTCTTCCAACGGGTTGGATCCATAGGAACCATTGACCGGCACCAGATAAGAGACATCCAAACCAAACACATTGTATTTCAAAGCAGCACCCAAGGTGATGTATTTACGGTTGCCCTTCAATGCGGTCTCGTTGAAATATCCGGCACGTACAGCAAACACGTTGTTGTACCAATACTCCGCACCAAGTCCGATGTTATACTCACAAAGCTCCTCATAGAACTTTCCAAGTCCCACCTTGTTGCCATAACCATCATAACTGTATCCAGGAGCATCGTAGAAAGAGTGGATAATACCTACCATGACAGAGACGTCATCCGACATACCTTCCTCAACAACCAGATTTCCATTCTCATCAACCATATAAGATCCGTTAGGATTTTTTGCATAAAGCGGCGGTGTGGGAACCAACAATTTGGTCACATCAACCATGAAGGACAATGAGTTGTATTCATCAAGATCCAATTTCATGCTGGGACCGAAACGAAGCGTGGTGGGAATGAAATCCTTGTCAACGCTAGTGCTTCTATAACTCACCTTGGAACCGATGTTGTTTACGCATACGCCCCAGGCAAATTCCGCATCCATGTCACGGAACCACTCCACCGGACGCTTGTAGTAAACCGCCACATCGGCAGCCACCGACCAACCCACCGAGGATCCTTCACCTTGGCCCTGTGTCAAGTTGGAATAGATGAATCGTCCAGCAACGGCACCCGAGAGGTAATCGGTCAACATTCTGGAATAGGTAGCGTCCACAGCCCACTCGTTTGGCTTATAATCACCCAACGAGTTGCCAGCAGCATCCCTAAAAGTAATGTCGCCACAACTGAAATAACGCAATGTGGCACCCAACGCCGATTCGGAGTTCAACTTCTTGGCAAAAGCCAAATATGCCAAATGCATATCTGGAACAAGGTGTTGCAACCACGGACTATACCCCAAGCCAACACTCATATCTTCCTTAAGATAGGTGTACTTGGCCGGATTATAATTCATACTGAACACATCCGCTTCCGATGACACACCGCAGTCACCCATGGCACCGCCACGCGAATCCGGAGCGATGGAAATAAAAGGTACTGCTGTAGTAATGACGTTGGGATTCCTTTCCCCACCCGTAAGTTCATCATAATACTGTCCATAGGATTGGAAACCAATAAGGATTCCTATGGCCAAAAGTAGAAATGCTTTGATTTTCATAAAAAGTACTATTATCTTAATAACATGCAAAAATAACGATAAACTGGTTGTATTATTGTCTTTCCTAAAAAAAATTATCCAATTACCAATCGTTTCGACACCGATCTGGCTTTTCCTTCCGAGTCGGTAACGGTGAGCCGATAGATGTACACCCCCGTACGAAGCGGTCGCCCATCACTGCCTCGACCGTCCCATAGAATGGGTGGAACTACGCCAGCCGTGGCAGCAGTCCGCTGCTGGATCTCCTTGACACAACGGCCAAGCATGTCGAACACTTCTATCCTTACCGACAATTGTTCCGATTTGTCTCCATGGACAAATGAAAAACGCGTCTCATCCCTAAATGGATTCGGGTAATTGTGAACCTCGGCAAGCATGATCCCTTCCTGAACCACGATGGCGATCTCTGCCTCAGAAGAGTTGTTCTGCGTATCCCACACCTTGATTCGGAAACTATAGGTTCCATCATCCAATTCCCTGATAGGCAACGCAATCCGCCCTTTACGATAATCATCAACTACAGGCTCATAGCATTCATTGAGGATCACGTTGTCATAGTCGTCCAAACTGCTATTCAAAACGATATCCCTGCCAATGCTGACATTATAATGATATATTCCTTGCTCATCAAACAAATCGGCATACAGAATGCCATTACGACTGACATGGTCTCCGTTTTCATAATCCGGAGTATTCCAATACAGATGTATGTCGGGACCCTGATGATCCTGAACTGTCGCTGGATCCGCTTCTGTCAAGATCAAGTTGTCAAAGACCCCGGCAGCGTCGATGCCTCTAATGGAATCATAAGCATAATAACTCAACAACGCCTTCCCATGGAAATAGTTCACATCAATAGGCACAGGCAACTCTATGCTAAAGCGTCCATGCTCCACCGTCGCCTTGCCTTCAAACAACACATCGTGATAATAGCCATAGGTCATCGGCGAGATCATCGCACCTAATGTAGTAAAGCTCGACCTTTTGTCATACAGACGCACGTCAACCACTCCATTGAACAAGGTGTCAATGCGTCCCCCTAGAGGGAGGATCATGCCATCCACTTGTATCTTGCTGGCTGCCGTTATTGTACATGCACTCTGCGACAATTGATCATTGATCTTTGAAGTGCCGACCGTTTGAATCGGAACAGAAAGACGTAAAGCGGGGTCACCAAAAAGCACATACCCAATATTCCCATCCGCAAAATAATCCACATCCGCCTTGGAACAGCGTATGATGTCACCCATCCTCAAAGGCATGCCGTTTTCCCTGTCATATACATGTTCGTGAAAAGATTTGGACATCTTTTGATTGGTCGGGGCATAAGTCGGACGCACCGTGGTCAACATTCCAATCGCACCGCCACGTGGATTGAGGAACAACTGTTCTCCGGCAGAGACTAAACTGGGATTGTCGAATTTACTGAACTCGCAAGTGGCAGTATGGACAAACGGAAGTCGGTCGAAATTCGTCATCGACTGGATGTCGCTATTGGTAAGAACCAACTCCGCCATCAGGCCTTTCACGCCGCCATGTCCCGTATAACTCATCACCAAAACTCCATCGTCAAGGGTGTGCATCAAAGCTTGGTTGGCCTCCGGCACACGATTCCCTTGAGGAGTGGAAACAACAGGATAAGAATCTGTATAGAGTTTCTTGGTAGTGATATAGTGCCAGGCGGTATCCAACATCATCTCAAGATACTCGGGATATTCCATATAGGTCCTATTGTCATTGTCCGCCATGAAAAGATGACGGTTCTTCCACGGGCCATGAGAAGCAGAGATGTCTGCATAGTGTTTGATCTTCAACACCAAGGCATTGCCCTGTTCAGGAGTGGTGATGGGGAAACGTCCCACTCCCAGATCCACAAGTCCCGAGCAATGTTCCCCCTCCGTCGAATCCATCAAGGCAAAGTAATCGTCAGAGCATAAAGAGGTGGGTTCGTGCCAAGGTTTGTCAGCAATCTCATACGTCGGCACGTAGTTGTTGCCAAAGCCTTTAATGTCTCGATAGTCATGCGTTCCTTTGCCCATCAGCAGCACATATCTCAACTTTCCTTCACTGCGGAGATAGATCATGCGGATGAAATCGCGCACTGCGGTGGGATCTGTCATACCCGTGCCGAATTCATTATAGATCTCACCGACATCTGCCAAAACACATTGGATGCCATCCATTTCCTGATGGAACTCAGCCAATGCCGACGAAGGTTCCCAAAACAGGCGTGGGGTGATGATCAGCATCTCTGCACTGGTCATCTCATGCAGGTTTTGGTTGGGGATCGGATAGCATGATGCCACCGACTGGATGGCGGATGCCTCAAACAGATGATAACGACGTTCCGCGTTGCCTTCCACGCCAAACGAAGAGATGCCTCCAACCTGCTGCGTCATGGGTTGTATCGTCGGCGTCAATGGATCCGTCACATCCCAACATATCGTCGTCGGACCCGTCCCCTGCACTTGTACCTTGACGATCGAAGTTGCCATCTGGGAAGGAACCAGCCGAAAAGGCAGCTCCCCTCCATGGAACCTCAATGCACGCCAACAGGTAACGTAGAACCGATCCACATACAGCATTGGATTATCTTGAGAGACATTGATGGAATACCGAACCGTCACCTGATCGGAATTCACCGTACACATCTTGTTCAACACTTCGTGTTCCGTTCCATATTTCAGGTTGGCAATGGCTTCAAGGTTAACATGGTCTGCCAGAATATTGTCATTCACCTTCAAACTATATGAGAAACGGGAAGCACAACGGCCCAACACTCGGGAGAAAACGTGAAGCACCTCCGTAGAGACAAGGTCTGGCACCTCGAAAACAAAAGATTTCTGGCCTTCTTGAGAAGTAAACATGTCACCGTACCAAGTCCTACCAGAGGCATAAGGCGACATCTCCTCGCTCTCGTGATAGAAACAATAGGGGAAACTTGAAATCACCGCACTTCCCTCCATCGGGGCTACCCAAGGATGTTCTGTCATCCTAAGGCCAGACTGGTCGCTGTCCGTACAGAGAAAGTAATATACCGTATCCGAATAGCAGTTGCGTTCATAGTCATAATAGCCCTGGGAGTTCCAGCGCAAATTCACCGGCCCCTGCCCATAAAAAAGGATGCGGTCATCACTGTCAAAAGAGCCGTCATCAGCACCTGTGACCTGTATGGCAATTTCTGTCAAGTCGTCGAAACGTTGTTCCGAATTGGACTCTGGCAACACATCAGGCACATTGCCAAACAACCTGATCCGAGCAGGATCGATCCCTTCCACATTTACGCCATACGAAAGCAACGCCGTCTTATCCAGCCCATAAATGCCGTCTCTCACCACCCCGATTTTATACCAAGTATGGTCTTTCAAGACCGACTCCGTTTTGTCCCATTGCGCAATAAGCGGCACATTTAATCCTATGGCCAGCAATGCAATGAAAATATATGACTTTAGATTTTTCATGGGTTCAAATTATGGGGTGATTACGAGTTTGGAGCAGATATATGCCGACTCATGCTGATCGTTGGTGGCTGTGATGCAGTACACATAGACGCCAGCAGAGAGCCGTTCGCCTCCCTTGGAGCGTCCATCCCATCGGATCGGATTGGTCCTGGTGGAAGTTCCTGACACTTGTTCTTTCAGTACGGCGACAAGCCTTCCCATAAGATCGTAAATGCATATCTGGACATCCATATTATTACCGATTTGGTTGTGTCCAAAACTGAAAAAAGTCTCATCCTTGAACGGGTTGGGGGCGCACATTGGATCCTCCAAAACCATGTATTCGCTGTTCATGACCTTGAAGGCGATGGTGGAGACACTGGAATTGTTATAAATGTCCCATACCTTTAAAGACAACAGATAATCACCCTCTTGAAGGTTCTGCATCCTGTAATTGATGACGCCTTTCCCTTGACATCCCAAGTCGGCCACGAAGAAATCATTTAACACATACGACACACTGGTAGGACCCGACAAGGTGGCCACGATGTCATGGCCTATACCTGCTCCAGTAGTGTTGATGCCACTCTCATCCTCCACAAAGGCGAGCAACGTCGGGTTATCACCAGTGACACCTCCACTAACGAAATGTTCATCGTCAATAAACAGTCTTACCATAGGCGGGGTTTCATCCAACTCAGCTTCTTCATAGAAACCACCGATAATGAAACCCTCTTCTTTTCCCGAGGCATCGTGGACATAGTCCGTGGCATAATAACTCACCATGCCTTTCCCAAATCGGTAAGAAATGTCTCTTGGGACAATGAAGCTGATGGAGAAATGTCCGTTAACAACTTCCGTCTTTCCATTGAATATCAAACTGTTATATAGTGCAAATTCCCTCTGCGCCACATCTTCGTCTCCGTAAGTGGTATAGGACGTCTCCTTGTCATATACACTGACATAGACCAACCCGTTGAACGAGGAAGCCACTTGTCCGTCAAGATCCTTCACCACACCTTCAATAGTAGCGGGTTGCAAGGCCTTGAGGGTGTCTTCCATGTGGGTGGTTTCCACTGACCAAGTGGGCATCGGAAGCCTCAACGCAGGATCACCGAAGAACACATACATCCTATCGCTAATATAGCCGTCCGGCTTGGCTTTGCGGTAAACGTCACCCAAACGGGGACGGACTCCATCTTCTATTTCAAAAAGATGATCATACACATAGGTGATGAACTTCTTGTTGTAAGGTCCTTGCGTAACTCTGGCAGTGGTAAACATGGCAATCATTCCACCATACTGATTCAGGAAGGCATACTCACCCAGAGAAGTGCGGTTGTGGTCATCATAGCGGCTGAACTCGCATGTACCTGTGATCATCAAAGGATACTTGGGGCCGTTACGCCATGAATTGACATCGGAACGTTGCAAGATGCGTTCCTCGGCCAATTGCACCTCACCGCCATGGCCCACGTAATTGAGCACCAAGCATCCTTTGTCCACACGGCTGTTAAGAGCCTTGTTGACCTCAGGTGCCAACTGGCCGCTCGGTGTGTTCTCCTGTGGATAGGCATCCAGATAGATTTTATCCACCACCAGGTTTTGACCGCCTATGGATTGGATCTTGGAGGCGAAATACTCAGAATGGTCAATGAATTGGTTAGCCTCTGCATCGTCGCACAAGAAGGTGATGACATTTCTCCAAGGTGCCATCGTAGTCTCGTCGTTGGCAAGATAGTTCTCCACCTTGGTCACCATCTGTGTTGCCTGTTCCACGGTAGTGACAGGAAAACGGCCAGCGCCGATGTCAGGTTTGGAGCCGTTGAGTGCACCCTCGTTTTCGTCCATAAAGCAGAAGAAATCATCCGTGACGATACTGGAATGGATATCGGTGGCTTGTACCGCCTCGTATGAAGGGACAAAGTTGACCACCCCATTTCGATTCTTGAAGTCGTATGATGCGTCGCCGAAAAGAAGCAGATAACGCAACGGCGTTGTGTCATGATAGAGCATCCTGCAATAGTCGCGAATGGCAGTAACATCTTGTGCACCGCAAGAAAACTCATTGTAGATCTGCTGAGGGGTTACAATCTTGACCCTCAAGTCAGGGTCATACACGGCGTGGATGGCCTTCAAGCGTTCAGCCTGTTCCAAAAAGTCAGGATACACCACGATCAGATAGTCATAATTGCGATCGCCATGCAAGTCTTGGTTGTCAACGGTTCCTACAATTGTCGGAACATGAAAGGATGTGCCGTTGAAGGCAATGAATTCGTTCTTCTCGTTGCCGTAAGTCGTAAAAGAGTAAACCGAACCCGAGAGCTGCCCGTTTACTTTCACTGGATGGATCGAATCCGTGACGTTCCACACCTGCATGTTCGAAGAGGCTCCAGATATCTTATATTGGTACACCACCGTGTTATCAGAGGCTTCCGGATTGCGGAAAGCCATCTCAGGGCCTTCGAATGTCAATGCTCTCCATGCATTCACCGCGACATAATCCACATAGCCTATCGATGTCGTCCCAGAAAAACCGACATGTTTCAACACCACTCCGATCACATCACTGGTGACAGCACCCGTAACCGTTCCTGACGCCGAATAGGCAAACGCATGGTCAGAACTGGGAGCCGTTACCGAGATGGGGAAAGTCTTCAGAAGGACATTGTTGACATAAAGCTCGAAAGAGGCAGCATTGAAATTCCTGCCTGCAAGGTTGACTTTGACTTGACAAGGACGGTTTGTCTTCGCATGGGCAAACGAGAAACTCTTGCTCAGGGAAGTGTTTCCATCAAGGATGTCACTGTAATAAGTCCTTCCTGCATTGATCAAGTTATACTGGTCTTTCTCATACACCTGATGATCCTGAAATTCGTTGATCGTAACAGCAGCAACAGCCGATGGATGCTGCATCGTTTCAATACGTTGTCCGGTCCCAAGATCCGCTGTTATGAACGCATACGAAGCATCCTCGTAAGCATTGGGCTGATGGATGAAAAAACCATCTTCCGACTTGTATTGCCATGTGACTGGACCACGAGCGTAAAACAGGACATAGTCGTTCGCGTCAAACCGTCCATCCGCTTCACCCGAGACGAAAATGGGAATCTCCATCAGATCGTCAAAACGCGCATCGGCGTTCAATTCGTTCAAGAGTCCCCCTCCGTTATGGTAGATTCGAAGATTTCTGGGATTGATATGATCGACGTCCATTCCCAAAGCCTCCAATTCGGCATAGCCAAGCCGTTGAATACCCGTCTCCATCACACTAACCTTGTACCATTTCCCAGACGACAAGACAGAATGATTTGCGTATTTATTAATAAAGGTGCTCTCTGTCGATTGGGCAATCAACCCAAAATGCAGTCCCAAACAAAGGAAAAAAGCTGTCAGAAAGTGTATTTTTCGATCCATATAAAGGAGTATTCTATCTTATTTAACTGAATTTCAATATTTTAAATAATAATCAAAAACAATCGGACATACCTCCAAATTACGGAACGAAGATACTACTTTTTTATTATTGATTCGATTTTTTCCTTTTATGAAAAGTTTTTATCAGAAATGCGAAGCGAAACGAAAATAATTGTACTTTTGTAGGTTAATTTGATAAAGGGAAAAAATATTCCATCTTACACAATAAAAACGCAACAAGATAGTTTTTTAAGCATCAAATTCAATTGCAATGAGATTAAGATTAGGATTAAAGACCATCGTCATCTGCCTTATGGCAGGCGTTCTTTTCACCGCTTGTTCCAAGAAAACCTCACGCACCACGGGTTGGGCTTACAACGACCCCAACAACGGAGGATTTGAGGTAGCGGAAATCAACGAGCAGCAGATTGGCCCCGGTCTCATCGCCATCGAAGGAGGCACCTTCGTCATGGGCGGCACCACCGACAATTTGACTTACAGTTGGGACAATGTGCCCCGCAAGGTCACAATACCATCCTTCCTGATGGACCGCACGGAAGTAAGCAACGTGGATTATCTGGAATACATCTACTGGCTGAACCGTGTTTATGGACAGAATTATCCCATGGCCATGCGGAACGCCCTCCCCGACACCTTGGTATGGCGTGGTCGCATGACGTACAACGAGCCGATGATCGAGATTTATTTCCGTCATCCTGCTTACAGCGACTATCCAGTAGTCGGTGTCACCTGGGTTCAAGCCAACGACTATTGCTCATGGCGTACCGACCGCGTGAACGAGTTGATGCTCATCAAGGCCGGCGTGCTTGATTGGGATCCAAACCAAAAAGACGAAGAAAACTTCAACACCGACGCATACCTTGCCGGTCAGTATATTGGCAACGTGAAGAACGGAAAGAAAGACCTCAGCAAACAGAATGGCGACGGCATTCGCAACGTCAACCTCTCTGATGGCATCCTCCTTCCTTCTTATCGCCTTCCCACGGAAGCGGAATGGGAATACGCTGCCGTTGGCTTGGTCGGCAACACCAACAACGACATCATCACACAACGTAAGGTCTATCCATGGAACGGTGACGGACTACGCACCGACAACAAGAAATACCGTGGCAGTTTCATGGCCAACTTCAAGATCGGTCCCGGCAACTACATGGGCGTGGCCGGCAACCTCAACGACGGCGCTGCACTTCCAGCTCCCGTCGGCTCCTACTGGCCCAACGACTACGGCCTCTATAACATGGCTGGCAATGTCTCTGAATGGGTTGGCGACGTTTACCGTCCTCTGACCTTTGAAGATGTCGCTGACTACAGCCCCTTCCGCGGCAACGAGTTCACCCAAAAAGTCCTCGATAACGACGGCAACATCGCCCAAAAAGACGAACTCGGACACATCCGCAGAGAGCCCATCCCACAGGAACAGGCTGCACAACGCCAGAATTACCGCACCTCGTTCAACTCCAACTATGCCGACGGTGACTATATGTCATCCATCAGAAACAGCTGGACCGATACGCAGGAAGACCAGAGAGTCTTCACCAAGGACATGTACGACTATGCCACCAACGAGACTCCCGGCACCACACTCATCAGCGACGAGTCACGCGTTTACAAAGGCGGCTCCTGGGCCGACGGTCCATACTACCTGAGTCCCGGCACACGCCGTTACCTCAACCAAAACCAGTCGTCGGCCTCCATCGGCTTCCGTTGCGCCATGAACAAGGTCGGAAGCTCGTTTGCAAAATAAGATCAACACTGAATCATATAAAAAGCCGTTTGACAACTCAAACGGCTTTTTTTCAATCCAACACTCTATCTCATGTCCATTCTCTACGAATCCTATTGCAAGACATATCAAGTAACCACCGACAGCCGACATGTTGAGCCGGGCGCCGTATTCTTCGCCTTGAAGGGAGAACATTTCGATGGCAACGACTTCGCCTTGAAGGTCGCCGAAGATGGAATCGCCAGCCTCGTCGTGGCCGACCGCCCCTCCTTGCCCGATCATCCGCGTCTTCTCAAAGTGGACGACACGTTGAAAACCCTTCAAGAACTCGCCGCCTATCATCGGAAACAACTGAAAGGGCTTCAGATGATTGCCATCACCGGCACCAACGGCAAGACCACCACAAAAGAGCTGGTTTCCGCCGTCCTAAGCCGCAAGTTCAATCTCGTCCATACACAAGGCAACTTCAACAACCACCTCGGCGTCCCGCTCACGCTGCTCAGCATCAGACCTGATACCCAGATGGCTGTCATCGAGATGGGCGCCAACCATCCAGGTGAGATCAAGACTTTGGCCGACCTCGCCTGTCCCGACTATGGCATCATCACCAACATCGGAAAGGCCCATCTCGAAGGCTTCGGCAGCTTTGAAGGCGTCATCAACACGAAGAAAGAGCTTTACGACCATCTGCTAGCACATCAAAAGAAAGCATTTGTCAACAGCGACAATACGCTGCTCATGAGCATAATAGGGTCGCTGGATCACTTCAGCTACGGCACTGGCGACCAAGCCGACTGCCGTGTTATGCCCTTGACTTGCGATCCTTATTTATCCGTCACTCACCAGCGACTGGGAGAGGTCAGGACACGGCTTGTCGGAGCCTACAACTACGAGAACGTGGCCGCAGCCATCGCCGTAGGCATCTATTTCGGCGTCTCCGACGAAGACATCCGTCAAGCGCTGGAGGCCTACCAACCCACCAATAGCCGCTCGCAAGTCATCGAAGGCAGAAACCGCATCCTCATGGACGCCTATAACGCCAACCCGACGAGCATGAACGCCGCCATCACAAACTTCAGAGCCATCTGCGGCGAGCATCCCCTGCTGATCCTTGGCGACATGCGCGAGCTTGGCGAGGCTTCGGAACACGAGCATCACGCCATCCTGTCCCTGCTCAGAGAGTCGGGATTCCATCAGGTCTTCCTCGTCGGCCCTTGTTTCAGCCAATTCAACGACACAGCGGAATACCTAGCCTTCCCCAACGTAGATGCTCTCGCCAGCTATTTGCAGAAGCATCCCATCGTCCATCAGCACATCTTGGTGAAAGGCTCGCGCGGCATCCATCTTGAGAACATCCTTCCCTTGATACAATGAAAGAGGCCTTGGCGATCGGACTTATGTCGGGCAGTTCGCTCGATGGCATCGACCTCGTATTGACGCGACTGGTCGATGACCAAGGGAGCTATCGCTACGAGATCCTGGAGGCCGAGACCCTTCCTTATCCAGCACCTTGGCAGGAACGGCTTTCAAACGCCTTCCATTGCCAACCTGAGGAGTTGAAGGTCCTTGACCATGACTATGGCATCTACCTGGGGCAGTGCGTCCGTGCTTTCATCGAAGAACACAAGGTTCATCCAGACTTCGTCGCCTCGCACGGACACACTGTCTTTCACAAGCCGAAGGAGCGCTACACGCTGCAGGTCGGCGATGGCCAAGCCATCGCCGACTGCTGCAGCCTGCTCACCGTCAACGACTTCCGAAGCGAGGATGTCGCCAAAGGCGGACAGGGAGCACCTTTGGTGCCCATCGGTGACAGGCTGCTCTTCGGCGACTATGAACTATGCCTCAACATCGGCGGCATCGCCAACATCTCATACGAGTCGCAAGAAGGAAGGATCGCCTATGACCTCTGCATCGCCAACCAAGCACTCAACATGCTCGCCCAACGCGATGGTCTCGCATACGACCGCGACGGGCTGAAAGCCCGGAGCGGTAAGATCGACGAGTCACTGCTGAAGGCCTTGAACAGCCATCCTTTCTATCAGCAGGAACCTCCCAAGTCGCTTGGCAGAGAGTTCTTCGAGACCTATCAGCGTTCCCTGCTCGAAAAAGGCGACACCGCCGACCTATTGGCCACTTTTACGGAACATGTCGCACTCCAGATCGCACAAGCCATCAACAGCCAGCCTCAAGGCAAGCTCCTCGCCACCGGAGGTGGCGCTCACAACACCTATCTCCTGGAACGTCTCAGACATCATACCAAGCACCAAGTCATCGTTCCAGACGCCCAGACCGTTGACTACAAGGAAGCGCTTATCTTCGCCCTCCTCGGCATGCTCCGACTGGAAGGCAAAGTCAACGTGCTCCGCTCCGTAACAGGAGCTCCCACCGACAGCAGTAGCGGCAAAATATGGCATTCCAACAAGTCATTCGACAATAATTTGGTATGATTTTGGTTTAATAATTAGTTCTTAAGCAATCATAAAAAACAAACAACAATATGTCACCAATTCTTCAAGTCATCACCAACGGCGCCGTGGCGCAAAACCTCCCCGCCGAAGCCGTAGCACAACCCACTGAAGTCAAACTTTCCATCCTAGAACTCGCAATGAAAGGGGGATGGATCATGCTGGTACTCGCCATCCTCTCCGTCATCGCAGTTTACATCTTCATTGAACGCTTCATCGTGGTCAAAAAGGCCATGCGTTTTGACAAGAACTTCATGGAACGCATCCGCGAATACATGAAGGAAGGCAGGATCGACAATGCGATTGCCCTTTGCCATGGAAGCGATTCTCCCATCTCCAGGATGATCGAAAAAGGTCTCTCCCGTATCGGACGTCCCTTGAGTGACATCAACACCGCCATCGAGAATGTGGGCAACATCGAAGTCAGCAAGCTTGAAAAAGGCGTCACGCTGCTTTCCATGATCGCCAGTGCCGCTCCCATGATCGGTTTTTTGGGCACCGTCACCGGAATGATCCGAGCCTTCTATAACATGTCAATGGCAGGCAATAACATCGACATCGAACTACTCTCCTCAGGCATCTATGAGGCCATGGTGACCACCGTGGGCGGCTTGATCGTGGGTATCATCGCCTATATCTTCTACACCATCATCGTGGCGAGAATCCAAGATGTCGTCAACCTCCTCGAAGCCAAAACTACTGAGTTCATGGACGTTCTCAACGAGCCCGCCTAAACCTTTAAACCCTACTCACCATGGCTCTCAAGACCCGTAACAAGATACAAGTCAGCTTCAACTCCTCGTCGATGTCCGACCTGGTGTTCCTGCTGCTGATCTTCTTCATGCTGACCTCCACACTGGTGGCACCGAATGCCATCAAGCTCCTGCTACCTTCCAGCAGCAGCAAGACCATGGCCAAACAGACCGTCACCGTCTATATCAACGACCTCTTCCAGTACTATGTAGAAGATACGCCCGTCACCGATGAGGATTTGGCCAGCAGCATCAGCGCTAAGATCGCCGGACAATCAGACGCCACCATCGTGTTGCGTTCCGACAAGTCCGTCCCTGTCCAGTATGTCGTCAACGTCATCGACGCTGTCAACGATATCAACAGCAACACTCAACAAAACCATAAGGTCATCTTGGCCACATCACCGAAGAAATGAGCAAAGAAAGAAAAAACAAGACCATCGCTGCCATTGGGACCCTGCTGGTGCATGCCCTGCTCCTGCTCGCCTTGTTTTTCATGGCTTTCCGCACTCCATTGCCACTCCCCGGCGAAGAAGGCGTAGAAGTCGATCTAGGCATGTATGACCAAGGCATGGGCCTTATCCAGCCTGACAATTCCGCCATCCCCGAACCCTCCACCCCACCTAAACCGCAAGAGGACGAATCCGCCAAAAGCAAGGATGACATCGTGACCCAAGATACGGAAGAAGCCCCTTCCATCAAAAAGGAAAAAGAGAAAGAACCCAAAGAGGAGCCGAAGGTCAAGCCCAAGGAAAAGCCTGAGAAACCCGTCGAAACCCCACAACAGACCGTTAATCCCAAGGCCCTCTTCAAAGGCAAGGACAAAGCCCAGGACGGCGGCTCGGAAGGCATCACCGGACAACCCGGCGACCAAGGGAATCCCAATGGACTCAAGGACATCAAGAAATACGATGGACAAGGCGGCAAAGGCAACGGCCTGGGCTATGACCTAGGCGGTCGCGGCGCCAAGTCACTGCAACGCCCATCAGCCGATTTTCCAGAAGAAGGTCACATCGTAGTAGAAATCTGGGTGGATCGTGACGGCAATGTCATCCGGACAGGTATCACCAAAGGAACCGACATCGCCAACAGCGAAATGCGCGACATGGCATTGGAAGCTGCACGCAGGTCCAAG
The DNA here is from genome assembly GCA_017537965.1 of Bacteroidales bacterium. Taxonomy (GTDB): domain Bacteria; phylum Bacteroidota; class Bacteroidia; order Bacteroidales; family F082; genus Limimorpha. The sequence goes on along the minus strand of JAFYJV010000004.1, from coordinate 5,358 downwards.
TTCGCCCCCGATCCCAACGCCCCCGAAGAACAGAAAGGAACCATCACCTATAATTTCATCAAAAAACACTAACCCAGCAATATACAAACCCATGAACTATCAGGAAACCCTTGATTGGATGTTCAACAGGCTGCCCATGTATCAACGCATCGGAAGTGCCGCCTACAAAGCAGATCTCAACAACACCATCGCTTTGCTCGACTACTTGGACAACCCACACGTTCATTTCAAGTCAGTCCATGTCGCCGGCACCAATGGCAAAGGATCCACCTCGCACATGTTGGCTTCCATCTTTCAAGAAGCTGGTTATAAAACGGGTTTGTACACGTCTCCCCATCTGAGGGACTTCAGGGAACGCATTCGCATCAATGGTGAGATGATCCCACAAGAAGACGTCGTCACCTTCATTGAGACACACAAGTCCAAGTTGAAGGAACTGCAACTCTCTTTCTTCGAGATGACGGTAGGCATGGCCTTCGACTACTTTGCCAAGGAAAAGGTGGACATCGCCATCGTGGAAGTGGGCATGGGCGGACGGCTCGACTCCACCAATCTCATCACTCCCGAGCTGAGCATCATCACCAACATCGGACTCGACCACGTGCAGTTTTTGGGCGACACCCTGGAGAAAATCGCCGGCGAGAAGGCGGGCATCATCAAGCCAGGCATTCCCGTCGTCATTGGTGAGACCCAAGCCGAGACGCATCAGGTCTTTGAGGACAAAGCCCATGAATGCCAGAGTCCGATAGTTTTCGCCGATCAACGCTTCGACTGCGACATGATCCATATCGAATCCAAGACGATCCAGAAATACGATGTTTGGAAGGACAACGAGCTTTACATGGAGGCCTGTGAGCTGCCGCTGATGGGGCTATACCAAAAGAAGAATCTCACTACCGTGATGTGTGCCATCGACCTGCTGCGCGAGCCATTCCAACTCACTGACGACGATATCCGCGACGGCATCGCCAACGTCATCCGCAACACCCATCTGATGGGAAGATGGCAGATCCTCAACGACGACCCGCTTACCATCGCCGACACCGGTCACAACGTCGATGGCATCCGCGAAGTGGTCCGACAGCTGTCAGAGATGAGCTACAGCAAACTCCATTTTGTCATCGGCATGGTCAACGACAAGGACATCGACCATGTCCTGCAGCTCCTGCCCCACAATTGCGAGTATTACTTTTGCAAGGCTGACATCCCAAGGGGGTTGGATGCCAAGATCCTTGCAGAAAAAGCTTTTGAATATGGCCTGAGAGGACGAGTTTACGACTCCGTGAACGACGCCTACCAGTCGGCTGTCAACGCTGCCCGTTTTGACGATGTGGTATTTGTTGGAGGTTCCAATTTCATTGTTGCAGAAGTAGTCTGATTTTATTACTTTTGCAGCAAAATACCACGACGTGCGGACAAAACTCATTCATAGCATACTCCTCTTTATTCTGGCCACCCTGTTCGCATCGTGTTCCATCAAGCGTTTTGTCCCCGAAGGACAGTCTTTCCTTGATAAGAACAAGATCGTTATCGAGAATACGCCCGTAGAATTCAAGAAATCGGACATCTCCAGCTATATCGAGCAAAAGACTTTCAACGCTAGATTTCCATATCGCACCTCACTTTGGTGGTATTATGTCACAGAAAAGAAAACCGATCGCAAGTTCTGGCGTTGGGTCAACCAGTTTTTGGGCAGGCAACCGGAATATTACGACGCCAATGCCACCTATAATTCGGCAAAGCAGATTGAGCAATATCTCAACAATAGAGGCTACTTCAACTCAAAAGTCACCTACGACACTAAAAAGGTGAGCCGAAGAAAGAAGCATCTCTGCAAGACCGTTTACACCATTCATCCCACTGAACCCTACCGCATTAGCAAGATCCACTACCAGATCGAAGACACGGTCATCGCACGCTCCATCATGCGCCTGCAAGAACGGTTCCCGGCCAAGGAAGGTGACATTTACAACTCCTACACCCTCGACGAACAACGAACCTACATCACCAGTTTCCTACGCAACTCGGGTTACTTTTTTTTCACCAAGGATTACATCACCTATGAGGTGGACAGCAGCTTCAACAACCACACCTTGGAAGTCACGATGAAGATTGCCAACGTCAAGGACCGCAACACCAACGAATACCATCCCCACAAGCTCTATACCATCCGGCAGATCAACATCTATCCCAACTACTCGCCTTTTTTGGCAAACACACCTCCCACCGACTCGGTCACCATCGACTTCTCAACAGGGCTCAGGGATCTCCCCAATAGCTTGAATTTCTACTTCCACGATAAGCCTTACATCCGTCCCAGAACCTTCACTGATATCATACAGATCTACAAAGGCCGTCCCTATCGCGAACGAGGGGTGTCGTTGACATACAGTGCCCTCTCCAGTCTGAAGATTGTCTCCAACTCAAGCATTGAGTTTGATACCGTTCCCAGTACAAACGACACCTTGAACCTCCTTGACTGTAACATCCTGCTCCGGCGTGCCAACACGCATTCCATCAAGGTTCAAACCGAAGGCACCAATTCTGGAGGAGACCTTGGTATCAGTGGAAGCGTCACCTATACCAACAAAAACATATTCAAAGGCGCTGAAGTGTTACAGGTAAGTCTCAAAGGAGGGCTTGAGGCTCAAGAGATCATCGACCTCGGCGACGTGGAAGAAGATGACGGATACATCTTCAATACGAGCGAGCTGATTTTCAACTCCAGTTTGTACATTCCAAGGTTCCTCAGTCCCATCCCCTTCAAGACCTTCGCACGCGATTACCAACCCAGAACCACCTTCTCGCTGGGAGGCAGCATGCAGATCCGCTACGCCTATTCTCGCTATATCAACATGGGCAGTTTCGGCTATGACTGGAAGGCAAACCCCAGGACACAATTCATCGTCACCCCCTTCTACCTCAACGCTGTCAAAGTCAATCCCATCCCTTCTTTCCAAGCCATCTTGGATCAGGAAAACAACCAGCGCATCAAGGACCAATACACCGACCACCTGATCTTTGGCGGAAGGTACTCTTTCATCTACAACACCCAAAACTACAATAAGACAAACAACTACATCTACTTACGCGGCAACATCGAGTCAAGCGGCGGGATCCTTTCTCTCTTCAACAAAACCAGACTATTGACTGAGAGTCAAGACCATCACGAGTTGTTCGGCATCCGTTATGCACAATATTTTCGTGGAGATATCGATTTCAGACAATACTACAGATTGAGAGGAAACACATGGCTGGTCTTCCGTCAACTAGTGGGTTTCGGGCTTCCATACGGCAACTCATACGACATGCCCTTTGAACGAAGTTTCTATTCGGGAGGCTCGACAGGCATGAGAGGGTGGCACTACCGCAAGTTGGGGCCTGGAGCTTACATTCCCAACGACGACGTCAACATCGAACGTATCGGCGATCTCCAGTTGGAATGCAACGCAGAGATCCGTTTCCCCGTTTACAATTCCTTCAACGGAGCACTGTTCATTGACGCAGGTAACGTATGGAACTACCATGCCAATGAGTTGTTGCCTAATGGAGAGTTCCATTTCAACACTTTCTATCAGCAGATTGCCGTGGATGCCGGAGTGGGCGTTCGGATGGACTTCAACCTTGCCATTGTCAGGTTGGATTTGGCCATGCCCATCCGAAACCCATATCCCAACACTGTTGGGAACCATTGGAGATTCGACGACATGAGTCTGCTGGACATGCGTCTCGTTTTGAACATCGGCTACCCATTCTAAGCCATGAACAAAGAAGATCTTTTTGACCGACTGCTCGATTCATTCGGGTTTCAGCCCACCGAAGGCCAAGCCACTGTGATGTATCATCTTTCTGCCTTCCTGCTTTCAAAAAAGCCCAACCCCACCTACCTTCTTCGCGGCTATGCCGGAACAGGCAAGACCACACTGGTAACCACTTTAGTGAAGACTTTGCCAACTATCGGAATGAGCACAGTCCTCATGGCACCTACTGGCCGGGCAGCGAAAGTCATGAGCAACTACACCCATCAGTTCGCATCAACACTACACAAAAAGATCTATCAAATAGCCACCCTCCCCGATGGGAGCATGAGATTGACACGTGCCGAGAACAAGCATAAAGACACGGTATTCATTGTGGATGAAGCATCCATGATTGGCGAAGGCCATGACTTTGGCACGAGAAGCATCTTGGACGACCTCATGGATTATGTCTTCAATGGAGAACGCTGCCGCCTGCTACTCATCGGCGATACGGCACAGCTACCACCAATCGGGAATGATGACAGTCCAGCTTTGGACATTGATCACTTGCGGAACGAGTTCCCAGTGACCGCCGCCACCTACGAGCTCACAGAAGTGAAGCGCCAAGCATTGCTTTCGGGTATTTTGTACAATGCCACACGACTACGCGAGCAACTGCAAGAAAATCTCCCTAATTATCCACTCCCAATCTTCGACCTCGGCTTCGACGACACGACGAAGATTGACCCAGAGACGTTTGAAGAGTTGTTGCACCAAGCCTTTGACGCATCAAACCACAACGACTCCGTCATCATCTGCAAGTCGAACAAAAGGGCTAATCTTTTTAATCAAGCAGTACGAAGTCGTATCTTGAATATCGAAGGAGAAATTGCCACAGGCGACAAACTGATGGTGGTGAAAAACAATTATTATTGGGCAGATGGGCACAAAGAGATCGCTTTCATTGCCAACGGTGACATGGCCGTGATCCAAAAGATCTCACATTATGAGGAGCAATACGGATTCCGCTTTGCCAATGTAGAGTTGAGTTTCACTGACGAGCCAGGAACACCAACACTTGACGTGAAAATCCTGCTTGACACACTTAATAGCAACAGCCCTGCCTTGACGGAGGAAGAGAGCAAGCAGTTGTTTGCTGCCATTGAGGAAGACTATATGGACATTCCCAATCGGAGGGATCGGCTCAAAGAGATGAAGAAGAACCCTTGGTTCAACGCATTGCAGGTGAAGTTCGCATACGCGTTGACTTGTCACAAGACTCAAGGAGGTCAATGGAAACAGGTGTTTGTGGATTCCTCGTTGAACCAGAAAGACACTTTGGAGAAGGAGGATTTGCGATGGCTTTATACAGCCGTGACCCGAGCTCAGGAACGGCTTTATTTTGTAAATTTCAAGGAAGAATTTTTTTTAGAAGACAGAAGTTAGAAGTCGGAAGACGGAATTAATTCTTCCGACATCCAACAAAAAAAGCCCTTCCGCTTTCGCGGAGGGCTTTCTCGTAAGGGTGGGCGGCGACCTACTTTCCCACACGGATGCAGTATCATCGGCACTGCCGGGCTTAACTTCTCTGTTCGGAATGGGAAGAGGTGCGCCCCGG
>JAFYJV010000037.1 GCA_017537965.1 Bacteroidales bacterium | reverse complement strand
TGTGTTGGCCCCTAAGAGTGCTGCCGACCTAGCATTTACGATGCACATGCTGTGGCATCTCTCTGAACTGGGAACTGCCGCTATCGTTGAATTCCCTGGAGTGCTCTATCGTGGAGGTGACGAAAAGAAGATCCGCCAATACCTCGTCAAAAACAATTTCGTGGACACGGTCATTCAGCTGCCAGCCAACCTTTTCTTTGGTGTCGGCATCGCCACTTGCATCATCGTGTTGAAGAAGAGTGCCAAGGTGGACAGCAGCGTCCTCTTTATCGATGCCAGCAAATTGTTCCAAAAGGATGGCAACAAGAATGTGTTGCTTCCCGAGCATCAGGACAAGATTATGGAGTTGTTCCAGAATCGCAAAGATGAGCAGTATCTAGCCAAATTGGTGAAGAATGACGAGATTCTTGATAACGATTGCAACCTTTCGGTGTCAAGCTATGTGGAACAGGAGGACACCCGAGAGGTAATTGACATTGATGAAGTGAATGCCAAGCTTGAAACGCTGATTGCAGAAGGGGATGCGCTGAATGCAAAAATTGTTGGTATTATTAAAGAATTTGAAAAAGGGTGAGAAATGGATTTGGTTAGTCTAGTTGTTGGTTTATTAACCTTGATTGTGGCTGTTGCCGCATTGATTGTTTCAATTCTTACTTATAGATATGCTCGTAGAAGTAACAAACAGCATATCAAGGAACAAATTGCTTGTAAAAAAGCAAAAATGGAAGCGTTAGATAGCATGCCTTATTATGGTATTAGCTTCGATGTGTTGCAAAGCTTTAAGATACAGAAAATGCAACTTGGTGCGGAGATCGAACAACTTAAAATGATGCTTTAAAAAGAATGATGGTAATGGAAACAATAGTTCAATGGGCGACAATAGCAAGTCCGATTATAGCAGTTCTTATTGCTGTATGGGTGAGCCATAAAAGTGCCAAGGATACAAAAAAGCAAATCAATGGTTTGAAAAATCTATGTATTATGCAAATCTCTAACACCATTGACATGTTGGAGATGGAACTTTATAAGTATAGTCTTGGGAAAGAGGAGGATAAAAGCGAATTAAGTGCGTTGTATAATGAGATGAACCTTCTTCGGCAAGACCAAACCCCAGACCCTAAGGAAATGGCTCGGCTTCAGCATGAAATTGAAAAAATGGGGTATAATGTAAAGTATAAAGATACTTTCACAATGAAGATTATTATGCGTCAATTTGCATTGATGGAAGCAATTGAAAACATTAAAAAGATGAAATGATGGTGGCATGGAAGAACATAGGAGATGTGTGCAAATCTGTGACTCCGCCTATAAAGTTGACTACGGGAGAGTATCAATCCGATGGATTATACCCAATAATAGACCAGGGTCAGAAAGAGATTGTTGGTTTTACAGACAATAGTGATGCGCTACTGCCAGAAGATGAATATGTGTTATTTGGAGATCATACGAGGTATGTCAAATATCGAAAAGGACAATTTGCACAAGGTGCTGATGGGTTAAAAATACTCAAAGTCAAAGATGGTATTATTCCAAGGTTTTTCTTTTACTCTTTACAAAATGCAGATATTCCATCAAGAGGCTATAGTAGGCATTGGTCGATTGCAAAAGACATTGTTATCCCCATTCCCTCCCTCTCCGAACAAACTCGTATTGTTGGCATTCTCGACACCTTCGCTGCTTCCATAGAAAACCTGAAACAGCAAATCGCAGAGCGCCGCAAGCAGTATGAGTATTATCGTGACCAACTCCTTGGTCTTGAAGGGAAAGAAGGGGTGGAGATGAAGACGTTAGGAGAAGTTTGCGACATAAAAGGACGTATCGGATTTAGAGGGTACACCAGAGAAGATCAAGTGGCAAAAGGGGAAGGTGCTATATCATTAAGTCCAGGTAATATTACGAATGGCATTATAAACTACGATTCGTGTACGTATATTACTTGGAAAAAATATGAAGAATCGCCAGAAATAAAGACATATGATGGCGATATCATATTGTGCAAGACGGCTTCTGTGGGAAAAGTTGCTATGGTAACAAGTTTGCCGGAGAAGGCAACAATAAATCCCCAGCTCGTAGTTCTAAAGAAACTAAAAGTTAATAGCAGATATCTCTATCATTTGTTGTCCTCATATAAATACCAATCTGTTCTTGTTAATTTGGCTGGTATTGGTTCGGTTCCGAATATTTCGCAAGCGAAATTGAATACTATTGAAATACCCATACCATCGTCCATTGAGCAATCCCGTATCGTCTCCATCCTCGATACCTTCGAGGCTAGCATCGCCAACTTGGAGGCGCAGCTGAAGGAGCGGGAAAAGCAGTATGAACATTATCGGAATAAACTCTTAACCTTTGAATAGATTCTACTGATGCAGCAATTCAAGAAAATCTCTCAGTGCAATGACGTCAACCGAGGGGAACTGAATCTCCCGAAGGACATCGTAATGCCGGTCGTTGGTCACAATGTAATGGGCATTTGCGACTATGGCACAATCAACAAATTTGTTGTCATCGGGATCGACAGTGATAAGGTTGAAACGATAATAGGGGGTGATGTGTTCAACAAACGGATTCTTCAGAATGGCAACAACGACAACCTCCGCAAATTGTGGGGTAAACAACCTTTGAAGAATCTCAACGTATTCCTCAAGAATCTCATTGGTAATGCACAAAGTGTTTTCGCCACTCATAAGAGAATCCCAAACAGGTCGGAACTCGCTGTGGGGGCTTATGCTTTGAATGAGGCAGTTGGTGTCAAGAACAATGCGCATGGCGAATCAATTGGTTGCTTGTTCAAGCTCCATTTGTTCTCTCAGCCATTGATGGAGATCCATCTCGTTAATCTCATCAAGACGTTTCTGGTCAAGTTCGCCAGATTTCCACATTTTGTCAAGCAAATCATCCATTTTTTTTGCGTAGTATGCGCTGATGATTTTCTTGATTTCCAACAATTCTTCTTCTGTTTTAATGGTAGAAAACAGTTCCAACAGGTAAAGCTGTGCGGAATTAAATACGGTGGGTTTTGCGGTATTCATGACTCTGATTCTTGTTTACTCTTGCAAAATTAAATATAAATATTGAAATAACGTGAAATTCTTTGTTTTTTTTAAATGAATGACTACAAAATCATAGTAGAGCAGGAACACTCCACGGTGATGGCCCACTACGAGGTGAAGGAAAAACCCGACGGTGGCTATCAGAGCGAGGCGAAGCTGGAGAAAGAATTCATCAAGCAGTTGGTGGGGCAGGGTTACCAGTACCTGAAAGTGAAGGACGAGACGGGTCTGTTGAATAACCTTCGTGACCAACTGGAGCAACTCAACGACATCAAGCTGAGTGATGGCGAATGGTCCCGTCTGCTGCCTATGATCAGCAATGAGCAGATGACCATCCAGGACAAGACCGAGATGTTGCAAGGCAAGGGGTATATCCTCAACCTCACGATGGACAATGGCCTTACCAAAAACATCAAGCTTTGGGACAAGACTAACGTCCATAACAACCGTCTGCAAGCCATCAACCAATACGAAGTGCCCGACGGAGTTCATAAGAACCGTTACGACGTCACCATCCTGGTGAACGGTTTGCCGTTGGTCCATGTGGAGCTGAAACGCCGTGGAGTAGACATCAAAGAGGCCTTCAACCAAATCAACCGCTACCAACGAGATTCGTTTTGGGCAGGCAGAGCGATGTTCGACTTTGTGCAGGTGTTCGTCATCAGTAATGGCACCGAGACCAAATACTACAGCAACACCACCCGTTTTGCCAAAGAACTGGAAGCAGAGAGCGGTCCGCGAAAGCACAAGACCGACGGAAACACCTTCGAGTTCACCAGCTACTGGACCGACCAAGAGAACACCTTGTTGACGGACATCCGTGACTTTACCAACACTTTCTTTGCCAAGCATACGTTGCTGAACATCCTCACCAAATACTGTGTGTTCAATGTGGACAAGCAGTTGCTGGTGATGCGTCCCTACCAGATTGCCGCCACCGAAAAGATTTTGCAGCGCATTCAAACGGCCCTGTATAACAAATGGCAAGGGACCATCCGTGCCGGCGGTTACATCTGGCACACCACGGGCTCGGGGAAGACGCTCACCTCGTTTAAAACCGCTCAGTTGGCTTCGAAGATGGAGGGCATCAAGAAGGTGCTCTTTGTGGTGGACCGCAAGGATCTGGACTACCAGACTATGAAGGAGTACGACAACTTCGAGCCTAATTGCGCCAACTCCAACTCATCGGCAAGAATACTTCAGAGACAGTTGAAAGATGACAATGCGACCATCATTATTACCACCATCCAGAAGCTGTCGAACTTGATGAAACCCGCCATTTACGACAGCGACCCTGAACTTCGGGATGTGTTGATCAAAGAGAACATCGTTCTCATTTTCGACGAATGCCATCGTTCGCAGTTCGGCGATATGCACAAGCTGATTGTGAAACGGGTGAAGAAGTACTTGATGTTTGGTTTTACCGGTACGCCCATCTTTGCGGTGAACACCAGCGCAGGAAGTAAATACACCACAACGGCGCAACTGTTTGGCGGAGAGCCCGACAAAGATGGGAAACCCACCAAACCGCTGCATACCTACACCATCATCAATGCCATTCGTGATAAGAACGTGCTGAAGTTCCATGTGGACTACAACAGCACCATGCGAATGAAAGACGATGTGGAGCGTAAGCAAGTTTGGGGCATCGATACTGAAGAGGCCTTGCACGATCCTCGCCGTATTGAAATCGTGACACGCTACATCATCGAGCATTTCTCCGAAAAGACCAAACAAGGGGCCGATGCTTATTCCATGAGCAGGCTGCTGAACGTGCAGGAGGTGATCAAGAAAGGTCGCAAAGCCGAGGAAGAGAAGACCAAGGTGAAGACCAACGGCTTCAACAGCATCTTTGCCGTCGATTCAGTCAAAGCCGCCATACTCTACTATAACGAGTTCAAGAAACAACTGTCCGAGCCTGGCGCTCCCGACCTTCGTGTGGCCACTATCTATACCTACAATGCGAATGAGGCAGAGGTGGATGAATGGGGTTTTGGCGGTGACGAGAATCCCGAAGAAGTGGGCACAGCTCCCGATATGCAAAGCCGCGAAGCCTTGGAGCAGGCCATCGACGACTACAACCATTTCTGGATACCCAATACCAACTACTCGACCGACGGCGACTCGTTCCAGTCGTATTACAAGGATGTGTCGCTGCGCATGAAGAACAAGCAGATCGACATTCTCATTGTGGTTGGCATGTTCCTAACTGGATTCGATGCTAAGACGCTGAACACACTATGGGTGGACAAAAACCTGAAGCTGCATGGACTGCTGCAAGCCTACAGCCGTACCAACCGCATCCTCAATGCCGTGAAGAACTGTGGCAACATTGTCTGTTTCCGTAATTTGGAAGAGGCCACTAAGAAGAGTTTGGCCATCTTCGGCGATGAGAACGCGTCTGGTTTGGTCTTCCTGAAGAGCTATAAGGAATATTACAGCGAAGGTTATGAGGATGACCGTGGCAACTGGCACGATCCCTATACAAAGCTGATTGAGCGACTGTTGACGGAGTTCCCTGCGGAGGGGATGGCCAACATCCTCGATGAGGACGCGAAAAAAGCCTTTGTCCGCTTGATGGGTGAGATTCTTCGTGTACGCAATATCTTGGCAGCTTTCGACGATTTTACGGAAGATGCCAAGATTGTCGATGAGATGCGCTACCAGGATTATCTGGGTTGGTATAACAACTACTATGAGGAATTCCGTAAACCCACTCATAATGATGAGCGTGAGGATATCTCTGACGACATCATTTTTGAGATGGAATTGGTGAAGCAGGTGCAAATCAACATCCGCTATATTTTGGATTTAGTGCAGCAGTATCACGATTCCAACTGCGAGGACAAGGAAATCATCGTTAAGATCAAGAAACAAGTGGATGCTAGCCCTGATATGCGTGACAAGCGCGAACTGATTGAGCGTTTCATTGAGCAGATGACTCCTGTGAAAGGCAAAGACGTAGGTGCGGAATGGGAGCAATATATTGAGCAGGAAAAACGTGAACAACTTGATGCTATCATTGCAGAAGAGCAACTAAAGCCTAAGGAGACCTGTGAGTTTATGGCTCGTGCCTTTGCTGATGGCTATGTTACCGAAACCGGTACTGGTATTGCTCAGATCCTACCACCTACCAACCCCTTCCTTCCCGAAAGCGGAAAGAAAAAGCAGACGGTGATAGAGAAACTGAAGGCTTATCTGAGGAAGTTTATCAACACGACGGAATAACGTTTTGTTTTAGACGATGCGATTAATAATAAGATGAAATAAATCATCAGTATTGAAAAAAATAGCTCGATTGTGTTGGAATACCAACTAATTGAGGCGACCGTCAGGCCGCAGAGGTAAATCAAAATCCAATGAATCCTATGAGAATGAAATGGGGTTTGGTCATGAGGAATGGTTGCTTGATGACTCTAAAATCATGCCCGATGGCTTTCATTATGGTTTTTTGGAACCGTTGAGGGTAATAAGCGGCAAGAATTAGGGCGGATATTGGAATATACACATTATCCTAATGTCAATTTGGCCCAAAAACTTTTCATTATCGGTCCCGAACCACCTGACGAACACGATAAGGCTTATTTGAAGCTGTTGCGTGAGAAATACAACTTGCCCGTGTGGTACCGATGGTACTCGTTTAAAGAGGACAAACTATATAAGGGCTCAACCATGCCCTGCAACATGGCATAGATGTATCCAGCGTTGAAATTGTCCCCTGCACCAACCGTGCTGACAGTTTCAATCGCTTGAACAGGATAGGTCTCGCAGCCCTCAGGCGTATAAACCCTTATAGTTCGGGCTCCGTCAGTCAGTATCAACGTTTGGCAATAGTGGCTTACCCGTTCATAAATGGCGTCTCCGTCCTGCAGGCCATACAGGTACCCGAAATCCTCCATCGACCCTCGCACTACGTCCGCCAGGCGCATGTTCTCTTCGATATTGGGCATCACATCGGGCAAGTCTGCAATGTGGTTTTGCGGAAGTTTACGTCATCATCGTATTTCAGTTTTGGGCTTCACCGGATCCGTCAAGTGATAGATGTGGTCGTATTCCACACTGGTCACTCCATCAACCTTCCTGAAATATGCCATCGTCTCTTCCAGTGTCTTGTTTCCAGGCTTCTTCAAAGCCATTCCCGTGATAATGTTGTAGTCATAAACGATTTCACATCCGTAATCCTCAATGGCCTTCAGTAAAGGCGCTTTCCCAACCTCCGCATCATACATCACCAAGAAAACATGCTCCGAATGTTCAGGCACATATTCCCCTCCGTGAACAGGCGTTGGCGTTTCAACCACCTTTTGCTTTGTCCCGCACGAAACCATCGTTGTCATGGTCGCAAGGTAAATGATCAATATTGTGAAATTTTTTTGCATGTCATAACTGTCTTTTCATGGGCAAAGATAGTCGTTTTTCTATTTTTGCTGACAGTGAAAGGCTTCTTGCTCTACAACGAAATAATAAATTTGGAAAATTAAGGAATCCTCTTTATTTTTGCACCTTAATTATTGAGGAAATCTGAAAACAACAAATAATCATTAAAAACAAATCATTATGGAATTTTTGAAAAACAATTTGATGATCGTGCTGTTGTGCGCGATTTTGGTTATTGTAATTCCATTCCTCATCTACTATCTGAGGACTGCAAAGCGTTACCATCCCAAAGGCTTGATTGCCGCTGCCTTGAGTAACATGGGTGAGCGTTTTGGCTATTACATCATGAACGCCATCCTGCTGCTCTTCCTTGTTTCAAAATTTGGTTTGCCTGATGGCGTTGCCGGCATCATCTACTCGGTGTTCTACTTTGGCATCTATGTGCTGGCCTTGGTGGGTGGTATCATTGCCGACCGCACGCAGAACTATCACGGCACCATTCAGTGGGGCTTGATTATCATGGCCGTAGGCTATGTGGCTCTTGCCATCCCGTTGTTCAGCCGTAACGCTGAAGGTATTATCGCTGACGGCACGGGCGCTTGGTGGGGTATCCTCATCTTCACCGTCGTTGCCCTGCTCATGATTGCCTTTGGTAACGGTCTGTTCAAAGGCAACCTGCAAGCTCTTGTTGGTCAGCTCTACGACAACTTCGAGGCTGAAGCCGCCAAGAAAGGTCCTGAGGCCTTGGCCGAAGCCAAGGATCGTCGCGACAGCGGTTTCCAGATTTTCTATGTGTTCATCAATATCGGTGGCGTGATTGCTCCATTCGTTGCTCCTTTGCTCCGCGTTTGGTGGCTCAAAGCCCATAACTTTATCTATAACGCCGACATGCCGGCCCTTTGCCATCAGTATCTGAAAGACGGCCAGGTGACCACCAAGTTTGCCGAGACCATGAGTAGCTCAGTGATCGACCCCAGCGCCGCTACCGACCTGACTCGCTTCTGCTCTGATTACATTGGCGTTTATAACCAAGGCATCCACTTCGCTTTCATCGCTTCGATGATCGCCATGATGATCTCTTTGGTGGTGTTCATCACCCAGAAGAAGAAATTCCCGCAACCTGGTAAGAAACTGGCTGCTGAAATTGCTGGCTACACTCCTGAAGAGAAGGCTGCCATGGCTAAGGAAATCAAACAGCGTATGGCTGCTCTGTTCGCAGTGCTGGGTATCGCCGTGTTCTTCTGGCTCTCATTCCACCAAAACGGCCAGTCGCTGATGGTGTTTGCCCGCGACTTCGTCAACTCTGAATGGCTCGCTCCTGAGATTACCCAGTCGCTGAACCCGCTGTTCGTCATCGTCTTGACTCCTATCGTCATGGGTATCTTTGCCGCATTGGTAAGAAAAGGCAAGGGTGTTTCTACACCTCGTAAGATCGCTTTGGGTATGTTCATTGCCGGTCTCGCTTACCTCTTCCTGATGCTGCTCTCACTGGCTAACGGTTATCCGTCAGGCAATGAGTTCCGCGCTATGGATAGCTCACAGATGGCTGCCGCAGGCTTGCACAAGCAAGGTTACTGGGTGATGTTCGTGGTCTATTTCTTCCTCACCGTGGCTGAGTTGTTCATCTCACCGCTGGGTCTGTCGTTCGTGTCGAAGGTGGCTCCTCGCCACTTGCAGGGTCTCTGCCAAGGTCTGTGGCTGGCTGCTACCGCCATTGGCAACCTGTTCATCTTCGTTGGACCTATCATGTACAACATTTGGCCGATCTGGGTGTGCTGGACCGTGTTCCTCGCCGTCTGCATCGTCTCCATGTCGATCATGTTGGGTATGGTGAAATGGCTCGAACGCGTCACCGCCTAACTCTAAACCCTAAACCCTAAACTCTCAACTATGTTTAAGGGACATCCTAAAGGCCTCTATGCGCTCGCCCTCGCCAACACGGGCGAGCGCTTTGGCTATTATACCATGT
>JAFYJV010000036.1 GCA_017537965.1 Bacteroidales bacterium | reverse complement strand
TTTTGAGCAGAAAGCTTCATGTTGATAGTGTGTCCATTCTTGGTTTCGCCCTCCATTTCCACAGTAAGGATGTCACCAGACAGGGTGGCCTTAACAGTGCCACTCTTGAAAGGGGATGCGCTTTCGTATTGTTCTTCTTCTAAATTGCCTCCGATGTAATCGTACCCGACATAGACACCTACGTTGAACAAACCGTTAAAGTAAAGTTCGGTGTAACTGTCTTCGTTGCTGGTCTTTTTTGTCAGGTCAAACTCTTGGTCGAGGAATACACGAAAAACATGGTAGCCATCGAAAGTAATCAAAGGTTCACCGTTTTCGTCTTTTTGTGTCGAATAGGAGAAGAACAACCCCATGTCCTGGTTGAAGGCATCGAAATAGCTTTCCATTTGATAAGTCACGCCGTCATAAACGAGGGTGTTGTCAGCGAGGGGTTGGTCTTTGTCTTTACCACAAGCGGTAAACAGCATGGCTACCGCTGCCAATACGATGATAAGTTTTGCTTTCATGTTTCGTTTTTTTAAGAGTGATTATTAAGTTTTATGAATGCAATAATACAAAATATTTTTAATTTTGCAAGTTTTAATTGAAGAATCATACAATAAAGTACCATAAAAAGATGAAAAAGATATTAATCGTTGGTTCCGGCGGACAGATCGGAACAGAATTGGTGAAGAAGCTCCGTGCTACCTACGGAAACGAGAACGTGGTGGCCTCGGATCTTCGCCCTTTGACCGGTGAGATCGCTGAGAGCGGTCCCTTCGAAAGAGTTGATTCTACACAGATCATGCAGATTGTCGATGTGGTGAAGCGCTACAACATCGACACCATCTATAACCTCGCCGCCATCCTATCGGCCACGGCTGAGAAGAACCCTATGCTGGGTTGGAACGTCGGCATTGGCTCGTTGGTGAACTGCCTTGAGACGGCTCGCGTGTTCAACTGCGCCGTCTTCACGCCGTCTTCCATCGGTGCTTTCGGAGCCTCCACCCCGCACGACAACACGCCTCAGGACACCATCCAGCGTCCCAACACCATCTACGGCGTGACCAAGGTCACGGGCGAGCTGCTGAGCGATTACTACTTCACTCGCTTTGGCGTCGATACCCGCAGTGTCCGTTTCCCAGGCCTCATCAGCAACCTGACCCTGCCTGGTGGTGGCACCACCGACTACGCCGTGGAGATCTACTACGCCGCCGTGAAGGGCGAGAAGTTCTATTGCCCCATCAGCAAAGGCACCTACATGGACATGATGTACATGCCCGACGCTCTTGATGCCATGGTGGATATTATGGAAGCCGACCCGAGCAAGCTGGTGCACCGCAATTCCTTCAACGTGACGGCCATGAGCTTCGACCCGGAGATCATCTACAACGCCATCAAGAAGTACTATCCGAACTTCGAGATGGAGTACAAGTTCGACCCGATTCGTCAAGCCATTGCCGACAGCTGGCCGAACAAGATGGACGACAGCTGCGCTCGCGCAGAGTGGGGCTGGAATCCCAAGTACGACCTCGACAAGATGACGGTCGATATGATCGAGACTTTGAAGAAGAAGCTGCTGTGACCCAATAGCGGTTTCTGGAGGATTAAAAGCGAAGACGGTAGTTTTCGCTTTTTTTTACTATAATAGTTGAATTTCTACTTTATAAAAATTAAAATTTAATCAATAATATTGATAAAATACATTATCTTTGCCGTTCAATATAATGGGAAGTGAGTAAGGTTTCCAATATTTCGGCGAGAAGAAAAGAGATAAAAAGGATTGCTCTATCAACTCTTAGGGATAATAAACCGATTTTCCACAAACAAGCGAATCTGATGATTTCTGTTACAGGAGGTGGTATTGAAGAGTATTTGAATCAACCGCATAAACATTATCCAGAAAAGAATGAGATGCTTCTTAATATTCGGTCGGTGCTTGAACGTTCTGAATTCGTTGGTGTTTCATGTTTGAAGAAGCATAGATCATACCTGTTTGAAACAGAATTATGTGGTGAGAAGACATGGCTTATTGTAAATGAGGTCAAGGGTAGAGGAGCTTCCCTTTATAGTATTTCCGACAGCAATAAAGTGTTAGATGGAATTAAGAAGCCCATTTGAGACTGGTTCTTGGAACTACAATCCAAGGCAACATCTCAAATGGGCTTCTTGTTGGTGCAAAGATATACACTTTTTTTAATACTACAACAAAAATGATGTTTTTTTCTTCAACCCAGCCAATAATCATAGTGATTTATGAGAATCTGATTGTTTTGGTTTGAAGCCGAAAAATTCTTACCTTTGCGGCTTCAAAATACTATAGCCATGAAAAACGAAAAACTGAAGCAGCAAATCCTTGCATACGCCTTTCTGGTGTTGGGTTCAGCCCTTTTTGCCGTCGGCGACGTGATGTTTGTGAATCCCTATCACTTGGCACCTGGCGGCGTGTATGGTCTCGCCAACGTCTTCAACGCCATGTGGGGTTGGAAGATCTCCCTCGCTGGCATCTGCATGGACATCCCGCTGCTCATCATCGGCACCATCATACTGGGTCCCAAATTCGGCATCAAAACGGTCATCTCGGTGATCCTGATACCCGTGTTCACCTATATCCTTGAGACTTTGTGGGGCTATGCTCCTGTCATCCACGATGGGCCCTTCTTCGATGCTGCCACCCAATCCTCGCTGTTTTTCATGGATGGCGACGTCCAGCGTTATTTCATGCCCGACTTCTTCCTTAACACCGTGGTTTCCGGCTTGATCTACGGCTTGGCCATCGGCGTCATCTTCCGTTCGGGCGCCACCTCAGGCGGCTCCGACATCATCGCCATGATCGCCCACAAATACACAAAGATCAGCTTGGGCACCTTGGTGCTGATCGTCGATAGCATCATCTCGCTGACCACTCTCGTCGCTTTCGAGGACATCCGCCTGCCTATCTATTCCATCATCCTGATCTTCATTGAGAGCAAGATCATCGACTTGGTGGTGGAAGGCGTGAAGAGCTACAAGACGGCCTTCATCGTCACCGACAATATCGAAGAGGTGCGCGACTTCATCATCAAGAACCTTGATCGTAGCGGTACGGTCTTCGCTGGCAGTGGCCTATACAAGGGCGCTGAGCGCAAGATGATCTATGTGACTTTAAACCGTAGCGACTTGGTCAAGCTGAAGGCCAATCTCCGTTTCCTCGACCCGAAAGCTTTCGTCAACGTGATTGAGAGTTCCGAGATCATGGGCAACGGCTTCAAGGCTTTGCCGACGGAATAGTATAAAACTTAGAATTAAGAATTTAGAATTAAGAGGGAGCGAGAAAGAATCTCTAAATTCTTAATTCTTAATTCTTAATCAAAAACGCTATTGCTACAGGGAAATACGCCTGCTCCAGTTGGTGGATCTTTGCCGCCAGGGTGTCAGGCGTTTCTTTTTCATCCAATGCGGTGTAAGCCTGCAGGATGATCTCGCCATTGTCGTAGATCTCGTTCACATAGTGGATGGTGATGCCTGAGAAGGCTTCCTTGGCGGCCACCACAGCCTCGTGCACATGTTCTCCGTAGAAGCCTTTGCCTCCGTACTTGGGAAGCAGCGCAGGATGGATGTTGACGATCTTCTTGGGATAGGCCTGGATCAGACTCGACGGGATCTTCCATAGGAAGCCGGCCAGCACGATGAGGTCCAGCTGCAGGGCGGCCATCTCCCGTATAAACTCGGGGCTGTTGAACTCCTGTCGGGTGATCATCCTCAACGGGATGCCCAGTTTCTTAGCTCTCTCGATGGCGTATGCATTGGGATTGTTGCACACCACGTTGACGATCTCAACGTCGTTGTTGTCCTTGAAATACTCGGCGATGCGCTGTAGGTTGGTGCCGTTGCCGGAGACGAAAATGGAGAGTCTTTTCATATTTCTAATTCTTGATTTCTATAATGACCTTATCCATTGCCTTGAGGTTGAACCACACAAAATAATCGTTGCCCGACTTCTTGAACTCGTAAAAGCGGTAGTCGTCGAAAAGGATGGGTTTCGTGCAAAGAATGGTGAAGCCTTTGATCTCTTTGCCAAGGTTTGTGATGCTGATGTGTCTGTCGTCAACGACTTCGTATATGACATCCCTCAGGCAGCAGTAGTAATCGAGGTAGGTCTTCACGGTCATGGGTAGCATCTTGCGCTCTTCGCGGAGTTGGGCGATGCGTTCCAGTGCCCTGTTCATTCCTGGCAAGGCGATGATGGTGCTGTCCTCGTCGTAGGTCCAAAAAGCCCTTTGGGGGTCGGTCCAGGCGGGATAGGTGTGGGTGATGAAGACGGTGTGGTTCTTCACGATCTGGTCGAGGCGGTTTGGATGGAAGTAATAATCCCATTCAGAATCGTTGTTGGCATCCAATGTCGATGGTGTGGACCAAGTCAGGAATGAGGGATTACCAGTTATTGGGGTGATTTGGCGGTTGGGCAGGGCGTCTCCAAATCCTGGATAAGGTTGCATAAGGTTGTTGTCGAAGCACCATTGTTCCATGCGGTTCTCCTCGTAATAGGCATTCCAGAGGTATTTTACGCCATGTTTCCTCCATAGTTGGTCGGCATATTGGTCGGAGTTTTGGTCCAATGCGTCGCAAACGAGGTCTTCCCTGTTGTGTATCGCTCCGTTGTTGTAGCCGTGGTCGATCCATGACACGGATTTGAAGTTTCTCTCCATGTAGCGCATGGCTTCGGCGAGGTTCGAGGGGGTGGTGCTGTATTGTTCCGGCGTGTGCAGGCAGATCTCATAGCCCTGCTTGTTGAGCTGTCGAAGGAATTTCTCGAAGTCCTTGTCGGTCTTGATGGTGGCTTGCAGTCCCGGGAAGATGCCGTGGCTGGCTTCGGCATTGGTAATCCGGTCGGGGTTGTTGTAGAAGATGCTTTTGGTCACGGGGATGCCATAATACACGAATCCGCCCGTGGCTTTCCTGGCCTTGGTGACGTGCTCGTTGCCGAAATAGGTGGCGCGATGGGTGCGAAGATCGGTCCAGTCGGCATGTTCGGTGAAGATGATGCCCGACTCGTAACCTTCTGGGAGTGGCATGATCCTTGGCATGTCGCGCAGGTCGTAGCCCAAGCTCAGATTGACATGGTGCATCCACGACATTCCCTTGTGGATGGGTCGACTGGAGACATCCACGAAACGGTCTTCCACGTCGTCGTTCAGTGGGTAATGGATCAATGGATGGTCACGCCAGTAGTCCAGGTTGAAATAGGCGGTATGGTGCTTGGCGTCAAGCTGCATGGAGGAGATCTCGGTCTCGTAGTAAACGATGACGCTTCTTTCTCCTTCTCCTATCTTGAAGCCTTCGCGGTCGAGGTAGTACTCGGATTGGAACAAGGTTGAGTCGATGGCTTGGTTTCTTCGGAAAACGGTCAGTGTGCTGTCGATGAAGGGAATCACCAAGGCCTGTCGGAGCAGCCTGCAATCCTTGTAAAAATGGGTTGCGGTAGGGATCAGGACATGATGGCTGTCGTTGTTCCGCGTGTAGAGCCAAGCCTCGGTGGTGTCGATGCTGGATACGGCGAAATAATGGTTCTCATCTTGTTTTGCGAACAGGTTGAATTCGCTGATGGTGTCTTGGTCGAGGATGTATTCCACAACCATCCCGATGGGGTGGGTGAGGGGTAGGGAGTCTATAGCATGGAGTTGGAAGTTTCCGGTGTCAAGGCTGTCATCATCTGGCATTTGGATGTCAGGAAGGAAGCTGGGCAACGTCCATGAGGTCAGCTGCAACGAGGCGTTGTCGGTGTGGATGTTGTTCTTGTGAGAGTTCCATAGAAAGAAGTGAAGGGTCCCGCCTCCTACATAGTCGGCGGGAATGTCCAAGTCGATGTGGACGTGGAACCATGCTGCGCTGTCGTTGCTGAAGTCATCGAGGGGATGGCTCTGCCAGAAGCAGTCCTTGCCGTTTTTGTGGATGATAAAAACGAGCTCGCCCTGGCCCAAGGTGTCAGGGAACCTGTAGTCGGCTTGAAAGTTCAGATGCAGGTTTCTCCCCCATAAAGAGTCGGCTATGGGAAAGTTGAAATCCAACCCGAATTCCATGGTGGTGTCGCAAAGGCAATAGGTGTTGTACTCCATGAGGGTGCTGTCGGTGGCGACGTGGCTGCTGTCCACTGCGAGTTGGATCTGGGACCATGGTGGATACCAGGTGTATTGGTTCTCAAAGTCATCGCGAAAGGTCTGTGCCTGGACCACGATCGTTGTCAGCAGGCAACATGTCAGCAATGCTATGTGGATGACTGTTTTTCTCATGGTTTTGAAAAGGCCGTCGACTACTGGCCTGTGAGGGTGTTTCGTCGACGGCCTCGTAGAGGAAATTGTTTTAGATTTAATCGACGTTGTCGTGCAGGAACGAGTTTTGGGAACTTATTCCATTGGACGTGGTCGTGTAACGGGAGATCTCTTCCTCTGTTTCGATCTCCTCGTAGTTCATGTCCCTTCTCATATAGGCGGGCTGGCGTTCCAGTTCCTCAAGTCCTTTCTGCGTCTTGAAGTTGAGGCTCAGGGCTCTCAGGCGGTTGCGTTTCAGCTCTTCCTTGGGATCGTATGGCTTTGCTTTGGGTTCTTCCATCACCAGGGTGTCGGTGTCGGCCAGTTGTGTGCCGGCGGCATTGCCTCTATTGGTGATCTCGAAGCTGTCGTCGTCGTTTTCGCGGTTGGCGAAGGGATTCTCGAAAACTCTCACGGTGGGCATGGGTTCGGGTGTGGGTCTGCTGGCGACGGACTCATGCGGGATGGCTTCTTCGTGTTTGAACACCGGGACTTCGAAGCTGAAGCTGTCGTCTTTCTCGTCCAGCGAATGCACCACGACGCCCGGCTTGGTGTCGGCCGCGGTCTCTTCCTTCTTTTCGGAGAGGATTTCCAACGCAGTGGGTGTCATCGTCACGGGTGCCGTGGCTTGGGGCTGTTCTTCCTTGACTTCAGCCTTGGTCTCCACGGGAGTCTCTTTCTGCAGTGGTTCGTTCAAGTTGTGGACGGTGCGTTCTGTCTTCTGGTCTTCTGTCTTCTGGTCTTCTATCTTCTGCCTTCTCTCTTCCGGTCTCTTTCCGCTTTCGAAGCCGGTGGCGATGAGGGTGACGCTGATGTCTTCGCCCAGTGATTCGTCCACGCCGTTGCCCCAGATCACATCGGAGCAGTTGCCGCAGATGTTCTGTACGTATTCGGTGATCTCCACCACCTCGTCGAGGGAGACCTCGTCGTTGCCCGAGGTGATGTAGAGCAGCACGTTCTTGGCGCCTTCGATGTTGGAGTCGTTGAGCAGGGGTGAGTTGATGGCCATTTTGATGGCTTCCTCGGCTCTGTTCTCGCCTCTGGCGCGGCCGGTGCCCATGATGGCTTTGCCGCTGTCTTTCATGACGGTCTTGACGTCTTCGAAGTCAACGTTGACATAGCCTGTGACGGTGATGATCTCGGCGATGCCCTTGGCGGCGGTGGTGAGCACGTCGTCGGCCTTCTTGAAGGCTTCGGTGAGTTTCATGTTGCCGTATGAGTCGCGGAGCTTGTCGCTGCTGATGATGATCAAGGTATCTACGTTCTTCTTCAGCTCCTCGATACCTGCCTGTGCCTGTTGTTTCCTGCGACGTCCCTCGCATTCGAAGGGGATGGTGACGATGCCTACGGTGAGGATGCCTTTCTCCTTGGCGATGCGTGCCACGACGGGTGCGGCACCGGTGCCGGTTCCGCCGCCCATTCCTGCGGTCACGAAGAGCATCTTGGTGTGGTCGTCGAGTACTTTGCCGATCTCATCTTCGCTGCTGAGGGCTGCCTCACGTCCCACGCTGGGGTCGTTGCCGGCGCCGAGTTCGCGTTTGCCGAGATGGATCTTGGTGGGCACGGTGCTCCGTGTCAGCGCTTGATAGTCGGTGTTGCAGAGCACGAAGTCCACCCCTTGGATGCCCTCTTCAAGCATGTGATTGACGGCGTTGCCGCCACCGCCTCCTACGCCCACTACCTTGATGTAGTTGGCTGGCTTCTCGCAGAGAGGCTTGAACATGTCGTTGTTGGTATAGCTTTCCATAGTATTGTTTTTTGTTGTTTATTCGTTGATTTCGTCTGCTGAGAAGAACTTGGTGATGATCTGGGTCAGGTCCAGTCCTCTGTGGCTGGATTTCTCCTTCTTGGTTCTCTTCCTGCGTCCTCTTGTCGTCTCCTCTTCTTGCTCCATGTCGGTCTCCTCTGTCGGGATGGGTTCTTCCTTGGGGATCTCGGTCACTCTCTCTTTCTTCTTGATTTTATCCATGCGGTCTTGGTACTCGGCGCGTGCGATGCCTTCGATGACGAGGCCGATGCCGGTGGCGTACATGGGGCTGGCCAGTTCCTTGGCGGTGTCTTCCGACAGGTGCTCGTTGGGATAGCCGATGCGTACGTCGAGGCCGGTCTTGAAGGAGGCGAGCTGCTGGATGTGTCGCATCATGGCGCCGCCGCCTGTCAGCACGATGCCAGCGATGAGCTGGTGCTGTGAGTTGACCTTCTGGATCTCGTAGTTGGTGAGGTCGAAGATCTCATCCATCCTGGCTTGGATGATGCTGGCCAGGTTCTTGAACGAGATCTCCTTGGGCGCTCTTCCGCGGATACCCGGGATCGACACCAGCTCGTCTTCGCGGTTCTCCTCTGCCACAGCCGATCCAAACTTGACCTTGACGTCTTCGGCATAACGGCGGATGATGGCGCAGCCCTTGCTGATGTCCTCGGTGATGATGTTTCCGCCGAAGGGGATGACGGCTGAATGGTAGATCTTGCTCTCATGGAAGATGGCGATGTCGGTGGTGCCGCCTCCGATATCCACCAGTGCGACGCCGGCCTCCATCTCTTCTTCGTCGAGCACGGCTTCAGCCGAGGCGATGGGCTCCAGTATCATGTGGTCCATCTCCAGCCCGGCGCGTTCGATGCATTTCTTAATGTTCATGGCGGCGGCCGTCTGCCCGATGATGACGTGGAAGTTGGCTTCCAGCTTGCTGCCCAACATGCCTTTCGGGGTGGTGCCGATCTCGCCGTCAACGAAATACTCCTGGGGGATCACGTCGATGATCTCCTCGCCAGGGATCATGTTGATCTTGAACGTGTCTTGACGCAGCTTCTCCAACTCCTCGTCGGTGATCTCCAGGTCGCGGTTGTCGCGCATAAGCACGCCGCGATGCTGCAAGCTCTTGATGTGTTGTCCGGCGATGCCGACGTTGACCGACTTGATGTCCACGTTCGACTGTGCCGAAGCTTCGTCAACGGCGGTCTTGATGGCGTTGACGGTCTCGTCGATGTTGGTTACAATGCCTCTGCTGACTCCTGTGGACGCAGCCTTGCCGTATCCCAGGATCTCGATCTTTCCATTGGCTCCTTTACGCCCCACGATGCAGGCGATCTTGGTGGTGCCGATGTCCAATCCTACAATGATTTTTCCTTCACTCATAATTTTATTTTTTTGTACACACGATTTGATTTTTATATCTTAGATCCAAGGTCTTGTAGTCGTTCAGCGTTTCGGTCCCGCTGTATTTCTCCAACAGGGTGTGGAGCCTCGATAACTTGTGATTCACCGCACAGGTGTCGCCAAGCAGGACGCTGGCTGAGACGTTGTTGACCATGAGTTCGTATTCGTTGTTGGCGTTCTTGTAGATCTGTCCGACGTTGCCGCTGAGGAACGGGTCGTTGCGCAGTGCCATGACGATGGCCAGGGTCTCGCTGATGCCCGATGTGGCGTAGATGCTGTCGGCGAGGCTTGATCCGCTCTTTCCTGTCGGGAAGTCGTAACGTCCGCTGGCGATGATCATGCGTGGGGTGTAGATGGGGCTGGAAGGGATGACGGCGCCATCTTCGGTGACATAGACGGATTGGCCTTTTTGGTTGTAAACGCGCAGCACGGGGCAGTGTTCCTTTGCTGTGACGATGAGCGTATCGTTGAGGCCTATGTAGGCGCTGGCGCTCTCAATCCATGGGCTGCTGGTGAGCAGTTTCTGGATCTTCATCATGTCGATGCTGGCTATGGTGGCGTGACGTTCCAGTCCGCAGATGTCTTCGATATGGGCGATGACGCTGTCTTTCTCTACGAATCCCTTGGCTTCGGGACGTTCCAGCTGGAAGGCGATGCCTTTCAGCGGGGTCTCGAGGTATCCCTTGCGGCCGAAGGCGAAGAGCACGACGAGCGCGACTCCCGTGATCACCCAGAGTACGATGCACAGTATCTTCTTCACCATTGGCTTATCATTGTTTGAAGGGGTTCTACAAAACGGTCTATCGAGCCTGCGCCCATGGTGACCAGCAGCTCGGGCTTGCGCTCGTCGATGAGGTCGAGCAGCCGCTCGTTGGGGCAGAGGCATTTGTGTGGGTTGTGTATCTTGTCCAACAGCGCTTGGGAGCTGATGCCTTCGATGGGCTTCTCCCTGGCGGGGTAGATGTCGAGTAAAATCAGGTCGTCGGCCATTGCCAAGGTGGTGGCAAAGTCCTCCATGAAATCGCGTGTACGAGTGAAGAGGTGCGGCTGGAAGACCAGCGTCAACCGTTTGGATGGGAACGACGCTTTGATGGCCGACAGACAAGATTTTATTTCTTCGGGATGATGTGCATAGTCGTCGATGTAGCAGTGGCTTGCGTTCTTGATGCGGACGTCGAAGCGGCGCTTGACGCCTCTGAAGGTGGCCAGAGCCTCGGCGATGCCTCTCGCCTCCAGCCCGAGTTCGAGGGTGGCGGCGAAGGCGGCAGTGGCGTTCAACACATTGTGTATCCCTGCCATCTTCAAGTGGACAGGGGTGACGGCGTCTTGGCTCTCGATGTTGAAGTCGGTCTCTCCTTCATGCTGGCGGATGTCCACAGCCCTGAAGTCGTTCTCCTTGTCGAAGCCGAAACGCATGTGTCGCACGCTTTCTCCTATGTTCAGTGGGAGGGTCTCTTTGCTGATGACGCAGTGGCGTGTGAGCTTCGCGAAGTCGTTGAAGCTTGACACCACCTGTTGTTCGTTGCCATAGATGTCGAGATGGTCGGCGTCGATGGCGTTGACGATGCTGATGTCGGGCGACAGCTGCAGGAAGGAACGGTCGAACTCATCGGCTTCA
This sequence comes from Bacteroidales bacterium, assembly GCA_017537965.1. Classification (GTDB taxonomy): domain Bacteria; phylum Bacteroidota; class Bacteroidia; order Bacteroidales; family F082; genus Limimorpha. Next base: position 15,964 of record JAFYJV010000036.1, on the reverse strand, counting down.
ACGACGAGCACGGCCTCCTCGGTCCGTCCGAGGTGGATGTTGCTGTCGAAGTTGTTGGCGATGCCGCCGATGAAGGCGGTCATATCGACGCCGTTCTCATGGAGGATGTGGGCGACCATGGCGGTTGTGGTGGTCTTGCCATGGGTGCCTGCGACGGCGATGGTGTAATGGGCCTTCGACAGGTCGCCCAGCGCCTCGGCGCGTTTCCGCAACGGGACGCCACGTCTCCTAAGCTCAGCGAGTTCCTTGAGGTCTTGCGGAACCGCGGGGGTGTAAACCGCCGCGTCTAAGAGGGCAGGCAATAGATTGGGATTGTCTTCATAATGGATTGCCATGCCCTCTTTTTCCAACTGCGCTGTCAATGGGGAAGGGGTGCGGTCATAGCCCGTCACCTGCACGCCCCGGCTCTGGTAATACCTCGCCAAGGCGCTCATGCCGATGCCTCCTATGCCTATAAAATGCACCCTTTGGATCCCCTGCTTATTCATTATCTAACTATATTTCTATTTTGTTTTCAATGACTTTGTAAATCACGTCCACGATGTCTTCCGCTGCGTTCGGACGTGCAAACTCGGCGATGTGTTCCTTCATCTGCTGTTGCTTCGCCTTGTCCCTGAGAAGCTCCTGTAGCTTGGGTATCAGCACCAACTCGGTCTCGTCGTTCCTGACCATCATGGCGGCACCGGCATCGACCAGCTGCTGCGCGTTCTTGGTCTGATGGTCTTCTGCTGCGGTCGGCAACGGGACAAAGATCACGGGCTTCTGCACCAAGGCGAGCTCGGAGATGGAGATGGCACCGGCCCTTGAGATGACCACGTCGGCCACCGAATAGGCGAAGTCCATGCGGTCGATGAATACCGTAGGCTTGACGAATTCCTCAAGATGGTGTTCCTTCACCTCCTTGACGGCTTCTTCGTAGTAGAACTTGCCGGTCTGCCAGATGAGTTGCATCCCGCCGTCCCTAAACTTGTCGATCTGTGCCGAGATGCCTTTGTTGATGCCCAAGGCACCTTGGCTGCCGCCGACGAGGAGGACCACCGGACGTTGCGGATCCACTCCGAAATAGGCAGCGGCCTCGTTCCTGTCGCAGTTGCCGTTGATGTTGCCGCGCAGCGGGTTGCCTGTGAAGTGGAGCTTCATCTGTGGGAACCAGCGGTCGAGGCCGTTGTAGGCGACGCAGATGGCCTTGGCCTTCTTGCCGACGTTGCGGTTGGTCTTGCCGGGATAGGAGTTCTGCTCCTGGATGATCGTCGGGATGCGGAGGGCGTTGGCAGCCTTGAGGGTGGGGCCGCTGGCGAAGCCGCCGACGCCGATGACGGCGTCGGGCTTGAATGCCTTCAAGATCTTGGCAGCCTTGTTCAGGCTGTCGAAGATCTTCACAGGCAGGATCAACGACTGGATGCTCTTGGTGAATCCGCTGATCCACAGGCCTTCGATCTTGTATCCGGCTTTCGGCACACGCTCCATCTCCATCCTGCCTTTGGCCCCGATGAACAGGATCTCCGTCTCCGGATCCCTCTTTTTCAGAGCGTCCGCTATTGCTATGGCCGGGAAGATGTGCCCGCCTGTTCCGCCGCCGCTTATTACAACTCTCATTATTCTTGGTTTTGAATTGTTTCTGTATATATTTCTAATTCTTCTTCTGTCTCCTGACTGCTGTCTTCCGTCTCCTGAACTCTATTCCCTACATTCGTCACGCTGATGATCATCCCCAATGCGAATCCCGTCATGAGCATCGACGAGCCTCCTTTGCTGATGAAGGGAAGCTGCTGGCCAGTCACCGGCATCAACCCCGTTGACACGCCCATGTTGATCATCGCCTGCATGATGATGATGAAGGCAAGTCCGAACGCCAACAAGGCGCCGAAGCTGAGTGGCCGTTTCTTCACGACCTTGGTGGCGCGAGTGAGCAGGATGATATAGAGCAGCAGGACGAACACGCCTCCCACCAGTCCGTATTCCTCGATGATAATGGCATAGATGCAGTCGGAGAAAGGCTGTGGCAGGAAGTTGCGCTGCGTGCTCTTTCCCGATCCCTTGCCGAAGAGTCCACCCTTGGCCACGGCGATCTTGGCATAGATCTTCTGGGCGTTGCGGTCGTCGATTTGCAACGGCGCGTTCTCGGGATCGAGTCCTGCCGCGATCTTGGCTTCTTTCTCCAGTTTGGCGGCTTCGACACGGCCTTTCCAGGTCTTCACACGGCTGACCCTCGGCTTTTTCTTGGCGCGTTCCTGCAACTTGGCATCCTCGGGATGCTGTTGTGCGGCAGCCACCACCTTCTCGTATCTGCTCTCACGGATGTTGGCCACCATGTCGTCAGTAAGGATGTACAGCCCCATGCCCAAGACAGCGATGCCGACAATGGCCATGATGTGTGCGAACTTGATCTGCCCGATGAAGAGCATGACCATGCAGACGACGAAGAGCATCGCGGCGGTCGAGAGGTTCTCGGGGAAGATGGGACCCACGATGAGGAAGATGGGCAGGACGATGGGAACGATCAGATCCTTGAAACGATAGTCCTTTCCGTTCCAGATGATGATGTATTTGGCCAGGTAGGTGATGAGCACGATCTTGGCCAACTCGCTGGTCTGGAAGCCCATGATGCTTCTCGAAGCACCGTTGATGCGGCTTCCGAAGAAATAGGTGAACACTAGCAGGATGCAACAGAACAGCATCACCAGCTCGATGCCGCGCGAATAATGGCGGTAGTCGATGCGAGAGGCTATGAACATCATGATGAAGCCTCCGAGTAGGGTGGCCGCATGTTTCATCAGGACCATCTCGTTGTAGGCTCCGACCTTGACGTGCGCCTCGGAACTGGTGGCACTATATACCGCCAGCAGGGAGATGACGCCTAGGAAGAGCGCTACCACCCAGATGACCCGGTCGCCTTTCAATATCCTGTTGATCTTGCTCACGTCACGCTTATTTTATCTCGTTCAGTTGATGCACTTCTCTTACGAAGGTGTCACCTCGGTCGGCAAAGCCCATGTCGTTGTCCTTGCAGGCAGGCGAGAATAGCACGATCTCGTTCTCCTGTGCCACGATGGATGCCATGCTGACGGCTTCCTGGATGGAAGAGGCTGCATAGATCTCGTGTACCGTGCCCTTGAAGGTCATCTCGATGTTCTCCTGTTCCTTGCCAAGGCTGATGATGACACGTACTTTCTTCTTGGCGGTTTCGATGAGCTCGCTGTAGTTGTTGTGGCAAGAGCCGCCGACGATCCACACCACGGGGTTGAAGATGTTCTCGAAAGTGAACCAGGTGGCGTTGATGTTCTCGGCTTGTGAGTCATCGTAGTAGGTGACGCCTTCGATGGTCTCGACAAATTGCTGCCGATGGCTCATGGTCTGCAAGTCGCCCATGCTCCGCTTGATGCTCTCCTTGCGGATCTCAAGGATCTTGGAAGAGATGCTCGAAGCCATGTTCTCGGGTCTTCGCTTGGTCAGGTTTTCCGCTTTCTCAAATAAATACCTCATATCTATGTTGTTGTTTCTTGTTTATTATTCTTGTTCTCTTATCGTATCTTCAATGTCAAGATGGTGAATGCCGCCAGCAGGATGCTTACGATCCAGAAGCGCATGGTGATTTTCGCCTCGTGGTGAAGGTCGTGTTGGCCTTTGTATTTCACTGTGCATCCGGGGTCGATCTGTTGGATGAAACTGAGTGATGTCCTGAAGTGGTCGTGTACCGGGGTGCGTTTCCAGATGCGTCGGTGGACGCCTTTTTTCTTGCCGGTCTTGTAATACCAGCGTTGCAGGATGACGGAGACGCTCTCGAAGAGGAACACGCCGCAGATGATGGGCAGCAGCAGCTCTTTGTGGATGATGACAGCCGCCACGGCGATGATGCCTCCGATGGTCAGGCTGCCGGTGTCGCCCATGAAGACCTGGGCGGGGAAGGAGTTGTACCAGAGGTAGCCCAGCAGTGCGCCCACGAAGGCACTCAGGAAGACCACAAGCTCTTCGCTGCCCGGGATGAACATCAGGTCGAAGTAGCCTGCCGTACGGGCATTACTCGAGATGTAGGCCAGGATGCCTATGGTCAAGGCCATGATGGCGGTGTTGCCTGCCGACATCCCATCCATGCCGTCGTTGAGGTTCGACCCGTTGGAGACGGCGGCCACGGCAAACACGGTGATGAGCACGAAGAAGGCCCAACCCAATATGTACATCCATTTCTCGCCTGCCCATTGGAACAAGTTGGCGTAGTTGAGGTTGTGGTTCTTCAAGAATGGTATGGTGGTCCTTGTCGATTTCACGTCGGGGCTCTTGACGACGATTTCTTTGTTGTCTTCGATCTTGAGTTGTACGGTCTCGTTCATCTGCACGACGGGGCTGAAACGCAAGGTCAGGCCTACGATGAGGCCGAGCAGCACTTGGCCGCCGATCTTCACCCATCCGTTGATGCCTTCCTTGTTTTTCTTGAAGGTCTTGATGTAGTCGTCGGCAAATCCGATGGCACCCAGGATCAAGGTGGAGATGATCATCAGGATCATGTAGATACTGTGCAGCTTGCTGACCAGCAGGCAAGGGATGAGGGTGGCCGCAATGATGATGAGTCCGCCCATGGTGGGCACTCCCGTCTTCTTGACATTGAACGGATCGAGCTTCTCGTCGCGCTGGGTCTCTTCGATGTGTTTCTGCTTCATCTTGCGGATGAAGTATTTACCGAACCAGATGGACACGATGAGGGCGAATATGGCAGCGGTCACCGCGCGGACAGAGACGTAGGTGAACACCCTCGCCCCAGGGAAGTTGATTTGTTCCAGATATGAGAAGAGGTAGTATAACATGGTTTATTTCTCCTTGATTGCGTTTGATAGTTCTTCTTTGTCGTCAAAATGTCTTTTCTCGCCTTGGATGATCTGGTAGTCCTCGTGTCCTTTTCCTGCGAGGAGGATGATGTCGCCTTTCTCGGCCAGCGCCACAGCGGTGCGGATGGCCTCACGGCGGTTGGTGATCGACAGCACCTTGCGCCGTTCTCCGTCGGGGATGCCTTCACGCATCTGTCGGATGATCTCTTCGGGATCCTCGAAGCGTGGGTTGTCGCTGGTGAGGATGACCTTGTCGCTGAGCTTGACAGCTGCCGCGGCCATCTCGGGACGTTTGGTGGTGTCGCGGTTGCCGCCGCATCCCACCACGGTGATGAGGGTCTCTTGATGACGGCGCACTTCGTTGATGGTCTTGAGTACGTTCTCCAAAGCGTCGGGGGTATGGGCGTAATCGACGATGCCCACGATGCCTTTCTCGTTGTCCACCATGTCGAAGCGTCCGTTGGCGCCTCTCAGCTTGCTGATCTCCACCAGCAGCTCGTCTTTGTCGAAGCCCAAGGCGATAGCGGCGCCGTAGATGGCCAGGATGTTGCTTGCATTGAAGCCTCCGACGAGTCGTGTGTACATCTCCGTGTTGTTGACCTTCATCAGCATTCCGTCGAAGTGGCTTTCCAGCACGATGCCTTTGAAGTCGGCGTCGTGTTTCAAGGCATAGCTGAGTTTCTTGGCTTTCGTGTTCTGAAGCATCACGCTGCCGTTCTTGTCGTCGAGGTTGGTGAGGGCGAAGGCGCTAGCGGGCAGGTCGTCGAAGAACTTCTTCTTGGCGTTGCGGTAGTTGACCATCGTCTTATGATAGTCGAGGTGGTCGTGTGTCAGGTTGGTGAAGATGCCACCGGCGAAGTGCAGCCCGGCGATGCGGTGCTGATCGACAGCATGGGAGCTGACCTCCATGAAGGCGTATTCGCAGTGATGGTCCACCATGCGTCTCAGCAAGGCATTGAGCTCGATGGGGTCGGGAGTGGTGTGAGTGGCGGGGATGACCTCGCGGTCGATGATGTTCTCGATGGTGGAGAGCAGTCCGCAGGCATATCCTGCATCGGAGAATAGACGGTAGAGCAGGGTGGCGATGGTGGTCTTGCCGTTGGTGCCGGTCACTCCTGTCAGCTTGAGTTCTTTCGACGGGTTGCCGTAGAAGTTGGCCGCTCCCACGCCCAGCACGAGGGCGCTGTGATCGACCTTGATGTAGGTCACGCCATCCTTGAGGGTGGCAGGGAGCTTTTCGCAGACGACGGCGGCGGCGCCTTTGGCGACGGCGCCGTCGATGTAGGCGTGTCCGTCGGCCTGGGTGCCCCTGACGGCGAAAAACAAGGTGCCCGGCTCCACCGTGCGCGAGTCGAACGACAGCATGGTGATGTCGAGGTCCCTGTCGCCGTGGATCTCAAGCAGGTTGCAGTTGACTAATATCTCTTTGAGTTTCATAGCTTTCCTAACGTTAATGTGATTAGACTTCCCGGAGCCAAGCTGTCACCAGCCCGGACCGACTGCTGCAGCACCTTGCCCGATCCCTCGAAGGCGATGTTCCATCCCTGTTGTTCCAAGAGATACACGGCATCGGTGATGTTCATGCCTCTTACGTTGGGCATCCTCAACGAGTCGAATCGCACGGGTTCCACCACGTATTGATGGTCTTCTTTGGAGTAGGAGGTGGTCACCCATTCGTTGCCTGTGGAGCAGTCGGAGTATGCGACGCCGATGCCGTCAAGGTAAGGCTGGGTCTCGGTGCGGTGGCGTATGATGCTGTCAACGGCTTTCTCGTCGGCTTGCGATGCCTCCATCAGGCCCTTGATCTTGGTGGCATAGATCCTGTCGGAGATCTCCTTGAAGGCGGGAGCGGCCACCTTGCCGGCGGAGTAGAACCTGCCTTTCGCCTTGCTGATGACCACGATGCACGAGTACATGGGCTTCTCAGTTGGAAAATAGCCCACGAAGGTCACGTTGTAGTCGCGCTCGATCCTCCCTTCCGCATTGACCCACTTGTAGGCTTTCTTCTGTACGTTGTACAGCTGGGCGGTGCCGGTCTTTCCTGCGATGCCGTATTCGGTGCCTCGAAGCATCTTGGCGGTGCCGCGCAGGACGACGCCCTCCATCATGCTTTGGATGGAGTCGATGGTCTTCTTGGATGCGATTTGTTCCTTGATCACGACGGGCTCGATGGTCTTGATGGTGACTCCCTCCTTTCGAATGGCCTTGACAAACTGGGGCTTCATCATCTTGCCGCCGTTGGCGACAGCGTTATATAAGGTGAGGATCTGCAACGGTGGGAGCCTCAGCTCATAGCCTATCGACATCCAAGGCAGCGAGGTCTTCGACCAATGGTTCTTGTCGAGGATGGGGTGTTTGATATAGGGACGGGCCTCTCCTGCGATGCCGGTGCCCAGCGGGACGTTCAGTCCCAGGTTGTAGAGGCTGTTGACATAGCGTTCGGGATGGGCGCCGAAATAGTCGGTGATGAGTTTGGCCGTGCCTTTGTTGGACGACTGCTCGAAGACCTCGCGGATGGTGACCCTTCCGTCGGCATGGATGGTGTGGTCGTCGAACATCTTCTTGTTGGAGAACACGAGCGGTCCGCTGCCGATGTTGATATGCGAGTTGATGTTGAGGTCGGGGAAGTTCTCGAGGAGGACGAGCATGGAGGCCAGCTTGAAGGTCGATCCCGGCTCGATGCCGTTGCCGAGGGCGAAGTTGTAAAGTTCCTGGCAGCGGTCTGTCTCTTTGTTGCGTTGCAGGTTGGTGATGGCTTTCACCTCGCCAGTGGGCACTTCCATCACGATGGCGCATCCCTGTTCCGCTTTGTTCTCCACGAGGGCGTGGCGCAGGGCTCGTTCGGCGATGTCTTGGATGCCGATGTCGAGCGTTACCACGATGTCGTTGCCGTTGACGGCCTCGATGTTGTTGTCGTCTTCCACAGGGATCCAGACACCGTGGTGCAGGTGACGTTGCTTGTGGTGTCCGTCCTTGCCTTTCAGGATGGAGTCGCAGGCGCTCTCAAGACCTACGACGAGGCTGTCGTTGACATAGCCGATGGTGCGTGCCGCCAGCGATCCGTAGGGGTGGATGCGTTTGAACTTGGGCTGCGACTTGGTGAGGCCGCCTTTGAGGTTGCCCTGGTTGAGAATGGGGAAGGTCCTCATCTCGTTGAATTGTCCCAAGGTGACGTTGAGATCGACGAGGAAGTAGCGTTTTTGGTTGGCCTTGGCTTCGATGAGGCCTCGTTTCCAGCGTTCCGCCGATTTTTTGGGGAACATGGCCGCGAGGTATTTGCTCAGGGCGTCCACATCGGCATCGAACAGGCTGTCGTCGATGACCTGTGGGTCGATGCCCACCTCGAAGATCGGGACGTCGGTGGCGAGCAGGCTGCCGTTTTCGGCGAGGATGTCGCCACGCGATGCTTGTAAGGTGTCGAAACGAGTCTCCACTTGTTCAGCCAGATGCCGCAGCTCGTCGCCTTCCTTTGTCTGCACCAGCACCGCCTTGGTGATGATGACGGCGCCGACCACCAGAACGGCGAAGTAAACCAGGAAGGTCCTCAGCAGGCTGCTTGTTCTAGGATCTCGTTTCATGACTTCTTACTTCTGACTGTTTTCTTCTGTCTTCTTGACCAACCTTGTCTCAAGCGACTCCTTGAGTCCTTTCCCAGCCATCTTGTCGATCATGACGGTCTGGGTGGATTCTTTCGTGAAGGCTGATTTCACGTATATGTATTCGACGCGGAGGTCGCGAAGGGTGTTGCTGTTTTTCTTGATGGCGCGGCTGGTGCTCTCGGCGATGTAGGCGTTGGTGATGATGAGCATCAGCAGGATGGTGAGATAGACGAGGAAAGGGAACATCTTGGAGAAGTCTTCCCTGGTGAGGAAGCTTCCGCCGAGGATCTGCATGATGGTGCGGCTGCCTTTGGGTTTGTTTTTCCTGCTCTCCGTCTTCATGGTCATTTCCTTTCTGCGATTCTCAGCTTGGCGCTGCGGGCGCGGCTGTTGCGGGCGATCTCTTCCTCGGAGGGCACGAGAGGCTTCCTGTTTATTATTTTATAAGGTGTGAGGAGGTTGCCGAAGAAGTCCTTCTCTTCCTTTCCTTCGGCGTTGCCGGTCTTCATGAAGTTTTTCACGAGTCGGTCCTCGAGCGAGTGGTACGAGAGTACCACGAGGCGCCCGCCAGGGCGTAACATGTCGGCACATTGTGCGAGGAAGCTGGTGAGGGCGTCCATCTCGTGGTTCACCTCGATGCGGAGGGCTTGGAAGATCTGGGCGAGCACCTTGTTCTCCTTTCCTCGCGGCAGCCGAGAGCTGACCGCTTCCTTGAGCTGTATAGTGGTCTCGATGGGCTCCAGATCCCTCGCCATGAGGATGTCGGATGCGTACAGGTGGGCGTTTTGCACCTCGCCATACAGGCTCAAGATACGGGTCAGTTCCGCATGGTCGTAGCTGTTGACGATGTTGGCGGCATCGATGGGATTGCTTTGGCTCATGCGCATGTCGAGTCTCCCGTCGAAACGGGTTGAGAACCCTTTCTCGGGGGTGTCGAACTGATGCGACGAGACGCCGAGGTCGGCGAGGATCCCGTCGATTTTGTCGTGATGATACAGCTGGATGAAGTTCTTGAAATAGCTGAAGTTCTGCGGGATGAAGGTGAAACGCTCGTCGTCGATGATATTGCCGGCAGCGTCCTCGTCTTGGTCGAAAGCATATAGATGTCCGGTCTTGAGCCTTTCCATGATGGCTCGCGAATGTCCGCCACCGCCGAAGGTGACATCGGCGTAGGTGCCTTCAGGAAGGATATTGAGACCTTCCATACATTCGTTTAACATGACCGGGATATGATACATATTTAGGAGTCAGAAGTTAGAAGTTAGAAGTTAGAAGTTTAGGTTGGAAAAGAGTTCTTCGACACCATGGGCCAAAGCCTCGGAGTCGATCTCGTTGACACGCTCCTCGTACTTGGTCTTGTCCCAGATTTCCATGTTGGTGAACATGGAGTCGATGACCACGTCCTTCTCCAGTCCGCTTCTTTCGAGCAGGTCCTTGGGGATCTGGAGCCTGCCGCTGGCATCCAACTTGACGCGCTTGACGCCGTCAAGGTACTTACGCATGATGTCCAGTTTCTTCCGGTCGAACGTGTTCACCTGCATCAGGATCTCCCTGCGACGGCTCCAGTCGCTGATGGTGTACAGCTCCAGATAAGTGCCGTGGAGGCCCGGCCGCAGGATGAAATCTTCCTCGGCCTGGTTGCCCAGCTGCTCCCTGAAGTCCGCTGGCAGCATCAGTCGGCCTTTCGCGTCGAGCTTGCAAGTGAATGTTCCAGTGGGGTTACTCATGTCTTTTTTCTTTTTTCGTGACAAAATTACTGCATTTTTCCCCATTCTTACCCACTTTCTCCCACTTTTTTGGCGTTTTTTCACGGATTATTTATCAACATAGTTATCAACAGGTTTGTTGGCGGTTGTTAACATAGATGATTTTCAGATAATTAGGTCGTTTTTTAGACCTTGTTTTATAAACAACTTTTGGCATTTTGGTAGAAAAATGACATAAAGAGAAGGTTTTTTCGGAATTAGTTCTTACCTTTGCTCTTTCAAAGCAATAGTATTACTATGGAGGACAAGTACGGTAACTTGATCGATTTCAGGAAGATCTTTGAGGCCAAAGCCCCCAAGTTGATGAAAAAGATGCCAAATTGGCTGTTCCGTCGCATCCAACGGCTCTTGCATGAAGAGGACATCAACACGATATTGAGCAAATACGGTCATCTTCAAGGCATCGAGTTTGTCCAGGCAGTAATCAAGGACTTCAACCTGAACATCGTGGTGCACGGCGCGGAGCATCTGACGGCCTCCGATCGCATCTTGGTGGCCTCCAACCATCCGCTGGGCGGCCTCGACGGCATCGCCCTCATCGGCACAGTGGGAAGCTATTGCCCCGATCCTGTGACTCCGGTCAACGACTTCCTGATGTTCATCAAGAACCTCCAACCCATCTTCATCCCTGTCAACAAGGCAGGGAAAGGCGTCGCCAACAGGGAGGAGAACCTGCGCCTCTTCAACGAGACCTTTGCGGGTGACCATGCCATCTGCTATTTCCCCTTCGGCCTTTGTTCACGCAAAGTCAAAGGTGGCAAGATCATGGATCTCGACTGGAAAAAGACCTTCGTGGGCAAGTCGAAGGAGTTCCAGCGCGACATCATCCCTACCCATATTGACGGACACAACACCAAGTTTTTCTATAACCTGGCACGCCTCCGCAAAAGACTGAAAATTAAGGCTAACATCGAGATGGCTTTCCTCGTTGACGAGTTTTTCAAGCAACGTAACAAGACCTTGACCATCACCTTTGGGAAACCGATTCCCTATCAGACTTTCGACAGCCGCCACTCCGATGCCCAATGGGCAGAGAAGCTGCGTTGTTTCTCATACAATCTTCCGGCAGACCCCGATCAGGCCTTCGATCCGGAGCAAAACTACTTGATTCCTTAACCTGCTAAGTACATGCTGTCATGAAAAAGATCATCGACCCCATTCCTATAGATGCAATCCTTGAGGAGCTGACCATGGATCGTTTCATGAGGAAAACGAACAATGGCAAGAACGAGATCTATATCCTCAACGCCTTCAACGCTCCACAGGTGATGCGCGAGATCGGTCGTCTTCGCGAGATCAGCTTCCGCGACTCAGGAGGCGGCACGGGACTTGACTGCGATTTGGACGTGTTTGACACGGAGCCTGAGAACGCCTTCGAGCAACTCATCGTTTGGAATCCATACGACAAGGCCATCGTGGGCGGCTACCGTTTCCTGATGTGCGACCGACTGAAGCCTGATGCCGACGGACAGGTCAACACGCCTACCGCAGAGCTGTTCAGGTATTCCGAGAAGTTCGTCAAGGACTACCTGCCTTATACCATCGAGCTGGGCCGTTCTTTTGTCCAACCCGACTACCAACCGTCGAAGAGCATGTCGAAAGGCATCTACTCGCTTGACAACCTTTGGGACGGACTGGCCTATCTCTGCAAGCTGTATCCCCAGGCGCGCTACTATTTTGGGAAGGTTACGATGTATCCGCAGTTGGAGCGTGAGTCGCGCGACTTGATCCTCTATTTCATGAGACACTGCTTCCCCGATCCCGATGCGCTGTTGCGGCCCTTGCCTGAACTTGACCTGCCTATCCTGATGGATGAAGACAAGCTGAAGTCCATTTTCACTGGATCAACCTATCAAGAGAACTACCGCATCTTGGTCAAGAACGTGCGTGAACGTGGAGCTGCTGTTCCACCTCTGGTCAACGCCTACATGAGCCTCTCGTCAACCATGCGTTCATTCGGCACTGCCCTCAATGCGCCTTTCGGGGCGGTGGAGGAGACGGGCATCCTCGTCACCATCAAGGACATCTTCCCCGACAAGTTCGAGCGACATGCCACATACGATCCTAATGAAAAACCACTTCATTTGAGCTGACATGATCATCAAAGACGCACACTTCATCTCTAGTAACAGCAAGATAGACCGACTGCCCAAGGACAACATGCCGGAGTATGCCTTCATCGGACGCTCCAACGTGGGGAAGTCATCGCTGATCAACGCCTTGGTGCAGCGCAAGGGCTTGGCCAAGACCTCTTCCACTCCAGGCAAGACCATCGCCATCAATCACTTCGTGGTCAACGGACAATGGTATCTGGTGGACCTTCCCGGCTATGGCTATGCGCAACGTTCCAAGAAGGCGCGTGAGGAATGGCGCGTCATGCTGGCCAACTACATCTCCCGTCGGCGCAACTTGATTTACACCTTTGTGCTGATCGACTCCCGTATTGAGCCGCAGAACAGTGACATCGGCTTCATGGAATGGCTGGGCGAGAACAGGATACCCTTCTGCATCGTCTTTACCAAGGCCGACAAGTTGAGCAAGCTGGAGCTGGATCGCAATGTGGAAGCTTATAAGCAGCGGCTCCTTCAGGACTGGGAGGAATTGCCGCCTCTTTTTGTCACCTCTTCGGAGACCAAACAGGGGAGGGAAGAGATACTCGACTTTATCGAGAAACAGAATCTTGAACTTGAAAACTATCTAAAAACCAATGGTTTACAATAACTAAACAACTAATCAACTAAACAATTTAAAGCTATGACAGGAATTCTCGTTTCGTTGCTCATCGGAGCACTCGCCGGACTGCTTGCCGGACTGATCATGAAAAAAGGCATGAGCCTTCTCGTATGCATTCTCGTCGGCCTCGTCGGCGGCGTGTTGGGCAGCTGGATCTTCAGCATCCTCGGATTGTCCGCCAGCTCCACGTTCTGGGGCCAGCTTCTCGTTGGCACCTGCGGCTCCGTGGTGCTGCTCTTTATCCTTTCTCTCTTTAGAAAGAAATGAGTTAATAGGAGACAGAAGTCAGAAGTTAGAAGACAGAATTATTCTGACTCCTGACTTCTAGCTTCTGTCTTCTTTATTTTAATTCAATCCTGGTAATTCCAGCGCCTCCAGTTTCAATGGAGGCATCGGCAAAGTGGCTCACGTCGTGGTCGTGGCTGAGGTATTCTCTGATGAGTCTCCTGAGGATGCCGTTCCCTTTGCCATGGAGGATGCTCACCTCCTTGATGCTGAGCAACTTGGCTTCGTCGAGGTATTTGGCCACGGCATCCAAGGCTTCCTCGGCGCGTTTCCCTCTTACATCCAAAATCAGGTCAAAGTGTTCCGCCTTCTCGCTGAGTTCGTCGGCAAGTCCCGATTGCCATTTGCGGATGGCCTTTCGGCCTTCGGCGCGGCTGACCTTGCGCAGCTTGTCGGGGCTGGTGCGTAGCTTGACGGTGTCGAACAGGATGGTGGCGTCGGTGTCGCTGATCGAAAGCACCTCGCCCACGATCTCCATCTCGTCGATGCACACGGTGTCGCCAACCTTGATGCTCTTGTCGGTCTCGGGTTTGGGTTGTTTCGGTTCTGAAGCTATCTTGGCTGTCTCGGCAATCTCCTCCTTGGTCTTTTGCAGGTTTTGTCGGATCTCCTTGGTGCGTTCCTTCTCGGCCTGCGCTTCCTTGATCTCCTTGATGGTGCGCTCGATCTGGCTGTTGGCTTTGCTGATGAGTTCCTGTGCTTCGTTGGCGGCATCACGGAGGTATTGTTTCTTCTTGCTCTCCAGCTCGCTGAGTAGGTTCTTGTATTTGGCTACCACTTCGCTGAGCAAGGTGTCGGCCACCTGCAACTCGCGTTCTTTCTTCTTGATGGCTTTTTTGTCCACCTCCAGCTGTTGCAGCTGCTGTTCGAACTTGAGATGTTGCTCTCCGGTGATGTAGGCGGCGTCGTCGAGGATGCGTTTCGGGAAGCCGGTCTTGCGGGCGATCTCGAAGGCAAAGGAGCTGCCGGGTTTGCCTGTCACCATGATGTACATGGGTTGCATGAACTTGGTGTCGAAGAGCATGGCGCCATTGACGATGCCGGGATGGCTGTCGGCGAGGAGTTTCAGGTTGGCATAGTGGGTCGTGACGATGCCGAACACGTTTTTCTTGTTGAGTTCCAGGAGGATGGCTTCGGCAATGGCGCCACCCAGCTGGGGTTCAGTGCCCGTCCCGAATTCATCGATGAGGAAGAGCGAACGCTCGTCGGCATGTTCCAGCAGCACCTTCATGTTGCGCAGGTGGGAGCTGTAGGTGGAGAGGTCGTCGAGGATGCTTTGCTCGTCGCCGATGTCGATGAACAGGCTCTCGAACAGACCGCATTCCGAGTCGAGGTGCATGGGCACGCAGAGTCCGCATTGCAGCATGTATTGGATAAGTCCCGTGGTCTTGAGGCAGACGGATTTGCCGCCGGCGTTGGGTCCCGAGATGACCAGGATGCGGTCGGTGCCGTCCAGCTTGAGGTCAAGGGGAACGATGGTCTTGCCTTCCGATCTCAGCTTCTTCTCTAGCACGGGATGTCTAGCCTGGATCCAGTGGAAACAGGGCTTCTCGTGCAGGATGGGCTTGACGCCGCCGATGCTTTGGCTGAGCAGCGCCTTGGCACGAATGAAGTCGAGGGTGCCGAGCAGCTCCCATGCTTTCAGCAGCTCAGGCAACGAAGGACGGATACGGTCGGTATACTGCATCAGGATGCGGTTCACCTCACGGCGTTCGGCATACTCCAACTCCTTGATCTCGTTGGAGGTCTCCACGATCTCGGAGGGCTCGATATAGACTGTTTGTCCTGTGGCCGACTCGTCGTGGATGAAGCCTTTGAGGGCGCGTTTGTCGCCTGCGTGGACGGGGATCACCATGCGTCCGTCGCGGATGGTGATCTCCGCTTTTTGATCGACCCATCCCGAGGCTTTGGCGTCGCTCATGATCTGTCGGATGCGTCGCTCTATGCCGCCCGACTTTCGGTGGATGTCACGTCGGATCTCCGCCAGTTCTGGTGAGGCGTCGTCGGGCATCTCGCCCTTGTCGTCAACGAGGCGGTTGGCTTCGGTGAACACGATGGCGTCGATGGCGATGCCGTCGGTCAAGGCGCAGAGCTCGGGGTAGTCCGCCCTCGCATCCGATTGCCCGAACTTCAAGATGAAGCTAAGGGCGTTGAGCGAAGGCTTAAGGGCGAACAGGTCTTCCAGGCTGATGCTCGTTCCCGGGATCTTGATATGTTGGAACGCTTCGCGCAGGTCGTGGTAATCCCTCACTGGGAAAGGCACGCCTTTTTGCAGCAGCTGCACGAACTCCATGGTCTGGTCGAGGCTTCGTTCGATGGCCTTGCGGTCGTTGCTGAAGTCCATCGTTTCGGCGCGTTCCAGTCCCATGGCGCTGATGCAGTGCCCTTTGACGGCTTCCCTGATGTGGGTGAAACCGATTTTCTGCTCGAAGCGTTCCGGATAGATCATCTTTAATCGAAGTGCTTGAAGTTGAAGCCTTCCAGGATCGTCATCAGTCGGGAGTCTTTGGGATCGTCGATGTCTTTGGTAGCGACGCGAAGTACCATCTCACGGCTGGGATCATAGGTGTAGCAAGCCAACTTGTATTTGCCGGCATTGGAATAGACGGTCCAGGTGTTTTCGCCAGTGACGATGTCTTCAAGGCGATTCTCTGCGGGATAGTCTTTGGTGCACGCCTCAATGGTGGTTTTGGTGTAATCCTTCACCTGGAAATACTTGTAGTCGTCTGTAGTTTCGACGCCCATCTCAGAATAGGCGTTG
>JAFYJV010000035.1 GCA_017537965.1 Bacteroidales bacterium | reverse complement strand
TAGGCGCGGTCGCCGATGTTGCCGAGGATGCTCTTCTTGACGATGACGAAGGTCACGCCAGCGGGGCCGACGTTCTTCTGGGCGCCACCGTAGATGAGGCCGTATTTCTTCACGTCAACAGGACGGCTCATGATGTCGGAGCTCATGTCGGCGACAAGCATGATGGGGCAGTCCATGTCGTACTTGATCTCAGTACCGTAGATGGTGTTGTTGGTCGTGATGTGGAAGTAGTCGGCATCCAGCGGAATGGTGTAGCCCTTCGGGATATAGGTATAGGTCTTCTCTTCGCTGCTGGCAACGATGTCAACCTTGCCAAACAGTTTGGCTTCCTTGGCGGCCTTCTTGGCCCAGACGCCGGTCTGGAGGTAGGCGGCCTTGGTCTTCATCAGGTTGGCGGGTACGGTGAAGAACTGGGTGCTGGCGCCACCACCGAGGAAGAGTACTTCATACTCCTCAGGGATGTTGAGGAGGTCGCGCCACAGTTGACGGGTTTCAGCCATGATACGCTCCCAACCCGGAGTGCGGTGGGAAATCTCGGCGATGCCAATACCAGTGTTGTCAAAATCGTAGAGCGCCTTGACGGTGCTTTCGATAGCTTGTTTGGGCAGGACGCAGGGGCCTGCGTTGAAATTAAAAGCCTGTTTCATTGTGTTTATTTTTATTAAAGTTGATTATTGTTCTAAAAGTGGTGCAAAGGTACAACTTAATATTCGGTTTACCAACCTTATTTTAAAATAAAATACCCTAAATAAAAAAAGTTTCAGAAAATGTTGCCATATCAAAAAATAGTTGTACTTTTGCACACTCAAAATTTAAAGGAAAGAAAGCGATGAAAAAAGACATTCACCCCAAGAATTACCGCCTGGTTGTTTTCAAAGATATGTCCAACGAACAGACCTTCCTGTCACGTTCCACAATCAACACCAAGGATACCATCGTCTGGGAAGACGGCAAGGAATATCCTCTGGTGAAGCTTGAAATCTCCAGCACTTCACACCCCTTCTATACTGGTAAGATGAAGCTTGTTGATAGCGCCGGTCGCGTTGATAAGTTCAACAACAAGTACAAGAAGTTCTTCGAAAAGAAAGAAACGAAGTAATAATAAAAGGTGTACCATCAAAAGAAGCTCTCGGAGATATTCCCCGAGGGCTTTTTTTGTCCTTGGCACCCCATCGCCATATTGTGGCACCATTCTTGACCAAAAGCAACTAATTGGGCAAAATTTGTCCCGTGCTGACAAGATGTCATTGAATAAACAATTATTATGAATTACAAAGACAAGGATTTGTTGATGACAGACGTGGTGGATTCCAACAACCCGGAGTTCATCCCTGTCCTCACAATTGAAGATATTAGGTTGGCCCACGACGAGGAATTGCCGGAAGAGCTTCCCATCCTTCCGCTTCGCAACTCCGTCCTGTTCCCCGACATCGTGATCCCCATCACGGTGGGTCGTGGCAAGTCCATCAAGCTAGTCAAGGAATACTACAAGAGAAAGAAATCCATCGGCGTGGTTGCGCAAAAGGACTCGTCGGTGGAAGAACCGGGGGCTGATGACTTGTACAAAGTGGGTACTGTGGCACAGATCCTCAAGATCTTCCAGATGCCCGACGGCAATGTGACGGTCATCATCCAAGGTAAACAACGTTTCCATTTGGAGGAGATCACACAAGTGGAACCCTATAACCTGGCCAAGGTGCGCCCATTCGAGATTGTAGCGGAGATTCCGCGTGACCGTAACTTCAAGGCGTTGATCCAGTCAGTTAGAGAACTGGCCGTCCAAGTCATTTCCCGGAACCAACGTCTGCCTGAGGAAGCGGACCTTGCCATCAAAAACATCGACAATCCGCATTTCCTGTTGAACTTCGTGGCGAGTAACTTGGATGTTGATTTGCCGACCAAGCAACTTTTGCTCGAATGCACCGAGATCCCAGAAATGGCCAACCAACTGCTGGGTATCCTGACCAAGGAACAACAGATGATTGAGTTGAAACAGCAGATTCAAAGCAAGGTAAGAATCGACCTCGACAAGCAACAGCGTGAGTTTCTTCTTAACCAACAGTTGCGTACCATCCAAGAGGAACTGGGGGGCACTCCCAATGAGCAGGACATCAACGAATTGAAAGAGAAAGCGAGCAAGAAGAAGTGGTCGAAAGAGGTGGAAGAGGTCTTTGTTCGTGAACTTCGAAAGTTGGAACGCACCAACCCCCAAGCTGCAGAATATGGTATCCAGCTGAACTACCTGCAATACCTGGTGGATCTGCCATGGATGGATTTCACCAAGGACAACTTTGACCTCAACCGTGCCAAAAGGGTTCTTGACGCGGACCATTTCGGACTCGACAAGGTAAAGGAACGAATCTTGGAACATCTTGCAGTCCTGAAACTGAAAAACGACATGAAGTCGCCTATCCTTTGCCTGGTGGGGCCTCCCGGCGTTGGCAAGACCTCTTTGGGCAAGTCCATCGCACGTGCCTTGAACCGTAAATATGTCAGAATGTCACTTGGCGGACTGCGTGATGAATCGGAGCTTCGTGGACACCGTAAGACTTATATCGGTGCCATGCCGGGCCGCATCATCCAGAACTTGAGGAAGGTGAAGTCGGGCAATCCTGTGTTCGTCCTTGACGAGATCGACAAAGTGAGCGGGAACAACATCAATGGCGACCCTCAAGCTGCTTTGCTAGAGATTCTTGACCCAGAACAGAATTCCACCTTCTATGACAATTTCCTTGAATTGGACTACGACTTGTCGAAGATCCTCTTCATTGCAACAGCCAACACCTTGGCCACCATCCATCCTGCTTTGCGCGACCGTATGGAGATCATCGACCTTTCGGGATATCTTCGTGAGGAGAAATACGAGATTGCCAAGCGGCATCTAATTCCCAAACAGCTCAAGGAACACGGTATGACCGCCCAACAAATCAGTTTCCCGAAAGATATCGTGATGAATCTTATCGATGATTATACGCGCGAGGCAGGTGTCCGTAACCTGGAGCGTAAGATTGCCGATGTGATGCGTGCTCGTGCCAAAGAGGTGGTGACCAACCAGACTGTTGAGAAAAAGGTGACCTTGGCGGAAATCCGTAAGGTGTTGGGTGTCCCCATGCACCATGACGAGGAAGAAGTCAGGCACTCGGTTCCTGGCGTTGCCACTGGCCTCGCTTGGACTTCGGTGGGAGGGGAGATCCTCAGTATCGAGGTGAGCCTAAGCCATGGTGGAGGGCACCTATCTCTCACTGGCAACCTCGGCGAGGTGATGAAAGAGTCGGCCACCATCGCATTCGAATTTATTAAGGCACACGCCACCTTGTTGGAGATCAATTCGGATGTGTTCGACACATGGAACGTCCATGTTCACATTCCCGAAGGTGCTACTCCGAAGGATGGTCCTTCGGCGGGCATCACGATGCTCGCCGCCCTGACCTCTGCGTTTACCCAACGTAAAGTGAAGAGCCAACTAGCCATGACGGGCGAGATCACCCTCCGTGGCAAGGTGCTTCCCGTGGGCGGCATCCAGGAGAAGATACTCGCTGCCAAACGCAATGGCGTCACCGACATCATCCTCTCCGTGGACAACGAACGCGACATCAAAGACATTAAGGAAGATTATGTCACTGGACTCAACTTCCACTATGTCAATAGCATGATGGAGGTCATTGAGCTTGCTCTGGAGAAGGAACAGGATAAGAATGATCTCGATTATAACAAGTACCTCATGAATTTGAGAACTGAAGTGATCGGGTTTAAGAATACGTAAGACAGAAGTAAGTAGTAAGAAGTCGTGAAGATGAAGAAGGGTTGGTGGCTGGTGATGTGCCTGTTGATACTGGCGGCTTGTGGGAAACGAGAAGATCCCAACAGTGGCTTGTCCATCTTCAAATACAACGAGGCGGCTGGGCTGTTGAGTCTTGATCCGATCTACGCCAAGGACCTACCACATATATGGGTCTGCAACCAGTTGTATAGCGGTCTGGTGGCCTTGGATGAGGACATGGACGTTGTTCCTAGAATAGCTCGGTCATGGGAGATCAGCGAAGATGGCAAGACCTATACCTTTTATCTGAGGAACGACGTCTATTTCCATGACGATCCGTCTTTGCCTGAACGCCGCGCGGTGACAGCCGAGGATGTATGTTATTCATTCAATAGAATTGTTGACAAGCGATTGAACTCGCCGGGCTCATGGATCTTTGCCCAAGTTGCCCACCAAGACGAGCAATACGCCTTTCACGCCTTGAACGATACTGTTTTCCAGGTCAAGTTGAGCCAACCTTTTCCGCCTTTTCTTGGCATCCTTTCGATGACTTATGCCTCAGTTGTGCCGCGTGAGGCAGTGGAGTACTACGGCGACGATTTCAGACGTCATCCTGTTGGCACCGGTCCGTTCCGATTCCAGTATTGGAAGGAAAACGTGAAGCTGGTCCTTAGGAGAAATCCCGACTATTTCGAAACTGACGGGGCGGGGGAGCGCTTGCCCTATCTCGATGCAGTGTCCATTAGCTTTTTGATTGACAAACAGGTGGCTTTCCTTGAATTCATCAAGGGGAAGTTCGATTTCATGTCAGGTATCGACGCCCGTTACAAGGACGAGTTGTTGACCTATGACGGCCGTCTGCGAAAAAAGTACGAGGATCGCATTGAACTGATCACGGGTCCTTTCTTGAATACCGAATACATCACGTTTTATATCGATCCCAACGACACTTTGGGAGTGGACCGCGCCCGGGCATTGCGTCAAGCTGTGAATTGCTGCATCGACAGAGATAAGATGTTGCGTTACCTTCGCAATGGCATCGGTTTTCCTGGTACAGGCGGCATGATCCCCACAGGGCTTCCGGGACACCGTGACGACATCGGCTATGACTACGACTTCAAGCGTGCCCAACAACTGGTGAAGGACCATCATCTGGAAGGCTATCCGCTGCAACTCTCGACAACGGCTGAATATGCGGATATTGGGAAGTTCGTCCAGTCACAGGCTGAGCAGATCGGGCTTCAATGCACGATGGAGGTGATGCCTCCGGCCACCATGCGAAGCATGAGATCGAACGGCAGTCTTTCTTTCTTCAGATCGTCCTGGGTGGCCGACTACCCTGATGCAGAGAACTATCTGTCACTTTTCACGACTCGGAATTTCGCTCCGGCGGGTCCCAACTACTCGCATTATTCCAATAGTGCCTATGACCGTTATTATCAAAAGGCCATGGCTTGTTCCGATGATGACTTGCGAGTGGATTATTATGGGCGGATGGACAGTTTGATGATGGTTGACGCTCCTGTGGTGGTGCTGTTTTATGATGAGGTGTTGCGTTTCGTCAACAAACGAGTGGAGGGGCTGGGAACCAATCCAACGAATTTGCTGGATTTGCGGAAGGTTGTTATTCAATAGTCCATTAGCTCCGGTTTGCAAGCAATACTTTTCTTGAACCTAGCAAAAAAAATAGGAGTCACAAATTCTTGTAACTCCTTGATTTTCAACCGTCGGGGCAAAAGGATTCGAACCTTCGACCCCCTGCTCCCAAAGCATAAAAGACCACTTTTTCCACACTATCAACCACTTACATTTTTTATTAAATATTTCTTTTTCAAACATTTGCGTGTTTCGATAATTATGTGTATCTTTGCATGTTTTTAAAATCCTATGGGCAAATCATGGGCAAATTTTTGACCATCCCATGGGCAAATAAAACACTGCAATAATTAGTAAACCAAAATGTTAGAAAAATGGAAATCAACCCCTCTGCCTATGAGCCGATGCTCAAAAATGCATCAGAACAGGTTTTCGTCCGCGCTTTCCTTGACATCAGGCGTCAAAAAAAGGACGGCACTTTCCCCATCTACATCCGCGTGACCTACCAAGGCGAAAAGTGGCTCTACGCCACTGGCGTCTGCATGACAGACGACGACTATGCCAAGGCCCTCGTGGTCAAGAACGGATCTTCACCCATCAACAAGGCCAAGAGCCAGGTCACCAAGGCCTTCAACAAAATCAACGATGCCGTCGTCGCTCTCAATGAGCAGAAACGCTTCTCCTTCGAAAGCCTCAAAAAGGCCGTCACCAATCCGGAGAAAGCCCAAGCCAAGAAGGTCACGACACTCCTCGAATACTGGAAAGAGTTCGGCGAGAGCAAGAACACCGAGAAGACCCGCCTGCAGTACAGCACCGCCATGAAGAACTTCTATCGCTTCCTCGACTGCACCGTTGAGAGCGTTGCTGACCCGTCCAACCCCAAGCAGAAGACGCTCGTCGTCAAGGGCAAGAAATCGAAGATCAGCCCATCCTTTGTCGATGAAGCCCTTATCGGCCAATGGGAGGCCTCGATGGATAAGGCAGGCCTTTCCGATTCCACCAAGAGCATCTATCTCCGTGCCCTTCGTGCTGTCATGTACAGCCTCGGCCAGAAGAAGCTCATCGCTGAAACGCCCAAGTTCACCATCAAGCAAGGTTCCCGCCGCAAGGAGGACTTTATCCCCGTGTCCGACATCGTGAAGATTCGCGACTATGAAGGCCCGGGAAGAAAAGCCGCCGACTGGTGGCTCATCCTCTATCTCTGCAACGGTAGCAACCTGAAGGACCTGGCCACCCTTGAATGGGGCGATGATTACTTCTATAACAAGGAGTTGTCCTATGTCCGTGGCAAGATAGCCGACAAGGTGAAAGTCACCGTCCACATCCCCGTTACCGAGCCGCTGATGAAGCTGCTGATGAAGTACGCTTGTGAGCCTGAGAAAGGCAAGCGCGTCTTTCCTCAGATTCTCCTCAATGCCACCACTGAGGCCGACATGGAGAGCCGCACCCACGACTTCAACCGCCAAATCCGCAAGGGTATGCAGGGCGTTTGCGCGAAGCTTGGCATCCGTCCCGTCACCGCTTCCACCGCGCGCAATTCCTATATTACCACGCTCACCTGGCACGGCATCCAAGATGCCTTCATCGACTCGATGGTCGGCCATGTCGATTCAAAGAATGTCCTGCGCGGTTACCAAGGCACCATCAGTCCGAAAAAGAGGCTGAAGGTCAACAACCTCCTCTTCGTCGATCCTGAGGTTGAGGACGACGACGAATGACACGAAAGCCCGGCGCTCCGCTGGGCTTTTTTCTTACCTCGGCACAATCTCTAAATATCAAAGCCATGTCAGCTAAAACATCAAAGATTCATGCCGATCTGGAAGATTATCTGGAGAGGCTCGCCTCAGCCGTAGAGCGTGCTGTAGATGGCATATCTGCCAATAAGCCAGGCGTGGACTGGCAGGCGAAGTATCTCGCCCTTCAGGAGCAATACACTGCGCTGTCGTCCCTCTATCAATCCCTCGTCGATGCTCCGCCTGTCGCCGACAAAAACAACGAGTATCTCCTTTCGTTCTTTGACAAGCCCACCCCCGAAGAAACCGCTTCCAATGGCCTCGTCCAAGTCAAAGACCTGCTTGATGCCGCCATCGAAGCCAACACGAACGACGTTTTTGAGGTGATGGAATACTATTTCGCCAACGCGAAAGGCGACGTTCAGGAGCTTGTCAAAATCAAAAAGAAAACTTTTGATAGGATGGTCGCCTCAAAATTCACCTCCAACCTGGCCTTCAACCTTGACGACTTCACGATCCTCGACCTTGTCCGTGTCTGCTATGGCTTTTACAACTCCGGCATGGTTGGCCCTCGTGTCGGCAAGGAACTCACCCAAAAAGAGTTCTTCGACACCATGGGAAAGGTGTTCGATGTCGACCTCTCCAAAGCCTCCAAGTCAAAGAGCAACTCGGTCGGTTCAGGCTGTAGGGAAGAAACCCAGACCGCCATCTTTGATGTTATGAAACAAGCCTCTCTAAACAAGTCAGTTGGGAAAAAATCATACGGGAGTCCTGCATGATTCCTGCATTCACGTGATTTTTTGGCCGTTACTTCGCCGCCGAAACAACCACTAAAACTTCACGTCATGTATCAACACAACGAACCCCTCTCTTTCGACAACCTCCCCAATGCAGTCTCACAGCTGATTGAAGAGGTGGGCGAAATGAAGACCATGCTGCAGACCATCGCCAACCGCGAAGGCCAGCCCGAAAAGAAATGGATGAGCGTCGACGACCTCATCATCTACCTCCCCGGCAAGCCAGCCCGACAGACCATCTATTCATGGGTCTGGAAAAAAGCCATCCCTTATCACAAGGCTGGAGCCAAGCTCCAGTTCCTCAGGTCCGAGATTGACGCTTGGATCCTGGGCGAGACCTTCTCCGTCGATGACGACGAAGACGTTGTCCGCCTTCCTGTCAAGGCTCGCCCCATCACACCCAAGAAAGGAGGCCGCAGATGACCCATCCACAAGGCTATGTCAACAAAGAGGAGGTCACCCTGACCCATCCCGACCTCTCCAAGCTCTGGCTCGACTCCGGCGATGTCATGCGCTTGCTCCATTGCTCCCGTCGCACCTTGGACAAGCTCCGCACCAAAGGCATGCCTTATTATAAGGTGCACACCCATTACTGCCTCTACAAGCTGGACGAAGTCCAGGCATTCATCGAGAACCATAAAATCACACAACGCCATGGAAACCCTCGTTAGTCCCCAGCCCTTCATCCCGTCGCCCTTCGCTTGCGCCTCCGTCGCCTCGCTTGCGCGTTTCTCCTACTTTGCCAAGCCCATAAGCCGCCTGCAGCCGACAATGGAGTTCTCCCTGGCCGATGCCTACAACTACATCAAGAGCGGCATTTCGGCACAGGCCACAGCTCGCCTGCGCTCGCTGCCGCCTGCCGAACGCCCCGCCTTCAAGAGGATGAATTT
>JAFYJV010000003.1 GCA_017537965.1 Bacteroidales bacterium | reverse complement strand
CGTTCATCCTGA
The DNA here is from genome assembly GCA_017537965.1 of Bacteroidales bacterium. GTDB lineage: Bacteria > Bacteroidota > Bacteroidia > Bacteroidales > F082 > Limimorpha. The sequence continues at coordinate 44,262 of JAFYJV010000003.1, read as the reverse complement.
GCCAGGATCAAACTCTTCATTGTAGTATTTCTGTACTTTTTCTTTTTCCTGTTTACAGGGCTCCGCTATGATTCCTTTTTCCCTCGGCCCGGCGCGGCGCCTCAAGGCGGCGCGCAGGACCCTCGCTTCTTATGCTGGCATCAAGCTTTCAAAGAACTCCGCTTCCGGCACAACCCCCTCTTCCTTGTCCTCTTTTTCAAGGCCGAAAACGGGTGCAAAAGTACAGCTTTTTCCGATATGCGCAACACTTTTGGGATCTTTTTTTAAAAAATTTTTCTATTATCTGAAAACCAGTGTTTTATATACAAAGAAAAAGGCTGATTGAAACAACCAGCCCTTCATCTATACGGAAAAGGATGAACAATTATCAATGAAGGAATTTATATAGCACTAACAATGCAGCATCCTGTGAATTGGGGGTGGGATAATAGTATTTCGCATCTCCAAAAAACCAACCATCCTGACCTGCCCATTCTCCTTTACTCTTATTATATTCAATCCAACCCATTCGACCATCTGTAAAATTCACTTCAAACTCCACCCAATTGCCACTATCCTTATATTCAGTGATCGACTTCACAAAACTCCGCACCGTATTGACGTTAACCGAAGCTTCTTGCAGCCTCCTTTCTTCTGCCAACCTTCTGGCTTGTTCCCTATTGGCTTGCAGTCGAGCATTCTCTCTTATACGTTGTTCGTTGAGGTTATTGGTCAAATTATCCGAAACAAGATCTTTTTTGATCAATTGTCCCTTTGAGTAGGTCTCTTTATAAACATCACTCCCAGGGCATTTTGCGCAGGTGATTTCCAATCTGACTTCACCGTCCCACTGATCATCCACACAATTACCCGTACGTTTGAATGTAAACTTATCCCAATAATCATAACGACCGCTATCGTCAGATTCAGAAGCACGCCTAACACCTTCATATCGGTCCTGCGTCAATGTGTAAATGAACGATCCTTTCTTTATTCCATCCACGAAAGTGCCTTCCCATCCTCTACTATTGCCTTTCCCATTGGGCTTCCCGTTCCTCAGTTCTCCATTGTAACTGAGTTTATTGGCCATATCGAAATAATAACCGTTGTTTGCGGTCGAGTAATACACGAAATTGTATTTCTTCTCCGCTCTAGCCAATAATTGCCAAACATCCAACTCTTTCACAAGTTCGTTGTTCAGGTAGGGAGACCCATCACAGAATCTTTTCAGAGCCTCTGGGTTATCGCTAAGGGTTTGGCTAAAACTGCTTTTAAATTCCTCTTTATAGTCTCCCGCTATTTTAGAAAACCTCTTGACATATTGTTGATAAAAGGTATTGGCCTCATTGAGATCCTGAAAGGAGGGTAATCTGAGATTCTGGTTCCTGTTCTCCAAACGGATGGCAAACTCCAATGTCGATAACACCTTGTGGTTGTTGTGAAAGCTGAAGCTTGTGACATAAGTATGATTCTTTCTGAATTTCAATTCACTTCTTGTTCTGACTCTATCTGCCTGAAATTGAGGATTTCGCCGAAAATAGTTGTCGAAATCATCTTTATCGATATCACAGGACGGCACTTCCAACCAACATTCCTGATACGGATTGAAATAATCGGCATACCTATATGAGTCGCGAACAATATAGATTTTATATCCACCATTTTTTAAAGCGTTCTCAACTGCTTGTGAAGTGGATTGTTTTTGGCACCAGGCAGAAATCGGGAAAATCGCGCACACCAGCACGACGAGAAGGGTTGTAAATACTTTTTTCATGTCACTATCAATGATTAATTAGAGCGTCATATTTGTATCCCACTCCCACAAAAGGGGAAAGGCGTCCCGAACCATAGTCTCCCCAAGGCATCTCATACCTAAGTCCGATATTACAAGTGAGAATGCTTCTGTTTGTAAAATAAAACTCAAACCCACCGGAAATACTGTGATGAAACACGGTTGTATTAAGAAAAACGTTGTGCGTAAATTCAGCAAAATCCAGACTAACACTAGGGTTAAAGCGCCCCAAATCCTTCCTTAATGAAAAAGAGGTAAAACAAACGCCCCAAGGCTCCAGTATTGAAGTTGAAGCCATGACATTGACCATCCTCCATTCCAAACTCATGTCATTATATTTACCCACAAAAAAGCACCAGTTAACCGCTCCAATTTTGAAAGCATGGACGTTTTGGAAGCTGAAATCCCTTTGTTCTATGTCAAAAATAGTGGGATGGTATTCGTATCTGAAATCCAAGAAGGTAATAGAAACATCGGAAGAGCTGCCGTATTGCCCAATGGATGTCTTTGCAAACGCAAAAAGCGCCAAGAAAAGAATAAGTATCGTTTTTTTCATAGTAGATTAGATTTGTGTTGGGCAAAGATAAAAATAAATACGATACCTAAAAAACACACAAACAAAAAAGAGACGCCGCTTCGCGGCGTCTCTAAGGTTTTTTTGCAATTTGAAGTCTCTTTATGCCTGAGTCTCTTCGGTAGGTTCGGCAGCCTCGACAGGAGCGACAGTCTCTGCAGGAACTTCGACAGCGGCTTCAGCCTTAGGAGCCGACTTCTTGGAACGACGAGTAGCCTTGGCCTTAGGAGCCTTCTTGCCTTCGTTCACGTAAACATCGTTGTAATCGACCATTTCCATCATGCACATGTCGGCAGCGTCGCCAGCACGCATGTTGGGCATACGGATGATGCGGGTATAACCACCCGGACGGTCAGCGACCTTGGTGCTGATCTCACGGAAGAGCTCGGTGACAGCGTACTTGTTCTGCAGATAGCTGAACACAAGACGACGGTTCGAGGTGTTGTCTTCCTTGGAGCGGGTGATCAACGGTTCGACATAAACTCTCAAGGCCTTGGCCTTGGCAACGGTGGTTATGATGCGTTTGTTAAGAATCAGCGAAGAAGCCATGTTGGAGAGCATAGCCTTGCGGTGAGCGCTTTTTCTTCCCAAGTGATTGAATTTCTTATTGTGTCTCATCTTTCTTATTCCTTATCTAATTTATACTTGCTGACATTCATACCGAACTCAAGGCCTCTGCTGCGGACCAGCTCGTCCAGTTCAGTGAGCGACTTCTTTCCGAAGTTGCGGAACTTGAGCAGGTCTTGCTTGTTGAAGGCGACGAGTTCACCAAGCGTTTCAACTTCAGCGGCTTTCAAGCAGTTGAGCGCACGGACGGAAAGATCCAGGTCAACGAGCTTGGTCTTGAGCAGCTGACGGATATGCAGTGAACTCTCGTCGAATTCCTCGGTGACCGTCTTCTCATCCAACACGGGAGTGATCTTCTCGTCGGAGAAGAGCATGAAGTGGTAGATGAGGATCTTGGCGGCCTCTTTCAAGGCATCCTTCGGGTTGATGGAACCGTCGGTCAGGATCTCGATGACGAGTTTCTCGTAGTCGGTCTTCTGTTCCACACGGTAGTTCTCAACCTTGAAGCTCACGTTACGGATAGGCGTATAGATTGAATCGATAGCGATGGTATCGACAGGTGCGCCAACAACTTTGTTCTCGTCGGCAGGCACATAGCCTCTACCCTTACCAATGGTAAGTTCGATGTTCAGTTTGACGGAGGGATCCATGTGGCAGATCACCAGTTCGGGGTTCAACACCTGGAACACGGTGAGGAACTTGTTGATGTCGCCAGCCTTGAACTCTTCCTGGCCGCTGATCACCACGTTCACTTTCTCATGGGTCTCTTCAACAACTTGTTGTTTGAAACGAACCTGTTTGAAATTCAGCACCATGTCGGCGACATCCTCGATGACACCTTCGATGGAGGCGAACTCATGACTGACACCGTCGATGCGGATCGAAGTGATCGCAAAGCCTTCCAAAGAGGAAAGAAGGATCCTTCTCAACGCATTGCCGATGGTAGTACCGAAACCTGGTTCAAGAGGACGAAACTCGAACACGCCTTTGGTGTCGGTTGATTCGACCATCACCACCTCTTCAGGTTTTTGAAACGCTAATATTGACATAGTTGGTCTAGTGTTATATTTATTTGTTTTACCAGGTTAACAATCAACAATTACTTAGAATACAATTCGACGATGAGCTGTTCGTTGATATTCTCAGGAATATCTTCGCGGACGGGGTAGTTCATGAACTTACCGCACATCTTCTCGCCGTCCCATTCCAGCCAGCTGAAACGGTTGGAGTGGCCTTCGACAGAATTGGTGATGACTTCCAAGCTCTTTGATTTCTCGCGGACGCCAACGATATCGCCTACCTTGACGAGGTAAGACGGAATGCTGAGAATATTACCGTTGACAGTGATGTGACGGTGATTCACCAGCTGACGGGCGGCAGCGCGTGTAGGAGCTATTCCAAGGCGATAGACGACATTGTCAAGACGTGATTCGAGCAACTGCATCAGGATCAAGCCGGTAACGCCTTCCTTTCTACGGGCCAGTTCGAAAGTCTTGTGGAATTGTCTTTCGAGAACGCCGTAGGTATATTTAGCTTTTTGCTTCTCCTGGAGCTGGGTGCCATATTCAGAGACTTTCTTTCTTCTCTTGGCAGCGCCGTGCATCCCTGGAGGATAGTTTCTCTTCTCAAAATACTTGTCTGAACCATAGATAGGTTCACCAAACTTACGAGCAATCTTCGTTTTAGGACCTGTATATCTTGCCATTTTTCTAACTTTTTAATTGTTCAACGATTACACTCTTCTGCGTTTTGGAGGACGGCATCCGTTGTGCGGCAATGGGGTGACGTCGATGATCTCGGTCACTTCAACGCCTTGTGAATGGATCGCGCGGATAGCTGATTCACGTCCTGCACCAGGTCCCTTTACATAAACTTTTACTTTACGTAATCCCAAGTCATAAGCGGTCTTGGCGCACTCTTCAGCGGCCATTTGTGCGGCGTAAGGTGTGTTCTTCTTGGAACCCTTGAATCCCATCTTACCTGCTGATGCCCAAGAAATGACTTGTCCTTCATTGTTTGTCAAGGAAATGATGATGTTATTGAACGAAGCCTTAACGAAGGCCATGCCTGTAGCTTCGATCTTAACAACACGTTTCTTTGTTACTTTACTGGTCTTTGCCATGTGTTACTTGTGTGATTTTTTTGTAATTAATATGATCCAACTACCTATTACTTGGTAGCTTTCTTCTTGTTAGCGACAGTCTTTTTACGGCCCTTACGGGTACGTGCGTTGTTCTTTGTGCTCTGTCCGCGCACCGGTAAACCAGCACGGTGACGGATACCTCTGTAGCAGCCAATATCCATCAAGCGCTTGATGTTCATCTGAACTTCACCGCGAAGTTCACCTTCAGTCTTATACTCGTCAGCAATGATGTTACGGACGGTATTCTGCTCCTCGTCAGTCCAATCCTGAACTTTCTTGGCCGGGTCAACGCCAGCCTTGCCCAAGATCTCCTTCGAGAGTGATCTTCCAATGCCGAAAATGTAGGTTAAAGAGATTTCACCAGCTTTGTTGCTCGGGATATCTACACCAGCGATTCTTGCCATATTATTCTATACTTTTATTGAATTTCTAAAAATCAACCCTGACGTTGTTTTTCCTTAGGGTTCTTCTTGTTAATAACATAGACTCTGCCCTTGCGCTTCACGATCTTGCAGTCGGCAGATCTTTTCTTTACGGATGCTTGAACTTTCATATCAATATAGGTACTTTAGATGATGCAAATTAATTCTTGTATCTGAACGTAATACGGCCTTTTGTCAAGTCGTATGGCGACATTTCCAGTTTGACTTTGTCGCCAGGCAGGATGCGGATGTAGTGCATACGCATCTTTCCTGAGATGGTGGCGGTAATCACCAAGCCGTTCTCAAGCTCGACGCGGAACATCGCATTGCCCAAGGCCTCAATCACGGTGCCTTCTTGTTCTATTGACAGTTGTTTTACCATATACGATTCAAATGCTTTTCTATTTTCTTGTGTCCGAACGAATCGGGCGGCAAAATTAGTAATTTTTTTTTAATTCGCAAGAAAGAATTCCAGGAAATCCGCGATAGGGTTTGCAGAAACCGCAATCGCGGATTTCCATGGACCTTTTTTCATAGTTACATTCTGCCGACACGGCCCTTGATACGGCCCGATTTGGTGAGACCGTCGTAGTGGCGCATGAGCAGATGGCTCTCGATCTGTTGCAGGGTATCCAGCACAACACCGACGAGAATCAACAAGGAGGTTCCTCCGTAGAAGTGGGCGAATGAAGTCGTCACACCCATGAGGCTGACCAAGGCAGGCATGATAGCCACAATGGCCAGGAAGATGGAACCGGGCAGCGTGATTCTTGACATGATCGTGTCGAGGTATTCAGCAGTCTTCTTGCCAGGCTTGACACCCGGGATAAAGCCGCCGTTCTTCTTGATATCCTCTGCCATCTGGTTCGAGTTGATCGTCACAGCTGTATAGAAATAGGTGAAGAGGATGATCAGGATGAAGAACACGAAGTTATACCAGAAACCGTTGATGTTGGTGAATGCAGATGCAAAACCGCTGAGGTTCTCGCTCTGACGGAAGCCGGCGATGGTGATCGGCAGGAACATGATGGCCTGCGCGAAGATGATCGGCATAACGCCAGCGGCATTGACTTTCAGAGGGATGTATTGACGGACGCCGCCATATTGACGGTTACCGACAACGCGTTTCGCATACTGTACCGGGATCTTGCGGGTTCCCTGCACGAGGGCGATGGTACCCACCATGACGAAGAAGAGGACGATGAGCTCGATGATGAGGATCAACAGTCCAGCTCCGCCTTGGGTGAAGCGGGCAGCGCACTCGCCGACGAAAGCGCCGGGAAGACGGGCGATGATACCGATCATAATGATCAAGGAGATGCCGTTGCCAATACCTTTGTCGGTGATCTTCTCACCCAGCCACATGATGAACAGGGTACCTGCGCAGAGGAGGATGATGGAAGAGATCCAGAAGAACACACCTGGGTTGGACTGGTAAGGATCGAAAGGCGTAACAGCTTGGTTGGGAAGCTGATAGATGACGTTGCGGATGTAACCCGGAGCCTGGACAATGACGATACCCACGGTGAGGTAACGCATCACTTGGTTCAGTTTCTTACGGCCGCTCTCACCTTCACGTTGCAAACGCTGGAAATAAGGGATGACCATACCCAGCAGTTGGATGATGATGGATGCGGTGATGTAAGGCATAATACCCAGGGCAAAGACAGAAGCATTGCCGAAAGCACCGCCAGAGAACATGTTCAACAATCCGAGGAGGCCGGTGTTGCTGGAATTCTGCAAGTTGGCCAATTCGTTCGGATCGATACCTGGGATGACGACGAAAGAGCCAAAGCGGTAGATCAAGATGATCAGCAACGTATAAAGGATACGTTGGCGCAGCTCCTCAATCTTCCAGATATTCTTTAATGTTTCAATGAATTTACCCATATCCATCAGATTTTTTCGCAAGTGCCGCCGACAGCCTCAATGGCCTGCTGTGCCTTAGCGGAAAATGCATTAGCTTTGACTTCCAGTTTAGCTGTCAGTTCGCCCTTGGCAAGAATCTTGACGAGTTCTTTGCTGTGGACGACACCGTTTTCAACAAGCACCTCCGGCGTAATGACGGCGATACCGTTTTCAGCAAGTTTCTGCAAAGTGGAGAGGTTGACAGGGCAATATTCCACACGGTTGCGGTTGGTGAAACCGAACTTGGGAACGAGACGGGCGAGAGGCATCTGACCACCTTGGAAGCCAATCTTACGCTTGGCGCCAGAGCGGGCTTGAGCACCCTTGTGACCGCGTGTGGAGGTTCCGCCTTTTCCAGAACCTTGGCCACGGCCTTTTCTTGTCTTTTCCTTTACAGAACCTTTTGCTGGTTTGAGATTACTTAAATCCATATTGTGCAGATTTATTAGTTCAACAATTAAATTTCTTCGATCTTAAGGAGATGGGCCACCTTATTGACCATGCCGGCCATGCACGGGTTGTCCATGTCAACTTCTGCTGACTGGTGCATCTTTCTCAGGCCAAGCGACTTCAAGGTGTCCTTTTGATCTTGTGGTCTTCCGATGCCACTTCTGATTTGGGTGATTCTTACTTTTTTCATCGTTTCAAAAGTTTTATCCGTTAAACACAGTATCCAAATCCACACCTCTCAATTGGGCGACGGTATAGGCGTCACGCATCTTGGTGAGTGCATCGAAGGTAGCCTTCACCACGGAGTGAGGGTTGGAAGAGCCTTTTGACTTGGCCATAACGTTCTTGACGCCGACGCTTTCCAACACGGCACGCATGGCACCACCGGCGATGACGCCAGTACCAGGTGTAGCAGGTTGGATATAGACGTAAGCGCCGCTGTACTTGCCGTACTGCTCATGAGGCAGGGTGCCATTCAGAACCGGGACCTTGACCAGGTTCTTCTTGGCATCGTCGATGCCCTTCTGGATGGCGGCGGTGGCTTCCTTGGCCTTACCGAGGCCATAGCCGACAACACCATTCTCATTGCCTACGACAACAAGTGCTGCGAAAGTGAAAGTACGACCACCTTTAGTCACCTTGGTGACGCGGTTGATGCTAACGAGACGTTCTTTGAACTCGATTTCGCTAGACTTTACTCTTTTAACATTAACTTCTGCCATGACAATTAGAATTTAAGTCCTCCATTACGAGCTGCGTCGGCCAGCGACTTGACTCTACCATGATACAAATAACCATTACGGTCGAACACGACGGTTTCGATACCGGCGGCCTTGGCCTTTTCGGCGATCAAGGCACCGACTTTGGCGGCTTGTTCGATCTTCGTGATCTTTTCATTCTCGATTCCGTTTTCACGGGAACTAGCTGCAGCGAGGGTCTTGCCGACTTCGTCGTCAATCAGCTGCACATAAATCTGCTTGTTGCTTCTAAAGACGGACATTCTCGGACGAGCAGCCGTGCCGGAGATCTTCCTGCGGATTCTCTTCTTGATGTTCTGTCTTCTTTCTTCTTTATTGATTGCCATCTTACTGAGGTATTAATTTTGATTCATTAATTACTTACCAGCAGCTTTACCTGCCTTACGTCTCAGGACTTCATCCTGGAACTTAATACCCTTACCCTTATAAGGTTCAGGCTTACGCATTGAGCGGATCTTTGCGGCCACCTGACCAAGAAGTTGTTTGTCGTATGAACGCATCTTCAAGATCGGGTTCTTACCTCTCTCGTTGATGGTTTCGATTTTGATTTCAGCAGGCATCTCCATGAAGATGGTGTGCGAGTATCCGAGGGCCATCTCCAGGATTTGTCCCTTGGCTTCGGCCTTGTAGCCGACACCGACGAACTCCTGGACGGTCTCGAAGCCCTCGCTGACGCCCTTCACCATGTTGTGGATCAAAGCACGATAGAGTCCATGCTTGGCACCGGCCTCGGCAACAGCCTCGTTCGGCTTGACATGGATCTGGTCGCCTTCGACTTCCAGGATCACATGGTCGGAGTACTTCTGCGAAAGTTCACCTAAATTACCTTTGACGGTGATGACGTGTTCTTTGTCATCAATGTTAACCGTTACGCCAGCGGGAATGGCGATGGGCATTTTACCGATTCTTGACATAATTCCTATCTCCTTTCCTTTTGATTAGCTAACATAACAAATCACTTCGCCACCGATATGGAGCTTGCGGGCCTCTTTGTCCGTCATGACACCTTGTGAGGTGGAGATGATGGCGATGCCGAGGCCGTTCATCACTCGGGGAAGGTTCTCACTGTCCGCATACTTTCTCAAGCCAGGACGCGAAACGCGGTCGATGGTGGAGATGGCGGGCACCTTGGTCACAGGATGGTACTTCAGCGCGATCTTGATCACGTTCTGTGACTTCTTCTCACCTTCCTCGAACTTGTAGTTGAGGATGTATCCTTTCTCGAACAGGATCTTGGTCATTGCCTTCTTGATGTTCGAGGACGGGATTTCAACGATTCTATGCTTTGCATTGACAGCATTGCGAATGCGGGTCAAATAATCTGCTATAGGGTCTGTATTCATCTTTAATTCTGTCTAAAATGTTTACCAACTAGCTTTCTTTACGCCGGGGATCAAGCCCTTCAGTGCCATTTCACGGAAGTTGATACGTGAAATACCGAACTGTCTCATATAGCCTTTTGGACGGCCAGTGAGTTGGCAGCGGTTGTGGAGGCGGACTGGGGAAGCGTTCTTCGGCAGTTTCTGCAATGCTTCATAATCGCCAGCTGCTTTCAAGGCTGCACGCTTGGCTGCGTATTTCGCAACCATCTGTGCTCTTTTGCGCTCACGCGCTTTCATTGACTCTTTTGCCATGGTTTACTTTTTTTGATTTTTAAAAGGAAGACCAAATTGTTTCAACAAAGCCAAAGCCTCTTGATCAGTATTGGCTGAAGTGACGAAGGTGATGTTCATACCATTGATGTGGTTGACCTTTTCGATATCGATTTCCGGGAAGATGATCTGTTCGGTGATACCGAAACTGTAGTTGCCACGGCCATCGAAGCCTTTGTCGTTGATACCCCTGAAGTCGCGGACACGCGGGAGAGCGACGCAGACCAGACGTTCGAGGAATTCGTACATCTTGTCACCGCGCAGTGTAACGTGAACGCCAATCGGGTTGCCACGGCGCAGCTTGAAGTTGCTGACGTCGTGTCTTGAGATAGTCGGAACGGCTTTCTGACCGGTGATAGCGCTCATTTCCTCTACACCATAGTCAATCAGTTTCTTGTCTGCCAAGGCAGCACCGATACCCTGATTGAGTGAAATTTTCAAAAGCCGTGGAACCTGCATCACGCTCTTATAGTGGAATTCCTCCATCAATGCAGGCACGATTTCACTCTTGTATTGAGTTCTAAGTCTGGGTTGATAGTTCATCTTACTTAATTATTTCTCCGGTTTTCTTGGAATAACGGACTAACTTACCTGTTTTTTCGTCTTTCTTACGCCCGATTCTCGTGGGTTTGCCGCTATTGTCAACCACCATGAGGTTCGAGATGTGGATAGGGGCTTCTTTCTTGATGATGCCACCTTGAGGATGTTCAGCGTTGGGGCGGGTGTGCTTCGAGATGATTCTAACGCCTTCGACGATAGCTCTCTGCGACTTCGGGTCAACGCTCATGACTTTGCCTTGCTTGCCTTTGTCATTGCCTGAAAGAACCAGGACAGTGTCGCCTTTCTTAACATGTAATTTCATAGTCAATTCAATTTTGATTTACAACACTTCAGGAGCAAGTGAAACTATTTTCATAAACTGCTTCTCACGCAACTCTCTGGCGACGGGGCCAAAGATACGGGTTCCGACAAGTTCACCGGCGTTGTTCAGAAGAACACAGGCATTGTCATCGAAACGGATGTAGGAACCGTCGGCACGACGGGTTTCCTTCTTGGTGCGGACTACGACTGCCTTTGAAACGGTACCTTTCTTGATGTTACCGCTTGGAATGGCGCTTTTCACGGTGACGACGATGATGTCGCCAGTGTGGGCGTAACGTTTCTTGGTTCCGCCTAACACTCTGATGCAGAGAACTTCCTTTGCACCGCTATTGTCAGCTACTGCGAGTCTGGTTTCCTGTTGAATCATATTACTTAGCCCTTTCGATAATTTCTACTAATCTCCAACATTTATTCTTGCTCATGGGACGGGTTTCCATGATGCGCACGGTGTCACCGATGTTGCACTCGTTTTTCTCGTCATGAGCCATAAAACGGTTCGTTTTCTTGATGAACTTACCGTAGATCGGGTGCTTCTCACGACGCTCGATCTCCACGACGATGGATTTGTCCATCTTATTGCTGACAACCACGCCGATTCTCTCTTTTCTCAAATTTCTAGTTTCTTCCATTTGTAATGCGTCGTTTAAAGTTATTTACTCTGTTCGATTTCGCGTCTTCTCAACTCAGTCAGAATACGGGCGATGTTCTTACGCGTGGCGCGGATCACATTCGGGTTCTCCAGCGGGGAGGCAGCGTGGTTGAGGTTCATCTTGACCAGCTGTTCACGAGCCTGTTCGAGACGTTCGTTCAGATCGGCTACGCTCAACTCTTTTAAAGATTCTTTTTTCATTGCTTATTCCAACTTTAATTATTCGACGTAATCTCTTCTAACAACAAACTTCGTCGTTACAGGCAGTTTCTGGGCTGCGAGACGGAGGGCTTCCTTGGCGACTGCCAACGGCACACCTTCAGCTTCAAACAGCATGTGACCTGGGGTAACGCGAGCTACAAAGTATTCCGGATCACCCTTACCTTTACCCATACGGACGTCCAAAGGCTTCTTGGTGATGGGTTTGTCGGGATAGATGCGGATCCAAATCTGTCCTTCACGTTTCATATAACGTGTAACGGCTTGACGGGCAGCTTCGATCTGGCGAGCCGTGATCAAAGCCTCTTCCATTGTCTTGATACCAAAAGATCCAAAAGCTAACTCATGGCCACGGAAAGCGTTGCCTTTCATCTTACCTTTTTGGGGTCTTCTGAATTTTTGTCTTTTCGGTTGTAACATCGTTACTTAACTTTTAAAGTTCACAAAAAATTATTTACGTTTTCCATTGCCACGACGCGGGGCACCGGCGGGTTTGGCAGCAGCGGGGCGCTTGGCCTGGTTGTTGACGCTCGTCGGGACGAGTTCGGGCTTGCCATAGATTTCACCTTTGCAGATCCACACCTTGATGCCGAGACGGCCGTATGAAGTGTGAGCCTCAACCAAAGAGTAGTCGATGTCGGCGCGCAGCGTGTGCAGCGGGATACGGCCCTCCTTGTAGGATTCAGCACGTGACATTTCGGCGCCGCCGACACGGCCGGAGATCATGATCTTGATGCCTTCCGCACCGATTCTCATGGTGCCGGCAACAGCGGTCTTGATAGCGCGACGGAATGAAACACGTCCTTCAATTTGTTTTGCAATCGTACTAGCGACGATGTAAGCATCGAGTTCAGGTCTCTTGATCTCGTTGATGTTGATTTGGATCTCCTTGCCAGTCAGCTTGACGAGCTCTTTCTTCAGCTTGTCAACTTCCTCGCCACCCTTGCCGATGATCATGCCCGGACGAGCAGTGAAGATGGTAACGGTAACATACTTCAAGGAACGTTCAATGGCGATCTTTGAGATGCCAGCCTTGCCAAGACGAGCGTTCAGATACTTGCGGATCTTGTCGTCTTCAACGAGCTTGGCTGAAAAGTCTTTTCCGCCATACCAATTGGAATCCCATCCTTTGATGATTCCCAATCTAAGACCTATAGGATTAGTTTTTTGTCCCATTTTAACTTATCTAATTATTCAACTTATTCTTCCTTTGCAATTCTGCTGTCCAAAATGATCGTAACATGATTTGAACGCTTGCGGATGTGGAATGCACGTCCGTGAGGGGCGGCTTGGATGCGCTTCAGCGTACGGCCTTCGTCCACCCAGATTTCCTTCACGTAGAGGTTGCTGTCCTCAACGCGCTTTCCTTCATTCTTGGCTTCCCAGTTAGCAATTGCCGAACGAAGCAGTTTGTAAACCTTGTTCGATGCTTCCTTGGTTGAATATTGCAAGGCATGCAGTGCAAGCTCCACCTTCTGACCTCTGATCATGTCGGCCACGAGACGCATCTTGTAAGGTGACGTCGGCACGTTGTTCAGATGAGCGATGGCTACGTTTTTGCGAGCCTCCTTGATGGCTTCGGCTCTGTTGTGTTTTCTAGCTCCCATTGTTACCTCCTAATATTACTTGTTACCTTTATCTTTGTTACCGGCATGACCTCTGAAGATACGGGTCGGGGCGAACTCGCCAAGCTTGTGGCCAACCATGTTCTCAGTCACATAGACCGGGATGAACTTGTTGCCATTGTGGACGGCGATGGTCTGTCCGACGAAATCAGGAGAAATCATGGATGCTCTTGACCAAGTCTTGATCACGGTCTTCTTGCCGCTTTCAACGTTTTCCATCACTCTCTGATAGAGTTTGTAGTGGATGTACGGGCCTTTTTTTAATGATCTACTCATAGTTTTATGCGATTTTCCTGATGATTACTTCTTTCTTCTTTCGATAATGTACTTGCTCGAGGCAGCCTTTGGCGAACGAGTCTTGTAACCCTTTGCCGGCAAACCCTTGCGTGAACGCGGGTGACCGCCGGAGGCACGGCCTTCGCCACCACCCATCGGGTGATCGACAGGGTTCATGACAACACCACGGTTGTGAGGACGGCGGCCCAACCAGCGGCTGCGGCCAGCCTTGCCCGACTTCTCGAGGTTGTGGTCACCATTGGAGACCGAACCGATCGTAGCTTTGCAAGTTTGGAGAATCATACGAGTCTCGCCAGAGGGCATGCGAAGGATGGCATACTTGCCTTCACGCGACATAAGCTGTGCGTAAGAACCGGCGCTTCTTGCCATCTTGGCGCCCTGACCGGGACGCAACTCGATGTTGTGAATGATAGTACCGAACGGGACTTCGCTGAGGAACAAGGTGTTGCCAACATTCGGCTGGGCTCCCTTGCCGCTGATCACTTCCTGTCCGACCTTCAAGCCGGCGGGAGCGATGATGTAGCGCTTCTCACCGTCCTTGTAGAATACCAGGGCGATGCGGGCGGTGCGGTTCGGATCGTATTCGATGGTCTTAACGATGCCCGGAACGCCGTCCTTGTCACGCTTGAAGTCGATGATTCTGTATTTCTGTTTGTGTCCGCCACCTCTGTAACGAACAGTCATTTTACCACTGGAGTTACGACCGCCGGTGCTCTTCATAGGAGCCAGCAATGACTTCTCGGGTCTGTCGGTCGTGATCTCGTCAAATGCGCTCAATACCTTGAAACGCTGACCTGGTGTCGTAGGTTTATATTTCTTTAAAGCCATTTTCAGATATTGCTAAAAAAGTCAATTGTTTCACCTTCAGCCAACGTCACAATCGCCTTCTTGGTGTCACTGGCCTTGCCGGTAATGACGCCACTCTTGGTATAGCGTGACTTTGACTTTCCTTCGTAATTCATCGTGTTGACGGCGGTAACCTTCACACCATAGAGGTCCTCAACGGCCTTCTTGATCTGAATCTTGTTGGCGCGGGTATCCACGATAAATGCATAGCGGTTAAGCTTTTCGCTTATTGAAGTCATCTTCTCAGTAATGACGGGTTTCTTAATGATAATCATCTCTTTTCAGTTTTAAAAGTTTAACATTATCCAAGAATCTCGTCAATGGGCTTCAGAGCACTTTCAGTGATGAAGATCTTCTTGGCGTTCAGAATATCATAAGTATTCAGGTTACGGGCCAGGACGACGCTGGTGCGCTGGATGTTGCGTGCCGAGAGCACCACGTTGCGATCGGGTTCCGTAAACACGAACATGTTTCTCTTACCATTGACCTTGAAGCTGTCGAGGATGTTGACTATCTGCTTCGTCTTGATGGTATCGAACGTGAAGTCTTCCACAACGATGATCTCGTTGTCATTGACTTTGCAGGTGAGGGCCGACCTACGGGCCAAGGCCTTGACCTTCTTGTTCAGCTTGAAGCTGTAATCGCGCGGCTTGGGACCGAACACGCGGGCACCGCCTCTCAGCAACGGAGAGTTGATGTCACCACGACGGGCACCGCCGGTACCCTTCTGACGGAAGAGCTTGCGGGTGCTGCCGGAGAGTTCGCTGCGTTCCTTCGACTTGTGAGTTCCCTGACGCTGGTCAGCGAGATATTGCTTCACTGCCAGATACATGACATGCTCGTTAGGCTCAACAGCGTAAATGTTGTCATTCAGCTGGACCTTACGGCCGGTGTCTTCGCCTTTGATGTTATAAACTGTTAACTCCATCTCTCAATCATTAAATATCCATTCTTGTGGCCTGGAACAGCGCCCTTCACCACCAACAAATTCTTGCTTGCATCGATCTTCACGATCTGCAAGTTCGTAACTTTAACTTTGCGGTTGCCCATCTGACCACCCATGCGCAATCCCTTGAAAACTCTCGAAGGATAAGCGCAGGCACCGATGGAACCCGGTTTTCTCAAACGGTTGTGCTGACCGTGAGTCTGCTGACCAACGCCATTGAAATGATGGCGTTTCACTACGCCTTGGAAGCCCTTTCCTTTGCTGATGCCACTGACATCGACAAATTCGCCTTCCATGAAGACGTCAACGGTTAACGTTTCGCCCAATTGTTTTCTGTGGCCTTCTTCGAAACGTGAAAATTCGCGCACCAGTTTCTTGGGAGTCGTGTTGGCCTTTGCGAAGTGACCTTGCTCAGCCTTGGTGGAGTTCTTCACCTTCTTCTCATCGAAGCCCAACTGAATAGCGCTATAACCGTCTTTCTCTACTGTTCTGACTTGGGTGACCACGCACGGACCAGCCTCGATGACCGTAACCGGAATCATCTTGCCGCTCTCATCGTAGATGCTCGTCATCCCAATCTTTTTTCCTAGTAATCCTGACATTGCTACTTAGCTTTAATTTTTTGTACTAGATAGGTTTTTTACAATTTGATTTCCACTTCCACACCACTGGGGAGCTCCAGCTTCATCAGTGCGTCGATCGTCTGGGAAGTCGAGTTGTAGATGTCAAGCAGTCTCTTGTAAGTGGAGAGCTCGAACTGTTCTCTCGATTTCTTGTGAACGAACGTAGAACGCAGCACGGTGTAGATCTTCTTGTTGGTCGGCAACGGAATGGGACCGCTGACAACTGCTCCAGTCAACTTAATCGTGTTCACGATCTTCTGGGCTGATTTGTCAACCAAGTTGTGATCGTGTGACTTTAACTTAATTCTAATTCTCTGGCTCACAATAATTATTATTTATAGATTTGTCTTTCTTAAATGAAATAAAGTCCTTTTGCTTTTTTAATTACGATGTCGGCAAGGGCTTCAGGCACGGGGGCGTAATGGCTGATTTCCATGTTGAACGTGGCGTGGCCCGATGTGATCGAACGCAAGGTAGTGATGTATCCGAACATCTCAGCCAGCGGCACGTCCGCCTTGATGACCTGGAAGCCGATGTTGGCATTGACTTCACGCAATATGGATCTCTTCTTGTTCAAATCGCCCGTGACATCACCAATGTATTCGTCAGGGCAATGGATTTCGACACGCATGATGGGTTCCGTCAGGACGGCGCCAGCCTTGAGACCGGCCTCCTTGAAGCCGATGTGGGCGCACGACTCGAACGAGAGGGCGTCGCTATCGACTGGATGGAACGAACCGTCGGTGACGACGACTTTGGCGTTTTCGACAGGGAAACCTGCGAGGACACCATTGGACATGGCTCCCTTGAAACCTTTCTCGATGGCAGGCATGAATTCGCGCGGGATGGCACCATTCTTGACTTCATCGACAAACTGCAAACCGACGACACCCTCGTCAGCGGGACCCATCGTAAACTCGATATCGGCAAATTTACCTTTTCCACCGGTCTGTTTTTTATAGACTTCACGGTGCTGAATCGTGTTGGTAAAGGTTTCCTTATATGCGACCTGTGGACGACCCTGGTTGACTTCAACGCCAAATTCTCTTCTGAGACGGTCGATAATAATATCAAGGTGCAATTCGCCCATACCCGACAGGATGGTCTGTCCCGAGTTTTCATCGAGGTGTACGAACAAGGTGGGATCCTCCTCCACCAGCTTGGCGAGCGAGGTCTCCATCTTTTCAATGTCTGCGGTTGTCTTAGGCTCGATCGCGACGTTGACCACTGGATCCGGGAACTTGATGTTTTCAAGCACCAGTGGCTTGTTTTCGACGGTCAAAGTATCGCCGGTACGGATGGTCTTGAAGCCCACGGCGGCGCCGATGTCACCTGCGGAGATCTCCTCCAGCGGGTTCTGCTTGTTGGCGTGCATCTGAACGATCTTGGCAATGCGTTCACGCTTGCCCGTTCCCGTGTTCAAAACCGTTTCGCCGGCTTTCAAAGTGCCCGAATAGACGCGGAAGAAACAAAGACGACCGACGAAGGGATCGGTGGCGATCTTGAACGCCAACGCGCAGAACGGCCCGTTCGGGTCGGACTTGCGGATTTCCTCTTCTCCGGTCTTGGGGTTGATGCCGCTTACGTGATCGACATCCAAGGGGCTCGGCAGGTAGTTGACGATGCCGTCGAGCAACATCTGGACGCCCTTGTTCTTGAAGGAAGCGCCGCAGAACACAGGGCAGATGTTGAGTTCCAAGGTCTCCTTGCGGAGCTGGGCGATCAACTCTTCCTCGGTGATGCTGTCGGGGTCTTCCATATATTTCTCGAACAAGGCCTCGTTGTCCTCGGCGGCGCCCTCGATGATCATGGTGCGGTATTTGGCTACCTCTTCCTTCATGTCATCAGGGATGGCCACTTCTTCATAATGCGAGCCGTTGTCTTCCTCGTCCCACACGTATGCCTTGTTCTTCAGCAGGTCAACCACGCCGACGAAGCTGTCTTCGACGCCGATGGGAAGCTGAAGCGGGATGGGGTTGGCGTGCAGGCGCTCACGGATTTCATCCATAACCTTGAAGAAATCCGCACCGGCACGGTCCATCTTGTTCACAAAGCAAATACGGGGCACTTTGTACTTGTCAGCCTGGTGCCACACGGTCTCCGACTGAGGCTCCACTCCGCCAACGGCACAGAAGATGGCGATGGCGCCATCGAGTACGCGGAGCGAGCGCTCCACCTCCACTGTGAAATCCACATGGCCGGGAGTGTCGATGATGTTGATCTTGTAGGCCTCGTTGTTAAGATGCCAGAACACCGTGGTGGCAGCTGAAGTGATGGTGATTCCGCGTTCCTGCTCCTGGACCATCCAGTCCATGGTGGCAGCACCGTCGTGAACCTCACCGATCTTATGGCTGCGACCCGTATAATAGAGGATACGCTCCGTCGTCGTCGTCTTACCGGCATCGATGTGAGCCATGATGCCGATATTACGCGTGAGGCTGAGGTTGATCATATTTTCAGGGACGCTTGCCATTGCTTCTTATACCTTTATTGAATGATTAGAATCTGAAGTGCGAGAAGGCCTTGTTGGCATCAGCCATGCGGTGGATCTCCTCCTTCTTCTTGAAAGCAGAACCTTCTTCCTTGTAGGCTTGCATGATTTCCGAAGCGAGCTTCAGGGCCATCGACTTCTCGTGACGTTTACGAGCATAGTTGATCAGGTTCTTCATACCGATGCTCTGCTTGCGGGCAGGACGGATTTCTGAAGGAATCTGGAAGGTGGCACCACCGATACGGCGGCTGCGAACCTCGACCTGAGGAGTGACGTTGGCCAGGGCCTTCTTCCACACCTCGACAGGATTCTCGTTGAGCTTCTCCTCAATGATGTCCATTGCTTCGTAGAAAATCTCGTATGCCAGATTCTTCTTTCCTTTGAGCATGATGTTGTTCACGAACTTGGTGACCAGCACGTCATTGTACTTGGGATCCGGAAGGATGATTCTCTTCTTTGGTTTAGCTTTTCTCATTTCTAAAACTCTTTTTTACTACTGTTACTTTGCCTTTTACTTCTTTGCGGCGGTCTTTTTCGGTCTCTTGGCACCGTACTTCGATCTGCGCTGACGGCGACCGTCAACGCCAGAGGTATCCAACGCACCACGAATGATGTGATAACGAACACCTGGAAGATCCTTCACACGGCCTCCTCTGATCATCACGATAGAGTGCTCCTGCAGGTTATGGCCTTCACCCGGGATGTATGCGTTGACTTCCTTTTGGTTGGTCAAACGGACCCTGGCAACCTTACGCATTGCTGAGTTAGGCTTCTTAGGGGTCGTCGTGTAAACACGAACACACACGCCACGGCGCTGCGGACATGAATCCAATGCTGGTGACTTACTCTTGTCGATCAATTTTTGGCGCCCTTTGCGCACTAATTGTTGAATAGTCGGCATTTTGTTAGGTTTAATTGTTTGAATTGTTGTTAATCCTATGTTTTGGACAATATTTCTTTGCTCAAGCTGAACACAGCTCAAGATTCACGGTTTTTCAAGATGTAGTCAGGGAGATTTTCGGCCATAATTCAGGCCTGAAGTCTATAAACCCACGATGCAACCGCATTTTCTTTACCTTTGTCCGCATCGTGCAGAGACCTATAACGGTTTAGTTTTCAGGTCCCCGACCATATCTATTCAAAAGGATAAACCTTTCACTAATTCAGCGGCGCAAAAGTACAACAATTTCTTTTACTGACAAGGCTTTTCAACAAATTTTTTTGAAAAAAGTTGAAAAATTGACAAATCATTGATTTGCAATGTTTTAAACCAAATCGCACAACCAGAAAACATGGAAATGAACCACCCAAAACACTCCAACGCCATCTTTACCCTCGAAAAAACAGCGCAAAAACCCTCTTCAAAACACAAAAATCTTCTTACTTCTTTCTTCTTTCTTCTATCTTCTAACACTAGTATTTCACGAAACGGTCCTCGCCGTTGCTCAAGCCTAGCAGCGGACTCCTGCCAAAAAGAAGGAAAACTTTCTTGTCCCAAATGAGCTCCCACAACACCCTACTCACCCTAACCTGATCTTCAGGAGCGATCTCGTTACTTGTGTGAGTGACTTGTCCGGAATTCTCGACCATCTGCTCTTGCTCGGCAAGCTGAAGGATTTGGTAACAAAGATTGACAAAGGTGATGCCCATATTATCGGAACGACCGTTTATGATCATCATGATGACATCGCGAAGCTTGTTGTTGTCGTAAAGGATGTGAACGGGATTGGAATCAATATTCATGGCAATTCGGTTGATTAGTTGTTCAGTGATTCAGTTTATTGGGTACAAACATAAGAAATTTTGCTGAGATTACAAAAGAACCATCAAAAAAATGATACTTTTTTCGTATTTTTGCACCTTAATTATTAATTATGGTCGTCAAACTGCTTTTCGTCTGGTTCATAGGAGTGGTCGCTTTTTTCGTCCTTTGGGCGATATTGGCCAAAATCATCCATAAAATCGACAAGAAAAAGCATCCCGACTCCTGACTTCTAACTTCTGAATTCTAAATTCTTAAAAAATGAAATACGACGTCATCGTTATCGGCAGCGGCCCGGGAGGCTATGTGGCTGCCATCAGAGCATCTCAACTTGGAAAGAAAACCGCCGTGGTCGAGAAGGCCGAGTTGGGCGGCATCTGCCTCAACTGGGGTTGCATACCTACCAAAGCATTGTTGAAGAGCGCCCAGGTCTATAACTATATCAAACATGCCGAAAACTACGGCATCAAGGTAGAAGGCGAAGTCGCTCCCGACATGGAAGCCGTGGTCGCCCGCAGCCGTGGCGTGGCCGAGACCATGAGTAAAGGGGTGCAGTTCCTCCTCAAAAAGAACAATGTAGAGGTCATCGCCGGTTATGGCCGTCTCACCGCCGACAAGCAAGTGTCGGTAACCGACGCTGAAGGCAATGTCACCCTGCATGAAGCCGACCATATCATCCTCGCCACCGGCTCCCGCGTGCGCGAGTTGCCCGCCTTGCCCATCGACGGCAAACGCATCATCGGCTATCGCCAAGCCCTCGTCCTCGACAAACTCCCTGAGAGCATGGTGGTGGTCGGCTCCGGTGCCATCGGCTCGGAGTTCGCCTTCTTCTTCACCAGCATGGGTGTGAAGGTCACCTTGGTGGAATTCCTGCCCAACGTGGTCCCGAACGAAGACGAAGAAGTCTCCAAGCAGGTGGAGCGTTCCTTCAAGAAACTCAAGATGACGGTGATGACTGAGGCCTCGGTGACCCATGTGGACACCACAGGCGAGAAATGTATTTGCACCATCAGCACCAAGAAGGGCGACAAGACCGTGGAGGCCGACATTGTGCTCTCCGCTGTCGGCGTGCAGACCAACATCGACGACCTTGGCCTAGAGACCTTGGGCATCGCCACCGAACGGGGCAAGGTCATCGTCGATGACTTCTACCGCACCAACGTGCCTGGAGTCTATGCCATCGGCGACATCGTTCACGGTCCAGCACTGGCCCACAAGGCCGACCACGAAGCTACCATCTGCGTGGAGAAGCTCTGTGGCCTCGACCCCAAGCCGTTGAACTACGCCAACATTCCTGGCTGCACCTATACCACGCCGGAGATCGCCTCCGTCGGCATGAGCGAAGCGAAGGCCGTAGCCGCAGGCTATGAAGTCAAGATTGGCAAGTTCCCCTTTACCGCCTCAGGAAAAGCCACCGCAGCAGGCAACAAAGACGGCTTCATCAAGGTCGTCTTCGATGCCAAGACAGGCGACTGGCTGGGCTGCCACATGGTCGGCGACAACGTCACCGAGATGGTCGCTTCAGCAGTGCTCTGCCGTGAGCTCGGCGCCAAAGGCGAGGACATCATCCATGCCGTGTTCCCCCACCCCACCATGTCGGAAGGCATCATGGAAGCGGCGGCAGCAGCATATAACGAGTGCGTGCATCTATAATTAGAAGTCAGAAGACAGAAGAGAGAAGTTAGAATGGAGATTATTGAAACTAAAATAAAAGACTTGTTGATCATCAAGCCGAATGTGTTCCTTGATGAGAGAGGGTATTTCTTCGAGAGCTACAACAAACAACGCTTCACCGAGCATGGACTCGACATGAACTTCGTGCAGGACAACGAGTCGCAATCCATGAAGGGCGTGCTGCGCGGACTCCATTTCCAAAAGCCACCCTTCGCTCAAGGCAAGCTGGTGCGTGTGGTGAAAGGCGCCGTTATGGACGTGGCCGTTGACCTGAGGGAAGGCTCCCCGACTTACGGACAGTGGGAGTCGGTGACGCTGACCGAAGGGAACAAGTTCATGTACTGGATACCCGAAGGCTTCGCCCATGGCTTCGTGTGCCTCGAAGATCACTCCGTGTTCACCTACAAATGCACCAACGTTTACAACAAGGCATCTGAAGGCAGCATCCGCTGGGACGACCCCGACCTCAACATCCACTGGAACATCGACAACCCCATCCTGTCAGAGAAAGACAAGGCAGCTCCGTTGTTTAAAGATTTTATAACTCCTTTTAAACCTTAAATATTTGAATTTTAAATCTTTAAATAAGAACATGAGAACAAGAAACCTCCTTTTGGCATGTGGATTCGCCATTATATTAATAGGTGTGACCGCTGCCATCACCCTCAGCATTGCCCAAAGCACCCTTGAAGAAGACAACCGTTACTACGAATCGCTCAACCCCGACATGCTGGCATTCAACCACCTCGACCAGAACATCCACGACATTTCCCTGCCCGACTCCCTGTGCTTTTGCGGCGAGGCAGTGCCCATGGATCGGTTCTATGTCCGTGAAAGCCTGGAGCGCGAGCTTTTGGTGAACACCTACCGCCATGCCAGCACCATCCTTCTTTTGAAAAGGACAACCCGTTGGTTTCCCGTCCTCGAACCTATCATGCGAAAAAACGGCTTGCCCGACGACTTCAAATATCTGGCGATGATCGAGAGCGACCTGACCAATGCGGTCTCGCCCTCCAAAGCGGTCGGGTTCTGGCAATTCCTCGAAGGCACCGGCAAGGAATACAACCTGGAGATCAACAAGGAGGTTGACATGCGTTACAACCAAGAACTGGAGACCGTTGCCGCATGCAAATACCTAAAGGAGTCTTACCGAAAGTTCGGAAGCTGGACCCTTTCGGCTGCCGCCTTCAACTGCGGCAACGGCAGGATCAGCAAGACCATCGAAGAACAGCGGGTCAACTCCTATTTCGACATGCTGTTGCCCAACGAGACCGAACGGTACGTTTACCGTATCCTGGTCCTCAAGATCATCACCGAAGACCCGGGACGCTACGGATTCCACATCAGCGACGAGGGCTGGTACCAACCCTTGGAATACAAGACGATCACTGTCACCGAATCCATCCCCGACCTCGTTGACTTCGCCATCAACAACGGCACCAACTTCAAGATGCTCAAATACTACAACCCATGGCTCAGAGGAAAGACGCTGACCATCTCCGAAGGGAACAGCTATGTAATAAAGTTGCCCAAATAAGTGGATAGAAGACAGAAGTTAGAAGACAGAAGTAAGAAGTTATGAACGAGTTCTCAGAGGACAAGACCCTTGAGATACTAGGGGCAAGAGAAAACAACCTGAAGAACATCGACTTATCCATCCCGCGAAACGCCTTGGTGGTCGTTACCGGCATCAGCGGCAGTGGCAAGTCTTCGTTGGCTTTCGACACCATCTATGCCGAAGGCCAGCGCCGTTACATGGAGAGCTTCTCGGCATACGCCAGGCAGTTCATCGGCAACATGGAACGCCCTGACGTGGACCAGATCACCGGCTTGAGCCCCGTGATCTCCATCGAGCAGAAGTCCGTGAACAAGAATCCCCGTTCCACTGTGGGCACCATCACCGAGATCTACGATTTCCTGCGTCTGCTCTATGCCCGCGTCAGCGAGGCGTACTCATACAACACCGGCGAGAAGATGGTCCGCTATTCCGAAGAGCAGATCACCGATCTCATCCTAAAGGATTACGCGGGACGGCGCATCAACATCCTGGCCCCCAGCGTAAGAGGTAGGAAAGGCCATTATCGCGAGCTGTTTGAGCATATCCGCCAGGCCGGATTTACACGGGTTCGTGTTGACGGCGAGATGCGTGAGATCGAATTCGGGATGATGCTCGACCGCTACAAGACCCACGACATCGAAATCGTCATCGACCGCATCGAGGTCAAGGATGACTGCAAAAGCCGTATCGGCAAGTCGGTACAGACCGCTTTCCGCTACGGCAAAGGGTTGCTTATGGTCCTGGACAACAGCGATGAGCAGGTGCGCTATTTCAGCCGACTGCTCATGTGTCCTACCACAGGCCTCTCCTACGAGGATCCCGAGCCCAACACCTTCTCGTTCAACTCACCCTACGGCGCCTGTCCCAAATGCAACGGCATGGGAGAGATCACCGTTGTTGACAAAGAAAAACTCATCCCCAACCCCGAACTCAGCATCAAGAAGGGAGGACTGGCACCGGCAGGAGAATACAAGGCAGGCAGTTGGATCTTCCATCAGCTGGAGGCCATCGGCTTGAAATACGGCTTCACCCTCGACACCCCGATGAAGGAGATCCCCGACGAAGCACTGGATGTCATCCTCTATGGCACCAACGAGACCTTCGAGGTGAAACGCGAATACCTCGGAATCAACTCGGTTTACAAGATCAACTTCGAGGGCATCATCAACTTCATTGAATCCCAAAACAACGAAGATGCTCCAGCCAGCATCGCACGCTGGGCGGGTTCGTTCATGAACCACGTCAGCTGTCCCGTCTGCCATGGTGCCCGACTCAAGAAAGAAGCCCAGTATTTCTTGATTGACGGCAAGAACATTGCCGAGGTGGCCGAGATGGACACCTATTCACTCTGCCAATGGATCGAGAGGCTTCCAGAGAAGCTGACCGATCGCCAAAACGAGATCGGCAAGGAGATCCTTCGTGAGATCGATAAGCGTGTCCATTTCCTGTTGGATATCGGCATCGACTACCTCAGCCTCAACCGCCCCGCGGCCTCACTCTCGGGTGGCGAGGCACAGCGCATCCGACTGGCTACGCAGATTGGATCGCAACTCACAGGGGTCTTGTATATCCTGGATGAGCCCAGCATCGGACTGCACCAACGCGACAACCATAGGCTCATCGAATCGCTCAAGGAGCTGCGCGACATCGGCAACTCCGTCATCGTGGTGGAACACGACAAGGACACCATGCTCAACGCCGATTATCTCATTGACATCGGCCCAGGTGCCGGACGGCACGGCGGCGAGGTGGTGTTCGCCGGAACCCCCACCAAAGCCTTGTCGGGCCACTCCATCACCTGCGACTACCTGAATGGTAGTCGTCAAATCGAAATACCCGAACATCGGCGCAAGCCCATCGAAGGCAACTTCCTCACCATTCATGGCGCCACTGGCCACAACCTGAAAAACGTCACCCTCAGATTGCCTTTGGGCATCATGACCTGCATCACCGGCGTCTCAGGATCAGGCAAGTCGTCGCTTATCAACGAGACCCTCACCCCCATCCTCAGCAAGAAGTTTTACCGATCGGTGAAGGAGCCCCTGCCTTACGCCAGCATCGAGGGATTGGAAAACATCGACAAGATCATAGAGATCGACCAGGCTCCCATCGGGCGCACTCCCCGATCCAACCCCGCCACCTACACCAAGGTGTTCGACGACATCCGCAAGCTATTCGGCGAACTGCCCGAGTCGAAGATCCGTAACTACAAGGCTGGACGTTTCTCCTTCAACGTGAAAGGTGGCCGCTGCGAGACCTGCCGGGGCGCTGGTGTGAAACTCATCGAGATGAACTTCCTCCCCGATGTATCCGTGGTCTGCGAGGAATGCCAAGGCAAACGCTACAACCGCGAGACACTGGAAGTCAGATACAAAGGCAAGTCGATCAACGACGTTCTCAACATGACCATCAACGAGGCAGTGGAGTTCTTCGAGAACATCCCCAGCATCATCCAGAAGATCAGGACCTTGAAAGAGGTAGGGTTGGGATACCTCACTTTGGGACAAGCCTCCACCACCATCTCAGGCGGCGAGGCGCAACGCGTGAAGTTGGCCACCGAACTCGCCAAACGCGACACGGGCAAGACACTCTATGTGTTGGACGAACCCACCACGGGACTCCATTTCGAGGACATCAAGGTGCTGATGAATGTATTGAACAAGTTGGTGGACAAGGGCAACACCGTGCTCATCATCGAGCACAACATGGATGTCATCAAGCTGGCGGACTACGTCATCGACATGGGCCCCGAAGGCGGCGACCGCGGTGGTGAGATCATCTGTCAGGGCACCCCAGAAGAGGTGGCTCAATATCCCGAAAGCCACACAGGGCTCTACCTGAAGATGGAATTAAACGAGAACTGCTGACGGCCAATTTAACGCAGCTTCAACTTCTGCCCTTTTTTCAGACGGGTTCCTTCTTGCAACTTGTTCTTCTTCAAGATCTTCTCTGGCCTGACCGCGTACCTCAGCGCCACGTCGCGCACCGTCTCGCCTTCCGTCACGATATGTGCTTTCGCCTTCCAGTTGCGTTTTCTGAGCGACTCCAGATACACCACATCGCCACTATGGAAGGTCACCGCCTCAGGATGCTTGATGCAGTTGTAGCGGCAGAACTTCTTCAGCTTGATGCCGAACTCTCGCGCCATGCCTTCGGGCGTCTCCCCTTCCTTAGCGAAAACAAAACGCACCTTGTTGTTCTCATAGATGAAACGCTTCTCGGCGGTCATGTCCACCAGTTCAAACACCGAACGGTCGGTTGGTGAATAGGCCAGCTCCAGCAGGTCGATTTCCTCCATGAGTTCCTCGGTGCCATCGGCAAGCATCTCCGCCTTGGCTTCTTCTTCCGTCAAAAGCCCCATGGCGATCTGGTCATACTTATACAGCTCATACAGCCGAATCCTGTCAATGAGCAGTTGTGCATATTTCGGGTTGGTGGCATAGCCAGCAGCCTTCAAGCCCTTTGCCCAGCCTTCGTAGTCCATGATATCCAGCTCGAACAGCCCGGCATAGCGACTGCGGCCCGTCAAAAACAGTGAATGGTCCACAAACGAGTCCTCAGCGTTCTTATACTTGCGGAAACACTCATTCTTTTCATCGTCGTCCATGATATAGGTCTTGCCCGTCCAACCCTTGTGGCATTTGATCCCGAAATGGTTTTTCGCGTCGCGGGCCAAGGCACTGTTGCCTGCTCCCGATTCCAAGATGCCCTGCGCCAAAGTGATGGATGCCGGGATCTTGTGATCCTTCATCTCGCGCATGGCGATATCCTTGTATGTATCGATATACTGCTCCACCGTGATCTTTTGTGCCACCAATCCAAGCGGCGCCAACAGCAAAAACAAAAAAAGCAAATGCCTACCCATGTCATAAGAATTGAGAAGGTAAAAATACAAAACTTTTTCACAAACAGGCCATCATATTCAAGAAATCCGTATTTTTGTTGGTTTTAAGGATCAACTATGGACACAACACGCATCTTTTGCTATTTCAATAACCTTTCCGACATCCAAAAGGATCAGTTTAACCAACTGAAAGACATCTATTTGGATTGGAATAGCAAGATCAACGTCATTTCCAGGAAGGACATGGACCATTTTTATGAGCACCATGTGTTGCATTCCTTGGCCATAGCGAAGTATTTCGAGCTTCTGCCCGGCATGAAGGTGATGGACCTCGGTACGGGAGGCGGTTTCCCTGGCATCCCACTGGCCATCCTATTTCCCGACACAGCGTTCTACCTTATCGACGGCACGGGCAAAAAGATCACGGTGGTAAATGCTGTCAAGGACGCCATTGGATTGAAAAACGTGGTGGCTGAACACAAACGCGCCGAAGAAGTGAAGGACAAGTTCGATGTCATCACAGGAAGAGCAGTGATGACCCTGCCCGAGATCGCCAACCTCGCCGGCAACAAGTTAAGGATCCGAGGCGACATCGAGGCCGGAGGCATCATCTACCTCAAAGGCGGCGATCTCAAAGAGGAGTTCAAGGCCTTGTCCAAGTATTGGCACTATACGAAGACTCCTGTATCGAAGTATTTCAAGGAAGAATATTTTGAAGAAAAATTTGTAGTTCAATTATACTAACTGATTAAAAACTTTAAACTAGAAAAAATGAGAAAACTGAAAGAAACACTGGTAATTGCTTTCGTAATGGCATTTGGCATTTCCGTATTCGGACAGCAAGCCATGCCTGCACCATTGGATCCCAAAGTCAGGATGGGTAAGCTTGACAACGGACTCACCTATCTGATCCGTCACAACGAAAAACCCGCTCAGAGAGCCAACTTCTACATTGCACAGAAGGTTGGTTCCATCCTTGAAGAAGAGAATCAAAGAGGTCTCGCTCACTTCTTGGAGCACATGGCCTTCAACGGCTTGGAACACTTCCCCAAGAAAGCCATGCTCGACTACATGGAACGCAACGGCGTGAAGTTCGGTACCAACGTCAACGCATGGACAAGCTTTGAGCAGACCGTATATATGCTCAACAACGTCCCCACTACCAACCCCGGACTGGTTGACTCCTGCCTGCTCGTGCTGCACGACTGGTCGAGCTTCATCTCCCTCGAAGACGACGAGATTGAGAACGAACGCGGCGTCATCCTGGAAGAAATGCGTCAAGGTCTTGACGCCCAGATGCGTATTTACGGCAAGATTCTGCCCGAGATCTATCCCAACAGCCCCTACGGCGTCCCGATGCCCATCATCGGAACCGAGGAAGTCGTCGCCCATTTCGATCATCAGTTCCTTCGCGACTACTACCACAAATGGTACCGCCCCGACCTCCAAGGCATCATCGTCGTCGGTGACATCGATGTGGATCAGATTGAGAACCGTCTGAAAGAGATGTTCGCCGACATCCCAGCCCCAGTGAATCCCGCCGAGCGCGTCCACTTCCCCGTGGCTGACAACGAAGAACCCATCGTGTCTGTAGCCACCGACGTCGAAGAGACCAGCTACGACATTTCCATCTGCTATAAGCATGACATCACTCCCGTCGAGATGAGAAACGACATCAGCTATTGGGTCGGAAATATTGTTGAGCGCCTGGTATCGCAAATGTTCAACACCCGTCTGCAAGAGCTCACCCAAAAGCCCAACCCACCTTTCATCTACGGTTACGGCTATTATGGCACCTTTATGATCTCCGACACTAAGGACGCTTGGAGCATTGCTGCCTCTGCCAAGGATAAAGACGGCATCGACGAAGCCATGACAGCCCTTGTCAACGAGAGCAACCGCATGAAAGAATTCGGCTTCACCGCTTCGGAATATGAACGCGCCAAGGCCGACCTGCTCCGTCAGTATGAGACTCAGTTTGAAGAACGCAACAAACAAGAGACCTCGCGTTATTTCAACCCGATGCTCGCCCATTTCCTCACCAACGAGCCTCTCATGGGCATCGAGACTGAATACCCGCTGCTCCAGCAGATCCTTCCCAACTTGCCGTTGGAAGCCATCAATGCCTACGCCAAGGAACTGGTCACCGACAACAATATCGTCATCGTGCTCACCGGTCCCCAAAAGGAAGGCGAGACCATGCCCGACAAAGCTTATCTGCTCGATTGCTTCAACAAAGCCAACGACATGAAGGTGGAAGCCTACCAGGAGACCGTCTCCGACGAGCCACTGCTTGCCGAACTGCCCCAACCTGGCAAGATCTCCAAAACCGAACTCCTTGAAGAATTCGACGCCACCATGCTCACCATGAAGAACGGTGTGAAGGTTATCTACAAGACCACCGACTTCAAAGACGACGAGATCTTGATGAGCGCATACAGCTTTGGCGGTCTCTCCGTCCTCGATCAAAACGATCCCTATACCCTTCAGGAACTCAACTCACTGATGGGTGTTGGCGGCGTCGGCAACTTCAGCGCCATCGACCTCCCGAAGATCCTTGCTGGAAAACGCGTCAGAGTGAGTGCCAATATCAACAACTACACTGAAGGCGTCAGCGGTAACTGCTCCGTCAAGGACTTGGAAACCATGCTGCAACTTACCTATCTGTACTTCAACAATCTGCGCAGAGACGACGAAGCATTCCAGTCGTATATCACCCGTAACAAGGCTGTCCTTGCCAACGTGGAGTCAGATCCCATGACCGCTTTCAGCGACAGTTTGGTCAAGGTGCTCTACGGCAACCATCCTCTCAGCAAGCGCATGAAAGCCGAAGATTACGACAAGATCGACTATGTCAAGGGTTTGCAGATGGCAGCAGAGCGTTTTGCCGATCCTAACAACTTTGTGTTTACCTTCGTGGGCAACATCAACCCCGAGACCTTCGAACCCATGGTCACCCAATACCTCGGCGGCATGAAAGCCACCAAGAACGACGAGACCTGGAAAGACAACGGCCGCAACTATCCGAAGAATGACTATATCTGCCATTACGAGAAAGCCATGGAGAACCCCAAGGCTACTTGTTACATGTTCTACAATGGCGACATGGACTACACTCCCGAAAACCTCATGAAGATGGAACTCCTGAAAGACGTTCTCGACATCGTCTATACCGAGAAAATCCGTGAGGACGAAGGCGGCACCTACGGCGTCGGCGTCAACGGCACGATCCAACAATATCCCAAGGGCACCTTCCTGATGCTGATCGGTTTCGAGACCAACAAAGAGATGTATGCCAAGCTGATGGGCATCGCCAAGGCCGAACTCGAACGCATCGCCAACGAAGGTCCGCGCGAGCAAGACCTCATGAAGGTGAAGGAGTACAAGGTCAAGAAACATGCCGAGGACATGGAGAGCAACCGTTACTGGATGAACTGCATCCAAACCCAATTACGTGACGGCATCAACCTGATGAAGGGCTACGACGAGTTGGTCAACAGCGTTACGGGACAAGACCTCGCCGACATGGCCAAGGTCATCCTGAACGGCTACAAGAAAGAAGTCGTCCAGCTCCCCGAATAAAAAAAACAAATCAACGAATAAACAAATAAACAACTCAACAATGACAGAAAAAATCACCATGAGAGACAACCCCACCTATAGGTGGATTGCCTTGTTGCTGTTGGCTTTGGCCATGTTTTGTTCCTACATCTTCATGGACATCCTGTCCCCCATCAAGGACTTGATGCAGACTGAACGCGGATGGGACAGCCTCGCCTTCGGCACCATGCAGGGCGCTGAGACCTTCCTCAACGTCTTCGTGTTCTTCCTCATCTTCGCAGGCATCATCCTCGACAAGATGGGTGTGCGTTTCACTGCCGTGCTTTCAGGCGTCGTCATGCTGATCGGTGGTCTGATCAAATACTATGCGATCAGCGAATCGTTCTATGGCAGCGGCCTTGAGACCTGGTTCACCAACAACCTCAATTACATCCCGGGCTTCGAAGAGCTTGGCGTCTCGCCATTCTATAGAGGCATGCCTGCTTCGGCCAAGATGGCTGCTGTCGGCTTCATGATCTTCGGCTGCGGCACGGAGATGGCTGGTATTACGGTGAGCCGCGGTATCGTGAAGTGGTTCAAGGGTCGCGAGACCGCCTTGGCCATGGGTTCTGAGATGGCTTTGGCCCGTCTGGGTGTGGCCACCTGTATGATCTTCTCCCCCTACTTCGCACGTCTGGGTGGAAGCATCAACGTGAGCCGTTCCGTTGCTTTCGGTATTGTGCTGCTCTGCATCGCCCTCATTATGTTCATCGTCTATTTCTTCATGGACAAGAAGTTGGACAAGCAGACTGGCGAAGCCGAAGAGAAAGACGACCCGTTCAAGGTAAGCGACATCGGCAAGATCTTGTCGAGCCTCGGCTTCTGGCTGGTCGCCTTGCTCTGCGTGCTCTATTACAGCGCCATCTTCCCATTCCAGAAGTATGCTGTCAACATGTTGCAGTGCAACCTCACCTTGACTGAACCCGCTGCGGGTTCGTTCTGGGCTGGCGACACCGTCACCATCGTCCAATACATCATCATGCTCGTGGTGGCTGTCTGCTCCTTTGCCAGCAACTTCTCGAAGAAGAAAGGCATGAAGTTCACCTTGATGGCTATCGCCGTCGTCGCTCTGGTGGTTTACTGCTATATGGGTTACATGCGTGGCACTGCCGAGACCATCTTCGCCGTGTTCCCGCTGCTGGCTGTGGCCATCACTCCCATCCTCGGAAGCTATGTGGACAACAAGGGCAAAGCCGCATCCATGCTGATGATCGGCTCGTTGCTCCTCATCCTCTGCCACCTCACCTTCGCCTTCATCCTGCCCATGTTCAAGGGTAACGCTGTCGGCGGTGTCGTCGTGGCATACGTGACCATCCTGGTGCTGGGTGCCTCCTTCTCACTGGTGCCTGCCGCCTTGTGGCCGAGCGTCCCGAAGCTGGTGGACGAAAAGATCATCGGCTCGGCCTATGCCTTGATCTTCTGGATCCAGAACATCGGCCTGTGGCTGTTCCCGTTGCTCATCGGCAAGGTGCTCGAAAACACCAACCCGGGTGTTGACGATCCTGTGGCACTCAACTACACTTGGCCATTGGTCATGCTGGCCTGCCTCGGCATCGCCGCATTGATCATCGGCATCATCTTGAAGCGTGTTGACGCCAAGAAGCACCTCGGACTCGAAGAGCCGAACATCAAATAAAAGCTTCTATCTATGAACAAACGGGATCTCGCATAAGTCGAGGATCTCGGTGACAAATGCCCGTTCCGACGGCCCGAAGTGGCCGTCGGAACGGGCCATTTTAGTCATCAGCCTTGAGAACTCACGCTTCTTCTCCTTCGACATCGGCTTGAGCGTTTCGCTGACAACAATCTTCAACTGCCCTCTCGGAATAGGCTTAAAATCCTCTGGGATATCTAACTCCTTGGCAATCTCAGAAAGCAAACGGTCCTCAGGCTCTCGCAAACGATAGTCTGACTTCACCAAAACACAGAGGACACTGTATATCGCCTCTTTCTCCTGAATTGTAAATAATCCTTCCATCATTAATTGGTTTTTTTTTGCAAAGAAACGATTTTTCTTATTTTTGCGAAAGAATCATCAAATAAAACATCAAGATATGAAAAAGACTTTGATACTCTTTGCCTGCCTCACTGCGTTCTTTGCAGCACAGGCTCAATGGACTGACAACGATCAAACAAATACTTTCATTGCCAATACTTCCGCTGATGCCGGGGAGATCTATCTCTCTACCGATGAGGTTTCAGGCGACACCTACGTGCAATGGACACAGTTTGCCTCAAACGGATGGTCGCCATCGCTTCAACGACTCAACTTTGAAGGCAAACCGCAATGGGGACCCGACGGCATCCACCCAAGCTACCACAACCTGGCTTCCTGGTCACAAGGCATCGCCATGGTAGCCACTACCGACAATGCAGTGGTGACCTGCTTCTCAACTGAAGCTGGACAATCGGTGGCCATCAAGATCAACGCCGACGGCACCTATGCCTGGGGTGAAGAAGGCATCACCCTCTTCGACGGACACGGCGGCTCCCGAACCGAGCTGTTGGCCGGAGATGACGGTGGCGTGTGGGCGCTAGCCACTGACATAACCAACTCCTATTTGTGCTACTTGGAAGCCGATGGCACCGCAAATCCCACCATCACCATCAGCGACAGCGGTGGAAAACAATGCACGTTCGGCCTAATGGTGCCCACTGAAAACGGTGTCTTTTTGGTCTATGAGAAAGAGAACTGGGCATATACCTATTTCTACCATAAAGAGATTTGGGTAGCCGGATTCCATAAAGACGGTTCGCCAATAGCACCAGAAACAAAGCTCATGGACTCACAAACCATTGGTGGGAGCTATGCACATTACGTGGTGCCTGACGGACTCGGTGGTGGCTATGCCTATCTATGGCACCCCGCCATCGGTGACGCCTTCAATACCTACGTCTTCCACTTCGACGCCAACGGCCTCAATACCTTCGACAACCCGAACGGTATCGCCGTCCACGCGGAAGACTATGCTAATTTCTATCTTGATGCCAGCGCCACCGTGGATCCCGTCAGCCATGACTTGATTATTGCATACCAACAAACCGACGCACAGTTCCAAGCCGAATGCAAGATCTATGTGAACCGCATCACCACCTCGGGCGAGAAGCTTTGGGATGACGGCAAGCTGGTCCTCGACAACGGCACCACTCCTTGTTTCGAACTCAAAGTCGATGCCTTTGAGGACGGCTCGGGGTTCTCTATTGTTTTCCAAAAGGGGAATGAACAGACAGGCTACCATACCACCCTTGAAGCCATTGGCATGGACATACAAGGCAAAGAGATTTGGACTACACAGATGCACTCGCTCTCAAGCGTGATGACCGGCTGTGAAAACAGCACCGGTTTCCATGCCGGACAAAATATCGTGGCTTGGGTTGACGGAGCCAACGGTGGCGTTTATGGACAAAACCTCCACCCCGATGGTACCATGGGCATTGCTGTGACACCTCCAAGTTGTCCAGGACCGGAAAACTTCCAAGGAGAATACTATTATGAAATGGAAGGACAAGTCTTTGGAGTCCAACTGACATGGGATGAACCTTCCAATCCAGTGGAATACTACCGTCTCTACCGCACCGACCTCTCCACAGGCGAGGAAACGGTTGTCGAATTCAGCGGCGAAGAGTCTAGGTTTTTTGACAATACTGGCATAGGGCACTTTGAATACCAACTCAGGGCCCTGTATGCCGATATGGATTGCGGATATTCCGAACCCGCTACAACGCCCGACGGCGAGGATCACCTTATCATTGAAGTCACTGAAACGGCAGAAAACGACTCGGATCCCATCGTAACGCCAATGAGGATCTATACCATGAACGGCCAACTGCTCAAAGACTCCAACCCGAGTCAGTTGAGCAACGGTATCTACATCATGCAAGGGCTGACACAAGATGGCAGGCTCGTCACAAGAAAGATCGTGATAAGTTCTCCAGCTGTTCTGCACCCCTAAGATACAGATCGACGTATTTAAGAACTACTGGAGATCCTCTTTTGACAATCCCGTGGCTTGAAGGACGGTTTCCAGATCCATTCCCATTGACAGCATCTTTTCGGCGGTCTCCCGTTTTGCTTTGAGTTCTCCTTCAGCAATCCCGAGCTCTTTACCTTCGGCGATCCCTAGCATTTTACCTTCATCCAAGCCTTTCCTGTGTCCCAGGATGCGTGCGCCCTCTATATCGTTGAAGACGTCCAAATAGACCTTCATACTTCGCTCGTAGGCCAGGTCCTCATCAGCGCTGAGCTGCGAAAGTTCCGCTTGGCGGAATAGTTTCTTGAAAATGTCATCCTCTAGCTCTTCTGGATATTCGTCATAGTAATACAGGCTGTTCAACGCGTACAGCCACTTCCCCTGGTCCGTGCTCAAGTCAAGCTCCACATGATCTAGCTTCGGAAGCTCCACGTAGATCAGCGTCAGCTTGTCGTAGAACACGTGATGGTCGGCTACATCCAACAGTTGAACCTTGTGCAAATACGAGTCCGAAGGATACTCCTTGTCTGGCAGCTCGAAATTCATCAGCGCCACGACATATACGTCCTCCAAGCGAGAGTCCCAGCCCTTGTTACGACAGTTTTTCCGCTTCCTGTTCTGGTCCTCAGCGGCCTGGATCCCACGCTTCCCCTGGTCACAGATGGGCTTTGCAGCGTAGTACAGTATACGATCCTTGAAGAACGGCTTCCAACTGTTCTGCATCTCCACGATGAACTCACGACCCGATGCGGTCGAGCAATATACGTCGAAGTAGTTGGTCCGCGTTCCGACGATCTCGCCGATCCGCTCCACATTTTTATAATTGAGATCTTTGACAGGATCCTTCTCGTCGCCGATAAGTGCGTTGAGCAGCCTAATGAGAAGGTCCTTGTTCTCCTCCGTACCGAACAGCTTCTTGAAGCCGTAATCAACAAATGGATTGATGTATCGATCTTGCATAGTTGTAAATATTTTCTGCAAAATTAAAGCAATTTTTTATATCTTGCAACAATATTGAAGAATTTTTTAAAAATCGCCAATGAGCATTTTTCAACCCTAAAAACAACCGCAAGATGATAGGTTTTGATTTATTACCCCTAAAAAAACTATAACCTACTGAATAATCAGCAGGTTATCTTGTTTTCGTGGGAATTGTTGGATTCGAACCAGCGACCCCCTGCTTGTAAGGCAGGTGCTCTGAACCAACTGAGCTAAACTCCCTTTGAGGTTGCAAAGATAGACATTTTTTTCTTTCAATTGCATTTTTATTCGAATTTTAAAAAAATATGATCGCACTTCCTTTTTTGATAAAGAAATGCTATATTTGCACATCAAAAATTCAACCTAATGAAAAATAGAACCATTTTTAGAAGACTAAAACCATACTTTCCTTTCTTTTTGATGTTTTTAGCACTCATCGCCAGTACTTTAGCTTTTGGCGACGTGGGCAACCAAAACCGCTACAGCTCGGGCGGAGGAGGATCCGACTTCGATGGTGACGGCCTTGGCGCTCTGGTGGGCTATCTGTTGGGATTGTTCATCGACGACCCGGGCACGGGACTCGTCGTGCTCATCATCTTGATCATCGTCATCCTCATCGCCAAGAGAAAAAGCAAGAAACAAGCCTCGGATCCAGAATTCATCAACCGGCAGGTACAAAACACCATCAACAACGACATCAACATGGACTTCACCCAAAGCGTCGCCGCCCAGATCCAAGCCATCGACCCAGCCTTCTCGGCTGAGAAATTCATCGGCTGGACCCAGGAGGTCTTCATGAAGATCCAAGAGGCATGGACAACGCGTGACTGGAAAGTGATCCGCCCCTTCGAGAGCGAGACCCTCTTCAACACGCACAAGCAACAGCTCGACGAATACATCCGACTCAACAAGATCAACGTCATCGAAAAAGTCGGCATCAAGCACTGCTCGCTGAAGTCGTTCACCGTTGACGGCGATAAGGAAGTCCTCGTGGTGGCCCTCAACGCCGTGATGCGCGACTACGTCATCGACGCCGAGACACGCAAGGTGCTGGAGAGCGACCCGAACCGTGACTGGTACATGAAATATGAGCTCACCTTCAACCGCAAGACAGGCGTCAAGACACAGCCCGGACTGAGCAACATGTCAACCACCAACTGCCCCAACTGCGGCGCACCGACCGAGATCACCTCTTCGGGACAATGTCCATACTGCGGCAGCGTCATCACCAACGGCGAACACGACTGGGTGCTCACCAACCTCGTCGGCGTCAATAACTAAAAACAAATCAACAATTCAACAAATAAACAAATCAACAAATCAACAAAACCATGGGACTCATCAAAGCTATTGCCGGATCCATTGGCGGCACTCTCAAAGACCAATGGTTAGACCTTATCAAATGTGACAACATGGATATGGACACCTTGATGGTGAAACAAACCACCAAGACGGGACAGATTTCCAAGGGCAGCCGTATCATCGTGGCTCCCAGCCAGGTTGCCGTCATCTACGACTCCGGCGTCGTGCTCGATGCCACCGCCGAAGAAGGCGTCTATACCTTCGACCAATCCTCATCGCCCTCTTTCTTCGGAGGACAATTCGGCCCCGTGTTCAAGGAAATGTGGCAGCGTTTCACATACGGTGGCACCCCCGCCAAGGAACAGGCAGTGTTCTTCTTCAACACCAAGGAGATCCTCGACAACAAGTTCGGCACCGCCACCCCCATCATGTTCCAAGACTGGAAGCACCCCTCCTACACCGAGGACGGCCAGAAAGACGGTACTTTCATGAACATCCGTTGCTATGGCAAATACACCTTCCAACTTGACGACATGGGCGTCTTCATGCGCAACCATGCTGGTACCAGCAACATCGTCAAGAAGGACGCCATCACCGAACAGATGCGCAGCGAAGTGATCGCCGCCCTGCAATCCGTGATCAACGAACTCGGCAGCGGCGCCGATCCGAT
This sequence comes from Bacteroidales bacterium, assembly GCA_017537965.1. Taxonomy (GTDB): domain Bacteria; phylum Bacteroidota; class Bacteroidia; order Bacteroidales; family F082; genus Limimorpha. The sequence goes on along the minus strand of JAFYJV010000003.1, from coordinate 6,077 downwards.
CGGTGCACTTGAACTGCCCAGCAAGACACAGAAGATGAAAGAGATCATGGACGAGCGCGTGTTCGACGCCCCCATCCGTGCCAGAGGTATCCGCCTGGTAGGCTTCACCATCGAATCCGTCTCGTTGGACGAAGAAAGCAAGGAGTTCCTCAGGAAATACCAGACTGGCGGTTCAGGAAACCTGGCCAGAGGAAGCATGTTGAACACCATGGAAACCGCCGCTGGCAACGCCGGTGGCGCAGGTACTGGATTCATGGGCATCGGCATGGCCGGAATGGGCTTTGGCACTGCCGGCAACATGATGGGAAACATGGTTCCCCCTCAACACCAGCAACAGCAACCTCAACAGAACTACCAACAGGCGGCTCCACAACAGCCCCAAGGCGTACCGTGCCCGAATTGCGGCACCCCGATCACCGGCAAGTTCTGCCCCGAATGCGGCACGCCCGCTCCCGCCCCCAAGGCCGTCAAGAAATGCCCGAAATGCGGCACCGAGACCACTGGCAAGTTCTGCCCAGAGTGTGGCACACCCATTCCTGCCGACGAAGGACCAAAGAAATGTCCGAAATGCGGCACCGAGGTGACAGGCAAGTTCTGCCCTGAATGTGGCACACCCGTAGCTTGATAAAAAATGGGGTTGCGCACCGCGCAACCCCATCTTTGAGCGAATAACGGGGCTCGAACCCGCGACCCTCAGCTTGGGAAGCTGATGCTCTACCAACTGAGCTACATTCGCAATTCGATTGCAAAAATATAAAAAATATTCGAATCCCAAGAAATAATTCTTACTTCTGACTTCTGTCTTCTAAATTCTAATAAAAATGCCCATTACCGAAAGAGAAGAACAAATCATCCGCCAAAGCTTCCAGCCCAAGTCATGGAACGACGTCAAGACACACGACTCCTGGTCGGTCTTCAAGATCATGGCCGAATTCGTCGATGGCATGGAAAAAATGTCAAAAATCGGCCCTTGCGTCGCCATCTTCGGCTCCGCCCGCACCAAGCCTGATGACAAATACTACAAGTTGACCGAAGATATCGCCCGTGGCATCACCGAACTCGGCTTCGGCGTCATCACCGGCGGCGGACCAGGTATCATGGAAGCTGGCAACAAAGGCGCCAAAGAGGCTGGCGGAACAAGCGTGGGACTTGAGATCGTGCTACCATTCGAAGGCAAATGCAACGACTACGTGGATTTCGACAAGAACATCCGCTTCAACTACTTCTTCGTACGCAAGAACATCTTCATGCGTTATGCCCAAGGTTACATCGCAATGCCCGGCGGTTTCGGTACCCTCGACGAGATGTCGGAAGCTCTCACCCTCATCCAGACCGAGAAACTCTCCGACTTCCCGGTAGTACTCGTAGGAAAAGACTATTGGCAAGGGCTTATTGACTGGTTCCACAACACCATGTTAAAGGAAAAGATGATCAATGAAGAAGACTTCGACATCTTCCATGTAGTTGACACCGCTGAAGAAGCCGTCCAAGTCATCAAGGACTTCTATGATCGGTTTAACGTCAAAACCAACCTCAATCTTTGATGCAAATACCTATCCGTTTATTGGATATCGAAGGAGAAGGCTTCCACGTCATGATCAAGGGAAAGATCAATGGCATGGAAGCCAATTTCTTGATCGACACTGGCGCTTCACGATCGGTATTTGACCCCACCATCATCGCTAAATTCATCGAGAACCCGACTTTCGAGAAAAAAGAAGGCATCACCTCCGGCGTGGGCGGCAACGACCTCGAAAGCTCCACTTTCACCATCAACTCACTGACATTCGGCGATATTGAAATCAAGGACTACGAAGCCGTCGCCCTCGACCTTGAGAACATCCACGAAACTTATCAGAAACTGAGATTGCCCGCCATCGACGGCATCGTTGGAGGCGACCTCCTCTATCGACTCAAAGCCACCCTCAACTACCGCTTGAGAAAGATTCGGTTCACCAAGCCCCGCTCCAGCCAAAGGCCAAGGACATAAACTCCAGGACTCAAGTTCCCCACCTCCACCACGGCTTCTTTCCCATGTAAGGGCATCACTAGCAACGAGCGCCCGAACAAATCCTCCACTACAACTCTATGGATTTCGTCCTGTTTTGTGATGACATGCAACTGAGACAATGTGGGATTGGGATAGATCTCCACTCCTTCCTGTGCCACAATCTCAGTCACACCGTAATCGATGGAAATCTCGGCATTGAACAACTGTAGTCCACCGGCAAAATTCCCGACGACCACCTCTGGCAAGCCATCTCCGTTCAAGTCGGCCACCGCCGTCGCAGAACGTCTCCCGAAACGAACAGGCATGTCGTCGCAAAACTCACTCCACCGATCCGTAACCTCGTCAAAGACAGCATTTTCATCTGAATCAACTCTTTCAAAAAGGAATAGTTTTCCCGACTCGGAACCCACAGCCAACAAGGTCTCCTCGTCCAATCGAAACAAGGTCGGAACGCTATAGCCATAATAGGAAGAGCCATAGTCACGCACATCCACCTCGCCCCAAAAATCCGTGATATGCTCAAACTGGATTCTGACTCCTGTCTTCTGTCTCCTGCCTCCTATATTCCCCTTGAAATAGGAAAGCCTTCCCGTGGCATTTCCCACAACCAGATCCATCGCTCCATCCCGATCCACATCATGGAAACACGGCGCCGACCAAGGCCTTTCATAATGCAAAAAGTCGTCCTCCACCAAAGATCCATCATGGTCGAACAACAACATGTAGCCTCCAGCCGTGCCCACCAGCATCTCCATCAATCCGTCACCATCCAAGTCGGCGAAAGCAGGCACCAAGCCCATCAGTCCCATGGATTTTAGATGACAATAATCCCGATCGGCCAAATGAAAGACGGGGTTTTGATTTGATCCAATATTTTGATAATAAGTAAGTTGAGCGCTCCTGTGTGTTTGCAGACTTCCATAATGATACCAAGTGCTGTCAATGTTGCCGATCGTTCCTACCACCATATCCACCAAGCCATCCCCGTTCACGTCCGCAAAAGCAGGGAAAGCCCCAGTGCCATGGTCAATCATCGCATCTTGCAAAAACGATGTTGTGAATAAACGAAAATCAGGATGTTCATTGGTTCCATGATTCAGATACAGCCAAACACTCTCGATACCTTCAGAAGCCATGGGATCGGGATCGAACGGTGAGACCAGCAGATCATCCACACCATCGTTATTCATATCCGTGAAAAAAGGCACCGGCATGGAGAAGAGATTCACTGGATGCTGCGAGGGAAAGTCATCGTGCTGGCTCACCATAATCGCCTGACCCAAATCGCCTCCGTTCACGAGAAGCGTCAATCCCGGATAGTCAACATCGGCAAGCAGCAGGTCAAGAAGCCCATCGCCCGTCAGGTCGCGCACAGTGACAGTAGCCCCACGATGCCGGACAGCATCGGCGTCAACCACGATACCATAACCGAAAAGGCAGGTGTCAAGATACATCAGGTTGTCCTCTTCGCTTTCGGCCACTTTGCCCCAGCAAGGATCGGCACGCTCAAACACCAACGAGTCGCGACAACCGTATAGCTCCACAGAAAGATTCTGATGCTTCTCGATAAAAGTGCCCATCACCCCAAAGGTCAGGATATCCAGGTCGCCATCCCCATCCATGTCGAAGATCGCCGGATAATCCGCATCCGTGGCCAAAATATTCACTTCGCCCCCGCCTTGCCAGGAAGTCAAATAAGGATCTACCGCCAACTCAAAAGCGATAGTCCCTGCAGCAGATATGTTGTGGTACACCTTGATTCCTGCCCAGCCTTTGGAAAAGGTGAACACATCCTCTTTCCCATCACCATCGTAATCCATGAAGACTGCCCAGCCGCTAAGCCTTGGAAACAACGAATCGTATGCCGTAGTATGTTGATAGTGGATCTCGCCCTGGCCACCCCGATTCAGGTAACACAACAGCCGATCCACATGCCGGTCAAACACCAGGAGATCCTTTCGACCATCGCCGTCAAGGTCCAAACGCCCGAACTGACATGCGTTGAGGCCCCCCGTCCAGGGGTTTTGTCCGTACATAACCGAGGCGATGACACATAATAGTGAAAGAAAGAAACGTTTCATGGGAGTTTTTTTCATGGCAAAGATAAGTTTTTTATATTTGCAAAATCTGTTTTGTCCTAATAGAGAGATTTGAAGACATGTCAAGAATACTAATCATCGACGACCAGGATCCCATCCGCCGTGTGTTGCGCGAGATCTTGGAGAACGAGCAATATCAGGTTGACGATGCCAACAACGGCCCCGCGGCGCTCCAGCTCATCAAGGAACAGGAGTACGACGCCATTCTCTGCGACATCAAGATGCCCGACATGGACGGCATCGAGGTGTTGGAACAGGTGAAGGCCGTCAGCGACACCCCTGTCATCATGATCACGGGACACGGCACCGTTGAGAACGCCGTGGAAGCCATACAAAAAGGTGCTTTCGATTTCCTCCAGAAACCGCCCGATATGAACCGGCTGCTCATCACGATGCGCAACGCTCTCGACAAGCGCAACCTGAGCACGGAGAACAAGGCCTTGAAGAAGGCTGTCAGTCGCCAAAACGAGATGGTGGGACAGTCGGCACCGATGATGGAGGTGAGGGATATGATAGAGAAGGTGGCGCCTACCGGCGCCAGGGTGCTCATCACAGGTGAGAACGGCACCGGCAAGGAGCTGGTAGCGAAACAGCTGCACGAGCTAAGCCCTCGCCGTTATGGTCCTTTCATAGAAGTCAACTGTGCCGCCATTCCTGCAGAACTCATTGAAAGCCAGTTATTCGGCCATGAAAAAGGTTCTTTCACTTCTGCCATCAAACAGAAGAAAGGCGACTTCGAGTTGGCCAATGGAGGCACTTTGTTCCTGGATGAGATTGGCGACATGAGCCTCGCCGCCCAAGCGAAGGTGTTGAGGGCATTGCAGGAGAACAAGATCGTACGCGTGGGCGGCGAGAAAGAGATCCCCGTTGATGTGCGCATCATCGCAGCCACCAACAAGGACCTGAAGAAGATGATCGACGAAAACAACTTCCGCGAGGACTTATACCATAGGCTCAGTGTCATCGTCATCCATGTCCCGCCGTTGAGGGAGCGCAAGGACGACATCCCGCTGCTGGTCACCAGTTTCGTGGAGAACATCGCTCAGGGTATGGGTAAAGCCGTTCCTCTGTTCACCGACGACGCGCTGGAAACATTGAAACAGTTCCAATGGACGGGCAACATCCGCGAGTTGCACAACATCGTGGAGCGTCTCGTCATCCTCTGCAACAACACTATCACGAAAGACGATGTGATTCACTTCGGAAATCCGCTGAAATAACTTGCGGTGGAACGAAATTTGCTGTATTTTTGCATCGCAAATGGGGGTGACCGGTTTTGACAGCAAGATGGATTGTCATGGAAGCATGCCGAGCACTGTGGTGAAGCTCGTTAATCCTGGCTACAAAAAATTAATTGGCGAAAATAACTACGCTTTCGCTGCCTGATCGAAGCATAGTAGATCACTGGCTTAATCCGCCCACAAGGTGGGAGGACGAAACATCTCGCAGGTGGAGATGCCCGATTCCGGCCCGAGTCCGAGGTGCTAAGCAATTTCGGGATAGTTTGCGCGGTACTCCGACGCGTGAATGAAATTCAGGAGATAAGGTCGCGTTTAGGACGTCCGTCCCCTTGCGCGGCACGAAAACCAACGGCGGAATAAGCATGTAGAAACCATGGGGGTTCCTTGTTTGGACGAGGGTTCGACTCCCTCCATCTCCACGAAAAAAGCCGCTGAAGTTCAGCGGCTTTTTTGCTATTTTCATGTTAATGAACCTTTCATTTGATCACGTCCTTGGGGACCTTTGTTTCGCTGCACTGGATGGGCTGCATTTCTTGACCTGTTTTTGAAGCCGACTTGGCGCTTGTTGGGAAAGTGAACACTCTGTTTGCTGATGCAGCTGAAGTGTAGGTGTAACCAAGTCCAGGAGTGAGGGTATAGCTATTGGGCATCCATCTGTTGTTTTTAAACTGGGCTGTTCCACCAGTTTTTGACTTGATGACGTCGCCATTGACAGCATTGAATCCG
>JAFYJV010000034.1 GCA_017537965.1 Bacteroidales bacterium | reverse complement strand
TTTTGTCAAGTGTTTTTTAAGAAAATTTTTCGTTTTAGAACAAAAAGATTCACTTTTTAGACAAATTTTCATCAACTCAGGTGATACAATCGTGCCAACTCGGCCATTTTGGCTTCCAGGGCGCCGTTGTCGAGTGTGGGAAGTTGCATAGGCACCGATAACACCTTCAGCGATTACTTTTCCTCTATTCGACTTGTTTGCCTCGCTGATTTGACAGCCGAGAGCCAAACTAAAATTCGCCATTTTGCAAACGTCATCAAACGAAAGTGATGCGTTTTGATTTCCATTTAGTTGTGATGCTATATATTTTATAGATTAGAATAGTTAATTAAGACGAAATAATATGTATCTTTGCACAAAGGTATTTTTATGAATAATATTGCATTAGAACTAGCACGTTTGCATGTATTGAAGGGGGCCGACTTTGTCCGCCAACTGAAGATGTTGGCTCAACTCAAAATCTTCAAACCCGTGGAAAACGAGAAAGACATCTTTGCAGCCGAGGCAAGTCATCACGAAGATTTCGGTTCACTGCTTGATGCTGCACGAAAGGCCGTTGATTTGGGTTATACGGTTTATATCCTTCCAAATCCCAAAGGAATCCGAACGGCAGACTTCATTTTTGTGCAACACGGCATCTATAAAATGTACGATCTTAAGACGATACAAGGCAAGGCGTCGGTGGGAAACAGACTATGGGAATCGATAGGACAGACCTACCATGTACTTCTAAATATGAACACTCGATATAATGGTGGACGCCTGGCTGCTGAGATTAAAACATATTTTGAAGCCAGCCCCCAAGCATGCGAAGTGCTGATTTTCAGAGGAAAGCAAGTGTTTACGGTGAAACGCAAGTTTGCCTTGCAGAAATCGTTTGTTATGGAGTTTAGGAAGCGTTACGGATAGTATTAAAAAAGCCGTCCTTTCGGATGGCTCTTTTAAGATTGGAGCAGGGGCGATACGGTCTTACTCCCACGCGGAAATTACCGGATTAGTCATTTCTGACACTGCAAAAATACGAACAATTTTGTTCTTCGCAAGTGTTTGGGTGAAAAATTTTTCACCGCAGGTGATACAACCGTGACAACTCGGCCAATTTGGCTTCTTGTGCGCCAACCCGAATCCCGCCATGCCGCAGGCTTCCTTTATCGAAAGCGACACGTTTTTGATTGGCCTTTGGCTGGGCTACTTGAACGGTGATGGTGGGACGGTTTTTTATGAGGACTTCATCGCATTTGCTCACTTGTTATACGACTACAGCTTTTATATTGGATGAAAGAGCACTTCTCCTGTTTGAGATGCTCGCTGTTTCTTCCTATAAAGCAAATCGGGTAGGCTAATTCTCATTTCAATAACATTTAATCATCTTGATAATCCATGAGAATAATATCATTCGCTTTAAGATTATCGATACAATCTTTCGAGAAACCATTGATTGAAATAAACAATCCCAATGTTGTTTTCAAGGTACTTCGAACTTTCCCTTCAAACGCATGAATTGATGATAAGGGGATGGGCTCCTCCACCCATTTCGCCTCAATTAAATAATTCTGGTTGTCATGAACGAATGCACCATCTATTTGCTCTCCCTGAGCTCGATATGAACATTTGGGATCTAAATCAAATAGTTGGAATAGTTGATTCAGAAAACTCTCGAGTCCATAACCTCTTTTTTGATGATTGCTTTGTGAAGATAACTCATAGAATTGTATTTTCAAATTGTCTAATTCCAAGCTATTGCTTGGTTTCGTTTGAGCATTGTTGCCTATGGTGGTTTGGTTAACCGATTACAGGAAATATCAGCTTTGACAGAAAGATTCAATCCTCCTGTTGTTGCAAGGGCAAAAATTGTGCGTGGTACAATAAAAACAAATCACGCATATTGTCCCTTGAAGTTTTTGATAGTTAACCAAAGGAAGTCTCCAATAGATGGTTTTAAAAACATTTTTAATTTTGAAAATGAGAATGTCAAGTTCATTAAAAACAACGTAGAGAAGAAAATGTTTTCCCTGAAATCTCATTTTCAGGAGTACCTAATATTTCTCTTGAAAATGGGATTGGAATTACTATGTATTGAACTAGTATTATTCCTGGTGATAAAGCATATTCTGATGATTTCTTTATACATTTGCCTTATGATGTTCAAGAAGTTGGAATCTCTTGGAAGTTATTGTCACGCCATTTTTCTTGTGAAGGGAAGTTGAAGGTGATGGTTGAGAAATATTTTGTGGAGGATGTTCAATATGACAAAGATAAGGCTAGGGAAACATATATTGGAGATTATATTGAAGAAGAAGATATAACTGATTGAACAATAGGCGGTAATCTTTAAAATGCGAATAGTGATGCTTATTCTTCTGTGAGCGTAAATGTCAAATAGGGCGGAATCAGCAAACCATCTTTTGTTACGGAAAATTTTGGTGGTGGATAACATTGCGAAAAAAAAGCATATTGTCAAGAAGAGGCTGAAAAAAGGCTCAAAAACAGAAAAATAAAATCGAAATAAAGAAAATCGGCGACAAATCATCGATTTTATCGCCGATAGTGTTATTTCAGTTTTAAAAACCGTTTCGAAATCCCAGTCCAACCAACTACTTCAAATCAAAATCCGCATACGGCAGCTGATCCACGATCGGCAACACCTCGTGGGCTGCCACGCTACCGCTGAACGGTGTCATGTTGCATGCCAGGTGGGTGTTCGAGTCAAAAAGATGCACACCATACGACTGCTTGCCGGGATGTTCCTTCACGAGCTTGATGAAGTCATCCACCGTGGCTTCGTTCATCTGGGCAACGTCGAGCTTGAAGATCACCTTCTTGCTCGTGTTCTCCAACAACGAATCCAATAGCTTCACATCCGAAATGCGGAACTCCAAGTCCTTAGGCACGGCATCCTGCTCCTGGCCTTGTTTCCAATAAGGCTTGGACAAAGTGCCCATCAGCAGCACAAACTGTCCTTCGACCAACAGGTTACGGAGGTTTAAGTAGTTCTCGTTGAAGAGGCTGAAAGAAAACGCCCCCGTCTTGTCCTCAATGGTGAACTTGCCATACGGATTGCCTTTCTTGGTCGTCAGCTGCTCCGCCTTGGTGATCTGTCCGCCCAAACGCACATTGAAACGGTCGAACTTCTCGGGGTTGGTCATGGCCGCTTTCATAGATTCCACTGTGGTATTGGTGAAGAACTTCAACGGCAGCTTGAATGAATCCATCGGGTGCGAGCTGATGTAGAAGCCGATGCTCTCCAGCTCCATCTGAAGCTCCTTGAGCTTCGACCAGCGCTCGCATTCGGGGAACGGCAAGGTCAGCGTCTCGGTAGTGCTACCGCCACCCATGCCGAAGAGATCCATCTGGGCGGAGTTCTTCCGCTCGTTGTAGGATGCCACCATGCGCAAGGCCCTTTCACTGAACGGCACCGAGTCGTTCATCGGCATGTAGAACAGCATGGCACGATGGAAGTTGGGGAACGAGTCGAAGCAACCTGCCGTGTCCATGCTCTCCAAGGCCCTGCGGTTCAAGCCCTTGTCGGCACAACGCAACAAGAAGTCGGTGAGGTCCTTGAACTTGCCGTTGGCCGTGCGTTCCTCGATGATACCTGAGATGGCCGCCTCGCCCACGTTTCGGATACCGCCCATGCCAAAGCGGATCTGGCCCTTCTCGTTGACGGAGAACTCGTATTCCGACTCGTTAACGTCGGGACCCAACACCTCCAAATGCATACGCTTGCACTCTTCCATCATGAAGGTCACTTCCTTGATGTCGCCCAACTCGTTGTTGAGCACCGCCGCCATGAACTCGGCCGGATAATGCGCCTTGAGGTAGGCCGTCTGGTAGGAAACCCAGCTATAGCAAGCTGCGTGCGACTTGTTGAAGGCATACGAGGCGAATTTCTTCCACTCCTCCCAAATCTTCTCCAGACGTTTCCTCACCTCCTCTTCAGGCAGGTTCTCGGTCTTGGTGAGCTTCTCCACCCCTTGCTTCATGAACTTGCCATAGAGCTCCTCCATCTTGGCCAGCTGCTTCTTACCCATGGCCTTACGCAGGGTATCGGACTCGCCACGGGTGAAGTCGGCCAACTCGCGCGAGAGCAACATCACCTGCTCCTGATACACACAAATACCATAGGTATCCTGAAGATATTTTTTCATGCAGTCGAAATCGTACTTGATCTCCTGGCGGCCTTGCTTACGGGCAATGAAATCAGGAATGTTGTCCATCGGGCCAGGACGGTAGAGGGCGTTCATAGCGATGATGTCGCCGATGACCGATGGTTGCAACTCACGGAGGTATTTCTGCATGCCGGGCGATTCAAACTGGAAGGTACCGATGGTGTTGCCGGCGGAATAGAGCGCGTAAGTCTCGGGATCGTCAATGGGGATATGGTCGATGTCGATGTCGATGCCTCGGGTTTTCTTGATGTTTTTCAAGGCGTCCTTAATAAGCGTCAGGGTCTTCAAGCCCAAGAAGTCCATCTTGATGAGGCCCACGTTCTCGATCACCTGGCCTTCGTATTGGGTCACCACTACCCTTTCCTTGGTCTCTTTGTCCTCGATGGTCGCCACTGGAGCCACGTTGGTAAGGTCGTCGGCACCGATAATGACGCCGCAGGCATGGATGCCCACCTGACGGTTGGTGCCTTCCAGCTCCTCGGCGTAGGTCAGCATGGAGGAAACGTTTTTGTCGTCGCCCTCCACCAACTCCTTCAGCGGCTTCACGTATTTATAGCAGTTCTTCAGGTTGACCTTGGGCATCTTCTTGGGCAGCTCGCCCTCCACGGCCTTCACGTCGGCCTCGTTGAACTCACGATCCGGGATATAGCTCTTGATCATGGCCACTTCGCTCAGCGGCACCTTCTGCACACGACCCACATCCTGGATGGCTGACTTGGCCGCCATGGTGCCGTAGGTGATGATATGCGCCACCTTCTCCTTGCCGTATTTCTTGGTGATCCAGTCGAGCACCCGGCCGCGACCGTCGTCGTCGAAATCGACATCAATATCAGGCAATGAGATACGGTCGGGATTCAGGAAACGCTCAAACAGGAGGTCGTATTTCAAAGGATCCAGATCGGTGATCCACAGACAATAGGCCACCACAGAGCCAGCTGCCGAACCACGGCCTGGACCCACCGACACGCCCAGTTCCTCGCGTGCCGCACGAATGTAGTCACTCACAATGAGGAAGTAGCCCGGGAAGCCCATGGTCTTCATCACATGCAACTCGAACTTGATGCGTTCGATCTGCTCTTCGGTGAGCGGGTCGCCATAGCGCTTCTTCGCCCCTTCCCAAGTCAGCTTGGCGAGGTAATCCGCTTCCAGCTTGATACGGTAGAGCCGGTTGTAGCCGCCCAGCTTCTTGATCTTCTTCTCGGCAGCCTCTTGGTCCATCACCACGTTGCCGTGCTCATCGCGCGTAAACTCATTGAAAAGATCTTCGTGCGTGTATTTTTGCTTGTATTCCTCTTCGGTGCCGAAATCCTCCGGAATCGGGAAGATCGGCATGATCGGGTCGGAGTCGATGCTATAGGCCTCCACCTTATCGACGATTTTCTGGGTGTTTTCGAGCGCTTCTGGGATGTCACTGAAGATGGCACCCATCTCGGCAGGCGTCTTGAGCCATTCCTGCTTGGTGTAGCGTTGCCTCCTAGGATCATCAAGGTCCTCGCCTTTTTGGAGACAAATTAGGCGGTCATGAGCCTCGGCATGTTTCTCCTCAACATAGTGCACATCATTGGTTGCGATGAGTTTGGTGTTGGTTTTTCGAGCCAAGTCGATGAGCACCTTGTTTACTTCTTTTTGACGCTCATAGGTTTCTTTGTTACCCCCAGGCTTATCCGTCTTATGACGTTGCAACTCGATGTAATAATCGTCACCGAAAAGGTTCTTGAACCACATCACGGTCTGCCCTGCGCCTACCATGTCGCCATTCAGGATCTTCTGAGGCAGCTCGCCGCCGAGGCAAGCCGAACAGCAGATGAGCCCCTCATGGTATTGCTCTAACAGTTTATGGTCGATACGGGGATTGTAATAGAAGCCATCGGTATAGGCAATGGAACTGAGCTTGCAGAGGCTATGATAGCCCTGTTTGTTCTTCGCCAGCAGGATGAGGTGCCAGCCTCGGTCCTGACGTCCGTCGCGTTTGTCGATACTCACGGGTGCGCAATAGGTCTCGATGCCATAGATCGGCTTGAAGAACTGGCCTTTCAGCTTCTCGATTTCCTGCTCTGCCTGTTGCTTTTCCTCTTCCGTAGCGTCTTCTTTCTTCAAGCTGTTCTCTTGCTCCTTGATCTTGTCTTTGACCTTCCCGTTATACTTGTTGACATAGTCGGCGAACTCCTTGATGCCGAACATGTTGCCATGATCCGTGAGCGCGATGGAATACATACCGTTTTTGACGCATTTGTCCACCAAGTCGGGTATTTTGGACATGCCGTCAAGGATGGAGTAATGCGAGTGGACATGGAGATGCGTGAAATGCTCAGGGACGTAGTCGCCCACTTCACGTTGTTCTTCCAGTTTATTTTCCTCCGCTTCGCTTTCGTCGAAGTTGCTGGTGACCACGATGTCGGCAGGTTGGATCTTATCGGGATTGGCTGCACGGAAATCCTCGAAGAACTGTTCGCTTTCGGGCATCTCGTTACGACCGAGGACGCCGATGCGGATGAGTTCGAGGAACACGCGAGCGGTCGCTTGCACATCGGCGGAGGCATTATGTGCCGAGTCGAACTTGTTACCAAAAAGAATCTCGTGGAACTCGTTCAGCCTGGGCAGTTTATACTTGCCGCCTTTGCCGCCTGGCAGCTTGCAGAACTCGGCGGTCTTCTCGGTGCAGGTATCCACACGGGGCCAGGCCAGCAGCGGGTTGGAGCCTCGGTCACGGAGGAACTCGCAGCCCACGATGCAGAGGTCGAAGTCGGTGTTATGGCCCACGAAGTACTTGGCTTTCTCGGCCGACTTCAAGAAGGTGTCGAGCACCTCATGCAGCGGCAAGCCGTATTTGGTGGCATGTTCGGTGGAGATGCCGTGTACCATCTTGGCTTCGATGGGGATGATGAAGCCTTCCGGCTTCACCAGCAGGTTGTAGTTCTCCACGAGACGGCCTTTGTCGTCGTGGAGTTGCCAAGCCAGCTGCACCAGTCGCGGCCAGTTGTCGAAGTCAGTCAGTGGAGCGTTATAGCTTTTCGGGAGACCCGTGGTCTCGGTATCGAATATCAGGAACATGGTTTTCAAGAAGTTAGAAGTAAGAAGCAAGAAGCAAGAAGGCTTCGTTTTCAATTTTCAAAGATAGGAAGTTTTTGAAAGCGATGCCATCTTCAGAGAAAGTTTTTTTATCCTTGGGGGAAAATCCGTATCTTTGCGACAACAAACCTTTGTATTGACAATTTCTAATTTCAAAATCATGAAGAAAGCGCTGTTTTTATTAGGATTGCTTTTTGTAGCAAACGGAATGTCCCATTTCCTCTTTGGCCAAAACAACGGGGAACCCATCGTATTGGAATACCAAGATTACAAGTTCTTTAACGACGAGCCTGATTACAAGTTGCTTGAAAAACAAGTGGCTTGGGTCGGATTCGCGTGCAAAGATTTGACTCCAAAGTTGTACGCATTGGATGAAGACAAACAGACTGTTATCGAGTATGACTTGAAAGACGCTTTGAATAATAATATCAAGAAAAGGACGTTTCGCCTTTCTTCAAAAGTTGAAGCTTTACTTGTGCGTAATGAGTCCAACATGAAGATTTCCCCTAATGGCCAGAGGTTGGCTTTTGTGGACGAAGGTGGCAGTAATTTGCATGTCGTAGATATATCCACTGGCAACGAGATTGCATTGTGCAAGTTAGGAGACGACTTTGATAACATTGAATACGATCCGTTGGGCAGACATCAACTTGATTTTGATGGTTGGGGCCATCCGTTTGCATTTCTGTCAGATAATGAAGTGCTTCTTTCTGGCGCAAGCAAAGCCATGATTTACAATATAGATAGAAAAAGGTCGTCTAAGCTGACATTCGACAAAAAATGGAATACCATCCCAAAAAGTACAGTGTCGTCCAACGGAGCTGTTTCAGGAATGCTCTTTAAGCATAATTCTAAAGGTTTTGAAATCGATCATATTTGGGTCACTTTTTTTGTTGAAAACGGAAAAATCAAGAATACCATTGAGGGATTAGAGGTTCATGAAAGCCCTTTCTATACCCATTATTGGTATTCTAATTGGTATTCTATAGACAAAATGAATGGACACGGCGAGACGTATTGCAGAAGGACAGGCGAGAAGATGCCTTCCGGTGCGTACCTTTACAGCGATAATAATGCTTATTATATTGATGACTTGAAAAATCTTCGCTTTGTCAATCTTCAGAGTAGTGCATCAAAATACACTGCTCGACAGCAAGAGATCATGAAAAAATACATGCTTCGTTTTTCGTCGAAATACAAATATGGTTGGTATTGGAAAGGATGGATTCAAGATAATCAAATACTTGGCTATTTTGATGGAGAAAAACTGGTCCTTTTCAACCATACGCTAACGGACAACGAAATAGCCAAGCAGGCCTTGCTTGCCGCCGTCAATTCCAAAAAAATAGAGGATTTCGATAGGTTTATAGCAGACTTCGGGGATTCGCGCTATGTCGAGCTCGCCAAACAGAAGAGGAATGAATGTATAACAAATACTTCGCTTCAGGATGCCATCGCTTATCTGAAAAACTGTTCCAACCCCGATTACCGCGAAGCCGTTGAGAATGAAGTAGTGGCCAACAAAGTCAAGGATTTGGCTTCTGCCACCTCATGTCTTGACAATTATCCTCAACTGTCCACCAAACTGGAGAACAAAATGTTGGGCTATGTCAATTCAATCAATGACTACGAGACTTTCGTAAAGTATTATCCCACCAAAAAGGCCTCTCCTGAATTGGATGACAGGCTGTATCAACTTGTTTCGCAAACCTATGAGGAAAACGATCTCAATTATTACCTCAGGGTTTTCCCAGACGGCAGGCACAAATCTGAAGCAACGGCCGAAGTGAATGAAATTGCCTGCTATTTTGCTGCCAAAAACGGCGGAAAAGCTGAATGCACAACCTATCTCACCAAATATCCCAACGGCCAATTCGTTTCAGAAATCAAAATAAAAAAAGAAGTATTGGTGGGAATGGAAAACACTCTTGCGCAAATCAAAAAAAATTCCAACAAAGGAATATGGAAGCTTGGCAACAAGCTTTGCAACTGCACCGAAAACGGATTTATCATGGCCACTCTAGATCAATGGAACGAAGACCATTCCTCGTTTAAGGGAATCATCGTGGCAAGCCCGGGTGGCCAATATAAGGGCGATATTCTCCAAAAGGGGAGTGCTATCTGGTTCGATACCGATAACTGGCACATTTGTCTTGATATGGAAGTGGACGCCGCACTTAAAAATGACAAAAGCCTAAATGCGAACTTATATGAACGCCTGAAAGACATTAATAAGTAGATTAATAGGCTTCGTCGAATTAGGCAAGAGATGAACTATCACTGCCACTCCACCATGCCAGTCGCGATGTCATAAAACCCCGCCACCACCTTGGCGTTCGTATGTTCAACAATCGGGTCGTTTTTGATGAGTTGCGTCATCCGTTCGGCATGACGTCGAGCGTTGTCGTTGATGCAGCAGCCTTCGTCGATAGAAGGTTTAATGCGTTTGGCAATCTCCACGATATGTCCTGGTAGTTCACCACCTTGACAGGTCGCGGTGACAGCTCCACAGTCGGAATGGCCCAGCACGATTACCAGAGGCGATTCCAGATGCTCCACAGCATATTCGATGGAGCCCAGCACGTCATCATCCACCACGTTGCCAGCGTTACGGATGACAAACAAGTCGCCCAACTTTTGGTCGAAGAGGATCTCGGGCACCACCCTACTGTCGGAGCAGCAAAGCACCACGGCAAATGGATGTTGGCCTTGGCTAAGCCGTTGACGATCTTCATCATAATGGTCTTTGGGAGCAAGGTTACCCGATACAAAACGGGCGTTACCCTCCTTTAATAATTCCAAAGCTTTTTGCGAATTCCTGTTCATTTTTTTATTTATCGATTACAAAAGTACACTTTTTTTTATCTTTGCATGTCTTTCAGAAAACTAAATATCAAAACCATGAAAAAAGCTATGTTTATGGCAGTTGCAGCCTGCCTGTTTTTTGCTGCATGTGGAAACAATGGTGGCAACAACAAGGGTGACAACAAAGAGGTTGACGAGCCCAAGGTGGAAGTGGTCATCCCCGACAACTTCACGGAATACGATTGCTCCGGTTTCACGATCAATTATCCCAACGATTTGGAAGTCACTTGGGATGGTGACGAGATGGTCAACCTCAGCAACGATGACGGCAGCGTGTTTATCGACGCCACCTATAGCGATTGGGGCTCAAGGGAGATTAAGCTCAAGGAAACCGTCAAGAACTTTATTGGACTGCTCGAAAACCAAGGTTGGGAGGCTGTTGGCGAGCCTGAAGTGAAGGGCTGTGTTGGGACTGCCTTGCTGAAAAATGATAAAGGGATGAACAACTTTTTCATTGTCTCCAACGGAAAAGACCATACTGTTTCCGGTTCGGTGAAATACGACAAGGAGATGGCTGAGGTGTATGACGCCTACGTGCAGCCCATCATCTACTCCATCAAGGTGAAGTAAGCTTTACAGCATTATTTGAACAACGGAGCACCTCAGCGATGGGGTGCTCTTTGTTTTATAGGATTTCCCTTGCAATCCAAGCGCAGGCTTCAGCATCTGCCAAGGCGTGATGGTGGTTGACCAGATCGAAGCCACAAGCGGCGGCTACCGTGTGAAGCTGGTGATTGGGCAGCTGTTTCCCGAAATGCCTTCTTGATGCCCGGCAGGTACAATAGAACTGATAGTCGGGATAATCCATCTGATAGCAGCGCATCACTGCTTTGAGACAACCCTCGTCGAAGGGGCTGTTGTGCGCGACCAAGGGTAATCCTTCGATCAAAGGCTCGATCTGCCGCCACACAAACGGGAATACGGGTGCATCCTCGGTATAGGCTTGTGTAATGCCATGGACCATCGTGTTCCAAAACAGGTAATAATTCGGTTCTGGCTGGATGAGCGAGTAGAACGAATCCACGAACTCCCCATCACGGACAATCACCACGCCCACGCTGCACACGCTGGTGGGATGGTTGTTGGCGGTCTCAAAGTCGATGGCGGCGAAATCTCTCATTTCTTGTCGCCTTTATAGGTGTTCCACATTTGTTTCACCTTCCCAGCTATTTCTTTGCGAAGCCACAGCGGTTCCAGCACTTCAACATCGGGCGTTTGCGAAAGGATCTCTTGTTGGAAATCGAATTCAGGACAAAGTCTCAGTTCAAAAATGCTGTACTCCTCCCCTCTTTCAACTTCTTTTTGGGTTGGATGCAACGGCAACGAGCGCAAGTAATTCGACTGGTCGGCGGTGACCTTCAATTTGACTGTCTCCACCTTCGGATCCTCATGAGCGATAATGCCGTAGAAATCCTCAAAGAACCCAGCAGGATCGAACTTCTTGGGCATCTTGAACTTCTTGTCGGTCAGGGCCAGATTCTGAATACGGTCGAGGGCATAAATGCGGACTTGGCCACAGTAGGAACTCTTCCCCGCCAGGTACCAGCGTTGCTTGAAGACCTTCACACAGTAAGGCTCCAGCTCGAAGGTGCTACTCTCGTCATGCCAATAGCCCTGGTAGGTGACCGTGAGTGTCAGGTTTGACTTCATCGCCTTGATGATGGGCTCCAAGTGGTCCTTCACCGAAGGCACCTCTTCGAGCAGGATGCGGTCTTTGAGCTGCAGGTTATCCATTAACAGGTTGCTGGTAGAGATGGTGTTGAGCAACCAGTTGCGAAGTCCGCCTTTTTTAATCTCCTCGGCGTTTTCGATGTAGTAGTTGTAGCCACCAACGCGTTCGCAGCAGATGTCGAGGCCGAACATCTCCTCCACCTCGTGGATCCACGTATGGAAGGTGCGCTTGGGGATTTCGAGGCCCTCGCTCCTTTCGTCGTCGAGCCACAGTTCATTGATCTTCTCAAACGAGATGTACTTATGCCTGTAGATGGTATCGACCAGCCAGACGTATTTGTTCAAAAGACTTAATGCCATAGTGATTGCGTTTTGTTGCTGCAAAGATAGCGAAAACATGCGCCATACAAAAGCACAAGTTAAAAAAGAATCAAAAAAAATGTGCAAGTTTTTGGCAGAAGATATAATAGAGGCCTGTCTTATGGCTTATTTAGCAAGATATGCGTATCTGCCTTGACCGGGTTGAGCTATGCGCTTGACAACACGATAGGTACGAGTCTGACGGTTAAGCGATACCAAATCTTCGCTTCCATCTGAGTTGGCCAGATAAGTATTACCCTTCTCGTCAAAAAAAGGTACAGAGACACCTTGAAGCCATGACTCTTGATAGATACGCTCTACCTCACGCCTTACCGTATCGTTTACTTCATTGAGTGTCAGTCCATTGGGCAACATCATATTTTCTATTTCGCTGTATTTGCACATAGTCTATTCTTTTTGCAAAAGTAAAAAAACGATGGATTTTCAAGGATGGCGTTCGTCAAACTATTGGATCAGAACAGAATTCTCTCCGTTTACATGTTTTGCAGTGACGACCAATCCAAATGTTGTCGAACTGGTTCATAGCTTGCTCAACCAATTCAGGATTATCGGTAAGAATGCCCGCCTCGAAATTGCGCGTGTCCTCCCCTTTCATCCCTATGCCTGCACCAGTGAGATTGGCGCTGCCGATGTAAGCTACTTGACCATCGAAGACCAATATCTTGAAATGCACCCTCGGACAGAGCACTCGTTCAAGACCGTCAAACAAAGCTGGGTATTTGTCGAAGTCCTCACGAAAAGCGGGACCCGGTTCTTTGGCGTGGATAAGACGGACTTCAACACCTTTCTTTATGAGTTGGGCTAAAACGGCAAGAAAGGGTTTGGTCTCGGAGCCAACTTTGACATAAAGGTCTTTGATGTCGGCGGTGCCAATCCAAAGACTTCGCTTGACCATAGGGACACGAGCGAGGACTTCGGAGTAATGGGCGGTATCTTTGATATACGTTAGAAGCATCAGTTGTTGTTATAACCAAAGTCTCTGGTACCAAACTTTTCTTTGTATAATGACTCTCTATCGATGGCAACTGAATCAACAATATTCAAAGGCAAAGTTTCAAGAATACTCCATTGAAAATACTTCTGAGCATGTAATGGATCATTCTTTAATAGTTCAATTAAAGATATGTCATTACCATGACCTGTCTCTGCATAAATACTCCACCTACCCCAAATCCCCTGTTTATTATACATCGAGCCAACATAGTTTTTTCCATTACTTTTGTCTAAAATTAAATAAATGCAATTGCAAGCTTCCAGTTTGGATTTCCACTCTTGGTTTTGTTTGCTAAATATCGCTTTTAGTTGATCATAACTAAGTATCACATCTTCATAACGAATAAACGGAGGAATGTTGTCCCTGTCAAACCCTTTTTCAATTCGGATGACTTCTTTTTTGTTTTTCCACCACTGATGCCACGAAATGGCCGATTCTCCCCAGTCAATTATTACTCGTTCGTTTAGTATTTCAAATTCCTTTAATTCTTGAAAATCAAAAATCGCCGTTTTCCCATCCACATTTTTATTTCCACAGTTTTTATAAACACCGACAAAACGAGATTCCGAACCCATTTCCCCAATAAATGAGACTATAAATTCCACATCTTTAAAGTTATCAAGCCCTTGATGACTTTGATATTTAAGGAAAAGATGTTTGTCATATCGATACATGTTATACAGAGACCCTTGATAAACATATTGAGACCCTTTGCTATCCTCATCATAAAAGGTAATAGTTGCCTTGTTTTCTTTATGTCTAACCATTTTTATGCGCTTTGAATTATCAAACGCCGTGTTTCGTCCTTTCAGAAGTTCCTGAATTGTAATGATTGAGTTTAAATCTTTTTCCATGTTGATACTTTATTTTAATGATTGTGTGCGCAAATTTAACAATATTTCCTTTCATTCACCACAAACTCCTCCCACCCCTCCACCATATCTCCGCTCTTCTGAAATACTGGCTCGGCGACTCCTGGGGATGAGTACGCCAATGGTGACGTTCAATGCGGTCGAGATATACATCGCTCAGCCATTCGGTGTCAGATAGAAGTTCCCAATGCTCGCAAATGTTGTTGTGCTCATCAATATGACAGCTTTGCACCACATCGCGTTTCAGTTCGGCGGTGAGCAGCCTTATCAATTCATCTTTGTTCAGGCACTTGATGCGATCAACCAAAGGCTCGGAGCCATACCATTGCAATCGGTTGCCAACCATGAGTTTCAGAATGTAGTACAGCACGCAGTATTGGATACGACAGTTGTAGCGTTCATCATGTTCCTTGGCGTAGCGGTTTATCACTTTCTTCAAGTTGCCGCCTTGCTGAACAAAGCCTGCCAGCCGCACCAGCTTTTTCTCTATCGTGCTCCAACTCCATTCGGCACCGAGATCGTCCCAATACTCGCGGCTGTTCATCATTCCCTCGTAATCGCGCAGGGAAACTTTAAAAGGCACATTGTAAGTCATCTTTGTAGCGTTTTATGGTTTGCGCTACAAAGGAAAAGAGAACTTGTGCCAAATTGAAGCACAAGCTGCAAATTGGATTTAATACGCCATCGTTTTTGAAGGTAGTATTCTGTCAATGATCACAAAATCTTCTTCTGTATGGAACACTACCGTCCAGCGACGATGGATAATAAGCATAGTCTTTGCCTGGGGATGAATTCTTTTGGCTGATCTTTTTTGGGAATAAGGGAAAACGTCAGCGCAATAGGACAACGAATCCAACTTATCCAATATCCGATCCACAAAGCCATGTCCACTTTCTGGTCGATAAATGGAAGCCACGTATTGAACTATTCCTCTTAAATCAGTCAATGCTTCACGAGCAACTATCACTTCGTAACTCCGCATAACACTCGTCGAGTTTTTGGTGAAACAATTCTCCAAATTGGCTAAGGGTCAAATAACCCTTCGGGATTTCACTTGACGGTTCAATTTGTATCGCGGAAGATTGTTGCATTTCCCCATAGACAGCAACAGGCTCTGACACTATTCTATCAGTTTTCTCATGTTGGTCGTATGGTTTCATTGTTTTGATGGATTAACGGATGCAAAGATAACTAATTTTTTATATAATTGCAAGAATTCTTTGTATTTTTAAAAAACAAAACTTCCAGTTGGATATCACAACTCCTTCGCTACATCCAATATTTCTCTCGCAACCTCTTTCAGCGCAGCCTTCAATGTCTGTCGGTCCAGTTCCTCATAATAATCAGGGGCTTTCTTTCTCAAGAAACGCTCCTTGAACCAAGAGCCATCTTCACCGAAATAATCTCTTGACAGTGTGCCCCACCGAAGCCATCTGTCTAAACATTGCAGGTATCCTTTCATGGAGATCTCAACGCGATAGTCTTCCAGTTTGAACTCTTTCAAGTTTTCAGGATGCTCTTTCGTTTCTTTGATGGAGTCCTCCAATTTCTGTTTCTCTTGGTTAATTGTATCCTCCGTAAAGCCGAAGAATGTCATCTCGTAAAGACAATTCGCCACAATTTGGTTAGCCGAAAAGACTTCAAGCGTCTCTTTGCAAACAACCATTCCCAGCCACTCTGCCCAGGACGAAAACTCCATCGACCATCTGTTTTCATCCCCATCCTTTATTCCGAAAACATCAGGATAAGTGTATTCTGGTTCAAGGATATCAGGCGTTCTCTCAATCCGTATCTGATACTCCGATTCTACGGGTTCTATCATCATTAACGTTTCAAATATGATTCTGTAACCATCCAAATTTTTCCTTTGGCATGGATGCTCAATGACCATAGCTATCGCCACATCTTGCCATTTTGTTTGACTAATAAGCTCTTTAAGTTTCATTATTATTCCTATTTTTCTTGATTTGAGATGTTTTTCATCCCTAAGTATCATTATTTCGAAAATGTTTCATTCAAAATGAAAATTTTTCAAATAATTCCGTTTTCAATGAAACATTCCCAGTTTTTTGATACTTAATGGGTAAAACAAAACCTCATTTTTAATTATAAAAAAACAAACTATGACACCAACACGTGAACAATTCAAAGAATTCATTGCTGCTATACAGAGGGCGCAAGAAAAAGAAGAAAATCTCGATAAAGCTTTTGAACTCATTTGGGATGATGACCAAGGGCAACACACGCCATTCTACATTTCACCTCTTTGGAAGGCTGTTTACCAAGCTTTCAATATAATGTTCGGGCTTAAGGACGATGAATACGTTGGCAACGAACTCTCTTGGTGGCTTGATGCTGTCCCGAAAGACATGGCTAAATATTGGATCGGTGACGAAGAGCACAACATTAGCGACGTTGACGCCTTTTATGACTATCTAATAGCATTATCAGAAGGGAGATTATAATGTCGCTATATTGTTTTTGAGTCATAAGACCCACTCATTTACCTATCCTTCACCCTCAGCGTCTGAATAACCACGGAAGTGACGATGAGCACGATGCCCAGCCAGAAGGACCAGTTGAGCTCTTGCAATTCGTTGAAGAGGATGGCGGCAAAAGCGATGCTGTAAACGGGTTCCAGGTTGTAAACGAGGTTTACCGTGAAGGCCGAGACGCGACGGAATGCATGCAATTGCAGAAGGAACGGCAAAACTGTGAAAACAGAACCCAAAAGCAATAGCCAGATGGCATCCGTCTTGGTGGGCAGAATGGCGACATCTGGCATGGATTTCAAGAACAAAGGGATACAGAGGGTGAGGAAGAAGAACCCTCCCACCAACTCATAGAGCAGCATGGTGGCGCTATCCTCCCCCACTTTTTCTGCTGTCTTGATATGGGTCAATGCAAAGACGGCGTATGCCAAGGAGCAAAGCAGGCCAAAGGCGATGCCGAGCCTGTAACGCACATCCAGGCTGAAGATGAGCATGACGCCGACAATGGAAATGAAGCTGATGACAAACTCCTTCCACGATGCCTCCTTGCGGTTGAAAAACACATTCAAGAGGGCGGTGAAGAAACTGGTGGTGGCAATGCAAGCGACCCCGACAGAGACATTCGACGCCTGGATGCTAGCATAAAACGCCACCCAATGCGTGGCCAAAATACAGCCACAGGCAAAGATTCGGACCAGCTGCTTCCACTTGGGAATGTGAAATCTGCGCATGACAATCAGCGCCAGTGCCAACGTAACGATGCTGATGGACATGCGGTACCACACCAGGGGCAACCCGCTCAGCGAGATCAAACGCCCGAAGATGCCGGTCCACCCAGCCAGAAAGACGGCCAGATGCAGCAAAATCAAGGTGTGGACTTTCTTTTCTTCTCGCTTCATAAAGTCAACTGTATGTTCTCAACAATCGGCTCAATCATCTTCACTGGCACACCCACCTCCCGGGCCATCTCCGGCCAACGAGAGGCTGTCTCACATATTTCGTCAATCACCTTCTTCGCGTCCTTGATGCTATTAGCCGATGCCAACGCCAGCAGGTCAGCACTGGTTATCTCATCAAACTTACCGTTCACCGACATCTGATGCGTTGCCGTCCAGCCACCTTTAGGATTGTAGGCGTAACCAATATCGTAAGCAGGCGAAAGCCGCCAACGTCCATCCTCCCCCATCAGGAATGAAATGTTCTTAGTGTGGTCATCCTGGTTACGCATCACCACATTGAACACCAGCCTGCGAAACATCTCCTGCGCCTCAGAATAAGGCAATCGAAGCGCTCGCATCACACCAAACGCCTGCTCATAAGAATAGGCACGATGCAATTGGTAGTCATAATGCGCGATGCCGCAAAGCGTCTGCATGTGCACCTTGCGCCCTCCATCGCGATCAAATCGTCTCGTCAGAAAATGAGCACGTCCGTTCTCTTCAAGCAATGAACACTCCGTCATCTGAATGCCACAAGCCGTAGCCAATTTATAGAAAGAATACTCTAATCGACCATAGTTTTGCGTTTCTTTTAGGCCTGCTTGCTCGGAAACTCCATCTAACTTAATCAGATAATAATCAAACCCCGCAGGTGCCTCCACTTGACCACTTCGGACCTCGCCCGTTGACTTGTTATAGGCAATAATCGCTTTTGCTCGCTGACCGCCAGCCGATGTCCCCAAACGCAATATCTCTGCAATTGCTTTCTTTCGGTCATCATTCAAGTTCACACCAAACGCCTCTTTTTGCGAAAGCGCCTCCCGTGCCACATCCACCAACGAGTCAATCTCAAAACGCTGATTGGAATTGTATCCTGAGTCTATCGCTGGTTCGAATTCTAACGCCCCCATGCACCGCTTGCCAAGGAAACAAAGTGTTTCCACGGGGTTGCTGGTGGTGCGTCCCGTCAGCGCCAGCCAGCGGTCAAACAAGGCACGTCCGTAGGTATCCGGCAATGAATCCGCTAGCATACCAGGCAAACCCATATAGGTCTCGCGGTTTAGCCCGGCAAAAGAATACACCCTACCTTCTCGCACCGGCATCATCAGTGGGGACGGTTCCAACCCTCGTCCAACAAAGCTCCGATCATATTCAAACTGCACGGCTTGATAGCGCTCATCCCAACGGAATATACCAACTGGCAATCCGAACATCCACACTTTGGCAACATCTACCATGACACCTCCTCCTTTTCACCTTTATGCTTACCACCCACCGCACGCTTGCGCTGGGCTTTGTTTGCTTTATGGACCATTTCATAATACTCACTTGGACTCAGTTGTTCCTCCTCCACCAATTGTTGCAACACATCCAGCTTTCCCAGAGTTCGCAGCACTCTAATAAAGGAATCAAACGAGTGGATTTCACCGTTTTCAATCTTCTTTATCGTCGAAAGCGACACACCCGATTCCTCCGCCAATCTCTGTTGAGTGATGTTTTGTTTCAGTCTCACCGCCTTAAGCCTCGTCCCAATCTTGTTCAGAATCACCTCGTCAGCGAGCTTATAGATATCTTCCATAATAGTTTTATTTTGAACTTTTATTTTGCAAAAATACAAATAAAAGTTTAATTTGCAACTATTATTTACTTTTTTACACTAACACCCCACGATAAAGTGATGGATTATTCTTCTTTCTTAACAACAAACACAGATGATCCGCATCCCAGTACCTCATACGCATCACGAAGAAACCATCAGCATCCACTTCTTGGATAATTGTCCCGTCAGAGGTGCTATCATCTTTAAACAGGGATGAATATGACGATTTTATCACACGTCTGGTTACATAGCCAAACTCATCATCAAGCACATCCTCCGCATCATGCTCTCCATCGTTCGACTTCCATCCATTTACCCACTCTAACACAGATGAAAAACCGCTCTCGCTAAGTTTTTCTTTTATAAACCGCATCACTTCCTCCTTATCGGCATAACTCTGAAGGTCATGGAACTCCAATATTTCAAAGGCAAATTTAGCTATAGGGATGTTCAGACACTGGGTCTCAGGTAAATGACCGTGGATATTCACCTCGTCCACCAGCGCTTTTAGAATGTCTATGGTCGAGATTTCCAATAAATCAACCTGTTCCAATATGCTCTCACGTTGATCCTCATATTCCGGGAGGAGGTTGTCATCAAGGTAATCTTTGACAGCTTTAGGCTGAAGGTTACCAAACTCAAAACGGAAACGAATACGTCCGGGACGACCCAACAGATTGTCGTTCAATGTCAATTGATTGGTGGTCAAAATATACAACTTTCGGGTTTGATTGCATACTCCATCAATCAACCGAAGTAACACGTCGTCATCTTCACCCATCTTGAAGGTCTTTTCCGCTTCATCGATGAAAACAACACATTCGAAACAAAGCGACTGGAGGAAGTTGACCAGTCCATCGTAGGGACACTGAACAACCAAAACGGGTAGATCGAGCGCATTGCACAGCAGTTTTGCCGACAATGTCTTCCCCGTACCCTTTATTCCATTAAAGATGACACCCAGGTTTTTCCCACCCTCAACAAACACATCCGATTCCCATGTCCTTTTTATGATTTGCAACATTTCCTCGCAACCCAATTCGTAGATCTTGAAGTTGAATTCGAAAGCATCACCGATCCTCTGCAGCCCAATCCTCGTATCCATGGGATTTGGCGACTGAACCACGTTAAACACGCCCTTCCCCGGAGTCTTCAGGAGCATTGTGTCGCCACTGATGGGAAAGTAGATTCCTCCTTCGTTCACCCATTTCTGTCGGGTGAATTCCATGTCGTTGTTTTCAATAGTAGTCTTTTTTTTCATGATTTGAGATGTTTTTACACCCCTAAGTGTCATCTCTTCTAGAATTGTTTCATCCAAAATGAAAAACATTTCAAAAAAAATTTCGATGAAGCATTCCCAGCTTTTCATTAAGTTTGCACCATAATTTGATTGGTAATCGCATTTTCAACCTTTAACATTTAAAACTATGGAAGCAAAAGAACAAGTACTGAAAGCCATGCGCGAAATTGGCGAACCCGTTAACGCTGGAAAAATCGCCGAAGTGACCGGCCTCGAGCGCAAAGTGGTTGACAAGGCCTTTGACGCCCTGAAGAAAGAAGGTGCCATCGTATCGCCCGTCCGTTGCAAATGGGAGCTTGCAAAATAATACCAAAACAACTCTATTAAGCCATGATAAAAGAATACAAAACCGACGATCTGACCATCATTTGGCAACCCGAGAAATGCACCCACGCGGGCATCTGCGTACGCACGCTACCTAAAGTCTATAATCTCCAAGCAAGGCCGTGGTGCCAACCCCAAAACGCCACCACCGAGGAATTGATCGCTCAGATCGACGCATGCCCCTCGGGAGCGCTGACCTACAAGCTGAACCAATAACGCTTGGGGAGATGGAGGTTGTTCATAAAAACAGCGCCAAGAACGGTTTATTCGTCGCCCAGGAGAACGGCCAACGAATCGGCTATATTTCCTACGACTGGCTTAAACCCAACGTTCTCGGCTTGATGCATACCGTTGTGAGCCCAGAGTACCGTGGACATGGTGTAGCCAAGACGTTGCTAGACACCACTGTCAAGTACGCCCGTGAAAACGGAATCCTCATCCATGCCGTCTGTTCATACGCGGTCAGGGAGTTTCAAAAGTCGGAATACGACGATGTAAACTATTTCAAGCAGAAGCCATAAATCCATTCAATGAAAAAATACAAGACCGCCATTATCCTGTTTGCCGTATTTGAAACCATCGCCATATCACTTTGGCTGGCAACGGGAAGCCTGTTCTATTTGCTCAACTTCACCTACATCGGTCTCTGCATCGGTGTTGGACTGGCCTTGTCAAGGGCGGGATGGAAGTATGCCAGAGAGTTTATCCAGTTCGGCGTGGGTGCTTACATGTTGGTATTCCTCGGACTGATTTGCAAGGAGAACATGCAGATTGAAGGCTTCTGGTACTATTTGCTATCGGGAGTATTAGGGGCGGGTGTGCTGCATTATGCCATCGCCAAGATCTTCGGACCCTTGCTCTTCGGTCGCGGCTGGTGCGGCTATGCCTGTTGGACGGCCATGATTCTCGATTTGTTTCCCTTCAAGCAACCCCAAGGTCCGAGAAAGAAAATCGGCTTCATCCGTTACATCGTGTTTGCGCTGGCGCTCATCCTAGTCCTCCTGCTGTTCCATTATGGCAAAGCCACCAAGCATACCATGTTCCTACTCTTCCTTATCGGCAACCTTGTCTATTACGTAGTGGGCATCCTCCTCGCCATCATGTTCAAGGATAATCGCGCCTTCTGCAAGTATATCTGCCCCATCACGGTCTTCCTCAAGCCGATGAGCTACTTCTCCCTGCTCCGCATCCGGTGCGACGAGAGCAAGTGCATCCACTGCGACAAATGCCTGAAGGTCTGCCCGATGGAAGTCGAAGTCAACAACAATTCCCGCAAACGCAAGAACGCCACGGAATGCATCCTTTGCCAAAAATGCAAACGGGAATGCCCCGTGAAAGCGCTGAAATAACCGATAAAAACGACATGAAACGACAACTCATCTTCGCAGCCATCGCCCTACTGCTTTCCACGGGCTGCAGCCAACAAAAACAAGAACAACCGACCATGAATAACGAGAACAAAGCATTGACCGCTTTTGACATTCAAAAGGAATTTGAAAAGAACGGATTCACTTGGTTTACCGAGAACCTTATCCTGTGCAGCGGCGATACCATACGCAGCAACGCCATGACCATCGGCTGGGGCGGCATCGGAAACTATTTGGGTCACGACCGTCCGGCGGTGACAGTATATGTGGCTCCAGGTCGCTACACGTGGGAGTTTATGGAAAAGTATCCGCGATTCACCATCATGCAGTTCGACGACCCAGAAATCTGGATGTATATGGGCAGGAACAGTGGACGTGACGGCGACAAAGCTGCCGCACTCGGCCTTCATGTAGCATACACCGAACATGGCACACCCTATTACGAGGAGGCCAACCTGGTCATTGAATGCGAAACCATGTCGGTATGGCACCAAACGGAACAGGATTTCCGCAACGACACGCCTAAAAAATGGTACGATGGGTTTGATGCCGGCATTCACACCGTCTATGTCGGCGAGATTATTGGAGCTTGGAGGAGATAAGCGATGACGATTGACACCACCAATATGTGTACACACCTGCAAAAGAAGCTGTTTGAGGAAGATGGCATTTACCATCAACTTTGGTTGGCAATGCAGGATGACCCAGAACTGACTGCTGTGGTTCGATCAAGGCAGCTTCATATCTACCGCAATGGCAAGAAGGTGTTGGTGCTGGCTGGAAAGTCGGTACCGAAGATCATTAGGGAAGATAGGATCAGCGAGTTATTATCAGATTGAAGAGTGATTGATCACTCTAATATTTCTCAATCCACCCCTCAATCTCCTTCACCCTTTGCTCATACTTCTCCATCTGACCTTCGATGAAGTCATCGCTGTATTTACGGTCGCAAAAGCCGTTGCCACGAGCCACATAGTCATCGTCTTCAAGGGAACCTAACACCTCGGCGTAATTCTCCAGATAGCGACGGTTTTCCTCTATGAGTCGATGCAGATCGTCAAGATCGGCTTCGATGGTTTCGCCTGTAGTAAAGGTATAGCGCTTTTTCATGGGTTTTCGACACTTTTTATTATTTTTGCCAAAATTAATAAGAAAAACCATGCCGAAAGAAAAAATCAACAAAACCAACGCATGCCGGCTCCTCGACCAAAAGAAAATCCAATATGAGCTGATCCCCTACGAAGTCGATGAAGACGACCTTGGGGCACAACATATCGCCGACCAGCTGGGTGAGGACATCGACCAAGTGTTCAAGACCTTGGTGCTGAAAGGCGACAAAACGGGACATTTCGTCTGTGTCATCCCAGGCAACGAGGAAGTCGATCTCAAGAAGACCGCCAAGGTCACCGGAAACAAGAGCTGCGACCTTATCCCGATGAAGGAACTGTTGCCCCTCACGGGCTACATCCGTGGCGGCTGCTCCCCCATCGGCATGAAGAAGCCCTTCCCCACTTTCATCCATGAAACTTGTGAATTGTTCGACATCATCTATGTAAGTGCCGGAGTCCGTGGACTCCAGTTCAAGATCAACCCTCAAGACCTCATCCAAGCCGCCGACATGACGGTGGCCGACCTTTGTGGATAACCCCATAACTCCAACGATGATGCACAAGTCCATCCTAGTCTTCCTCCTTTTGTTGCTCATGGCAGTTTGCAGCCCTAAATCTCCGACAGCAGAATGGATTGAAGGCCCAACCGAGAGCGATGGTCAAGCCTTGCAAACCTTGATACTCCACAATGTGCCTGAAGGTTCACGGGTGTGGTTCCAAGAACTTTATGATGGCAAAACCATGGTGGAAGGTCCTGCAATGCATCATTATCAAGGCACTTCCTGGTACATTGACATTCCCTCGAATGATACCTCAGGGCAGACGGACAAGTCGTTCCCCACGGTTACCCTGAAATATTATGGCCGCCCCCTTCCCCGCCAATGCTGGGCACCCGAGGCCTTCATCCATCAACAGAAAGGGAAGCCTGACAGACCATTGGAGACGGAATACCACTTCCTGGAAATGCCACCTGAAAAGGCTCCCTCAAAGGATTTCGAATGCCGTTATGAAGTGCAACCCGCCGACATCATCCCGCAAATCAAACGCATCCAATATGGCACCGAACCCATGGAGCCTACAGAAACACATCCCGAGGGTTGGTACCGCATTGTGATCGATGCCAATGGCAATCCTTCTGTGGAAGCCAATGATGAAAATGGAGCCTTTTATGCCCAGGTCACCCTCGAGAAGTTACCGAAACCATTACAACCCATGACCCTCGAGGACTGGCCTGACTACCCCTTTCGCGGCTTCATGCTTGATGTGGCACGTGACTTCCGGACGGTTGACGAAGTGCTCCAAATCATCGACCTGATGGCCTCGTGGAAGATGAATGTCCTGCATTTTCACATCGCCGACGACGAGTCGTGGTGCCTCCAGATCGACAGTCTTCCCAAACTCACCGAGTTCGGCGGTCGCCACGACCTTCCCGACTGGGATCTACAAGAGACCAAAGCCCTGAAACCCACCATCAACGGTCGCATCGGAAACACGACCTTCTACACGGCCGAGGAATACCAACAAATCATCCGCTATGCATGGGAACACCGCATCAGGGTCATTCCCGAGTTCGATACCCCTGGCCACTCACGGGCTTCCATCAAGGCGATGCAAGCCTATGAGCGACGCACAGGCGACAGCAGCTACCGCCTACAAGACCCTGCCGATACCTCGCATTACTGGTCGGCACAGGACTTCACCGACAATGTGCTGAGCGTTCATCTCCCCAGTGTTTACACCTTCTACGGCGTGGTCTTCGACGAGGTCATCCGACTTTACCAAGAAGCCAAAGTGCCACTGCCTGCCATCCATATCGGCGGTGACGAGGTGCCCGACGGTGCCTGGTCAGGGAAAGACCGCCATTCAATGAAAGAAACCTTTATCAACGGAATGCTGGACCTTGCTGAAGAGCGCGGCCTCCACCTCGCCGGATGGGAAGACATCGCCCGTGGCCTAGAACCCGAAACCGAAGCCCGGCTCAAACGATCACTTTACTTCATCAACGTGTGGAACACCGACGGCATCGAAGGGTTCCCCGTGGTGCTCTCCCCCGCCCCTTACACCTACCTCGACCTGGCCTACAGCGACGACCCTCGCGAAATCGGCCTCCATTGGGCGGGTTATGTGGATGAACAAAAGACTTTTTCACTTCAGCCTAACAAGTACAAAGGCAATATCATCGGAGTGGAAGCCTCGTTGTGGTCATCACAGCTCCGCAGCTTCGACGATGCTACCTACCAGATGCTCCCCAAGGCGCTCGGAATCGCTGAACGCGCTTGGAACGCCCATCCAAAATGGCCCTCCGAGGAAGCCTTCGACTCCGACTTCTCCCGTTTTTACAACATCGTCGTCACTCGTGAAATGCCCGTTTGGGAAATAAAAGGATATACCTTTAAGAAAAGGTGATCTCCATACTTTTATTCTTATCTTTGCTCGCAAAACCATAACACAATGAAAAAAACGCTTCTCATCATCGCCTCCGTTTGCATGTTCATGCTGTTCTCATGTGGAGAAAAACAAAAGACCTACACATACGTCGAACCAAAGGAAAACATAGCCTATAAGATATGGAGCCTCCTGATCCAAGAGAACCAAGAAGTAAAGCCCGTCGTCGAAGCCGCGATAGAATTTGATTATTACACCCAGGAAGAGGCAACAGATACCATTAACAAAACCGAACTGAAATATGACTATATCATACCGCAGGGTTTCGCTGAAGAAGACAATTCTCTTGCCGCCAATTATCATCTCAAGTGCTTCCAGAAACTCGATGGCACCTGGGTTGGCATGGTCATCAAAGACGTGCACGGATACGGATTGGACGAAGCCGATTGCGGTAAGAAACTGTTTGCAGTCCATTACGATGGAACCAAGACGACAGGGCTCGATATCAACCAACTTTTCCCTGAATGGTTCGGATTCATCCAAGACTATTATGCCGAAAGCTATGATAACTGCTTCTATTTCAGCAACGAATCCATGTTTTTTACAACGTCCGGCTATTGGCCGGTCAAATTGAACTGGAACGGCAACGGTTTTGAGAAAGACCCCGAATCCGTTCTCATGACCAATTCCGTGCAAATGGCTTTCGGTGATTTCATCTATTACGACAAAGGGAGATACACTTCCATTGCAATTGGCGAAGAATACGCTGGCGGTACCGAAGTTAAGAATTCAGAAGGGCATGTCTTGGCACATCTCGACATCAAAGACGGCATCGTTGAAGGCTACACCTTGGAATCACCCACTTGCGGTGTCGCACAGGATTTCGACTATGACTCCGAACTCGGCGTTTCCAAGATTACCAGCAAGCCTATCGCTTTGGGCTATCCCATCCAAAATGTCCTCGATTATGAAAAAGGCTATTGGATGAAAGACACCGTCGTCAGCCAAGGCATGAAAGACGGCAAATACGTCATCACCCAACAGATCGCCCACGACAAGCTCTTCAAAAAACGCGATGTCTTCATCGATTACACCGCCAAAGACGAGCACTCCAACATCGAACAGATCCGTGTTTACAGCGTTCCCATCGCCATTACCATGGAAAACGAAGTGAACGAGTCGGAAACGCTCCAGCCTCTTGTCAAAGAGATTTTCAACGCTCTCGGCTACGATTTCAGGTCCCCAGAGTTTGGCGATTTCGATCACTTTATAGCTTGTTCTGACGACAAAAACGGCTTCGATTTCTATTTCAATGGCGAGGTGAAAAACGTACGGTTCCAGACTTACGACGCCGGGGAGAAAAATCTTGTCATCCTTGCCAAATACGGTGAAGACGAGAAGCTGATGGACATCAATTCATGGTATTACCAAGACGGTGTTTTCAAGGAAACGATTGTCGATCTGCCTGTTCCCGTGCCAGAGGAGTTTGAGGCCTACACCCGCAACGACGACTATGACATCAAGCCTGAGAACTATATCTTAAGCTTCAACGACAAAGGCATTGAGTATTACGCTATCACTGAACGCAACGACGGAGCTTCGACGAAGGACGAAGACGGCATCTATATCAACCCCGATTTCTATACCATCAAATACCAGTGGAACGGGAATAAGTTTGAATGATCAGATCACCTCGATGTAAAAGCTGAAAGGCCTGAAACCGTCGTTGCAACTGATCATGGCACTCATGGGATTCTGCATCCAGCCATCGTAGAAGTTGCCCTCGCCACGGGCCAATGCCTCCACAAACTCCTTCATGGAATTCCATGCAGATGGGCACAAACCTTCTGGGCATTGGCCATCCACCGAAATCCATTGCTGACCATCCCTCACCTCACAAGCATGTTCGATGGGATTCTCATATTGTGCCATCAAGTCGGGATAGACCGTCTGGCGAATCGCGGTGATGCGTACTTTATTCATTGTTTTTTCTCCGTTAATATCATGAACAGGATTGCAAACAGGATCAGCACCACGCCAAAAGCGACATTCACAGTGAACGCCTCATGGAAAACCAGTGTGCCGATGAAGATGGCCGTCAGAGGTTCGAGGATGCCGAGCACGGAGCACTTGGTGGCTCCAACAGCTTTGGTGGCCGCCGCCAAAGTGATGGTGGCAACGGCCGTCGGCAGGATGGCCAAGCCCAACACGTTCAGCCAACTGACCGCATCGGGAACAGGATTCAGCTTGACACCGAAGCCGGATAGGCAAAACAGCATCAACGAACCGATAAGAAAGCAATAGAAAGTCAAGGTGAGGTTGGGCAACGCCTTGATCATCTTGCTTTGGTTCACGATGACGATAAACAGCGTGTAACAGAGTCCCGATGCCACCACCAGGACAATGCCTTTCCAATCGATGAAACCGCCCCCACCCTTGATGGAAAGCAGCACGGCGCCTGCCACACCGGCGAGAATGGAAATCCAAGTCTGCCAACTCGGGAACTGCCCTAAAAACATCATGATCAATGCCACCATGATTGGATAGACATACAAGATGCTTGTTGCGATGCCCGATGGTATATACTTGTAGGCCTCAAACAACGTGATGCTGCATCCCGTGAACAGAACGCCGAGGATGGTCATCAGCCCGAACTGTTTCCAGGTGATACGGATCTGCTTCTTCGCCACTAGCATAAAAGCCAGCATCAGCAAGGTTGCCACGCCATAACGGTAAAACAACAGGGAGTTCACATCCAATCCCTTGTTGATGACCGGCACACCAAACAAAGGGTTCATCCCGTAGGTGATACCCGATATGATGCCAGCCAAATAGCCCCAATTCAGCCCTTTTTTCATTTCCATAATTCAGCCTGCAAAAATAGTTTTTTTAAGCCAATCCCTTGCCAATTCGGGAAAATGTTGTAATTTTGCCGCCGAAACCTCGGGTAGGTTTTAGTTTATTCATTCATAATCAACTTAAAACATTAAATTATGCCAGCAAAAATCAGATTGCAAAGACATGGTAAGAAGGGTCAACCTTTCTATCACATTGTAATTGCTGATGGCCGTTCACCTCGTGACGGTAGATTCATTGAAAAGATCGGTACCTACAACCCCTTGACTGAGCCCGCTCAGATCAACCTGAAGTTCGACCGCGCCCTGTATTGGTACAGCGTTGGTGCTGTCCCGACGGACACCGTGCGTTCCCTGCTCTCCCAGAAGGGCGTGATGCTGAAGTATCACCTCCTCCAAGGCGTGAAGAAGGGTGCCATGACCGAAGAGCAAGCCGAAGTCAAGTTCCAGAACTGGATGAAGGAGAAGGAAGCCAAGTTGGCTGAGATCGTCAAGACCAAGGAAGAAAAGGCAAGAGGCGAAAAGAAGGTCCGTTTGGAAGCCGAGAAGAAGGTCAATGAAGCCCGTGCTGAAGAACTCGCCAAGAAGAGACTTGCTGAACTCGAAGCCAAGAAGGCTGAGGAAGCCGCTGAAGCTCCTGCTGAAGAGGCTGCCGTCGAGGAAGCTCCTGTCGCTGAAGCTCCCGCTGAAAACACTGAAGCTTAATAGTGAGGAGTTAGCAGTTAATTCCACTCTGAAATAAAAAGCCGCTCAGCTGAGCGGCTTTTTTGTTTTTCTTTATCTTTGCACCAGAAATACAAAACCTCATGAGCAAGACCAAACCCATCTCAGGCAAGACCAAACTCGCCGAACTGATCGCCAGCAACCACCGTCTGTTGCAACTGCTTTCCCGTTTTGGCATCGGCCTCGGCTTCGGCGACCGCAGCATCGAAGAAGTGTGTCGTATCAACGATGTGAGCTCCGAACTCTTCCTCATCATCTGCGACATCTATTCCGACAACAATTACAAACCCAACCATACAGACTTTCAACACATCGACATGCGCGGGCTGCTCCCCTACTTGAAAGCCTCGCACCAGTACTATCTTGAGGAGCGTTTCCCTCACATAGAAGAGCATCTGCAACGCATCATCAAAGCCAGCGGATCGAAATACGGACCCATGCTCAGCCATTTCTATGACGAATACAAGCAAGAGGTGATGCAGCATATCCAGTATTACGAAGAGGAAGTGGTGTTCCCCTATATCGAGGCATTGCGCAAAGGCGAAAAGCCGACCTCCTACAACATCAACGAGTTCCGCCACAACCACACCAACATCCAGGACACACTCGACGACATGATGAACATCCTCATCAAATACTTGCCCGGCGACATCCTGCCCATGGAACGCATTGAGATCTCACTCGACATCATGGAACTCTCAGCCGACCTCAGCTGCCATTCTCGCCTCGAGGACGATGTGCTCATCCCTTATGTAGAATCCCTCGAAAACGCCCTGCCATGACCTACCGAGTCCTCATCTGCGAGCCGTCGGAAATCATCTCCACCGGCCTTACGGAGATCATCCAGAAACTCCCTGGGTTTGACGTGGTATCGAGGCTTGATACGACCGAACACCTCAACGAGCGCATCCTCACTTCCGACATCAACATCCTCATCATCAACCCTTTGCTGCTTGGCTATTTCGAAAGGAACCAGATCTCCCAACTGTCCAAGGAGCATCCCCATCTGGTAGTCATCGCCTTGGTCACCAACCTGATGGATCCCTCATGGCTGAAAAGCTTCCATGGCACTATCGAAGTCAACGATTCCAGACTATCCATCACCAACAAACTCAATGAGATCGTCCAAAGCAACGGGAAACAGGAAAAAGTCAGCGACGACATCGAACTGTCGAAACGCGAAATCGACGTGCTGGTGGCCGTGGCCAAAGGCATGATGAACAAAGAGATTGCCGACCAGATGAACATCTCCATCCATACTGTGATCTCACACCGCAAGAACATCACCAAGAAAACCGGCATCAAGTCAGTGGCAGGTTTGACCGTTTATGCGATGATCAATGGATTGATTGAGAATTAAGAAGACAGAAGGCGGAAGGGGGGATTTACAAAGAGCGAAAGAAAAGGAAGGAATCGTTCTTGATCCGATCTCTTAAATCACGACAAGCCTGGATCCCAGTAGGGCAAGGCAAATCGGGACATTCATAGATCACATCAAAATCCGAGACATCCAACGCGGACACGTCGCATGGCCGGTAGCCTCTCATGTCGATCAGGCACTCACACATGGCTTCGATCATCAAGGGAGCCATCGCCTGTCCCGGACTCCTTCCCGCAGAAACCACTTCCAGCTTGGGAGAATAGTCGCGGAGAAAGGCGGCAGCCATCGGACCGCAGCAGTCATCGTGTTCGCTCAATACCAGGACTTTCATGTTTTCAATTTTCTTTGCGAAAATAAAAAGTTTTTTCTTATCTTTGCGACTTCAAAATAAAAACAAGAAAATCACACAATATGGGAAGAGCTTTTGAATACCGCAAAGCGGCTAAAATGAAAAGATGGGGACACATGTCAAGAGTGTTCCCGAAACTCGGAAAACTGATTACCATCGCTGCCAAGGAAGGCGGTCCCGATCCTGACATGAACCCAAAACTCCGCCAGGCCATCTTGAACGCCAAGGCTGAGAACATGCCCAAGGACAACATCGATGCCGCCATCAAGCGTGCCACCGACAAGGATGCTGCCAACCTCGTGGAAGTCACCTACGAAGGCAAAGGCCCCTTCGGCATCCAGTGCATGGTGGAATGCGCCACTGACAACACCACTCGCACCGTGGCCAATGTGAAGTCGTACTTCAACAAGTGCGGAGGCTCCTTCCTCCCCATGGGCTCCCTCGAATTCATGTTTACCAGAAAGGCTGTTTTCGAAATCGAAATGCCGTCCGGCATGGACAAAGACGAGCTGGAACTTGAACTCATCGACTACGGTCTGGACGAGATCGTCACCGAGACCGACGAGGAAGAAGGCACCACCACGACCACCGTCTATACCGCCTGGACCGACTACGGCATGATGCACGACGCCCTGGAGGAACGCAAGATCAACATCATCAAGGCCAACCTCCAACGTTTCCCCAACAGCACTGTCAACTTCACCGACGACCAAATGGTGGAAATCGAGAAATTCCTCGACAAACTCGATGAGGATGAAGACGTGCAAGCCGTCTATACCAATATGGAATAATCAAATACGACGCATGAAGAGGGTGGCTCAGTCCACCCTCTTTTTTTCATATCAATCTACTAAACAACATTTTATGATATGAGCATGAAAGAAGACATCATCAACAAAGTGACCGAGTTGGCCAATGCAGAATTTGCCTACACTTTCGCCAGCGACTTTGAAGGATTGAAGACTTTGGATTATGGCTGCACCTCCCTTGTTACGGATGCCACCGTCCTCTATTTCCAGATCAAGAACATCCCCTCCCTGCTCAAGACCGGAAAACGTTTGGCCGCCAAGATCCACAAGCTCTATCAGCACACCCTTGAGGCCATCGCCAAAGAGACACAAGGCCATCTCAACTGTTATTCCCCGGATAGTTTTCTCCTGATCTATCCCAAAGAAAACCATAATGTCAATGAAGTGGTTGACATCGCCCTCAAAACAGCCAGTTTTTTCATTACTGAACTCCGCGAAATCATCGAACAACACGGACATGTCAGTTTCTCCATCGGCATTGACAAAGGCAACATCCTGGGAACAAAAGTCCAATCGGACAATAACAACGACCATATCTTATGGTTTGGCACGCCCATAGACAAAGCGAAAGCTATCGGCCATGAATGTAACCGTCCATTTTTCGTAGGTCTCTCCGGCACCGTTTACCATCATCTGGACGAAGAACATCGGATCAGCACCAAGCACGTCCTGGGATTCAAGAAAGAAGTGGAGATCTGGTCCACGGTATCCTATTCTTTCGAAAACGTCAAGAAACACCTCTACCAAACCAACCTCCTCAAATCGTTCGAGGAAGCATAACGAAACCCTCTCGCCATGAATATCGCCGTCACAGGATGCTACGGTCAGCTCGGCACCGAAATGCAGAAAATCGCCGCTCAAGAAACGGGTCATCAATGGTTTTTCACTGACATTGACACCTTGGACATCTGCAATGAAAAAGCGGTCGAGCATTTCTTCAACGAACACCAGATAGACTGTTGCGTCAATTGTGCCGCCTATACTGCAGTGGATAAAGCTGAAGACGAGCCTCAACTGGCCACTTTGGTAAATACCTTCGCGCCGAAAGTGCTGGCCAAAACATGCCTGAAACACAACGCTTTGCTGATTCACATCTCCACCGACTATGTCTTTGGCGGTGATGCCGACAAGCCATATCTTGAGGATGACCCCATCAACCCCAAGTCGGTTTATGGCGGCACCAAGGCTGATGGCGAGCATGTCATCCGTGACAGCGGCTGCAACTACTGCATCGTGAGGACCGCGTGGCTCTACTCCTCGGTCGGAAAGAACTTTGTCAAGACCATGCTAAGCCTTGCCGACACCCATGACAGCATCAATGTGGTTTGCGATCAGAAAGGCACCCCCACTTGGGCAGGCGACCTTGCAATAGCCATCATGTCGCTTATCAACCATTACGGCACAAATCCCGTACACGAGGTGTTCCATTTCACCAATGAAGGCATCACCACTTGGTACGATTTCGCTGTCGCCGCCATCGAAATCGCAGGAAAAACCTGCAAGGTCAACCCGATCACCACGGACCAATACCCCACCAAAGCCAATCGGCCAGCCTACAGCGTCCTTGACAAAAGCAAGATCAAACAGACACTCGGCATAGAGATTCCATTTTGGAAAGACAGCCTGGCCAAATGCATTGACGAGTTAAAAAACAAATAATATGGATCAAAAGATTTTGAATAGAGCCCAAGCATGGCTCACCGAACAATACGATGAAGAGACCCGCAAAAAGGTTCAGGAACTCATCGACAACGACCCTAACGAGTTGACAGAGAGCTTCTACCGCAACCTCGAATTCGGCACGGGAGGTCTCCGTGGCATCATGGGTGTCGGCACCAACAGGATGAACATCTACACCGTGGCCATGGCCACCCAAGGCTTTGCCAATTACATCCGCAAGATGAACCCGAACGAGAAAGACCTGCGGGTAGCCGTTGCCTACGATTGCCGCAACAACAGCCCGGCGTTTGCCAACATCACTGCCGATGTCATGTCGGCCAATGGCATCCACGTCTTCCTCTTCGACTGTCTCCGCCCCACCCCCGAGCTCTCCTTCGCCGTGCGTGAGCTGCATTGCCACGCCGGCGTCATGGTCACCGCCTCCCACAACCCCAAGGAATACAACGGCTACAAGGCTTATTGGAATGACGGAGGACAGCTCGTCAGTCCTCACGACAAGAACGTCATCGCCGAAGTAGAGAAGATCATCGACCCGTCGATGGTCAACTTCAAGCGCAACCCCGAACTCATCACCATGCTGGACGAGAAGTTCGACGACATCTACCTCGACAAGGTATTTGGCCTGTCGCTCTCCCTGGATCTGATCAAGAAACACAAAGACCTGAAGATCGTCTATACACCGATTCATGGCACCGGACGCCGCTTGGTTCCCGAGATCCTGAGGCGCAAAGGCTTTGAAAACGTGTATTGCGTGGAGGAACAGATGGTGGTTGACGGCGATTTCCCCACGGTGAAATCGCCGAATCCCGAGGAGCCAGCCGCCATGGCTTTGGCCGTCAAGAAAGCCCAAGAAGTCAACGCGGACCTGGTGTTGGCCACCGACCCCGACGCCGACCGTGTAGGTTGCGCTGTCAAGAACGAAAAGGGCGAGTTCATCCTGCTCAACGGCAACCAAGCCGCCAGCGTGTTCCTCTACTATCTGCTCACCAGATGGAATGAGTTGGGCAAACTCACAGGCAAGGAGTTCGTGGTAAAGACCATCGTCACTACGGAACTCTTGTTTGAGATCGCGAAGAAGTACAACGTGGACCGCTATGACGTACTCACTGGCTTCAAGTACATCGCCAGCAAGATCCTGGAGCTGGAGGGCAAGAAACAGTTTATCGGCGGCGGCGAGGAAAGCTATGGCTACCTCGCCGGCGACTTCGTCCGCGACAAGGACGCGGTCGTCGCTACAAGCCTGTTGGCCGAGGCCATGGCTTGGGCCGCCGAA
The DNA here is from genome assembly GCA_017537965.1 of Bacteroidales bacterium. GTDB lineage: Bacteria > Bacteroidota > Bacteroidia > Bacteroidales > F082 > Limimorpha. Next base: position 31,916 of record JAFYJV010000034.1, on the reverse strand, counting down.
CATGGCAAGACCTTCTTCGAGCTGCTCTGCGACATCTACCGTGAGTTTGGACTCTATAAAGAAAAACTGGTTTCCCTCACCAAGAAAGGCATCAGCGGAACCGAAGAGATCAAGGCCATGATGGCCCGCTTCCGCGAGACGCCTCCCACCGAAATCGGTGGCGAGAAAGTAGTTGAGATAAGAGACTACAAGACTTTGGAAACCAAAGAATTGATCACTGGAAAAACAACCCCCATCGACCTTCCAAAGTCCGACGTGCTCCAGTTCTTTACCGAGAGCGGATCCAAGATCAGCATCCGCCCCTCAGGCACCGAACCCAAGATCAAGTTCTATTTCAGCATGAAAGGCAGTATCGACAACAGCCTCGATGCATCCATGAAAGCCCTTGATCAAAAGCTGGAAGCCGCAGCAAACGAGCTTATTCAGAATTAAGAAGACTAAAAAGTCATAAGACAGAATTGCCAACCAATGGTCATTCCATTTGGTTGGCAATTCTATTAATGGCATCAATGGCCAAGGTGTAGTTGGGTTTTTGTTTCAGCACCTGGTTATAGATATCTTTCGCCTGGACATAATCGCCCATCTGTTCCAAGACATGTCCCTTGTTGTACAAGGCGTCCAGATAGCTCGGATCGCTCTCAAGCGAACGGTTGAAATAGTCCAACGCCTGCTGGTTGTCGCCCAGATAAACAAAATAGACATAGCCCTTGTTAAACAGCAGCCTGCTGTTGTCAGGCTGCATCTGCAGCAAAGTGTCATAATGCAGCAGGGCTTCCTCTGGCGCGTCATGCTCCTGAAGGAACATTGCCAACTCATACCGCACCACGGGCTCCTCTGGAAAGCGACTCACCGTAGCACGAAGAAAACTCTCCGTCAGTGGGCTTCCCTGTGCATTGTAAATACGGCACACCTCACGTTGGGGATCGAAGAACGATTCATCTTGCTCGCGGGCGATCAAGAAGTTCTTCAAAGCAGAGACAGTGTCCTGCTTCGCCATGAAGATCATGCCCCTAACAAAATAGGCCTTCGGGTTATATGTACTGATCTTCAACGCGTTGTCGATAAAGCCCTGAGCAAGATCGAAATTCTGTTGTAACAAATTGACCTCAGCCAGCTTGACAATGGGACGGCTGTCGAAAGGATCGACTTCCTGTGCACGATTCAAGGTGACGGTGATGTTCGCCTCATCGCCCAACAAATAATAGATGTCAGAAAGCAACAAGAAGGCATCCATATTCTTCGGATCCAACTCGATGGCACGGGTCACATCCATCATGGCAGCTCCAATCTGCTCCTTGTTGATATAGGCATGGGCGCGGCTCACATAGAGGTCGCTCCTGCCCTCATCCATCGCAATCGAGTCGCTATACAGTTCCACAAGATCCTTTGATGCCGCCATCGGCTCGGTATCGGGACCGATGACCTGTGGCTGCTTCGTTCCGTTGGTGCAGGCTGCGAGCAGCGATGCCATTCCCAGGCAAAACAAAAACGTTCTCTTCATGGCTTATTGTTCAGTCTTGTCAAGGGCTTCCAAGATCTTCTCCGACAGTTCATCGGCAAGTTCGGGGTTGTCCTCGATGAGTCGTTTCACAGCGTCGCGTCCCTGTGCCAGCTTGGAGTCGCCATAGCTGAACCAAGAGCCGCTCTTCTTGATGATGTTGGTCTCCACGCCCAAGTCAACAATTTCACCCGAGCGAGAGATGCCTTCGCCATAGAGGATGTCGAACTCTGCCTTGCGGAACGGAGGTGCCACCTTGTTCTTCACCACTTTGACCTTCACCCTGCTGCCGATGATGTTCTCTCCATCTTTGATCTGGCTAACCTTGCGGATATCCAGACGCACGGAGCTGTAAAACTTCAAGGCGTTGCCACCCGTGGTCGTCTCGGGGTTGCCAAAGAGCACGCCAAGCTTCTCTCGAAGCTGGTTGATGAAGATGCAGATGCATCCCGTTTTGTTGATGGTGGCAGTGAGTTTACGCATGGCTTGTGACATCAGTCGTGCCTGCAATCCCATCTTGCTGTCGCCCATTTCCCCTTCAAGCTCGCTCTTGGGAGTCAAGGCCGCAACGGAGTCAACCACGATGACGTCGATGGCACCTGAACGGATCAGGTTCTCGGCTATCTCCAGCGCCTGCTCTCCATAGTCGGGCTGTGAGATCAGCAAGTTCTCCACGTCAACACCCAACTTGGCGGCATAGAAACGGTCGAAGGCATGTTCCGCATCGATGAAAGCCGCGATGCCGCCTTTCTTTTGCGACTCAGCGATGACATGAAGGGCCAGCGTGGTTTTGCCCGAACTCTCGGGACCGTAGATCTCCACGATCCTTCCCTTGGGAAGACCGCCAACTCCCAACGCATAGTCGAGTCCCAACGACCCTGTGGAGATCGACTCCATCTTTTCGGCTTCGGCGCCAAGACGCATCACGCTGCCCTTGCCGAAGTTTTTCTCAATGTTGCCCAAGGTAGCTTCCAAAGCCTTCAACTTCTCCAGCTTGATCTTTTGGGCATCTTCCTGTACTTTTTCTGTTGTCATAAATGTTATGTTTTAATTATTACTATCACGCTTTGCTTCCATCTGCAAAAATAACACATTTCGCCAGCAAATCTTCAATTGTGGCATTTTTTTCCAATCTTTTTTTGATAAAAGTCACACAGCTCATTAATGCCGCACTGCTCACATCGTGGTTTACGGGCAAGGCAGACATAGCGGCCGTGTAGGATCAGCCAATGGTGAGCTGTTGACAAGACCTTCTCGGGAAAATGCGCCACCAATGTCTTCTCCGTTTCCAGCACGTTTTTCGAGTTTTTGGTGAGTCCGATTCGGTTGGCCACACGGAACACATGGGTGTCAACCGGCATGGCTGGCTGGTCAAAGGCCACTGCCATCATCACATTGGCGGTCTTTCGCCCCACCCCCGGGAGTCTTTGAAGGTCTTCCAAAGTCTCTGGCACCTTGCCGTCAAACGCCTCAACCAGCATCTTCGCCATACCCAACAGATGCTGCGCCTTGCTGTTCGGATAGGAGATCGTCTTGATATAGGCCAAGATCTCCTCTACCGTCGATGACGCCATTGCCTCGGGGGTCGGAAAACGCCCAAACAAGGCAGGAGTGGTCATGTTCACCCGCTTGTCGGTACACTGTGCCGAGAGGATTACCGCCACCAGCAATTCATAAGGATTTCGATAGACCAGCTCTGTCTCCGCCACCGGCCTGTGCTCTTGAAAATAGGCCACAAAGGCATCGTATTTCTCTTGAATTTTCGTATTTCTCATCCCAATAACTAATTATTGCAAAGATACTCATATTTTCTGAAACACCAACGCTTGATTTTCTTACTTTTGCAGCCATATTCCAATGGCTATGAATCTTTTGTACCGCAGTCTGTTGATCGTCTTGTTACTCACCGTCTATTCTTGCGGGACCCGTCAAGCGGCACCTTCCCAAGAGGATCGGCAAGACAGCATCGTACAAGACACCGACACCCTTCTTGTGGATGTCATGGAGCCATTTCCCGATACCATGATGCCCTCGGCGGAAAAGGTCATGTTCAAGATCGACACCTTCGACCAAGAGCTGTCACCCATGCTATCCGACCTTCATGACCTGTATGATAACGCGTCTGGAATCTTCACTTTCAGAGGCAGTCTGTCACGCAACCCAAACTTCTTCGGACGACTTCACGGCGACACTGTCAACATCAACGTCGATTGGGTGTTCACCACGCACTCCGACACCACCCACACCACCCATGGTGTATGGGGTGGCGGCACCGGTTGGACAGGGCAACCTCTTTATATCCATTGGCCCGACAGTCTCATGGATCGGATGCAACAACCAAAGGATTCTTTGCTGCGACTCAGCAATCAAGAGCTCGTCGTTGCCTCGCTCTGCGGAAAGGTGTATTTTATCGACTTCAACACCGGCAACCCGACCCGCATGTTTTTCAACGCCAAAAACGTACTCAAAGGCACCCCTTCTTTCAATCCGCTCTTCAATGGCGATCTCTATATCGGGCATGGGGTTCCGAAACACAATCCTTTTGGACATGTCGTATTCAACCTCTACACTGAACAACAGACGCAAGCCTTCGGGAAAGACCGCACTGCATGGCGTGGCTGGAATGCCTACGACTCCTCTCCCATCGTCGTTGGAGGTTTTCTGTTCCGTCCAGGAGAGAATGGCACCTTATACAAGTATCACGTCGGCGAAGACTCCATACAATTGCATTCGACGTTTCGCTACTCCCTCAGCCGATACCATAGCAGTCCAGGCATTGAATCGTCGATGGCAGTATGCCGCAACTACGGCTATCTCAACGACAACGCCGGCAATATCCTCTGTGTGAACCTGAACACCTTGAAACCCGTTTGGCACTACCACAACCACGACGACTCGGATGCCACTCCCGTCGTCGATATGGAAGACGGCATCCCATACGTTTATTCAGGATGCGAAGTGGACCGACAAGGCGCCACAGGGGTCTCCTATTTTGTCAAGCTCAACGGACTTACGGGTGAAAAGATCTGGGAAGACACCATCAGAGGACGACGCATCCAATTCAACGACAAGAAACTCGACGCCGGTATGTTTGGATCGCCCCTGCTCGGAGGAGGTGATTGCAGCGATTTGATATTCAGCAATTTTTGTATCAACACACTCACTGAAAAAGGTTGTTTGGTCGCTTTCGACAAACACGATGGCACCATCCGCTACAAGACCATGACACAACAGTATTCCTGGTCGTCACCCGTCGCTTTCTACAACGACAACGACGAGATGTTCCTCTTCACCGGCGATGGCGCGGGTTATGTCTATCTCATCAAAGGCAGCACTGGCGAGATTGTAGCCAGCAAACGTATTGGCAGCAACTTCGAGTCGTCTCCCATCGTAGTGGACGACAAAATCATTATTGGCTCAAGAGGCAATAAAATCTTCAGGATCTCGTTAGAATAGTTTTCAAGCCAATCTTCATGAAAAGACTACTCCTACTGATAATTTGCTTTCTTCCCATGATGCTGTCGGCACAGCTCATCGCCTGTCGCGACTCCATCAAAAACTGTTACGACTATTGGCTATATGTTCCCAGCGACTACAACCCGGCAGTTTGCGAAAAACCCGTGATCATCTTCCTCCACGGCAAAAGCCTCTGTGGCAACAACCTGGCCAAGGTCCGCGAATACGGCTGTATCGACGCATTGGAGATGGGACGGAACATCGACGCATTCGTGATCGCCCCACAAGCACAAAACACATGGAATCCTCAAAAGATCATGCAGATCTACGAATGGACCAAGCAACGCTATACTGTTGACACCAACCGCCTCTATGTCATCGGCATGAGCATGGGAGGTTATGGCACACTCGACTTCGCCGCAACCTATCCCGACAAGGTGGCAGCCGCCATGGCATTGTGCGGAGGATCCACCAAAAGTTCAGTCTGTGGACTCAACGACGTGCCTCTTTGGATCATCCACGGCACTGCCGACAACCTCGTCCCCGTCCGTTGCTCCCAAAAAGTTGTTGACTCCATGTGTGCTTGCGGCGACACCAGCATGCTCATCTTCGACAAGTTGGAGAAGACCAACCACTCGCGCCTTGCACGCATCTTCTACATGGACCAGACATACGAATGGCTTTTCTCGCATTCGCTAAGCGACTCCATCAGGACCGTCAACCGCGAGTATGTCATGAACAAGGAAATCCTTGACAAGGCATACACAGGACTGAAACGCACCAAGCTGAATGTGAAAGACTCCAAGCCGTCGCCACATTATTCTGCCAGCGATCTCGAATACTACTATGTCAAAAAAGGGGACAACCTAAGCGCCATCGCTGCCAAGTTCCACACCTCGGTAAACAAACTCTGTGAACTGAATCACATCAACAAGGACGACATCCTGAGGATCGGCCAGAAACTCCGTCTGAAATAATCCCCAAATCGCTGCGAGACACTGAAAAAGAGGGTCAATACACCAGAATCTTTTTCGTCACCTCTCGCTCTCCATCACTGGCTTTCAGGAAAAACACGCCGCTGCCACAATCGTTCAGATCGATGGTTCCCCGATCAAACTGACAAGCATGAAAAACGACGCGTCCAGTGACGTCATACACCTCCACTTGCCAGCTACCCTCTCCCAAATCCAGGAAGAACCTGCCATCAGAAGGATTGGGAAATAACGACAATGAAGCCATTCCTTCCTCCACCGACACGGTACCGTCACAGCTAAACTCGTAGGTCACCACATCGGCGAAACCAGACGTGCTGCTGACCTTAAACAATTCCCTGTTGTTGGCATCGATAAAACGGATCAGTCCAGTGGATAGGCCGTCACCTGCTGCGTCCATAATCCGGATACAGTAACACCCTGCATTCAGCACATTCATCTCCTCTTGATAGACATGGCTTGGGATGTCAAAGTGAAATTCATAGAGCACTTCTCCTGTGGACATGTCCATGATCTGAACCGTGATGTCTTCCGGAGCCCCATCCGTCCTAGCCTGCATCTTCAAGTACCCATCGATAACAAGCGGTTCCGTCAATCCTACTGTCAAGGTATTGTCCCCGTCGTAGCCATCTTCCTGTCCATTGGGGTTCACAACCATGATCTTCAGATCGGAACAGTCGCCCATATTGAATTCCGACAGCTGGAAATCGACCTTCTCTCCCTGGTGCAACAATCCATTCCATGTCTCACGGAACACTTCCTCTCCGTCGGCAAGCGCCACTGCATCGAAGCTGGTGACTTCCTCATTGCCATAACTTGACACGAAGATCTTTGGACTGATCATCCCTGAACAATTGGTGGCCGAGTAATGGTCCACTGCCTCAGCGACCAGATCATAGTCCAGGTCAAGTGCCAAGGGAAGACGCACTGCCTGAAAGACCTCCTTGCTGCTGAAATCCTGTACCCATGCAGTAAGATAGCAATCCTGCTTGGGCCAACGCATCTCGAATGTCTCATCGATGGTCATGGATGGTCCCGTGAAAACGGTGCCGGCCTGCGTAGGAATGAGATCGCGACACACATGATGCAAACCGGTCATTCCCTGCCAAGTGACATCAATGTTGCACTGGGTAAGCGCCATCATCACTCTGAGATTGGTGGCGGTGCATTCCCCAACTTGGTTCACGACGCAATGAATATTCCAAATGCCGTTGGCGCCCGGCTCACAGGTCAGATCGATGGTGAATGGGCTAGGTTGGTTGATACGCTGGTTATAGCGGCTGAGATAGGTCGCATAGTTCGACTGGCTTGCCGACCCGCCGCCCGAATACGACAGGATGCCGTCCGCTTTCAAAGTAGGATAACTGTTGACGCCATAGAAGTTGGCCCTAGCGTTGGTTTCAACGGTATAATACGTTGCCGGCGAAAAGGCACTGGTATGATAGGCCACCGGTGCGATCGCTTTCCCTTCTGCAAGGAGTTGTGCGACCCCATTCGCTGCGGCTGGACAGTATTGGCATCCGATACCCGTAAATAACTCAAACAGCACACATTCACGCGCCACATTGTCTTTCAGTTGGGCAAAAGCGGCCGACAATGGCATCAAGGCCGCAGCCAGAAGAAGCAAGGTTTTTTTCATGGATTAGCTCGATAAGAATTTTTTGCAAATTTATATTTTTTATTTTTGCCACACGATTCCATTTAGAAAAAAAGAATGAACAATCCGCACAATAATCCACGAGTCACAGGCGCCATCGCCGTTGCCGCTTCTGCCACGCTGTGGGGCGTTGACGGCATCCTGCTCACTCCTCAACTATACAATCTCAATACTGCTTTCGTCGTCTTCGTAATCCACCTGTTTCCTTTCCTGCTGATGAATTTCTTTTTCTTCAAGCAGTATCGATTGTTAAAGACGATGAGTCGCTCAGACTTTCTTTATTTCACCCTCATCGCCCTCTTCGGAGGCGCACTGGGCACCTTGGCCATCGTCAAGTCGTTGTTTTTGCTTCACTTCAACAACCTCTCCGTCATCGTCTTGTTGCAGAAACTCCAGCCCGTCTTTGCCGTCATCTTGGCGCGTATCATCCTGAAAGAGCGGATCAAGAAGCACTTTGTCCTTTGGGCAGGCATTGCCCTTGTCGGAGGATATTTCCTCACTTTCGGATGGGCGCTCCCCGACTTCAGCACGGAGGGCGTCACCACCATCTATGCCGCCCTGCTCTCGTTACTGGCCGCGTTCTCATTCGGCAGTTCCACCGTCTTCTCCAAGAAGATCCTTGGCAACTATTCCTTCTACAGTTCCACTTTTTTCCGCTATTGTTTCACCACTGTGATCATGTTGGTCATCGTATTGTTGACGGGCCATATCGGCGACTTCTCACAGATCACGCCCAGGAACTGGATGTTCATCGTCCTCATCGGCTTGACCACGGGATCGGGAGCTATCTTCCTCTATTACTACGGCCTTCGCAATGTAAAGGCATCCATCTCCACTTTTTTGGAGTTGATGTATCCCATCACGGCTGTTGTGCTCGATTACTTTGTAAACAAGACGGTGTATTCGCCCGTGCAATGGATTGCCGCCGTTGCCATGGTTTTCGCCATCGTGATGCTGAATGTGGATAAAAAAAAGAAATAATTTGCTTAACTTTGCCGCATCAAAAAAAAGACCAATATGGAAAACGAACTTAAGCTCATCTACTCAGGCTCCCTGGTCGAGGCGGAGTTCATCGGTGGTGTGATGGAAGAGAACGGCATCCAGTATCTCATTCGCAACTTCCAAGAAGAAAGCCTCGTTGCAGGCTGGGCTGCCAACGTCATCAAAGGCGAAGCCTCCGTTTACGTCTTTTCGAAAGACTATGATCGGGCCATGCAGATTTTGGAAGAATTGCCCAATGCGGAAATAGAGGAATAAACAGCACCTTTGCATTCCCAAACAAAGACAAACATGATTCAAGCAACAGGCATACACAAATCATTCGGTAACCTTGAGGTGCTCAAGGGCATCGACCTGCATATTGCCAAGCAGGAGATCGTCAGCATTGTTGGAGCCTCAGGCGCTGGAAAATCCACGCTGTTGCACATCATCGGCACCCTCGACCGAGCCGACAAAGGATTGCTTTCCATTGAAGGAACCGATGTCAACAAGCTCAACGACAAGGCTTTGGCTGATTTCAGAAACAAGAAGATCGGTTTCGTATTCCAATTTCACCATCTTCTTCCCGAGTTCACTGCCCTCGAAAACATCTGCATTCCCGCTTTCATCGGCGGGACGCCGAGAGAGGAAGCCGTGAACCACGCCCTGCAGCTGCTTGATTACCTGAATCTCACCGAAAGGAAAGACCACAAGCCCTCGCAGCTGTCAGGTGGCGAACAACAACGCATCGCTGTGGCACGCGCTTTGATCAACAAACCCGCCGTGGTACTTGCCGACGAACCTTCAGGCAACCTCGACTCCAAGTCCGCACAAGAATTGCACCAACTCTTCTTCCGGTTGAGAGACGAGTTCCAACAGACCTTTGTCATCGTCACCCACAACCCTGAGCTTGCCTCCATGTCGGATCGGACCATTACAATAAAAGACGGAAAAATCAGTTTATAGAAGTCAGAAGTTAGAAGTAAGAAGAAAGAATTTTAAAAAGATGAAAAACATATTATTAGGGTTAGTTTTCGGAGCTTTCCTGCTTTGTTCGACAGGGGTCTATTCCCAGGCCACTGAGTCATACGAATCGTTGATGAGAAGCGGCAACACCAAGTTCGCTGCCAAGGATTACATCAGTGCCAAGACTTATTACGAGATGGCTCTCAAGCAAAAGCCCAAAGACGCCGAAGCCAAGGCTAAGTTGGATGAGACACTGGTGAAGATCCAGGCCGACAGCGAACGCCAAGAGGTGTTTTACGCCCATCTCGATGCCGGTGACGCCCTCAACACCCAAAACCGATATGAAGAGGCATTGGCAGAATACGAGAAGGCCTTGGCCATCTTCCCCAATGACAAATATGTAGGCAGCCAGGCCCAGACCATCCGTGATATCCTCAAGGACCGCCAAGACAAACAGGACGCCTACAACCGCGCCATAGAACAAGGCAATGCACTGCTTGAAGGAGAGAACTTCGACGCCGCCATCATGCAGTTTGAGACCGCCCAAGAGATCTTCCCCGACGACAAGCTGCCTAAGGAAAGAATTGCAGAGGCACGACGCCTCCAACAGATCTATAACGACAAGGTCACTCGTTTCAACAAGTTGGTGGAAGACGCCAACCAGCTGGCATTGCGAAAGAACTACGACGGTGCCATCGGGATGCTGAGCCAAGCCTTGGAGATCTTCCCCGAAGACGCACAGGTCCAGAGCCTGCTACAGGGCTACCGTTCCTCAAAGGACACGAACGACCGTTACAACGCGCTCATCGCCGAGGCCGACCAGCTCTATGAAAGCAAAAACTATCAGGAAGCCAAGGCCAAGTACCAAAGCGTCGCCAGCGTCGTTCCAAACGACCCATACGCCACCGACATGATCCGTCGCATCAACGAGTTGTTCGAGAGTCCAGAATACATCGCTGAGCAGAACTATCTCGCCGCCATGGCGAGAGGTGCCGAGTTGGAGTCACAAGCACAATACCAGATGGCGCTCAACACCTACCAAGAGGCCTTGGGATACAAGCCGGGTGACCTTGCCGCCACCCAGAAGGTCAACGAGATGAGCGCCACGCTCCGCCGACTCGAAGAGGAGGCGGAGGCCGCTCGTCTTGCCGCCGAGCAAGCCGCCGCCGAAGAGGCCGCGCGCTTGGCGGCAGAAGCCGAGGCAGCCCGTCTGGCTGCCGAGGCTGAAGCAGCCCGCCTCGCCGCTGAGGCAGCCGCCGAGGCGGAACGCCAAGCACGGATACAAGACATGCTCGGCGTCGCCAACGGACTCCTGGCCGAAGAGAAGTACATCGATGCCAAGGCTAAATACCAAGAAGTACTCACCATCGACGAAGGCAATGCCGTTGCGACAGCTAAGATCGCAGAGATCGAGGGCATCTTCGCCCAGATCGCCGCTGAAGCACAACAGCGTTACGACGCAGCCATGGCCGCCGCCGGCCGTTTCATGAACGACGAGAACTACCGCGAGGCAATAGGCCAGTACCAAATCGCCCTGCTCGCCAAGCCTGATGACGCCGAAGCCACCGCCAAGCTGGCCGAAGCCGAACGTCTCGATAACCAGAAGATGGCCGCCATGCGCTCCGATTACAACAAGTTCGTCAAGGAAGGTGACAAGCAATATGCTGCCAAGGCTTTGGACAAGGCCGTGGAGAACTACGCCAAGGCCGTTGACCTCGGATTGGGTGAGCCCTACCCCATCGAGATGATCGACAAGATCAACAAGATCATCGAAGAGAACAAGTTGTATGAACTCAACACCGATGCCTTCACCATGGCAGCCAATACCCCGCGTCGTTTCACTTTCAACCCTGTCGATGTGGCCTCACGCCGTTCCAACTACATCATCCTGAAAGCCCGTAACCTCACCCCTGGCAAGAGTTTCCCGATGATCGTCAGCTTCGGTAGCGAAGCCGGCAAAAACGGCGGTTTCGTGCTTGCCATCTCCGAGAGCGAAGACGAGAAAACCTACATCTTCCGCATCGGTGCTCAATACAAGTGGTTCAGCGAAGACAACACCTGGATCGAGCTAATCTCCGAGAACGACGACGTGGAGGTGAGTTTGGTGGAGATTTCGAGAAGCAATTAGTAAAGAAGAGAGAAGTAAGAAGTAATTGTCCAAACCCAAGATGAAGTCCTCAGCGTTCAGTATCCAAGAGAGTTTCCCTGCAGTGTCTGCAGTGAAATACTGCTTGTAATTTAGTCCTCTTTCATCATTTGGTTATACAGCAGAATACCCTTGGCGGTAAGCAGATATTTCTGCCGCGGGTGGCGAGGCTTGTCGGGATAGAGCATTCGGACGTACTTCGCTTTTATTGCGGGATTGAGATACACATCCATGAAACTTTCCCTATTCTTCAAGCCAAGATACTCTATCATCTCTTTTATAGACATTTCTCCCAACCCGACAGCCATCACTAAGCTAATGATATACTGATTCTTAGTACTGAACTTGTCGGGTAACTTGTCGGGTAACTTGTCGGGTAACTTGTCGGGTAACTTGCTGGGTACTTGTTCTGTTTCAGGCATCTTCCATTCCTCGGGAGGATTAACCATCATGTAACGATTCTTCAGCGTATTATCCTCACCCAAAAGCAGGTTACGGAAGAAACGTTCCAAAAAGACAGGCTCATATTCAATGCCTTTAGCCACATTACGGTAGTTAGCGCGAACCAGTGCGTTACGGAAATACCATGAATGTTGCTCAAACAAGTCATTGTTCACATCGAAACCAAGCGAACGCAGGTATTTAATGGTAAAGATGGCTGTAGTACGGGTGTTCCCCTCGCCAAAAGGATGTATCTGCCACAAGCCGGAAACAAACCTAGCGATGTGTTCTACCAGCTGATTCTTATCCAACGGCTTGTAGTTGAATTGTCGTTCTTGGTCCAAATCGTACTGAAGGGTCATTCCCAAATCTTCCCAATGGGCATAAAACACCGTGTCGCCACGCAAAACCCATTCTTTTTTCGTGATGTCGTAGTCCCTGAAACGACCAGCATGTTTGAAAACGCCCTCAAAGATGGCTTTGTGGATGGCGGCAAAGCCAGCCACGCTATAAGTAAACGAATCGGTTTGCAGCAGTTTTGAAATGTTCGCAGATACCTTGTCAGCCTCTTCAACGTCGGCATCTCCCTCATCATGAGCGGTTTTCTTGATATAATATTGATTGACCAGTTCCTTAGCCTCGTCAATGGTGATGTCTCCTTCAATGTTCCGACGCGCGGTCTCCCGAAGATACTCCGAGGTTTTCAGTCCATCCACAGCCTGCAAACCGATGGCCACGCGCCATGCATCAGCCCGCTCCCTCTTTTCCGGCTCTCCCTGACGAATGTATTTATCAAAGTCGATGTACATCGTTTTCTCATTCTTAATCTGTTTTGCAAATATAAACAATTTCCACCTCATTTATTTCTAATAATCTCATCTTTTCTTACCTTTGCCAAAAATTTAATCCAATGGATAAAAGCGATTGTTGTTACCAGTCTTACCTGGCCATCCTGAAAGAAGAACTCGTGCCCGCCATGGGCTGTACCGAACCCATCTGTCTGGCCTACGCCGCCGCCAAGGCTCGCGAGGTGCTGGGCAGCTTGCCCAAACGGGTGGAGATCAAGGCCAGCGGCAACATCATTAAGAACGTGAAAAGCGTCATCGTGCCCAACACCAAGGGCATGAAAGGCCTGAAAGCCTCCGTGGCGGCAGGTATCGTGGCAGGCAACCCCGACAAGGCGCTTGAGGTCATCGCCGAAGTGACCCCCGAGCAGAAAAAGGCCATCTCCCAATTCCTCGACGACACCTTGATGACGATCGTTCCTTTGAATGTCATCGCACAATTGGATGTCACTGTGACCTTGTACGACGGCAGCCAATCCTCCAGCGTGCGCATCGCGGGACATCATACCAACATCGTGAAGATTGAAAAGAACGAGGAAGTGCTCTTCGACACGGGCTACGAAGCCGACGCCAATGCCAAGCTCACCGACCGCAAGTGCCTCTGCATGAAGAAGATCTATGACTTCGCCAATACCGTCGATATTGAGGAGCTGAAGCCCATCATCTGCCCCCAGATCGAATGCAACAAGGCCATCTCCATGGAAGGCCTGAAGAACAACTGGGGCGCCAACATCGGCAGCACCATCCTGAGCTTTGGCGATGACATCCGCATCAAGGCCCGGGCATGGGCCGCGGCAGGCAGTGACGCCCGCATGAGCGGCTGCGAGATGCCTGTGATCATCAACTCTGGCAGCGGCAACCAAGGCATGACAGTGAGCCTGCCTATCCTCGCATACGCCGAGGAATACCATATCGACGAGGAGCGTACCATCCGTGCCATCGCCCTGTCGAACCTGGTGGCTATCCACCAGAAAACCGGCATCGGACGACTTTCCGCCTACTGTGGCGCCGTGAGCGCAGGATGCGCCTCAGGCTGCGGCATCGCCTACCTCATGGGCGAAGACTTCGACGTCATCAGCCATACGCTGGAAAACGCCCTCGGCATTGCCGCCGGCATCGTGTGCGACGGCGCCAAGCCTTCGTGCGCCGGCAAGATCGCCGTCTCGGTGGAGTCGGGCATCCTCGGCTACGAAATGGCCAAGAAAGGCAACGAGCTACTCGGCGGCGACGGCATCGTGGGCAACGACGTGGAAGAGACCATCGACCATATCGGCCGCCTCGGCCGCCTCGGCATGAAGGAGACCGACGTGGAGATCCTCAAAATCATGGTGGAATAAAACCGGCTGAAATGTTTCAAAGACTCATCCGTTTCTGCGTCAAGCTCGTTCAGAAATACCTTCCTGAACCTTTTATCTTTGCAGTCATCCTCACCTTGGTGGCCATCGCAATTGCCATCCCCGTGTGCCATCAGACGCCCTTGGAAGTCATCGAGCACTGGGGCGATGGCGTGTGGTCGCTGTTGGCTTTTGCCATGCAGATGGCCTTGGTACTGGTCAGCGGATCCGCATTGGCTGCTGCACCAGCCATCAAAAAAGGCATCAGCGCCTTGGCATCGATGCCCAAGACTCCCGCGGGTGCCATCGCCTTAGTGACCGTCATCTCCGCCATCGCCTGCTGGATCAACTGGGGCTTCGGACTCATCGTCGGCGTCATCTTCGCCAAAGAGATTGCCCGAAAGCTGCGCGGAGTGGATTACCGTCTGCTCATCGCCTCTGCCTACAGCGGCTTCGTGGTATGGCACGCCGGACTCTCTGGATCCATCCCCTTGACCATGGCCACACCCGGCTCCGGCCTGAAGGAGATCACCAAAGGAGCTTTGCTGAACCCCATCCCCATCAGCCAAACCATCCTCGCCCCACAAAACCTCATCATGGTCTCTGTGGTCATCATCGCCATCGTTGCAGTCAACGCGCTGATGCATCCGAAACAAGAGCATGTGATTGCTGTGGAACCGGCATTGCTATTCGAGGAAGAACCCACTCCCGCACCCAAGGCAAGCACGCCAGCTGAGAAGATGGAGAACAGCCGTTTGCTGGCTTGGATCATTGCCTTGTTAGGCTTGTCGTATCTCGTCATCCACCTCTTCGTCAAAAAAGGCGCTTTTGACCTCGGCTCCGTCATCATGCTCTTCCTATTCACGGGCATCATATTGCACGGCACCCCGTTGGCATACGTGAGAGCCTTTGGCAAATCGGTGAGTGGCGCGGCTGGCATCATCCTCCAGTTCCCCTTCTACGCAGGTATCATGGGCATCATCACAGGTGTCGGCGCCTCGGGCATCTGCCTGGGTACGGTCATCAGCAACGCCTGTGTGGCCATCTCCACGCCCAAGACCTATCCCCTGTTCACCTTCCTCTGTGCGGCCATCCTCAACATGTTCGTCCCCTCAGGCGGCGGTCACTGGGCCATCCAAGCCCCCATCATGTTCACTGCCGGAGCAGCTTTGGGCGTCGATCCCGGCTTGACGGGCATGGCCATCTCCTGGGGCGATGCATGGACGAACCTCATCCAGCCTTTCTGGGCCTTGCCTGCCTTGGCCATCGCCAAACTCAACGCCAAGGACATCATGGGATTCTGCTTGATCGACTTGTTTGTCACTGGACTTATCATCTGCGGCGGGTTATTGCTATGGGCGTAGAATTCAATCTTGAAACTATTTTTTAGCCATAGTGAGATAGCGAACGAAAACTATCTTATCTTTGTGTGTTCAAAGCAAACCGACAACACTTTTAACTAACAAAAACTATATCCTATGAAAAAATTATTTGTATTGGCCGCAGTAGCCATCATGATGGTGGCCTGCGGAGGCGGCAGCAAACCCTATGACGCCAAGAAAGTGAACGATCTTACCAGCAGAATGTTCAGCCTTACCGCAGCTGACTATCCCGAAGTGGTCAAGCAAGCCGACGGCATCCTGACTTATTTTGAGCAGAACTATCCCGCCGATGAACTCCGTGAAAAAGGCCATGGAATCGTTACCGACGGTTTGTTTGGCAAAGACACCGATCTTTTCAAGCAGATGAACCAGCTCAGCAATGTCCTCTACGGCATGGAAGACCAGATGGATGCGGCCACGCAGGAAGCTTACAAAAAATACCAGGAACACGCCGAAAAGGTCTTGGGATACTAATCCAAAACCAGTACTTTTACAATCACCCAAAAACCTGAGAGCGACCGAAAGGTCGCTCTTTTTTTACCTATAAATCTTCCATCGAAATTAGCCCCTAAAAGGCATCTCCTAACTCCTAACTCCTAACTTCCACCTTCCCCATAAACTTCTCACTATCAACAACAAACCGTTCGTGGATGCCTTCGCCAATCAGGGTATCGCCTTCGAAGCATTTCACTTCGAAAACCAAACGTTTGCGATCGACTTCGATGAGTTGGGCGTCGCAACGAATTATAGCCCCAACAGGACTGGCCTTCAGATGCTTGATATTGACGGAGATGCCCACGGTGGTGTTCCCTTCCCCGATCTTGTCACTGACCCCCACCAGACAGGTCTTCTCCATCAAGGCGATCATAGCCGGTGTGGCAAACACCTCCAACGCGCCGGAGCCATACACGGCGGCGGTGTCCTTGTGCTCCACCACCAGCGTCTCGCTGTGGTGGAGCCCCTTCAGCATGTCGTACTCCATCAGAACTGGAAATTCATGGTGATGTTGACGATGACATCGGGATGCAGCGAGCGACCCACGGGACAGCTCTCGGCAGCCGCCCACAACAACTTCTGTTGCGCCTGGGTGTAGTCCCTCGGCGGGAAGTTGAACACGATGTCGATCTGCCCGATGCGGCGTGGATCGGCATTCATAGTCTTCTTGACCTCGTAAGTGGTGCCTTCGATGTCGAACTTATGCCCCTGTGCGCTGATTCCCATGATGGTCATCATGCATGCGGCCAATGCAGCGCAAGCCAGGTCGGTGGGCGAAAAAGCCTCGCCTTTGCCATGGTTGTCAGTGGGTGCGTCGGTAAAGATGGTGTTGCCCGACTGCACATGGGTCATCTCGTTGCGGAGATTGCCTTTATAAATGCCTTTAATAGTTGCCATTATTTGATTATGAATTTAGAATTTAGAATTAATGAGAATGCGTTCTGTAAACTGTTTTCCCTTCTGGAGGATAAGGACAGAATAGATGCCGCTGCTAACCCCTTGAGTAGAAATGGTCAACTCTTGATCAGGACTTGTCGTTGAATACACCAAACGGCCCGTCATGTCATAGATGCGAACCACTGCCTCGCCATCCTCTGAAAAACGAATCGTGATAGGATCTGTTGCGGGATTCGGGAAGACCTCCACCGGCTTGGTTTCGGTGATTTCCTCATCGCTCCATGTACCACAGGCGGAGTTGATTTCCTCATCCAGATAAGCGAAACGGGCATCCAGCCAATCGCTCATATAGGCGAGTTGACTCTCATCCACCTCATATTCAGGCCATGCCTCATGTTCGTGTTCGTAGGCACCCATCGCCACCAGTGCATCATACTGGTTCTGAACCAATTCCATGATATGTTCACGGGTCAGGATGGTCTCACGCAAAGCATTGTATCGGTTGCGAGCCATGTTGGAAAAGCCGTTTGCATTGCAATCTCCCAACAGGCGATCATAAAAGCCGTTGCCCATCAAGCCTTCGGCATCATGTGTCTGCGCTCCATCGGTGTCCAAACCCCATACGGCATCCAAATCCCAAGGCATGTACAAAAAAGCACTCGATTTCTTGTAACGAGCCACAAACAAATTGCGCCCCATGTTGTCCATCGCCTTCAACACATTGATAAACAAATAGTAATCAATGGCATTATTGACATCGAACATGGTGCCGTACTGCGAATAGAATGCATAGTCGGTGGAGTTCATCACGAAATTGGTGAAGTTGTACAACGAGCTCCAGTCGATGACAGTGTCGCTCTCGTTGGGATAGACCCACTCGTAGTTGTCCCAGGTGTCGGAGGCGTTATCGTATGCAGGCAAGCTCTCGAAAGTCGGAGCCCCTTCCCCGTTGCCTTTAAAGAGCAAACCCCTGATATTGCCATTGTATTTCCTCAAGCCCAACTGCTTGCGGTCCATGCGCTCTGTCAACGCGTAAACGCCCATATAGACCTCGTTGACATAAAGATCGACGTATTCCATGCGGATGCCCGGCAAAGCACTGGGCTCGTTTTCCAGATAAGGCAGCTGGTACATCTCCATCCACAACTCGTTAGCCACCTTGTCGCGAAGGCGCAACGGTTGTGACCACATCGCTTCCAGGTTCCAGTCGTCGTCACTTCTCAATCCGAGGAAAGTGGTGTCGATCATCTCAGCACCCGTCTCGTCGGCCCATAACTCCACACGGTACGACTTCTTTTCGTATTGTTGCGACGAAGTGCCCCTGATCTTGAATCCGGCATGCATCACAATCGTCATGCCTGCCGTATCCGTAACGCTGATGGTGCCATGCACGGCTGGAGTGTTCACAATGGGACCATCTGTCACAATGGACACCGCGGGCAGCGAGGATTGAGCAAAGGCCCCGCCAGCCATCACAAGAAACAAAAACAAATAAAAAAATCTCTTCATTATTTCTATAAAGTTAGCATCCCCGCGGGATGTATCATTAATAATCTATTTCTAATTTCTAATTCCTAATTCCTAATTCGTCACTCATCACTCATCAATTCGCACTACCTCCAAAATACCTTCAATAGCACGAATCTTTCCCATCAATTGTTCAAGAGACTCAATATCAGATATTTGCAAAACCACTTTCCCTTCAAAAAAGCCTTCCTTGTCGGTATTGAACATCACGTTCTTCATATCCACCTGCATATCCTCCGAAACCACTTTCGTAATCTTCCCGAGCAGTCCATGGAGGTTGTTGCCATAAATCCTGATGGTAGCTTGCGAAACGCCATTCTCAATGCCGTTCCACTTCACCTTGATGATGCGGTAGCCGTAACGCTCCTGCAAGCTCTTGGCATTGGGGCAATTCACCCGATGGATGGTGATGTTTCCCTCGTTAGTTACAAAGCCAAACACACGGTCGCCAGGGATTGGGTTGCAACACTTGGCCAGCTTGTAGTTCACGTTCTTGATGTCCTCTCCGATCGACAGGCATTCGTCGTTCTCGTAATTGGCTTCCTTCTTGTTCGTCTCAACGATCTCCTGGTCCACCTTCCCTACTTTCATGCCCTTCTTTTCAAGCTCTTCATCGAGAAAGTGTTTGATGGCTTGGATATCGATTTTCTCGGTGGCGATCATGTGGTACAGCTGCAAGGAGTTCTCCAGCTTGAATTCCTTCACCAATATCTCAATTGTATCCTCCGTGGTGGGGATCTTCCAGTTCTTCAGACGACGATGCAACAAGCCTTTGCCCAACTCCGACTCCTTCAGTTCCTGTTCTTTCAGGAAACGGCGTATCTTGTTGCGCGACTTTTCGGTGGCCACCCAATTCAGCCAGTCGGCATTGGGCGACTGTTTCTTGTTGGTGATGATCTCCACCCTGTCGCCATTGGTGAGTACCTGACGGATAGGCACCACGCGACCGTTGATCTTGGCACCGTTACAGGTCTCTCCCACCTTTGTATGGATCTCATACGCAAAGTCGAGCACGGTAGAGCCTTGCGGCAGCTGCTTCAAGTCGCCCTCGGGCGTGAAAATGAAGATCTTGTCAGACTTATAGTTTTTCTTGTAGGAGTTCTCGAGCGACACCAGCTCAGGGTTCTCAAGCACTTGCCTAACCCCGACAAGCCAATCCTCCGAGCTCTGCTTGTCACCTTTATAAAGATAGTGCGCCGCTTGTCCCATCTCAGCCACCTCGTCCATCCTTGTGGTTCGGATCTGGACTTCAAAAAACACCTTTTCATCGAATTTCACGGTGGCATGCAGTGACTCATAGCCAGAGGCCTTGGGCTTGGTGATCCAGTCGCGCATCCTTTCAGGCACAGGCTCATAAAGATTGGTGATGTCGGCATAGACGCACCAACAATACTCGATTTCGTCTTTGGGAGCGCAGTCGATAATCACGCGAGCTGCCAAAAGGTCGTAAACCTTCTCGAAAGGCACGTTTTGGGCTTTCATTTTGGCATAGATGGAAGGAATCGACTTGACGCGCCACTTGATCAAATAGGTGAACTTGTATTTCCCATTCTTGATTTCCGAATCCAACCGGTTTCTGATCGGTGCCAGAAAACGCTCCGCAATATGTCTTCGGCTTTCTTCCGTAGCTTCGATTTTCGACTTGATCTCCTGAAACACCTCCGGGTTCTCGAACAACATCAGCTTCTCCTCCAGTTCCGCTTTGATCTTGTAAAGTCCGAGACGGTGAACTATCGGAATGTAGATGTATTTGATCTCATGAAAATACTTCCCAAGTCGGTCGGCGTCTATATCCTGTTGATTGCGCACATCATACACACGGTGCGCTACTTTCAACAAGACCGTACGCATATCCTCAGCAAGAGAGAGGAAGAGGTCGCGGAAGTTATCGGAGTTGTAGGCTACCCTCTCGGTCTGAAGCGCCGAGATTTTGTCGAATCCTTCCAAAACAGTGGCTATTCGCTTGCCGAAGCGTTCCTCCAGGTAGCCCATGTCCACCTGTTCCTTGTAGGTGATGCCATGCAGAAACGCCGCCACCACCGACATATAGCCCAAACCGACCTCCAACACTGCGATGCGGGCCAATTCGATCAAATGGAAAAGATAGGCCTTACCCGAGACCATGTACTTGCCGTCATATTTCTCCAAACTGAATTGATAGGCATCCTCGACAACCTTAAGTTTCTGAGGATCATACACATTGGGACGAATGTCCTCCAGCATCGCCTCGTAGGCCTGCTGTATCATTTCCCGTTCTTCCTTGCTATAAGTGGACATGTCTTTCAGTTTTCCGTTCTCCGTTTTCCACTTATTGAATACTCACATACAGTTGACGGTCGAGCATGGCATCGTAATATGGCTTCAGCTCCTTGAAAGTACCGTACTTGATGGCACACTTCCCTTTGTAATGGGTGATCCAAGCACAGGTTTCGGCCTGCTCGTAAGTATGGTCGCATACCTCAACAAGGCATTTGATCACGTATTCGAAAGTATTATGATCGTCGTTGTGAAGCAACAGACTTTGTTCATTTTCAACCAATTCTTCCGTCATGGTATCGACGGCTTCCTGTTCTCTATTCATTTCAACAGCTCAAAATTTTTCGTGGTAAAAATACATATTATTTTTTTACCGAGGGGGCGTACTCACAATATTTTTCTACCTTTGCCCTTCCAACAACAGGCGTCATGCACAACCGCTTCATCAAGAATATCATCTTTCTACTGTTTCTCAATCTATTGGTGAAGCCTTTTTGGATTCTCGGCATCGACCGCGAAGTGCAGAACTTGCTTGGCGACGCCTCCTACGGCACCTATCAGGCCCTCTTCAACTTCTCCTACTTGTTTTATATCTTGCTCGACCTCGGCATCACCAATTTCAACAGCCGAAACATCGCGCAAGATCCCAAGAATCTCCCTAAACATTTCGGCGGTCTTACCGAAATCAAGCTCCTGCTCGGGTTGTTGTATGCGGCGGTCATCTTTGTCATAGGTTATTTCAACGGATACTGTGAAGGCCTGAAACTCAAGCTTTTGTTTTGGTGCGGACTCAACCAGGTTCTGTTGTCATTCATCTTGTATCTCCGATCGAACATCCAAGGGCTGCTGTTGTTCAAGTCGGACAGCATCCTCTCCGTTTTCGACCGCATTTTAGCCATCATCTTCATGTGTCTGGTGCTATGGAGCGGCTGGTTCCCGAAAGAACGGTTCAATGTCATCTGGTATCTTCAGGCACAGACGTTGGCTTACGTTTGCACCATTGTCATGGCCTTGTTCATCGTGTTGCGTCATGTCGATCATCTCAGTTTCAAGATCAATTTCGCCTTTTTGCGCAACATCTTGCGACAGAGCCTTCCCTTTGCCGTGCTTGTCCTCCTGATGAGTGTCTATAGCCGTGTGGAGCCTGTCCTGCTTGAGCGCCTTTTGGACGACAAAGGGGTACAAGCCGGCATATACAGCCGCGCCTACCGCCTCTTCGACGCAGGCAACAATATCTCCAACTTGTTCGCCATCATGCTATTGCCCATGTTTGCCGCCACCTTGAAAAACAAGATTGAGTTGAACAACCTGGTCAAGACTTCGTTCAACGTCATTGTGGCCATGACAGGCATCGTACTTGTCCAATGTGTTTTCTATGACACTGAGATCATGAAGATCATGTATCGTCCAGAGGAAGCCGAGACGGAAGCCGCCTATCTCATGCGCATCGGCCAATACGCCAAAGTATTTCCTATCTTGATGGGTAGTTTCTTCTGTCTCTCAACGACTTATGTCTTTGGTACGCTTTTAACTGCCAACGGGAGTCTCAAACAGCTCAATCTCGTAGCCGCATCGGGCGTAGTCATCAACATCCTGCTCAACCTCTTCGTCATCCCTCGTTTCCTTTCGGTAGGCGCCGCTTGCACCAGTCTCTGTGTACAAGCCGTCACCGCCTTTGCACAATACCTGATCTGCGAAAAGATGTTCCATCTCAACCTTGGTGGCAAGTATTGGATCCACCTGCTGTTGTTCATCGGTAGCATTGTACTTTGCACTTGGTTGACAAAAATGCTGCAATTGAATTGGATTGTCAGCTTTGTCATCGCTTTCGTAGTCAACGTCGGTTTGATCTTCATTACGAAACTGTTAAGCCTGAAAGAGATCATATCCCTCGTCATTCCATCGGAAAAAAGATGATCAAAATGCATTTTTTTGATTGTCCTTTCAATAGAATTTCCTATTTTTGGCTCCTTATTCAATTTTGGAAACTATGGACGATAAACAAAAGGACGCTTTCAACAGCAAAAACCTATTTGGGCTTTTGATTGAATACAGGCGAAGTGTCCTGGTTATACTGGCTGTCGCAGCATTGCTTGCCGTTTTATTCAGCTCCCCCTTCTTCATCACCCCTTTATACAAATCCACTGTCATCCTCTACCCGACTTCAAGCAATTCCATCTCCAAAGTGCTCATCAGCACTACTTTCCAGTCGAACAAGGACATTTTGGAATTCGGTGAGAGTGAGCAAACAGAACAGATGTTGCAGGTGTTGAACTCAAATAGAATCCGTGACAAGGTGATCGAGCGCTTCAATCTGATGGAGCATTACGGCATCAAGCCAACTCATAAATACCCCTACACCAAGCTTAACAAGCTGTACGACAACCGCATCACTTTCCGACGGACCGAATACAATGCTGTCAGGATCACCGTTATGGACTCAGATCCAGCCATGGCAGCCCAGATAGCCAACGACATCGCCGAGTTGTTTGACAGCACGATGAACGCCATGCAAAAAGAGGTGGCTATCAAGGCATTCCAACTGGTTGAATCGGAATACCAAGCCCTCTGCCAAGAGATGGCTGTATTGGAAGACTCGCTCAACACGCTCCGAAAGCACGGAGTCTATGACTACGAGTCACAGGTGGAAATGCTTAGCCAACAGCTCGCCGTTGAACTGGGGAAAGGCAACAGCCAAGGTATCAAGAGCATCCAGAACTATCTCGACACCCTGGCGGTGTATGGAGGCGCCTACTACGCTATCAACGAAAAGCTGGATCACGACCGTTTGCAACTCTCCTTGGTGAAGACCAAATACGAAGAAGCCAAGGTGGATGCTACGGAGGAAATCCCTCACAAGTTCGTGGTCACCTCCGCTTTCAAAGCAGAACACAAATCATACCCCATCCGTTGGATCATCGTGACCATCACAGTCTTGGCAACCTTCATTCTGTTGTTGCTGCTACTGGGATTGTTCGACCGCTACGGTGGCTTTTTTCGAATCGAGGCCCCCGGTGCCAAAGAAAAAACCCAAGAACAGCCAAACACTTGACCGACTGAAAGCCAAGATACAAACCATCAAAGAAAAACTCAACGAAGACGATGACATCAATAACAATGAAATAAATCTACAAATCATGGATAATAACAATTTCAACTCACTCTCGCTCCTCCAGTTGATTTTCAAATGGAAGTGGCACATCCTGATCATCACTTTAATAGCAGCCCTCTGCGGAGCCATCTTCTCCAGTTCGGCGTTTATCACGCCACTCTACAAGTCAGAGGCAATCGCCTATCCGGCCAACACCAGTCCCTATTCTGAAGAAGACCGTACAGAACAGATGCTTCAGATCATTTCCTCACAATCCATCGCCGATTCCATCGTTGCGAAATATGACTTGTGGACGGACTACAACATCGACCCCAATCAGCCCCATGCCAAGACATACATGATTCTGGAGTATCAGAATAAGATCAAGATCACAAAGACCCCATACGAAGCAGTCTCTATCGTGGTCAATGACAAAGATCCTGTCACGGCATGCAACATCGCAAAAGACATTCTCTATTACTACGATCAGAAAATCAGGAAATTGCACCGCGACAAGAGCGAGGAAGTGGTTGTCATGTTTGAGCGGCAACTGCGCGAAAAACAACTCGTTATCGATTCCCTGAAAAACAGGATGGCTGAAATTGGCACAAACTACGGTGTCACCGACGTGGAGAGTCAATCACGCGAAGTGACTAGAGGTTGGTTGGCCGGTTCAGCTAAAAGTGCGGAGTTGAAATCAAATCTTGAGCAATACGGTTCAGAGCTCGTCGATTTGCAGACCAAGCTTGCTGCCGAAGCTAACACCTTTGTTGCCATCAAATGCGACTACGAGAGAGAGCTCCGCTTCTATAACGGATATATGACCTATTCCAACATCATCACCGAGCCCTACCCTGCCGACAAAAAATCCTTCCCGGTGCGTTGGGTCATTGTGGCACTTAGCGGTCTCGCCGCCTTCCTGCTCTCTATCCTCGCCATCTTCATCATCGAAAACAGAAAAAGATTCATTTCTTCTGAAAAATGACCAAAAAGGCTAAAATAGGCTGGCTTTATCTCATTGCGGCAATCTTTGTTGCCGTAGCCTTGTTCTTGGTTGTCAACAAGAACAATTACCTGTTTTTTGCGCTGCCTTTGGTTCTGGGGATTCTTCTACTCTACATTTTCTCTCTCGACAAGGTCATGATGCTTATCAGTTTCCTTGTCCCTCTTTCCGTGGTCTTGGAGGAATTCGAGCAGTTGGCGGTATCGTTGCCGGCAGAACCGATGCTCGCCGGTGTCCTCATCCTCTTTATTGCCAAATTGCTATATGATGGGAGATACGACCGAAGCATCGCTCGACACCCCGTATCCATCGTCATCTATTGCATGTTTATCTGGATGATCGTTTCCACCATCACCAGCGAGATGCCCGTGGTATCCATCAAGTTCATTGTCGCCAGACTGTGGTTCATCGTCCCCTCCTTCTTCTTGTGTGCGTTGCTATTCAAGAAGCCCAAAAACATCGACTGGTTCATCTGGCTTTACATCGCAAGTCTCAGCATCGTCATCGTCTACACCACAATCAACCATGCCAAGAATGGTTTCGATGGCGATTCTGCGCACTGGGTGATGACCCCCTTCTACAACGACCACACTGCTTACGGTGCTGCCTTGGCCATCTACCTCATCTATGCCATCACCTATGCATTGCTTCCAGGTATCAAGACCTCCCGAAGGCTTCTCATCCTCGGTGCCGTGTGCCTTTTGAGTCTCGCCATGATCCTCTCCAGCTGCCGTGCTGCATGGGTCAGTCTGGCTGCCGCCTTGGCAGTGCTTGTTTGCGTGCTCTTGAAGATCAAGTTCCGTTGGATCCTGACCACGTTGCTGATTTTAGTAGGAATCTTCTTCACCTTCCGACACCAGATCATCGACACGTTGGAGCACAACAATCAAGACGCATCCGGCGACATCATCGAGAACATTCAATCCATCACTAATATCTCCACCGACGCTTCCAACCTGGAACGTATCAACCGATGGCAATCGGCATTCCGTCTCTTCGCAGAACGTCCTGTGTTTGGATGGGGCCCTGGCACCTACCAGTTCGTTTACGCCCCATACCAGATGTCGAAGGAAAAGACCATCATCAGCACCAATGCCGGTGATGGTGGCAATGCCCACAGCGAATACATAGGTCCTCTTGCCGAGCAAGGAGTCATGGGAACCATCCTCATGCTCACCTTCGTCATCACCGTGGTGTACACTGGTCTAAAAGCCTATCGACAGGCAAAAAACAAGAAAGCCAAGATTATGGCATTGGGAGCCACCTTGGCCTTCTTCAGTTATTTTGTTCACGGTTTCCTGAACAACTTCCTTGACACCGACAAGTTGGCCGTCCCTGTTTGGAGCTGCGCCGCTCTCATCGTTGTCATGGACTTGTATTACTCCAAACAGGACGAGTTCCTTGAGATCACGGAGTAATTATTTGAAATCCACTAACTCCACTTCGAAAACAAGATTCGAATAGGCAGAGATGGGACCCATGTTACGGGGACCGTATGCCAAATCAAATGGAATGTAGAGAACACCCTTCTCACCTTTCGACATCATGGCAATGCCTTCATCCCATCCTGGAATCACCTGATGGACTCCCAGAGGGAACTCTATCGGCTCACCACGGTCAATGGAGGAATCGAACACTGTGCCATCGAGAAGACGACCCGTATAATGCACCTTCACAGTCTGGTTGGCAACAGGTTTCTTGCCCTTGCCGGGCTTGGTGCAAACATAGATCAAGCCGCTTTCGGTGGGCTGGGCATCCACGCCATTCTCAGCAAGATAAGCTGCAAAGGCATCCCTTGAAGCCTGCTGAAGAGCAGCGGCTTCCGCCTCTTTCATCTGCTGGAAAGCCTCTTCCGTCATGGCCTCGTCAACCACCACTTCCCAACGCATAAAGGCATCAGGAGTGACAAAATCAGGAATGATAGGCGCATGGAATTGCTTATGGAACACTGAATCCGCATTGATCATGAACGACATGGAATCACCGACATGCATCATTCTGAAGCCTTCGTAAAGATCACCTTGGAACGGCGACTCATGAACCATGTCATAGGCAGCCTCAGGCAATGAATCAGTGGTGTACAACAACGAGTCGTTGATGTAATAAGCTAGTCTAACCTTGATGACATCACCGTTCTTGATAGGTGCACCCTCACCTTTCACGATTTGTTTGTAATACAACCCAGTACCAGTGGGTGTGTAACCTGGGAATGGAGACTTCGGACCGCAGGAAGCCACAACTGCTGAGAAAAGGAGGCACATAGCCACCATTACAAAACTTCTTTTCATTTTTTTGATAATAAGATAGATATTAGTTATTGTTTTCATTTGTTTCATTTTGAATCCCTTTTCATCACCTCCAATACCTCAACCTCAAACACCAAGTTCGCGTAAGGTAACACTACGTCGTTACCGCTCTCACCAAATGCCAAGGGATAGGGCACCAGAAGCTTGGCTTTTTCACCTTGATATAAATGGGATAACCCTTCATCAAGACCTTTCAACACTGTCCCATCACCAACAGGAACCACCATACCTAGACTGTCGGAAGAGCCAATGTGCGTACCATCCAAGGCATATACCTCATAGACGATCCTTGCATCCATGCCCTTTTGAATCTTCGGTCCGGATCCCGACTTCATTGGAATCACATAAACGGTTGACAATGAAGGTTTTTCATTGATACCATGGGAAACCAGATAGCCGTTAAACTCTGCTTCCGATCGCGATTTCAACGCCTCCATCTCCTGATCCCTACGGTCCATCATCGCCTGCAATTCTTCCCGGAAAAGCGCCTCCGACTGTATTTCCAACAACCGAATCTCAAATCGCATCCTGTCCGTGGACTTGACAACCCCCTCTACCGAATCAAGAGAAAACAAATAATAGAAAGTAGAATCGGCCCTAACTATAAAAGAGGCGGAATCTCCCTCATGCATCATCCCCAGTCCACTAAGGATATCCCCACTGAACTGGGACTCTTGATACTGAATACGCGGAAACTCCGACTTCTCTTTGCTACTATATATCAGTGAATCATTAAGATAATAGTCCATACGTAATTTGAGATAGTCCTTCAACTGAGGAGTGTTCCTATCCTGATGGATGTCATAAAAACGATAACACAAGCCATCCTCCGTCTGCTGATAAGCAGGCGCCTTTGGATTACACGATACCAACCATGCCAAACAAAACATGGTCACCATTAAAAGAGAATAAATGCCTTTATAGTGCTTTTTCATTGTATTTCAGTGATTTTCAATGTATAAATCAAAGTAGCTCTTGCTGGAATCTTATCCTGATCGCCAAGCAAACCATATCCCAAATGCGATGGAATGATCACTTTTGCGACATCTCCTCTGCGAAGATAACGAACCGCCTCGTCCAAACCCGACTCAACATCGCCATGTCCCACCACAAAAGACTTAACTCCCTTATCTTCAGAGGTATAGATCACATCACCCATAACATTATTCAACACATATTCCATCTTCACCGTCTGACCTGGATGAACGGTATCTCCCTGTCCATTCTTGATCACCTGATACCGAAGTCCCGTCCCAGTAGAGATCATCGTAAGTTGATGTCGCTCAATATAATTAGAGATTTCCTCCTCCTCGTCGTTAACCAAATAACGATTGACTTTTTCAAGGCTCTCCCTAAGTCGAGGATCTTCTCCGGCAAGCGGCTTTTTGTCCTCATCGCCACATGCGCAGAAAAGAACTCCTATTAACAGACAAACAAACACTATCCGATTCCAATGCATCATTTCATTCAATTTTGTTGAAGCAATTCCTTGTATTCGGGAAGCAAATTATGCAGCATTTCGAGCGCCTGTCCCATCGAACAGCTCAATGTGCCTCCAGCAGCATTGGTATGACCGCCACCGTTGAAGTGTTTCTGAGCCAATTCATGAACAGAGAAACTCCCTTTCGAACGAAATGAAAAGCGTATCACACCCTGGCGCTCTGTAACCAATACAGCCATCTTGATCTTTTCCATGGACAAAGGATAATTCACAATTCCCTCAGTATCACCTACTTGATAGTTAAACAACTCCAGTTCTTCCTTGTTCAATGAGATGATGGAGGTAGCATATTCATCCAATACCTCCATCTTTCTACTGATGGCGTAACCCAAAAGCCGCAATCGGTCTTCGGAAAAAGTATCATAGACCTGTTGATGGATCTTATTATAGGACGATGCCTTCTCCAATAGTCTGGCACAAAGCGAAAATGTTTCAGGCCTAAAAATCGAATGTGAGAAAGAGCCGGTATCGGTCACTATTCCCACAAGGATATTGGTGGCGATAGGGTCATCCAAATAGTCATTGCCATAATGAAGAACCGTTTCTGCAATCAGTTCCGAAGTGCTTGAAACTTCTGTGTCGGAGAGCACACAGAAAAAATTCTCGATATCAGTATCCCTATGGTGATCAATCAATATCTTTGTGGTATTCAACGTTTTAAGTTTTGACTGAATCAATCCGGAACGAGATATATGGTTAAAATCCAACAAAAAGAGGCAGTCTGTACGATCTAAAATCCGGTCACACAATTCCGATTCCTTATCATATACATGAATCTCAGAGGCACCAGGCATCCAAGCCAAGAATCCAGGAAAGTCATTCGGCACCATCACCTCAACCTCATGTCCGAATTTCCTCAAGAACTGGGAAAAACCCAACGAAGATCCAATGGCATCACCGTCAGGATTGACATGAGAAAGGACGGTGATATGCTTAGGTGACTGGATTACAGTGTCCAAAGACGAAAAAAACAGTTCTCTTTGCATGTTGTCCCAAATAATCGGCAAAGGTAAACATATTTTTTGTCCAAGGGACACCTTATTAATATAAATTGACTTAGAATGATAGAAAACTTACCTGGGAATGAAGGTGTCAAATGTTCCATCCTCATATAGGACATACATGACTTTGACAGCAGAATCAGGATTAAGGCCTTGAATTCCAGAAATATGAGCATCAGATGGGGTGGGATCCTCCGGCTCGGTGATTATTTGATCGGTAAACAAAGGAAGAGTGTCGGGAAGGGGAACTTGCCGCACTTCCTTCAAGGCCTCTTGGAAGGAATCTCTCGACGGTTCAGACAAAGTCATTGGACCGGTACCAAAGACAATCCAATCCAAATTATACTCAGGAAAGGTTTCTTTAATTCTCTTAACAAAGTCAAGACTTGGTTGATTTCGTCCAGACAAAATATGAGAAATGGCTGATGGTTGTATGCCGAGCAATGCCGCAAAATCCGATGCTTTTAAGTTTTTAGCCCTCATAATGTGAGCGATTCTATCTTTCATACGGTTGTGTTTTTTTTCGTTTTTACTGATCTTTGAATTTACAAAAGTAAATATAATATTTGAAACGTTGTGATAAAATGTGATTTTATTTTTGTAAATATTTTGTAATTGAATAAAGTGGTGATGCTTTACTTTATATTATATATTTTAACATACGTTATTTCAATAAGTTAATTATTTAAATATAGAAAATTGATCAATGCTGGCTATTATTCCATTTCTTTTACATTATTCTTTAAATAATAATAAATATATAACTGATTATTAGTATTTTAAATAATAATTCAATTATTTTTGGCAGTATTTTACTCGATTGAATAGAGTTTACTTGATTAAATAATTGTTATCTATGTAAAACTAAATAATAAATGATTGACTTTATGTGTTTTAGATAAACTATTTTAGTTTTGTAAATTATTTGGTTTCCAACCATGTTGTTTTGTGAATCTCCGTTGTATTCAACGATTTTTGCCCATCCCACCCAATAATAGGCTCATAAAACCGGGTCTCTCAGAGGGCTTAAAAAGGGCCTTATTTCGTCTCCCCTATTTTTGGAAAAAATCGGACAGACTTTCTATTTTTCTTATTTTTGCAGGGCGATGAAGCATCGGGAAAAACACATACAAAAATTGATTGAGGAAGGCGAGCACCAGCAATTGGATTTCAAATTCGAAATCTCTGATAGCCGAAGGATTGCCCGTTCACTTGCAGCTTTTGCAAACACGGACGGCGGAAGGCTATTGGTTGGTGTCAAGGACAATGGTTCCATAGCGGGTGTCAGATCGGACGAAGAGATCCACATGATCCAAGCTGCCGCAGAGATGTATTGTCAACCCGAAGTGCATTATTCAACCGAGGAATGGGAAATCAACGGCAAGACCGTTCTTGAAGTCATCATCCCAAAAGACGACAAGATAAAACACCGGGCTCCCGACAACCAAGGAAAGTATAAGGTCTTTGTCAGGGTCAAGGACGAGAACTTGGTGGCCGACCCCATCCTACTCAAGGTGTGGAAATACCAAAAGAATGCCCAATTCACGAAGATTACCTTCACTGAGGCCGAGATGGCATTGTTACATTACCTTTCCGAGCATGAATCCATCACATTGGAGGAATTCATGCAACTTACACCTATTAATAATAAGAGGCGCGCGGAAACCATCCTGATCAATTTCATCCTGATCGGCACCATTCGAATGGTGATGACCAGCCAGGGTACCTATTTTAGATTGTCGGAAACAGCTTCTGATTTTTGAATATTTCCGTGCATTGTACGCGTCGAACTCAAATATTCGATTCTCAAGGGGTTATCAAGATAATTTTTCTTTAATTATATTTTATTGATTTTCAATATATTGTATTTTTTTTGAAATTTTTCTTCAAAAAATACTTGCGTGAAAAGAAAATTGCCGTATCTTTGCCATCCCAAACGACGAGGATAGGTTCAGTGAAGTGGAGGTTTTGGGATCGTTCTTTGAAAACTTGAGGCCAGCATAAGTCCGAGACGGTATTAGCCGCGAGGCTGATCCGTTTCGAAGAGTAAGGAATAATAGAATCATAGCGGAGCCCTAGAAACAGGAAAAAAATAAGTACAACAATACTACAATGAAGAGTTTGATCCTGGCTCAGGATGAACG
>JAFYJV010000033.1 GCA_017537965.1 Bacteroidales bacterium | reverse complement strand
GTGGATTTCACCTCGAACACGCCGTCGCCGAGTTCCAGGATGGAGATATCGAAGGTACCGCCACCGAGGTCATACACAGCGACCTTGGCATCACTCTTCTTCTTGTCCAGACCGTAAGCCAAAGCGGCTGCGGTAGGCTCGTTGACGATACGGCGGACCTTCAGACCGGCGATCTCACCGGCTTCCTTGGTGGCCTGACGTTGGCTGTCGCTGAAGTAAGCCGGCACGGTGATGACGGCTTCGGTCACGGTCTGACCGAGGTAGTCCTCAGCGGTCTTCTTCATCTTCTGAAGCACCATGGCGGAGATTTCCTGCGGGGTGTAGGTCTTGCCGTCGATGTCGATACGCGGGGTGTTGTTGGGGCCCTGAACGACCTTGTAAGGAACACGCTTCATCTCGGCGCCGACCTTGTCGTAGGTCTCGCCCATGAAACGCTTGATGGAATAGATGGTGCGTTGCGGGTTGGTGATGGCCTGACGTTTGGCAGGCTCGCCGACCTTACGCTCGCCGTTGTCGGTGAAAGCGACAACCGAAGGGGTGGTGCGGTGGCCTTCGCTGTTGGCGATGACTACCGGTTCGCTGCCTTCCATAACGGAAACGCATGAGTTGGTGGTTCCTAAATCGATACCAATGATCTTTGACATAATTTGTTTCTCCTATTTTTAATTTGACTAATACTTTTTCGATTCGAGTGCCGCCGTTCGACACGGCGACGCGCTCCTTTAGTCAATCATTATGCCAAAGGGGTTGGAGATGATTTTGGCTGACATTTTGGCAGGTTATTGGCGGTTCCGATTTTTGCTGGTTAAAAGAGGGTTCAAATATTTTAAATAAAAATGTTGCGGCGATTAAAAATTGTTGTATCTTTGCAGCGTAAAAGTTAATGCATGACCGACAGGGAGTATCCAACCCACCCGGCGGTTAACTTTTAACAAAACAATGCCACCTTCATTTTAGGGTGGCATTTTTTATTTCCTTGGTAATTGAATAAAGTGTAGCCGTGTGTTGCTTCTTGTCTTCTCGAATATTCAGGAACATCTTCCGTTCGTTGATGGTTATTTCATAATAATGAAAGTGAATGTAACTTTTACCCGACTTTTCATCTTTTTCTGACTTGATATAATGAGCCAACTGAAAAAAGTTTTGCAAGTTCCATATATCACTGATATTGAGCACTCCCCTTGCTCTATAGAGCGCATCTGAAACCAAGTGTTCGACATCCTGCTCGGTGACTTTGAATTTCATCTTTCTACCGCTGCTTTCTGGAATAACGTGTTTATGTGAGGTCAAGAAAGTGCTTCTTGACTTAACGTAGTCTTCTATTTCAGTTCGGTTCATATTCGATACTTCTATTGGTAACTGCAAAGATACTGTAAAATCTTCAAATATGTATCAAAACAAACAATAACAATAATTAATAATATTTTTCAAAATTGTAAGAACTATGATCCCCCCTAAACTTATAAGTAGCATCTTGTCTCAGATTGTTTCATAAGATTTGTTGAACAATTGGGGAATTTCAGTATCTTTGAAGCCGAGATACAATAGATACAAATGAACTTAGCTTATGGCTATTCTGACCGTTTATACCAAATTACTTGACAAAACGCTTGACGGTGCCCGCGTCATCGACATGGGCAGCACCAAGTCGTGCAAATGTTTTGTGTTGCCACGCGAAAAGGTGGCTGAAGTCGGCAAGAAGGAAGCGCACTTGCAGCAGTATGCCTTTTATATCCTACTGGGTCGGGATGTGAACATGAAGCCGATGGCCTACATTGGGCAGACGAATGATTTCACCAATCGCGTCAACGACCACAAGCAAAAGAAAGACTTTTGGGACATGGCGTTGGTGTTCGTATCGAAGAGTGACGAGATTTTTGCCAGCGAAGCGCTCTGTTTGGAATATCTTGGCTGGAAGGCGGCTAAGGAAGCCAACAACTATGTCATTGAGAATACGAAGGACATCAACGAGCCGCACCTTTCGGCTGACAAGCAAAACGAGATGGAGCTTTTCTTCGAAGACATTCAGTTCCTCACTCGTTTTTACGGCTGTAAGATCTTCGACAAGCCCGAAAAACTGACGGCTCCCGATAGTTTTGTTGAGTTCACCATGACGATGCCTGAATATGGCCAAAAGGCAGTGCTCCATTTTTACAAAAAAAGCAAACGTTATGTGATTATAGCAGGCAGCACCATCCTGACCAAAACCACCGGCAGTTGTGCTAAAGGAATGCAGGCTTTTCGCAATAAAGTGATTGAGAATAAGAAACTATGCCAAAAGAACGGCAATTTGAGCCAACTGTTACAAGACATTGAAATCCCCGAAACATCAAGTTCGCCATCGGGTGCCGCATCATTCTGTGCAGGCACCTCACGCCAAGGAACCGAATGCTGGAAGGACAGCAATGGGAAGAAGTACCCAACGGAGTGGTGGAAAGAATAAACAAGAAAGATCAGCCAATAATTAGATTATAAAACTAATAGATAATAAGCCTGTATATATGGCAAATGAAAGAATAACAGAAGATATCGTTAGGCAGCATTTTAAAGCGGATGCTCTCTTCCCATCTGTCAAATTTGAGGAACAAAAATCAAGCAACAAACGAATTGGAAGGTCTAAAACTACAAATTAAGGATTTTAGTGACATTGCCACCGAAAGAAACGCCATTCGAGATTATTACAATCTTCTCAATGAATTCACAAAGAAATACAATGTTCAATTGTTTATCCACACCAGAAATTTTATATAATCATGAGCAATATTGAAAAAAAAGTTTTAAAAGTCACGAGCCAAAGGGATACCCTTTTCCCCAACGACGATCAATTAAAATTGTTTGAAGAAGGATTGGTTATGTTTAATGATTTGGTAAAACGTGGTCTTATCAAGCCCCGCGGATACACTCTTCAAACCATAGAAGACAGCATGAAGCCTGATACATTTAATGTTTCAGTTGCCGAAGGATGAATGGAGACAACACTTTGGTGGATTGCGAATTACGGAAAAAATGCTTATCTTTGCCTCACTAACCTCAAACGACAACTCAGAATGAAAAAAGTTTTTTTAGCAATCCTGTTTTTGGCTGCCAGCCTGACCATGTCGGCTCAGGATGCCATACAAGTACACTATCAAGGCGCAAAACCTACCATCAGAGACCTAGGTTGGGCTTTTCTCGAGTATTATGTTGATGAAGGAGAAGAAGATATGGTCGATGAATCGTCTCGTGCCATCAAGTTGGCTTGGATTAACCAGCGGGAAGGTGTTCAACTGGACGAAGGTGAGACCCTCACTATCGATGAGAAAAACGGTTTCGTGCTTTATGAGTGGAGATATGAGGAAAACTCACTTCGTATCGAGATGTGCTATTGGAATGAGGCTGACGGAAAACACAAACTGTTCGCCTACAATGTGTCAAGTTTCATGAATGACAGTTATTCACCTGGCCAATTTGACGGCCTTGTATTCTACCGCTACGACAATGCTTCAAGAAAGATGTCCTTCTGTGACGACACGGGCTTCGATGTGGAATATGGTACTGGAGATGGTGGATGGGTTTCATACGCGTTGCCTCGTACCGGCAAGGATATCACTGTCACTACATGGTATGATGACAGAACGGTGCAGAAGACGCTGAAATGGAACGGGAAGACGTTTAGCTTGGCCAAATGATAGGGATATTATGGTAAAGCATATCATCTTATGGACGCTGAAGCCGGAGCTTTCGGAGTCAGCAAAAGAAACGGTAAAGGTGGGTATCAAGCAAGGTCTGGAAGGCCTAGTGGGCAAAGTGCCGGGGTTGATTGACGTGAAGGTTCAGACGGCTGGGCGACTGGCCTCTTCGACGGCTGATCTGATGCTTGACTGTACGTTGGCGGACGAGGCGGCACTGAAAGGCTATGCCCAACATCCTGAACATCTGGCGGTTGCCAATGCAAAGGTGCGGCCTTTTACTGCACAGCGGGCTTGCTTGGATTATGAGGTCCTCTAGCGTTTCTTCTTGAAGAAGTCTGTCAATAAGGCAAGACATTCATCTTTCATGACGCCCTTGACGAGTTTGGTCTTGGGATGAAGCATGTTGCCGTATTTCGAGAATCCGTTTTTTGGATCATCGGCAGCATAGACCACCTTGCCAATATGAGAGTGTGCGAGGGCTCCGGCACACATGGGACAGGGCTCCAACGTGACGTAGAGGGTGCATTCATCGAGGTATTTGGCTCCCAAGGCGTTTGCGGCGGCGGTGATGGCGAGCATCTCGGCATGGGCCGTCACGTCATTGAGCATCTCGGTTTGATTATGGGTGCGGGCGATGATCTTGTCGTTACAGACCATCACCGCCCCAATGGGGATTTCGTCGGCTTCCAAGGCTTTTTCGGCCTCCTTAAAAGCCTGTTTCATGAAGTATTCGTCGGAAAACACAGTAATCATATAGCGAGGAGTTAGAAGTTAGGAGTGAGGAGTTGGAAGGAATCCCAGTCTTTGCCGACGGGAAACTTATCTCGGAAGCTTTGAAGTTTCTCATAATCCAAAACACAAGAGACAATAGCTTCCGTGTCGATATCTGCCATTGAAATGACCTTGCCCTTGGGACTGATTACCCGTGAATGCCCACTGTAATGGACCTCTTCGGGGTCGTCGCCCACACGGTTCACACCGATGAAATAGGCTTGGTTCTCGATGGCTCTCGCTTGAAGTAAGGTGTCCCAGACATTCATCCTCGAATCAGGGAAGTTGGCGAGATAGATGCCTAAATCGTATGCATATTGGCCATTTTCATAATGATTCTTTGACCATACGGGGAATCGTATGTCGTAGCAAACCATCGGCTTGATACGCCAGCCGTTTAGCTCCACAATAAGGGAATCGGAACCGCGTTCCACCAACTGGTTTTCGCCTCCCATCGAGAATGTGTGCCGCTTATGATATAGCTCATAGCTCCCATCGGGACGCATCCACACGAGGCTGTTATGGTAATGGCCCTCGATCTCTAACAAGAAGGTACTGCAAATCACAGCATTCAATTCCTGGGCTTTCTGTTTCAGCCACTGCATGGTGGTGCCGTCTTCAGTCTCGGCAAACTCCTTCGGATCCACTGGAAACGCGGTGTTGAAGGTCTCGGGCAATAGCACCAAATCGGTCTCAAACGGGACATCTTTCAGCAATTGGCCGAAATGCTCCAGGTTGGCTTGCTTGTCCTGCCACTGGAGGTCCGCTTGGATATAGGTGAAATGGAGGTTTTTATTATTTCCGCTCATAAATGCTTTCTTTTGACTCGTTGTTGGGTTCATCGACTTGTAATTCGTTGATATGATGATTGCTCACGTCATCCAACACAATGGCGGTGCGATAGTCTTTCTTCAGTGCCTTCAGTGATATGTTTTTCATTGTCAGCCCATCCACATGACGGATAAAGAAGCCCCAGGCAGGCAATTCTTTATGTTGCGAAAACTCGGGATAGGCCTTCGGCATCTCGGGCACCTTGTCCAATTCATCAAGACCGACATGGGCATAATACGGATCTCCACCTCCTGGGAAGACAATCTCGATGTTCTCCACACCACCGATGCCGGCCTCTTTGAGAAGCCGCATCTCGCGAATCAGTTCGTCTGCCTCAACTTTGTCGCCATTCCACCACCATCGCACGAAAGGATGATATTCCATCGAAGGCTGACGGAAGGCCTCGTAAAGCTGTTCCGTGGTCAGACTGTCGGTTTTTGAACCGCATTGGCAAAATACCAATCCGGCCAAAACGAATAGTCCGATCCATCGTAAAACTTTCATGTGGAAAAATGTGTTTTTTTCTTGTCTGCAAATATAATGAAAAAGTAGTACCTTTGCCAAATTCAACACGTAAAGGTCATGACCCCGAAATTCGACACCTGTTTCTTTGAACGCTATGCGATGTACTCGCTGACCGCCTTACTGGGCGAGCGTTATGCGCATCTGGTCAATACGGACAGGCCCGACTTGCAGGATGAGGAGCATGGCATTGGCATCGAGGTGACTAGGGCGATCACTGAGGACAAGAACGTGGCGAACTCGCTGATCAATGAGATGGCGGGCCGTACAGTGAAAGAGGTGAACGAGGACCTGCTGAAGATCCAGGAGAGCGGCTATTCCTACGGTTTGGACTTGAATTATTCCGTGGGTTCCAACGAGTACAACTACTGGGCGCTGGCCCTTCCCATGAAACGCATTCTCGAAAGCAAGCTGTGGAAGGTCAACAACGGTTTCTACGGCGCGTTCAAGGAGTTTGGACTCTACGTCTTTACCAATCACGATCTATTGGCAGACGAGGTGAACGAGATCATCGGTTTTATGATGGACGCCCAGCAAAGCCGCCCAGTTCGTTACGACCACCTGTTCATCTCGCAAATTGACACTTTTTTTGATTGTGACCTCCATCAAGGGGATTTCGACTGTTACCCCATCGACTCGAAGATGAGACGGTCGTTCTATTATAAATCGATCGGAAAGAAAAAAACCTTCAGAAAAGACAATTAGATATGGCCGACGGATATCTGGAAAAACGCTACGAGGAGGTCTTCGGCAAGGGTGCCAAGAAGACCGTAGTGAAACACGCTTCAATCGATGCCTTGTTTGAGAAAAACCGCAGCTATCGCGGATATAAAAAGGACTATGTGGTGAAACGTGAGATGCTGGAACGTATCGTGGCGGTGAACACCAAGATCGCCTCGGCGAAGAACCAACAGGTGCTGCGCTTCAAGTTGGTCACTAAAGACACGGGTGCCGATGTCATCGTACAGAACATGAAACTGGGCGGCCTGCTGCCAGAGTTGCATCTGCCTTTCAAAGGGACTGAACCGGAAGCCTTCATTATCATCTGTAGCACCATCCCTGAAAACAAGTTCGTGGACATCGACCTTGGCATCGCGGCACAAAGCATGTTGCTGAAAGCCGCCGAGATGGGACTCAACGGTATCATGATCGGTGCTTTCAACAAAGCCAAAATCATAGAAGCTTTCAATCTTCCATACGAGCCGCTATTGATGCTTGCCATCGGCAAAGGCAACGAAAAAATCAAGCTGCAACCTGTCGATGATGGTGACAAGCTGGCATATTATCGAGATGAAAAAGGGGTGCAGTACGTGCCGAAGATTCGCTGGGAACAGCTGATTATCGAGTGATTATTCTGGAATTGCGAATTTCTCTTCTGGCACTTCCACGTTTTCCTCAAATTCCGTCACTTCCCAAAGGGTTTCTTGACGACCACTTTTCATAATGCCTTTCAGGGTGATGCCTTTGTAAACCCAAACGGTGTTATAAACGACCTTGTTCCTTCTTCCCATCAAGGTTTCGTAAGTGAATTTGCGGCACACACGGCCTAAAATCACTTCGTCTTCGCCAGTGTCAACGATTTTGTATTTGTCAATGACGCCTTGTGAGGGATTGACGAAAGTCAAGTCGTAAGTGGGATTGTCGAAACTTTTGGGTTTGCCTGATTCATTATACATCCAGGCTTTTTCCTTCTTGGTCACCGTGGTGTTGTCGTATGAGCCCAAAGCACCCATGTCGATGGTTTGTACCATGGCTTCAACATCGCCAAAGTTGTCGAAATAGCGAACGGCTGGAGTGATATGTCCATTCAAATCGGTGAACTCATGGAGGATACCCGATTTGACTTCATAGCGATGTGCCTCGTCCTGAGCAGTCAACATTGATGCCACGACGAGCGCAAAAATCAACAATAAGGTTTTTTTCATAGTGGTTTGTTTTTAGAATTGGAAGTATATAAACGATTGTAAATCAGCGGTGATGAACTGATAAATCACGAAGACTACCAAGAAGCATACCACAACCATCAAGGGCAACGGCATCTTGGCGAACCAAATGCGGTAACGGCGTTTGAAGTTCTCGGGCAACCAGTGGACGATCATGCCGAAAATGATCATGATGAACACATTGCGGTATTGATGCGCCATGGCGGGAATCTTGTCGAGGTCCCAGTGGCTGCCAATCTGGTTGACCATGTGCTTGGCGGTGTTCCATGCGGTTTCGTTGGCTTCCGCAGGATCGAGGTTGGAACCGCTTCGGAAGAACAGTCGGGTGAAGGTGATGAAGGTAAAGGTTTGGAAAATAGCCCATGCGTCAGCCAGCCACTGGAAAGCTTCTGTTGCCGCCTTCTTCTTGAAAATCAGATGATAAGCCAAACGGATGACATTCCCGATGAGGATGATGAAACACCACACGAAGAACATG
This sequence comes from Bacteroidales bacterium, assembly GCA_017537965.1. GTDB lineage: Bacteria > Bacteroidota > Bacteroidia > Bacteroidales > F082 > Limimorpha. Next base: position 3,443 of record JAFYJV010000033.1, on the reverse strand, counting down.
CTGAACACGGGATACGGCACATAAATGCTCAGCAGCCTTAACGTGATGGTAACCACCAAGATGAACAAGGTTCGGGTGGCGTTGCTCCAGTCTTTCCAGAACTTGTAGAAGATCATTCCGATGCCGTTCAAGCCGCCCCAGATCATGAAGTTCCACGAGGCGCCATGCCATAGTCCGCCAAGCAGCATGGTGTCCATGGCGTTGATGTTGGTGGTGATCTTCTTTCGTTTCTCGGGTTTGAAGATGGCCACCAAAGCGATGATGAGGGCGAGCACCAGCACGCCGAGTCCCACCCACCAGCTGCCGCTCAAAAAGACCGCGATGGCGGCAATCATAATTATGATGCAGAAGCTGCCGAAAGTGGCGTTTCGGTTGCCGCCCAAAGGGATGTAAAGGTAGTCCTGAAGCCAACGCGAGAGCGACATGTGCCAACGTTTCCAGAACTCGCCAGGATGCTTGGCCTTGTAGGGCGAGTTGAAGTTCTTCGGAAGATAGAAGCCCATCAGCATGGCCACGCCGATGGCGATATCGGTATATCCCGAGAAGTCAGCATACACCTGTAACGAATAGCCGAACAGGGCGCACAGATTCTCGAATCCTGAGTACAGCAGCGGGTTTTCAAAGACCCTGTCGATGAAATTCACTGCGATGTAGTCGCTCAACACGATCTTTTTCACCAAGCCGTTCATGATCCAGAACACGGCAATGCCAAACTGCTTTCGGCTCAGGAAATACTTCTTGTGGAGTTGCGGGATGAACTCATTGGCCCTCACGATGGGACCGGCCACCAACTGTGGGAAGAAGCTGACATAAAAACCGAAATCGAGGATGTTTCGAACGGGTTCGATGCGTTTGCGATACACATCCATGATGTAGCTGATGGCTTGGAAAGTATAGAACGAGATGCCCACAGGAAGCAGGATGGTATCGACGCTAAAACGGTTGGTGCCGGTCACCTGGTTGCCGATCCACGAGAACACGTCGAACACTTCGAAATGGACGCCGAACAAGTTGTTGACCACGTCGGTGATGAAGTAGGCGTATTTGAAGTAAAACAGGATGGACAGGTTGACGATGACACTGATGGCCAACACGATGTTGCGGCTGAGATCTTTCTTACGCGAGTTCAGCCACTTGGCGCCGAAAAAGTTGTATAAGGTGATAAAGACCAAGATCAGCGTGAAGAGGCCGCTGGTCTTGTAGTAGAAGAAAAGGCTGACGAAAAACAGGAAGGCGTTTCGGAGCAGGGTCTTGTTCTTGATCAGGCTGAACACAGCGAACACGATGGCGAAGAAAGCCCAGAAATAGAACTGGGTGAACAACAGAGGATGGGCCTTGTCGAACGAGAACAGCTTCTGCAAGAAGTCAAGCGCTATGTCGGAAAAGCTCATCATGGTTGTTTGCAGTTGTTCTTGATATGCTCCATATATCTGTCCATCAACGCATTAAAAAGCAAATCGCCAATGAGTGAATAACCTTCGCTAGTGAAATGCACCTTGTCTTTTTTCGCCATGTCCCGATCTTGCCATTGGGCCATGGATTGGAGTCCGCCCATGATATCGAAAAAATCCCAGACGGCTGCGTTGTGTTTCTTGCCCAGTTCCAGGAAGGCTTGTTCGGCAAGGATGCCGTTGGGGTTGACTTGATATTTGTTTTTCTTGATCTTCTTGTAGCTGTCGTTGTTGGTAACGAAGAGAAGGGCGCATCCGGGGCTGACCTCTTGGATGATGTCGATAAGTTGGTCGTAATCTCTTTTGAATTTGTCTTTAGTGAAATTGTCGGATGCAGCGTCGTTGATGCCGATGCCGAAGATGACGAGGTCGGGCTTCACCAGCTGGAGGTCGCGTTCCAGGTCTTCGCAGTTGAGATAGGACTCGACCTTGGCGCCATTGACGCCGATGCCGTGGTAGGTGATGCCGGGCATCCCGTTGTCGAGATAGACGCCTGTGACGGTGAAGGTGCCGGGGACGCCGTTGAAATCGACATAGAGCGAGTCGGTGTAGTCGGGGAGCGTGAAGGTGTAGGAACCTTCCTTTGCATGATATTTGCCTTTGATGGTCTTGCCGTTGAAATGCACTACGGGAACGATGCTGTCGTTGTCGCCATAGCCTAGGATCTTCACGTAGTTGAAGTCGAAGACGGGTGTGATGTCTCGGGTGCTCTTCTCTCGGGTAAGGATGCAGAAACTTGCCTCGGGGTCGGAGGTGGTGACGGAGGCTCCGGCGAGTCCAAGGCGTGTGTCGAAAGCCACAGCGTTGCGGCAGTAGTCCCATTCGCCAGTCCTGATGATGCTATAGCTGGCGGGAGTGTTGGTCTTCATGAAAGGGAAGACGAGGCCGCGTCCCGCGGTGATTCCCGGACAGAGGCTGAGAAGATTGTCGCGCATCTGCTGTGAGAACACGCCGGCCTGCACATGGGATCCTCCGATATGCATGATGCTGACATGGCCTTCTCCGGTGAAAAGCAAGGTGTCCAGCTTGTCGAAGAAGCGTTCCATGGCGAGGCTGTCGCCAGGATAGAGGAGCTGGTTCCGGTCGAAGTTGGCGAAAGGAAAATCGGGGACGCTGCGCTTCAAGGGACCTTGGGCGTGGGAGAAGCCGACCGATAATGTCAGCAATATTGTCAATAGCAGGAGTATTCGCCTCATTCGTAGTAGTATTTCATAGGTTTGAATTGTCGTTGTCGCTGCTGTCGCTCCTGTTCGATGAGCTCGCGGTCTTTGTGCATGAAGTCGTGGATGGATTCGTTGGGGAGGCCCCGGCGAAGCTTGTAGAAATGATAATAGGTCATCAGCGACTTGGCGAGGTCGTCGCCGATCTCTTGGGCGCCTTTGAAAGTGAAATGGATATAATCGGGTCCTGCCAGAGCGGGCTTGTGTTTTACATATTGTGCCATGGAGCCTTCACCACCCATGACATGGAACATGTCCCAATAGGCGATGTCGTTGCGCAACGCTGTGGCTTTGAGCGAGTCGTTGAGCTCGGGAAGTCCTTTCCAAGTCCCGATCCTGCCGTTGTAGCTCTTGCCCATGTCGGCAGGTCCGATGAAGAGGAGGGTGGCCTGTGGCGCCACTTCCTTGAAGTATTGGATCTGATTCTCGATCTCGGACATATATCGGCTGACACTATTGCTGCTGTAGATGCCGGGCATACGGTTGCCTCCAAACTGAAGGATGATCATGCGGGTGTCCATGAGTTCAAACGAGGTCTTCATTACCTGTTTGTCGATGCGGGTGAAGATGGTGCCGGAGCAGCCTCTCAACGGGTTGTTGTCGACGGCCACCCCGTCGCCGCCGTCGAGCAGCACGGCATAGATCTCCGCGTTGCCTTGAAGGGTGATCTCCAAGGAGTTCGTCCGCGAGTGGCTCATGGCGAACGGCTTCCAGGGCAAGGAAGGCCAGCAGGTCCCCGAGATGACCCCGGAGGTCGTCGCCGGCATCACCG
>JAFYJV010000030.1 GCA_017537965.1 Bacteroidales bacterium | reverse complement strand
GGTACTACGGATGAAGCTTTTTCCAGTACCCAGAATGTCAAGAAATTGTTTGGGAAAATTATCTTTGCTTAATGGCCAAAAGCGACTGCCAATGCCACCGGCCATGATGATACAATAGTTTTGCATACTTAAGATTCGTGTTTGTCAAGTTGGCAGAAGACGCTGTTGTTGGATACATACTCTGGAACGATGTCTTTCATCACCGACACGATCTTGAAGTCGTCACAAGTTTCCGTTATCCTTTTCAGTGTCTCAATCAAAGCATCCACTTGTTTTTCTTCGTAATTGCGCACTTTGGCGCGAAGGATCTTGGGATTGTCGGTGGGGACGGTGTTCTCTTTCGTGGCAAGCAGCTCCTCATAGAGTTTCTCTCCCGGGCGAAGTCCAATTTCCTTGATCTCAATATCGGTCTTGTTCGAAAGCTGGATCATTTTTTTGGCCATGTCATAGATCTTCACAGGCTCGCCCATATCGAAAACAAAGATGTCTTTCTCTTCGCCGATGGAGCTGGCTTCCATGACCAGGCTACAAGCCTCGGGTATGGTCATGAAGAATCGGATGATGCGTTTGTCGGTGATGGTGATGGGCCCTCCCTTGGCCAGTTGTTTCTGGAAGAGAGGGATGACAGATCCGTTAGAGCCCAACACATTGCCAAAACGGGTGGTGATGAACTTGGTACTGCTTTGGCGACTTTGGGTATAGATCTCAGCGATGCGCTTGGTGGCACCCATGACGTTGGTGGGATTCACGGCTTTGTCGGTGGAGATCATCACAAATTTTTTCGCACCATAGCGAATGGCTAAATCGGCAATGTTTTTGGTTCCCAACACGTTGTCACAAACAGCCTCGTAAGGGTTCTCTTCCATGAAAGGCACATGTTTGTAGGCCGCTGCATGGTAGATCAGTTCAGGTTGGAATTTCTCGAAAATCTCTTCCATACGGCGTTTGTCCTTCACGCTGGCGATGACAAAGATCATCCTGTCAATCAACGTCTTGAACGCAGGAGTGTTCTTCAGCTCATATTGCAAGTCGTACATCGGCGACTCAGCCTGGTCGACCATCACCAACAGTTTGGGGTTGTAGTGCAGGGTCTGTCGGCACATCTCGCTTCCTATGGAGCCGGCGGCGCCCGTAATTAAAATGACCTTGCCGTTCACCTCCCTTTTCACATGTTCCTTGTCCAGCACGATAGGATCCCGACCCAACAGGTCCTCGATATTGATGTCCTTCACCTCGTTGGCTTTCACCTCGCCGTTCACCCAGTTTTGGAAAGAAGGGATGGTCTTCACTTTCAGCCCATATCTCATACCCTTTTCGATGATTTCCCTTTTCCGCTCTCCTGGAATGCTTGGCAAAGCCAAGATCAGCACTTGGATGTTGTTTTTGTTGATAAAATCGTTATTGAAAACCTTGGCTGAATCATAGATGGGAATAGTGTTGATGTCCTTGTTGGCTTTTTTCTGGTTGTCGTCGGCGAAGGCAACAATCTTGTATGGGGTTTCCTTGTCTTGTTGGATGGCACGGAATAACAACACACCGCCTTCACCAGCACCATAAATCACGGTATTGATGTTTTTTACTCCTGGATTCTTGTAGAACTCGTTGTAAATGCGTCGGATAAAGAAACGGCTCACCACCATGATCACCATGGATATCAAATAATGATATAGGATGATACGGTAGCCTGGAAGGATATGGCCGACAATCTTCGGGTTGATTTGGATGATGATGACTTTGGCGACTATGAGTATGGCCAAAGCGGTCGTGCAGGAGTGAAAGATCTTTCGGATATCGTTGAAACCCGAGTATCGAATCATTCCGTAATAAGTGCGAAATGTCAAGAACATTACGACATAAACACCCATTACAATAAAGACGCGATACCAATTCTTAAACAAATGATCGTGTCCAAGATTATGGTAATAAACGAAAAACATGGATATCGTATAGGCAACGAAAATCACCACGATATCAAAAGCCAACACCCAGATCCTAGGCAAAGAATCGTTGGCCTGCTTTCCGAAAAGGAAATTGCAGATTTTAAAGAAGATACTTTGTAACATGTAAGGAGTATTAATAAAGCCACCCAAAAGGATGGGGCTTGCATTCAAGGCGTGCCATTGGGTGATAGTCGCCTACCAGGCCGATGGGGTGAGCGTTACGGATTTCGTAAACGATCTCGATACAACGGCGGGCTTCTTCGATGCCAAATCCACGTCCATCAAGGATTTCCTCATAGCTTTTGGTGTGCAGTTCGGTGAATCCCTGGCTGAACTCGAATTCCTCGCCGTCGATTTTCAAGGTGCGGTAGGTGCGTTTCTCGCCTTCCACGGCGTTTGGAGGCAGGGTTTCGCCATTGATGCTGAGGAAATAGCGGACACGGGCCTTCTCCAATTCGAGGTAACCTGCTACACGGTCGTGCGACGCCACGTGGACGATGTTCTGTTTCACTTCACCGAAGATCCAACTCAGCATGTCATAGAAATGCACCCCGATATTGGTGGCAATGCCGCCGCTCTTGTTGATATTGCCTTTCCAGGAAGCGTAATACCAGTTGCCTCGGGAGGTGATATAGGTCAAGTCCACGTCATAGATCTTGTCTTTCGGACCTTCTTCCACTTTTTTTCTAAGGGCCTTGATCTTGTCGTGCAGGCGCAACTGGAGGATGGTATAGGCCTTGTGGCCCTGTCGTTCTTCCACCTTTTGAAGGGCATCGATATTCCATGGGTTGAGCACCAAGGGTTTCTCACAGATGACATCGGCACCGAGGCGTAGGCCATAACGTGTATGGGCATCGTGCAGGTAGTTAGGCGTGCAGATGCTCACGTAGTCGATCTTTTGGCCTTGATCGCGAAGCTTGGTATTATGCCGGTCGAAAAGTTCCTGTTCAGTGAAGAAGGCAGCGTTAGGAAAATAGCTATCCATGATGCCCACGCTGTCATTCTTGTCGTAAGCGGAGACCAGACAGTTCCCAGTGTCCTTGATGGCTCTGAGATGTCGCGGGGCGATATAGCCGCCCACGCCGATGATGGCGAATGTTTTCATTTAAAGGTTGTTCTTCTCGATGTCTTTGAAATATTTCACGGTGCCGTAAGTCATCTCGTCGCAGGCAGCATCATCGCACACGATGATGCCTTTGGGATGCATCTGGAGTACGCTGACGGTCCACATCTGGTTTACGGAACCTTCGACGGCGTGGGCGAGGGCACGGGCTTTGCCGTGTCCGTTCGCGAGGATCATGACCTCGCGGCTGTCCATGACAGTGCCCACGCCGACGGTAAGAGCGGTCTTGGGCACCTTTTTGATGTCGTTGTCGAAGAATCTCGAATTGGCTATGATGGTATCGGTGGTCAGCGTCTTCACTCGCGTGCGCGACGTCAGCGAACTGCCAGGCTCGTTGAAGGCGATGTGTCCGTCGGGACCGATGCCACCCATGAAGAGATCGATGCCGCCGTAGCTCTTGATTTTCTCTTCGTAACGAGCGCATTCGGCTTCAAGGTCTTTGGCATTGCCGTTGAGGATGTTGACGTTTTCCTTCTTGATGTCGATATGGCTGAAGAAATTGTTCCACATGAAGCTGTGATAGCTCTCTGGATGGTCTTCCGGGATGTTGACATACTCGTCCATGTTGAAGGTGACCACGTTTTTAAAGGAAACCTTACCCGCCTTGTAGAGTTTGACAAGTTCACGGTAAGTGCCAATAGGCGTCGAACCCGTAGGCAATCCGAGGATGAAAGGTTTCTTGGCGGTGGGCTTAAATGCTTTGATGCGTTCAACGATATGGTTGGCGGCCCAATGCGACATGTTGTCGTAGTTTTTTTCGATAATGACTCTCATTTTTATAGAATTTAAAATTTAGAATTCAGAAGTAAGAAGTTTATTTATGGAGGCGATAAAATCTTCGGTTTCTTGTCGAATCTGTTTCACGAAGCTGACATCGTCGAGTTCACCGATGACGGCCAGTTTTTCTTCCTCGTTACGGAAAGTGGCGTTGCGGAAAGGATTCTCATAGTCTTTTTTCCTGCTGTCGTAAACCTGGTCGCAGATGAATTGTTGGATACGGATGGCCTTTTCCAGATTCTCTTTCCACATCTCGTCTGTCAGCACGTCGGTTTCATCTTTGTAGAGGAACATCAGCGAGAAATAGGCGTGACGAGTCTTCTCGGCTTGGTAACGGGTCCAGAGCTCATCGTAGCGGTGATGGATTTCGTCCCAATTGTTGAGTACGCCGTTGTTGATGTCTGCCCTCAGCTGGTCCACGTCTTCCTGTGGCATGGTCTGTCCGCCCAGATTGATCCATTTGCGGAGACGCTTGCCTTTCATCTGTGCGCTAAGGGTGTGGATGTTCTCGTCGGGATGGCTTTCCAGATAATGCAGGATGGTGTTGACGGCATAGTAGGTAATCATGTCGCCGTATGCATGATAGGCTTTGCGAGGCTTGAGGATACGCACCTTGCGATGGCCTTTTTCAATGCCTTCGCCAAACACTTCGAGGCTGTCAACAGTGTCGGGTTCATGGTCAAGCAGTTGTTTGCCGAGGGCTCGCAGTGCGTAGTACTCGTAGGTTTCCGGGTCATTGCCTTGCGAGCGGAGGTAAGCCTTGGCGACCCATACTTCGAGGAGCTTGCGTGCCTCGATGGTCTCTTCCATGGTATCCGGAGCGAGCGTCTCAAACTCGATGTTCTGGATCTTGCGTTTGCGCTTGTCGCGTTTCAGGTATTTGGAGGTGTTGCGGGCGATGGCGTACATGTTGTACATCCACCAATAGGCGGGCATGAGCTCCAACTCGTTCTTCGAGGTGTTGTTGTTGACCAGGCAGAACGGCAACATGATGTTGAGTTCGTTGGGATAGTCGGCCTTGGAAAGCAAGGTAAAAGAGGCGAACTTTGAAGAGTGTTTCACGCTGGAGCAGAGTCCCGGCCAGAATCCCCTCGAAGCCACGATCTCGCCATCGGTGGCGCGGCTGTTGTGATTGGAGCCGATGGTGGCACCTGCAGCCATGTTGCTCTGTCCCATCACGCAAGCGGAGATGAGGAAAGAGTTGTTGTGATGCTGCTCGTGTGAGGGGAAGATGAGGTTGTTGAGCACCTCGCAGCACGAGATGGTGGAGTTGTCGCCCAAGACGGAATGGATGAGACGCGCTCCATATTTCAAGTTGCAGTTGTCGCCTAACACAAAGCGGGTCGCCACCACGGAGTAAAAGATTCGGCAGCCGTACCCTGTGACGCCGTTGACCAAGATAACTCCTTCGCCGATCTGTGACGGCTCCTCTTTTGAGGAGTTGATGGTGACGTTCTTCAGTTTGCTGGCGCCTTTGATATAGCAGAAGGGTCCCACTTTGGCGTCTTTAAGGATCCAGCAGTTTTTGATGACGCTTGATTCACCGATGGTGCCATAATAGCCGCGGTACGGGTCGAAGCTGTTCTGGGTGATCTCCTTGAGCCTTTCTTGGAGCTTGGTGTCGTCGGTGTATTTTGCCCAGAGGTAGGCATCGGCGGTAGTCATGCCGTCAAAGGGCATGATCTTACGGCTTCCTATCTCGTTCATCACCTCAAGCCACACACGCACGTCTTCGGGTTCGCCTTCTTTTATGATGCCGTTGCCGAACTTGGAGTGGTCTGTGGTGGACAGTTCGTGGATGTTGAACAGGATACAGCGGTCGCCGATGATGTAGTTGGCCATGTAATGCACGTCGTGGATGGCCACGTCGTCTCCGATGTCACATGAGATGATGCTGCTGTTGGAGATGCCGATGGGCACGCGAAGGTCGTGATATTGGAGGACTTTGCGTGAGATCCTTCCAATACGAATCATGCCAAAGAAATGGTTGTTGTGTACCATGCTGGTGTCGAAAACATCGGTGACCCAGATGTCATCCCAGTTGGTTGCGGAGTTGCTGTTCTTCACGAGTCGCTCAATCTCGTCGGAATGCAAGTGTCGCCAGCCTTCTGTGGGTTTTTTCACCTGCTGGTTGCGGTAGTAATACTCGTCGTGACCGTCATGAAGATATTTCTCATCGATGAAATTCTTGTAGATACGGTCGTAGTCAATAATAGTAACTTGGTCCATTTGTATCTGTGAAAGTTGTTATTGTCGGTAATGCTGTTCCCATTTCCATGCCGAGGCGACCATCTCGTCGAGAGATCGTTCGGCTTTCCACCCCAATTCTCGGTTGCTGTAGCTTGGGTCGGCCCAGATCTGTTCGATGTCGCCTTCCCTTCTGCCAACGATCTTGTAGTTGATCTTGATTCCGGTGGCTTTTTCGAAGGCTTTGATTACTTCGAGTACGGAATAGCCATTGCCAGTGCCGAGATTGAATACTTCAAAGGCTTGTTTCATCTGACCTTGAACCATACGTTGTATGGCTTTCACATGGGCTTTGGCGAGGTCAACGACATGGATGTAATCGCGAATAGGCGTGCCGTCAGGTGTGTTATAGTCGTCGCCAAAGACTTTCAGCTGTTCTCGGATGCCGTATGCGGTTTGGGTGATATAGGGAAGCAGGTTGTCGGGCACGCCGTTAGGCAGTTCGCCGATGAGTCCACTCTCATGCGCTCCAATAGGGTTGAAATAGCGCAACGCGATGGCGTTGAGTTTGCTTACATGGACGGTATCGGTGATGATCTCTTCGGCGATCTGTTTGGTGTTGCCGTAGGGACTCTCTGCCTTTTTGATGGGTGCCGACTCGGAGACGGGCAGGCGGTCAGCCTGCCCGTAAACGGTACACGAAGAGGAAAACACCAAGTGTTGAATGCCATGGGTGTTCATCTCTTCCAGGATGTTCATCAGTGAGACGAGGTTGTTACGATAATACTTGATCGGATGCTGCACCGATTCTCCAACAGCCTTATGTGCGGCAAAATGGATGACTCCCGTCAGGTCGGAATGTCTTTTGAAGAAATCGGCGGTTTTCTTGTTGTCGGTCAGGTCGAAGGCTTCAAATTCAGGTACTTTCCCCGTAATCGCTGCGATGTGATCCACTACTTCTTTTTGAGAATTGAATAGAGCATCGACAATCACGACGTCGAAACCAGCATTTTGCAGTTCCACCACCGTATGCGATCCGATGTATCCAGTACCCCCGGTCACCAATATTTTCATGTGTCCAAGTTGTTGTTTTGTTCTGTGGGCTGTCCCTCGTTCAGCTTTTTGCAACAGTTCTTGATCCAGGAGAAAATGGCATGGCTAATCTCCACCAGCTGGTTCTCCAAGGTCGTCAAGGTTTCCTCGTTGATGATCTCCAGGCGCTCCGCCAGGTTCAGCAGGCTGATGGCCGTAAAGGCCGTCTCGTTAGCCTTTTCCAGGTGACCGATTTTCAATTCCATCGACCAAAGCTCCCCGGCAAGCGCCACCTTGCTCGCCATTGTCACACCACAATCGATCAGCGAAGTAGCCAAATGGCTGTCTTTCTTTTGAAAATTCTTTGATGTTTCGTAAAGGGCTAATGCCAAATCGTTGGCTTTCTGCCACACAGTCAGTTTTTTGAAATTTGATGTTTCCATAATGTTTATGTGTTTAAAGACTCTACAAAAATAAACAATAAATTTCGTTTGTCAAGCGATTTTTGAAATTTTTTGCATATTTTTGTACACAGCTTCGCCTCGTAAGTCCCATAATGCTTACGGAAAACATCATTTATAAGGTGACAAAAATACAAAAACTATTTTAGAAAGACAAAGAAATCGTAATTTTGCCTATCAAAGAAATACACAAACAATGATATTATGTCTTGAAACGGCGACTCCTACCTGCTCGGTTGCCATCAACGAAGGAGAAAAAACTTTGGCCTTGCGTGAATGCAAAGGACAAAATGCACATTCTGAGAAAATTACCATTTTCATCAATGAAGTCATGGAAGAAACGGGACTACGTTACGAAGCACTCGACGCCGTGGCAGTAAGCAAAGGACCGGGCTCCTATACTGGACTTAGAATTGGTGTAAGCACAGCCAAAGGAGTATGTTATGCTGCCAACATTCCCTTACTCGCAATAGATACGTTGCACGCCATGGCTTTCGGTATGAGAAACCGACTTGCCTCAGAATTGAAACCCACTGACCTGTTCATTCCGATGATTGACGCCCGACGCATGGAAGTCTATTGTGCCGTTTACGATGCCCAGATGAGAAATGTGTCTGAGACCAAGGCTTTGGTGGTGGATACCAATGCGTTCGATGAATTGCGCAAAAATCATCGACTGTGGCTTTTTGGTGACGGCGCCCCCAAATTGTCATCGCTTTTTTCCGACCAGCCAGAGATCCATATCGTTGACAATTTGCAACCTTCAGCCGCTTTCATGGCGCATTTGGCCGACGAGGCGCTTAAAGCTGGCAACTTTGTGGATGTGGCTTATTTCGAGCCTTTTTATCTGAAAGATTTTGTGGCAGGAAAACCGCATGTGAAAGGTCTTTAATAATAAAGTATCATGAAAAAGATTTTGACGATAAGCATTTTGGCGTTGTTTTGGGTTTCTGCACACAGCCAAGCGCCACATCTGTTTGATCATAGTTTTCCCGTAGTGCAGGAAGAACAACCCCAGATCCGCACGCTTATGGATCAAGTGTCTGTGGACAGCATACAAGTCACCATTGAACATCTGCAGTCGTATCATACGCGCCGATGGAACAGCAAGATGGTCTATCAAGTGCAGGACTGGCTCTACAATAGCTATGGCAAGCTGGGCTTCGATTCAGTATATTTCCATGACTTTCCAGTGCTTTACCAAGACAATCTCTATGAGACTTCCGACAATGTTATCGCTTTCAAGCGAGGGTTGCTTTATCCTGACGAGTATGTCGTATGCGGCGCCCATTACGATTCCTACAACAAATTCGATGGCGATCCCGAATTATTGCGTGCTCCTGGGGCCGACGACAATGCTTCTGGTGTAGCTGGTGTCCTCGAAATAGCTCGTTTGCTGAGCCATTGTACTTTCGAACGTTCGGTCATCTTTATCGATTTTGCTGCAGAGGAGATAGGGCTTTACGGTAGTGCTGCATACGCTCACGACTGTGCGGAACAGTTGATGGACATTGTTGCTTATTTCAACCTTGACATGATTGGCTATTTGGAGGAAGGTTCCGATATCCACGCCCATCTGCTTTATACTGGCCAAGACGCGCCCCTTGCCAGTTATGTGTTTGATTTCAGCCATGTGTATTATCCCGACATGAGGATTAGGCAGGGGTGGTTGTCAAATGGCGACAGCGACTATTCTTCTTTCAACCGCAATGGTTATCCAGCCATTCATATTTTCGAGGACACAAACCACAGCTCGCCTTTCATCCATACGCCCGACGATATCTTGGGAATAAGCGTCAATAATATGAATCAGGCAAAACGCTTCACGGAGATGAACTTGGGTTTGGTGGCTATCTTGGCTGGACTTATTTCCAACGAGGTGGACGATGTGACATCCGACGGTTTGGTGGTTTTTCCTAATCCCGTTTCGGAGACGCTGAAAATAAAAGGCATTCCGATGAACGAAGTCTCGATTTATAATCTGATGGGACAAAGAGTATTAAACGAAACCTGCCGCGGCTCAGCCATCCAATTGGATGTCGCTTCGCTCGCGGCAGGAGTCTATGTACTGCGTGTACTCGACGATGCGATGAAGGTTCATACGCACCGTATGGTTAAGTATTAGTCACCCAAGGTAGCAACCATCACAGCCTTGATGGTGTGCATGCGGTTCTCGGCTTCGTCGAAGACGATGCTGTTTTCGCTCTCGAACACGTCCTCGGTGACCTCGATGCCGTTCAAGCCGAACTTCTCATAAACGTCGCGGCCGGCCTTGGTCTCCAAGTTGTGATACGAAGGAAGGCAGTGCATGAACTTGCACTTGGGGTTGCCTGTCTTTTTCATCAGTTCTGCGTTGACCTGATAGGGCATCAGCATATTGATGCGCTCTTTCCAAACGCTGTCGGGCTCGCCCATCGATACCCAGATGTCGGTGTAGATGAAGTCAAGACCCTTCACACCCTTCTCCACGTCGTCGGTGACAGTAAGTTTGGCACCGGTTTCCTTGGCGATTTCCTGGCACTTCTTGACGAGGTCCTTAGCGGGTTGCAGTTTCTTGGGGGCGATAATGCGGATGTCCATACCCATCTTCACACCGCCGACCATCAGGCTGTTGCCCATATTATAGCGGGCATCGCCGATATAAGCGAACTTCACCTGGTTGAGGGGCTTGTCGGTATGCTCCTGAATGGTGAGGAAGTCGGCCAGAATCTGAGTGGGGTGAGCTTCGGCGGTAAGACCGTTCCACACGGGGACGCCAGCGTATTTGGCCAGTTCCTCGACGGTGGCTTGGTCGAAGCCACGATACTCGATGCCGTCGAACATGCGACCCAGCACGCGAGCGGTATCTTTCATGCTCTCCTTGATGCCGATCTGACTACCGGTGGGACCGAGGTAGGTCACGTGGGCACCTTGGTCTTTGGCGCCAACCTCGAAGGCGCAGCGGGTGCGGGTCGAGGTCTTTTCGAAGATGAGGGCAATGTTCTTGCCCGTGAGACGGGGTTGTTCGGAACCTGCATACTTGGCGGCCTTAAGGTCGGCGGCAAGCTTCAGGAAAAACTTGATCTCTTCCGGAGTGAAGTCCAACAACTTCAGGAAGTTTCTGTTTCTGAGGTTAAAAGCCATTTTTTATATAATTTAGAATTAGGAATTTAGAATTTAGAGATTCCTTTTAGGATTCGGCGGCAAAATTAGTCTTTTTTCTTTTATCTTTGCAAACATGATTATTTTAGATAACATTGTTATTTCAGACGAGTTCCTGAACGCCAAGTTTTGCTGCAATCTGCCGCGCTGCAAGGGTTGGTGTTGTGTGGAAGGTGACGCTGGAGCGCCTTTGGAACAGGATGAAATCGGACGAATTGAAGACAACCTCGATGCCATCAAGGAATACATGCGGCCCGAGGGTCTAAAGGTAATAGAAGAAGGTGATGTCTATGATTATGACGAAACGGGTGAGTTGGTGACACCGCTAGTGAATGGTGCCGAGTGCGCTTTCGTATATTTCCACGAGAACGGCACCGCACTATGCGCCATTGAAAAGGCTTATCTAGAAGGCAAGTGTGATTTCTGGAAACCCATCTCTTGCCACCTCTACCCTATCCGTTTGGTGGAAAAAGACGGTTTCACCCATATCCTCTACCATGAATGGAGTGTCTGCGTGCCCGCCAAGCGTAAGGGCGAAGCTGAAGGCATTCCACTTTGGAAATTCCTGAAAGGACCGTTGGTAAGGAAGTTTGGCGAGGATTGGTATGAGCGCTTGGAGCGGATGATCATGGATCGACACCGCCACTGAATTTGAATCCCCATCTTGGATCGGCTATCAATCGCGGCATGGTGGTGCCGCCCAAACCTACATGTTGTGAGCGGGTCATCTTGGAGGCAAAAACGCCGATGGCTCCTTCGATATTTGAAAAGGCATAGTCGCTGGGATGCTCTTGGCTAACGACATTGGAGTACAGCATGTAGTCTTGTAGCGTGCGGCTTCCTGCCGTGATGATCACCAAGGCGGCTTGGTCGCTCAACATACGGGTCAGCCCTTGGATGCAGGTATCACCACCGATAAACTCCTCCAGGTGGTACCAAAAGTTTTCGGGTCGATACTTGAAGTTGTACATGTCGTGTACCACATGGTGTACCAGATCCTGTTCGTAATAGGTGCCAATGTGCCATTTCATGGTTCGTTGTATCGAGTCGGAGTCCGGAGTCCGCTGTTCCTTGAAAGTAAAGGCTAGATCGAAATCGTATATGGAGGCGTTGACGGCGGGATGAAACAGGAAAGATTGGCTGACACCGAAATACTCGGGCGAGAAGTTGACCCCCAGGCTTTGGATCCTGAAGGCGCTGGAGCCCACCATGTCGGTATAGGCTGACAAAACACGGTTGGGTAGCACCACTGTCAAGCGATAACCGTAAAGCTCATTGGCAGTGTTGTGTCCCAATGGTTCCGTGGTATAATACATTTTTTGGTCGGGAGCATAGAAATAGCCCGAAGGTTTGTTGTGCAAAGTGATGGTGTCGAGAATGATTTGCCGTACCGAGTCGCCGTTGATATACTCAGTGAGCCGCACATCGAGCTTGCCCGGGTAATTGCTCTCCGCTGGGTTGAGGGCTGTCTGTAACGGGTCGTCGGAGGCATACAAAGCATGGGTGATCTTGATGAAATTGGTATCGGCGTCACTGTTCAGAACACCATAGACAATCGGAATGTCCTTGGGTTCGGCATAAAGATCCACATCGGTTGAGCAAGACGCGACAACCAAGGCCAATGCCAACATCATTAACAAAATCCTTATTTTCATATTGCAAAAATAATAAAATAAAACAATCGTTAGGGAATTGTCGTATTTTAGCCACTTCAATTCGATCCTTTGAAACGTTTTTTACTCATAGTGTTTTTGTTGTTGTCGTGCCTGAGGCTTTTTTCCCAAGGGGAACATGCTTTGGATTACCACGACAGGCTTCCTGTTTTTGGAATGATATTGACTTCCGACAGTCTGCTTCCTGTTCGTAACACTCATGTGATCAGTAAGATGGCTCATTGTGGCACGATTTCCAATCGTGAGGGATATTTCTTCATTCCAGCCAAAAAAGTCGATACGCTGTGGGTCAGTTGCATTGGTTACAGCCGTCGATTGATTCCGATCGATTCCACCATGGCCGACATCGATACCATGGTCATCGTTTTGCAGCGCGATACCATCACCTTAAAGGAAGTAACGGTGTTTCCATTTTACGACTACAAGACTTTCAAGCAAATGATCATCGACATGCCTACAAAGCCTATGCCTCGTGAGTTACAGCGGCTGAACGATGAGTTGGCAGGCATGAAGTCGGGACGCAAACGGAATCCTTACCTTGATTTCGAAAACGGTGGCATTGTAGCCAGCCCCATACAATATCTCTACGATAAATTCAACGCCAGTGCTCGTAGGCAGAACAAGTTGCTTCGTAACAGGAGGATGTTCAACGACATTTTACGTGAACAAGGCCGTACCGACGAGCTTTTGCCCGATTCGATGGATTATTCCATAGATTATCGTGTTTATGAGTATGAAGATATAAAATAAAATACTATATTTGCATCGTTAATGTAGATATAGATGAAGTTTCCTTTTATTTACGCTCTTTTGGAGTTGTTTTATCCTTCGATATGTGCAGCATGTGGATGTTCGTTGTTTCATTGGGAGCATTTGGTTTGCACACGTTGTCGTAGTTTTTTGCCTCATACGGGTTATGCTTTTGTCGAGGACAATCCTTTGTCGCGGATGTTTTACGGCAAGGTCCGATTAAAGGCGGTGACAGCTTGTTTCTTTTTCTCGAAGGATGGCAAGGTACAGCATTTGATCCATGCCTTGAAGTACCGTGGCAATAGTGAGGCGGGCGTGTTTCTTGGACAGGAACTCGGGAAATCGATCAAAGAAGCGCCACTTTTCCAGGATATCGACTATCTGATCCCCGTGCCGTTGCATCCGAAGCGGGAGAAAGTTCGCGGCTACAATCAAAGCATGATGATCGCCCAGGGTGTTTCTGAGGTAACGGGCATTGCCATCGGAAGCAAGTTTCTCGTCAGGTCGGTAAACACGTCCACGCAGACTCACAAGAGCAAAGATGAACGTTGGCGCAACGTGAAGGATATTTTCGTGTTGCGTCATGCCGATCAACTGGAAGGGAAATATGTGTTGCTTATTGACGATGTATTGACCACGGGTGCCACCTTGGAGGCTTGTGCCCTGACTTTGTCGATGGTACCAGGCATTACCATCAGTTGTGCCACGGTGGCTTGTGCGGGAAACTAAAAAAGTGTTATTTTTGTCCGAAAAAACTGTCTATGCCTCAAGCCTTATTGGAAATAAAAAACCTTCATATCGACTTCCGCCGTGACGATGACTGGCGTGAGGTGGTGCATGGCATCGACTTTGACGTCCATGCGGGACGTACGCTGGGCATCGTTGGCGAGTCAGGCTCAGGCAAATCGGTGAGCTCGCTCTCGGTGATGCACCTGCTTGACGCCAAAGCCAGCAGGGTGAAGGCCGACGCCATGCTGCTGGAAGGCTTGGACATCAAGGACTTCGACGAACGTCAGATGGCCGACATCCGAGGCAAACGTATTGCCATGATATTCCAAGAGCCGATGACGAGCCTGAACCCCGTGTATCGTTGCGGCCATCAGGTGTCGGAGATGATACGTCAACATGAGAAGGTGACAAAACAGGAAGCTCGCGAACGGGTGATTGCGCTGTTCACCCAAGTGATGTTGCCGCGGCCTGAAGCCATCTACGACAGTTATCCCCATGAACTCAGCGGCGGCCAGAAACAACGAGTCATGATAGCCATGGCCATCGCCTGCAACCCGCAGATTCTCATCGCTGACGAGCCCACCACCGCCCTCGACGTGACGGTTCAAAAAGAGATCCTGAAGCTGCTACGTCGCCTGCAACAGGAGACGGGAATGGGCATGGTATTCATCACCCACGACCTGGGGGTGGTGTCGGAAATTGCCGACGACGTGGTGGTGATGCACGACGGCGAGGTCATGGAACGCGGCACGGTGCGACAGGTGCTTGAACATCCTCAACATCCCTACACCCAAGGGCTGCTGGCCTGCCGCCCACCGATGAAGGTGCGCTTGAAGAAATTGCCCATCGTGAAGGAGTTTCTTGACAGAAGATGGGCAGGTGGCCAGGAACAGATATTGAAAGAACTTCAGATCACTGACGAAGAACGCCGACAACGACTTCAACGGCTTTATGCCCAAGAGCCCTTGTTGAAAGTGGAGCACCTGCAGACTTGGTATCCTTTAAAGAAAGGTGTCTTTGGCCGTGTCTATGACCATGTGAAAGCGGTGGATGATGTCTGCCTGGAAGTGTTTGAAGGAGAGACCCTAGGACTGGTGGGTGAGTCGGGATGTGGCAAGACCACACTTGGCCGGTCGGTCTTGAGGTTGATAGAGCCTACGGGAGGCAAGGTGTTTTTCGATGGTATTGAGGTCACAGCATTAAAATCGGCCGAACTCCGCGACTTCCGCAAACAGGCGCAGATAGTGTTTCAGGACCCTTACTCCTCGCTGAATCCGAGGATCAGGATCGGGGAAGCCATTGCCGAACCCTTGAGGGTGCATGGCATCGAGACGGATCGAAAGAAATGTCGGCAGATCGTCGGCGACCTCTTGGAACAAGTGGGCCTTCAGGCGGCCCATTACGACCGTTATCCCCATGAGTTCAGCGGTGGCCAGCGGCAACGTATCTGTATCGCTCGCGCTTTGGCGGTGAATCCCCGTCTGGTCATCTGCGACGAATCGGTGTCGGCCCTCGACGTGTCTGTGCAGGCACAGGTGCTTAACCTCTTGAACAGGCTCAAGGAAGAAAGGCACCTTACCTATATCTTTATCTCGCACGACTTGGGCGTAGTGCGTTTCATGAGCGACCGTGTACTGGTGATGTACAATGGCAAACCAATGGAATACAAAGACGCCGACACACTCTTCGACCATCCGCAAAACGAATACACCAAAAAATTGATCGCAGCTTTGCCAGGTGTGCGATAAAGTTTAAGATTTTTCTGTTGTATTTCGGGATTTTGTTATTTTTGCATTGAAAAACAAAAGAATAACAATCAATAAAAACCTAGTACTTATGAAAAAAGCTTTATTATTCTCATTTGTCTTACTGTTTTCAGTAGCAACGATGGCACAAACCCGCACCTTGTATCTTGAGGAGACCTTCGATGGCTCTAGCCTTCCAGCTGGTTGGACCAAAACAGGACTTGGCACTTCCAACTGGTACATTTCCAGTACCGCTAACGCTGGTGGTACAGCTAACGAGTTGATGCTGTACTACAATCCAACATTTAACGGCACCGCCCGTTTCGTGTCACCTGTCGTCGATCTGACTGGTGTCAGTAGTGTGGTGGTTTCTTTCAAACACTATCTCGACAACTATAGTGGTTCACACATCTTGGGTATTGGAACCACTTCCGACGGCGGCGCCACATGGCATGATGCATGGAGCCAAAACTATTCCGTTGATGGCGGTTATTTAGTAAATCAAGAAATCTCCAATACCGATGTGGGAAGTGAAAACTTCCAGTTCTGCATCTTTTACACCGGTTATTCTTATAATTTCGACAACTGGTTTTTCGACGACATTCAGCTGTTTACCCTTGAGAACCTTGACCTAGCAATCAATGGACACACCATGCCCGACATTATGGGTACGGGAGAATTTCAAGTTGGTGTGAAAGTGATGAATTATGGCGTCACGCCGATTACTTCCATTGAAGCTTCCTACGAGATTGCCGGCATGGCTCCGGTGACACAAACATTCGCTGTCAACTTGAATCAGTTGACCTCCACTACTTTGAATTTCACCCAGGCTGTGGATGCAAGCATTCCTGGCAACTACGATGTTCTTGTACGCATCAACAAGGTGAATGGCGTTGACGATGACGTATTGGAGAACAATGTGTTGGAAAAAACGGTTTCTGTTGCCATCTCCCACACACAAAGGATCCCCATGATAGAGCACTTCTCCTCGTCAACCTGTGGTCCCTGCGTAAGTGTCAATGTTCAGATGAACAATTTCTGCAACAATAACCAAGGGCGTTTCACCTATACGAAATATCAGATGAACTGGCCTGGCAATGGAGATCCGTATTACACTGCTGAAGGTGGCGTTCGCCGTACCCTGTATGGCATCAGTGCCGTTCCGAATATCGTTCTTGATGGCCAAAATGTTGGAACCAACATGACGCAAGGCGTCTTTAATCAGGAAGCACAAGTCGCTTCTTTCATGGACATTAGAGGATCCTTTACCGTTGAAGGCAACACTATCCATGTGAAGGCCGATGTGATGCCTTACGTTGACATTCATGCCAATTTGTTCGTCTCTGTGAACGAGAAGATAACCACGGGTAATGTTGGTACCAACGGCGAGACCTCGTTCCACCACGTCTTCATGAAGATGTTGCCTAATGCCGACGGCGAACCGGTTGATTTTGTAAGCACAGAGTTCCGTCAATTTGAATACACGCAAAATTTGTCGTCAACCCATGTGGAAGAGATGGACGATCTTGAAGTGTCCATTTGGGTCCAGATATTATCAAACCAGGAGATCCTGAACAGCCACTTTGCCTATGAATATACCGACGCTCACCCTTATCCTGTCGAGAACTTGACTTTGACGAAAGAAAATAATGTTTACACGGCCACATGGGATGCACCAGCTAACGGTTCTCCCATAGGTTACCATGTGTATGTCAACGGCGAGTCTGTGCTTGAAAACACGACTGCAACAAGTTATACTTTCGAGGAAGAAGTTCCTGGTTTCTATGACGTGGAAGTGATGGCCTTGTATCCTAATGAGATGACTTCGGTCAAGGCTGTTGCTTCGGTGGAGGCTGTTGAAGACTTGGGCTTGCTCATCACTGGCAACAACAATGTGGTTTTGGATCCTGCCGCTCCTTCGGCAGAACTCGTCGTGACCAATGGCAATTATGCTTCAGAGCTTCCGATCCAGATCCTTTCTGTGACAGAAGCTGAAAACGCTACTGGCGTGCCTTATCTGGTGATCACCACGCCCAATGAGTTGCCTTATACTTTGAATCTCGAAGAGAGCCTTGCTTTCGTCATCGAGCCCAACTATCCTGTTGCAGACAAGGGATTCGCTTCCACCGTCGTTACTGTGGAGTCGGATGCCGGATCGGTTGAGTTCTTTGTTGAGATCGACGGCGAGTTGCTGAACGTTACCGAACTCACCGCTGAGACCAAGATCTATCCCAACCCGACTAACGGCGTCTTCACTGTGGAAGGCAGCAATGTCGCCAGTGTGAAGATCTATAATCTTGTTGGCCAGATGGTCTTTGAAGAAAACAACCGTCAAGTGGTCCGCATCGACACCGAGTCGTGGAACAAGGGCATCTACATGGTGTCCGTCACGGATCAGCAGGGTGCTGTTGTGACCAGCAAGCTGTTAGTGAAATAACAGCATTTCATTACAAACAAAAAGGGGGGTGACAATTAGTCACCCCCCTTTTTGTTATGTTTTACTTCTTCTTATTTTTCAGTTAATTCCGTCTCCTGTATTCTTTCTTCCGTTTTCTGGAATCTGCTGGTGATGTCCTTCACACGTCCGTCGGCCAGTCGTTTGATCATGCGTTGGTTGGTGGTGATGGAGTTCAAAGGGCCAAGGCTGGCTTCGTATCTTCCTGTCTTGATGTAGTCGAAGGTCTCGGCGTGGAAGGATTCAGGTAGTTCGTTCTTACCGGAATACCAGGCGGTCTTCATGTTCTTGTATTTGGTCTTCACATGCATGGCGAGGTTGGCCACGTCGTATGGCTCGGCGTCGCCTCCCATGAAGCATACGCAAGTGATGCCCGACTTGTACTTGTCGACAAGTTCGTCCAAGGCATCCTTGTCGAGCGCATAGCCCACGTCTTTCCAGAGGTATTGGCTATGGCAGCCAACGCACTGGTTGGGGCAGTTTGAGATGTTGATCGCCAAGGTTACCTCGTCGGGGACTTCTTGAAAAACAATATCAAAATTGGCATATTTTAGCATCGGTCGATCTCCTTTTTGCTGTAATACCGTCTGTGAGCTTCTTCCTGTCGTGCTTCCGAGAAGTTGCTGATGCGTTTCAAGTAGCCAATGATACGGGTGAGGTAATCTATGTTGTGACTATGGCAAACAGGGCATTCTTTAAGGTAGCGTTTGTCGATATGTCCGCAGTCGTTACAGATGGTATTCGGGATGTTGAAAGTAAAATAGTTGCAGCCTTCGCGAGCGGCTACGCGGAGGAGCTGCCTGTACTGCTCCTTGCTGAGGTGTTCCTCGAGGTTGCAGTGCAGGGCTGATCCTCCGGTGAGGTGCTTGATGTATTTCTCGCCATGGAGGCGGAATTTGTCAAGCACGTTGGTGTTGGGGTCTTCCACGATGTAGAAGTAACTGTTGTAACAGTCGCGGTGCACCTCATAGCCGTCTTCCTTGTCCCACTTGGCATGTTTCACGCCCACGTTCTCGGCCGGGATCATCTCGCAATTGAACATCAGCTCTTTCGAGCGGTACTTCTTGTTGTACTTCTCGATGAGGCCGAGCACGTCTTGCACGAATTTCTCATAGTCGGGATTGTCGTTGATCGGAATCTTGAGGAACTCGGCGGCTTCCACTAGACCGTTCACGCCGATGGTCAGATACTGGCGTGACAGGTTGATGTAGCCTGCGTCGAACAATGGCAACATGCCTTTGGCTTGCAACTCCTTGAGGTTCTCGTTGTAGCAGATCTGCACCTTGTGGCAAAGATCGACAATCTCTTCAAGGAAGGTGAGGTAATGCATGTTGTTGCGTACGGCATACTGGATGCATCGGTTGAGGTTGATGGTGAGCACGCTCTTGGAGCCCGTGGAAACGCCACCGGCGCCGAGGGTGTAGCTGAAGCCGTTGTCTTGGATCTCGTTGCGCAGACGGCAGCATGACGACAAGGAGTCGGCGTTGTCGCTGAGGTAGGTGAAGAAGGAATGTCCTTCGGCATACATCTCAGCGGTGAAGTCGCCCCATTCCTGGTCGATGACGTCGCCATCCTTCGAGAGCAGCGCCATCGTCTCTACAGGGAAGGTCAGCACGCTCTTCAGACGTTCGGCGTTGAACCACTTCATGAATCGTTTCTGGAGCCAACTCAACGACTCCCAGTCGGGCTGTGAACCATCGGGGAAGTAGAAGTTGCCAAAGAGCGACTCGAAGTAATAACGGTCGTAATAGGCAATGTTCCAGAACACCGACTGGTAGTTTCTGGCACCGGCGGGTTGGTTGAGCGAATAGACGATCTGCTGGAAGCAGTCGGTGATGACCTTGTCGAGGGTCCTCGGCTTCAGTGAATGATCCACTACCTCGTCGGCACGTTTGTAGTAATCCTTGCCGTAGTCGAGGCCGATGAAGTAGTTCATGTACATCAGGAACTCTGGCGTGGCGCAAGCTCCGGAGAGTTGTGAAGAGACCATGAACACCATATTGATGAAACCACCACAAAACGAGCGTAGCTTGGTGGGAGCCGTTGAGTTGCCGCCAATGGAGGCGGTACCTTCATTCAGCCATGGATACATGGTGATGGAGGCACAGTAGTTGGCTAGGGAGGTCTCGTCGTTCTTGTAAATGAAATGGTTGTTAAGCAAATACATGTAACGGTCGGCCAGTTCCTTGCCATAAACCTCCTTGATACGGTCGGTGAGCATGCGGCGGTTGATGCGGATGAAGCTCGACTTGGGCAGCTCGCCCATCAAAGTGGCGATGTTCTTCTTCTCCACGTTGGCGTTGGCATCGAATTTCGATCCCGTGGCGGCGTTGGAGGCGTTGACATAGTTGCTTAAAAAGTCGATCTTCTCACGAACTTCACGGTCTTCGGTGTGCTTTTGTCGGTAGAGGATGTAGTTCTTCGCCACCGTGTAGTACTGTTCAGCCATCAAGGCGGTCTCCACCTGGTTTTGGATCTCTTCCACCGTGATGCCGTTGGTGACTCTCACTCGGCTCAAGATGGCGTTGAGATCCTCGTCAGTTGCATAGAACCCCGAGGCTAAAAAAGCTTTGCTGATGGCGTTTTTGATTTTTTCTACCGAGAAAGGCTCTTCACGGCCGTCTCTTTTTTTAATGTACAATCCACCGTTGCTCATATAATGTGCTCGTTTTCAGATAATTGCTTGAAATATGTGTCTCGTGATTTTCCCTCTTTGAAGGTACATGCAAAGGTATATGTTTTTAAGCCTTGAAACATCCAATTTGTCAAGTTTTTTATATCAACAAAAATATCAACATGCTAATTGATTGATTTCATTATTTTTGCAGCCTGGAAATTCTTAAATGGAATTAATACGGACTATTTTTGCAAAAAAACGTTCCATGAAAAAAAAGAAAAAACTTGAAAATAAATTAAGTGTTTTTACAAACGCCATTCTGAGCATCTTCGGCGAGAATCCGTTCAGGCCAATGAACTATAAACAGATCTGCAAGATCTTGGGAATACGCGATGCCGCCGGTAAGGATGTGGTGTATCATCTTTTGGTGGACCTCTTCGATCAGGGCAAGCTCATCGAGGAACGTCCTTTTCGCTATCTGCTGAATCCTGAATTGTTGGAGGATTACGGCCCCAAGACCCAATATGTAGAAGGTGTGGTTGACATGAAATCGACAGGCAAGGCCTACGTGATTCTCGACGACGCTTCGGGTGAGGATGTCTTCATCGCCTCGAACAACACAGGCCAGGCCTTAAACGGCGACCGTGTGCGTGTGGCGATGTTTCCGAAGCGCAAGAACAAGAAACCCGAAGGCGAGATTGTGGAGGTGCTGGAACGCAAGCATACCGATTTCGTCGGTGTGCTGCACATCTCGCACGGCTATGTGTTTGTCGTCCCCGACATGGAGTCGATCCCGGTAGATATCTTCGTTCCCAAGGGCGAGCTCAACGGAGCCAAAAATGGCCAGAAAGTGGTAGTTCATCTGGTGGATTGGCCTGAGAACTCGGGCAATCCGTTCGGCGAGATCGTGCGTGTGCTTGGCAACCCGGGAGAGAACGACGTGGAGATGCAATCCATCTTGTTGGCGCACGACTATCCTCTTGACTTCCCAAAAGAGGTGGAAAAAGAGGCAGCGGGCATTCCGACAAGAATACAGAAGTCGGAAGTCAGAAGCAGGAAGGATTTCAGGGAAGTGTTCACCATCACCATCGACCCGCAGGACGCCAAGGACTTCGACGACGCCATCTCCTTACAAAAGCTTCCCAACGGCCATTGGGAGGTTGGTGTTCACATCGCCGACGTGTCGCATTATGTGACCCCGGGATCGGCCATCGACGAAGAGGCCTACAATCGCGGCACCTCGGTCTATCTGGTTGACCGTACCATCCCCATGCTGCCCGAGAAACTGTGCAACAACGTGTGTTCGCTGCGTCCCGACGAGGAGAAGCTGACTTTCTCGGTGGTGTTTGAGATGGACGACAATGCCAACGTCCTGAGCCATTGGATTGGAAAGACCATCATCAAGTCGTGCCGCCGCTATGCCTACGAGGAAGTGCAAGCCATGATTGAAGGTGGCGAGGGCGACTACAAGGAACAGATATTGACCTTTAACCATCTGGCCTCCAAACTGCGTGAGAAACGCATGGCGCAAGGCAGTCTCAACTTCCATTCGGAAGAAGTCAAGTTCATCCTCGATGAGCATGGCAAGCCTATCGATACCTACGTGCGTGTGCAAAACGAGTCGCATGAGCTCATCGAGGACTTCATGCTGCTGGCCAACCGCACCGTGGCAGAGACCTTCGGCAAGCCCGACAGCAAATGGAAGAACTTCACCTTCGTTTATCGTGTCCACGACGAACCCAACCCCGAGAAGCTGAACAACTTCCTGCGCTTGATCTCACGTTTGGGCTATACCATGGACATCAGCACGCGTTCCAAGCTGGTGAAGTCATACAACAAGCTGTTTGATGACGTGGAAGGCAAGGGTGAGAAAAACCTGATCGAGTCAGTGGCCATCCGGACCATGGCCAAGGCGGTTTACAGCACCGACAACATCGGGCACTATGGCTTGGCTTTCGACTATTACACGCACTTCACCTCCCCTATCCGCCGCTATCCCGACCTGATGGTGCACAGGCTCATCACACGTTATCTTCTCGAAAACCAGGAAAGCGTCGATCGCAAGACTTACGAAGAGTATTGCGTCCATACCAGCGAGATGGAGAAACAAGCCGAAGAGATGGAACGCCAGAGTGTCAAGTACAAACAGGCTGAATACCTTCAGGACAAGGTGGGTCAGGTGTTTGACGGCTTGATCTCGGGGGTGAGCAAATGGGGCCTCTATGTGGAGCTGAAAGGTAACAAATGCGAGGGCTTGGTGCGTTACGACGACATGCCGGGCGACTTCTATTATCTTGACGAGGAGAACTTCCGCGTCATCGGCCAGGAGTCAGGTCGCATCATGCAGCTCGGCGACGAAGTGAAGGTACGCGTCAAGAGCGTCAACTTGCTGAAACGTCAGATGGACTTTGAACTGCTCCTTGATGGCATGAAAAAGAAAACGAATAGAAAAATGAGATATTGACATGAAAAAGGCACTGAAAATAACGGGCATCATCTTTGGCGTGTTGGTCGTTTTGATCGTCATAGCCCTGCTTCTCGTTTCCCCCATCGCCAAGTCGTACATCCAAAAACACGACAAGGAACTGATCGGCCGTGAGATTACCATGGAGAAACTGAGGGTCAACGTGCTGGCTGGAAAGGTGAAGATCTTGGATCTGGTGGTGTATGAAGATGACGGCGTGACACCTTTTTTCAGTATGGACCATTTTGAGACCAAGATCAAGCTTTTTGATTTGAGACACAAACAGCTGACCGTGAAAAAGGTTCTTCTTTCAGGCATGAAAGTCAACATCCAACAGGATCGCACCTGGTTCAACTTCAACAGCCTGATTGACCATTTCGCCAGCGATGCACCGAAATCGGATAAACAAAGTAGCGACTTCGGGGTGCTGCTCAACGACATCCTCATCGACAGGAGTGTCATCCGCTATGAAGACCTTTCAATAGGCAGCGATTTCTTGCTGAACAACCTAACGATACGCATCCCCACCATCGACCTCTCGACGATGAAAACCAGCGTCGGATTGGATCTTTGCATCGGCGACAGCGCCACCTTACAGACACAGTTCCATCTTTCCGACAACGCAGTAAACTATGTGGTTGACCTTAAACTGAACAACTTGGCGATGAACATCATAGAACCCTATCTGAAACAGTCATTGGATGTGGATTCGCTGCAAGGTCGTCTTGATATGGAACTTCAAGCCTTGGGCAACACGGAGCATATCCTCGACTTCGACCTGACGGGCGGTATTTCGCTACACGACCTCTCGTTGCAAGACTCCGAAGGCTATCGCCTTGGTGTGATCGACACCATTTATGCCGGCATCAAGAAGTTCAACATGAACCAGAATTTCCTAGACCTGCAAAGGCTCTATCTTTCAGGCATCCGCTCCGAATACATCACCCACCCCGACCAATCAACGAATTTCGACATTGTGATGGGCAAAAAGAAAGTGCATACCGATACGACCATCTTTGAGAAAATTGGCGACACCATCGCGTCTGAGTTTGCCGAAGTCCAGGAACGCAGGCCTTTGCAGCTCCTCATCGAAGACCTTTGCCTGGACCATGCCCACCTGTTCTATGCCGACAGTACGCTACCTTCCCCATTCCAGTATGAGATTTCCGACCTTTCGATCAACTCGTCCAACTTCCGTCTTGGCGGTTCCAACTCCATCCGTCTCAAAGCGCTCATGAACCAAACGGGACGAATCAGTATGCAGTGGAAAGGCGACATTACGAGTCTTGAAAATCACAACCTTACCCTCATGTTGGACAACATCAAGTTTTCGGACTTCTCGCCCTACTGCATCCAGATGTTTGGCTATCCTCTTGAGAAAGGCACGCTCTCGTTCCACAGCCAGAACGTGATCACCAACGGCTCGCTCAATGGCATCAACAAGGTGCAGATTGCCGATCCCAAGGTCGGTGACAAATGGAAAAACATCGAACCGCAGATGAGCAGAATCCCGCTCAAACTAGGATTTTATCTGTTGACTGACAAGGAAAACAAAGTCCATCTCGACTTGCCCATCACTGGCAATATTGACGACCCAGAATTCTCATACCGCAAGGCCATCATGAAAGTGTTGGGTAACCTACTCGTCAAAGTGGCCACGGCGCCTTTCAGGCTTCTTTCATCCGATGGTGACCGACAGTATCTCAGTTTCGACCTGTTGCAACATGATTTCTCGGCGCAGGAATACAGCCAACTTGACGACATGGCCGCGACCATGCAGGACAAGCCCGATTTTACGATCATCCTCGACCAGAAGGTGAATTTCGAGGATCTGGTGCAACAGTTCAGCAACCTTCAATTGCAACGCGATTACTACATCTCGCTACATCCCGAGCTTGACACCACCAGTATCGACTTGCTTACCAACGAAGCGATCCATTCCATCAAGTTGAACGATTCCGGCTTGTGCGAGTTTGCCGCCCAGAGTAGTGGACAAAACAAGGTGAGTTCCAAGAAAGAGGTGGCCAAGATTGCGCTGACACGTTACGCCGACCGGTCGGCACAGCTGGTGATGCAGTTTTTGGAGCGGAGAAACGAGTTGTTGCTTGCCTATTTGATTCATGTCAAAGGGTTGCGCGAAGATCAGATCAGCATCAAGACCCAAGACATGGAGTCGATGAAAGCCTATAAGAACGATTGTCGTTACGAGATCCATGTGGACATGTCGGAAACGAACGGCTTTGAAGAGGAAGAATAAGCTCAGGCGGTAGGATAATCATCCTCGAAGTCCTGCCAATGGATGTCGTGTTGTTTTTCGGCGTAGTATTTAGCCTTTTGGTTGGCTCTCTTCTCCGTCCAATATACGCTGTGGTTGCCTTTACCCATGGCGCTGTGCAGGCTGGGGATTCCGATGACAAACAGGTATAACCATCCGAAAATGCGACTGTCGATGGAGTGTCCGTATTCATGGAGCAGCAAGGGATCGTGTTGGATGTGCCTGTCAAAGTCTTCGTGGATGGTTGCCCAGAGATTGATGTTGAGATAGTTGCCCAAGCTGATACCGTCTTGATAAGTTTGGTTTTCGTTGATGGCGAAGGTGTCTCCTCCAAAATATTCCACCCTCGACACGTGTGAAGACACATTGCGAATCTGTGACAAGGCATGTCCTATGAGGGTTTGAGGGATCTCCCAGGTATGGCGCAAGATGCCGAAGATGACACCTTGAAAGTTCTTGCTTTCATCGAGATAGAATAAGCCCAAAAAGAGTTTGAAGCCTTGTTTCAGACCTTTCTTGCCGTGGTTGAACAATCCGAAAAGAGTACCTAAAACAGCCAGCGAGAGATGTATCAAGCCAAGGATGATACCGACGTTTTGGATGGATTGCCCGACATGGGGGATATATGCCAACAAAAGCCAAACAGCGGCAAGTCCTATCCCTGCAAGAAATCCCAGCGCGGCGTATGGAAAGACGGAACCACCATGACGGTTGACATTTCGGTAATGATGTGCCAGCGCATTGCCTAATGCGAAAAGGACCCCTGTCAAAAGAAGCGTCCAATACCATTCAAGGCTGATGAAGGATAGGAAGGCACTCATGGTTTTTGAATTTTTTTGGATAAATCGTTGCTATGTTTTCAAATCTTATTATCTTTGCAGCCTGAATAAAGACGCCACTTTAGCTCAGTTGGTAGAGCAACGCATTCGTAATGCGTAGGTCGTTGGTTCGAGTCCGACATGTGGCTCTTGTTGACAAGCCCCTTGATGAGAGGGGCTTTTTCTTTTGGGCTTCACGTGGTTCAAGTGGTTATTTGAAGGGGTTATTTTTTGATGTAGGAGATGAAGTCGAGGTCAAACGAGAGGCTGACAAAAGGTTTGGGTTTCCATACCTTTGAGATTTGGTCGGTGAGCGAGAGGCCTGCTGGGAGGATGTCGCCTTCCTTGAAATTGCCGGTGAGCATCTCGTATTCGCAGATGTTGATGCCGGCGGTGAGGTGGAAGAAGTCGAGGAACTTGAACGAAGGTCCCACATAGAAGTTCTTGAAGAGGTTGCTGCCACCGAATCCGACGTAAAGCCCTAGGCTGTAGGAGAACTCCTGGTCGAAGCGTTTGATGTCCAGGTATTTTGTTGAGATACTGTCGTGTTCGGGTTTTTGCTCTTTGTGGGTGAGGTCCCAAAGCATCACTGAGGCACCTGTAGTGTAGTCGAACTCAACGCTGCCACCGTTTTTGTTGACGATTCTATAGGCGATGGAGCCATCCTCGATCTTGTCGGGTGCTATGGACCAGTTGGGGGTGCGGAAGGTCTTCAGCGCGATGCCTTGGATGGCGACCACTTTCTTTTTCTTGGCGGTGGCAGCGTTGACCTTGGCTTCGGCTTCCCTAGCCCTTTGTTGGGTGTATTTCAGCTCCTCGTTGGTGCGGATGATCCTCTTTTCGGCTTCTGTCAGGCTGTTTCTGAGCGAGTCGCTTGTCGAGCGGTATTGCTGGTTTTCACGTTTCAATGACAGGTTGTTTTCCTTTTCGTTCTTGAGCGCCTCTTCCTTTTCGTTGAGGTTGTGTTGCAGATACTCGATTTCTTTTTCTTTGGCGGCCTTGTACAAGATATCTTTCTCGTGGTTGAAATCCATGAGCAGTTTTTCGTTTTCATAGCGAGTCACAACGGCGCGAAGGCTGTCGAGGTCTCTTTGGCAACTGTCGAGGAGTTGTCGGCAGCTGTCGAGTTGCCGTTGCAAAGGCAGCTCCTTCCCTATCGAGTCAACTACCTGGGCTTGGCTTACTGTCCCAATAGCCATCAAGATAAGCAGAAAAAGGCATTTTCCGAAACCTTTCATGTGGATGTTCTTTTTCAATGCGTTTGTTTTCTTGATTAAACTACGAAAAACCGTTTTTAGTTTGTCTCCCAACAAAAAAAGCCCGCTGATTTGGCGAGCCTTGTGAGGTACCTGGCGGATTCGAACCGCCGTCCCCGGTTTTGCAGACCGATCCCTAACCGCTCGGGCAAGGTACCTTTAGCGGCTGCAAAGATACAGCTTTTTCGGGATTTAGCAACAGTTCTTCAAAAAATTAATCCTCTTGCCGACAATTTTAGGTAATTCCATGTGACGATGGCCACCACTAGCAATCCGATATAGGCGTAGTACCATTTGAAATCTTTCTTTCGAAATCGTGTCATGGCAAAAGCACCCATGATGAGAAATCCCGGCATGACAGGCAGGTGGTATCGCTCGCTGTTGAAGGCGAACGAGAAGGCGATCATCAGTATATAAGCCAAGGTATAACTTCCAATCAGCGAAAAGCGTCGCCATTTCTTGTCGCGTATGGCCACGATGATACACCACATGGCAAAAAAGGCGAGATAGTTCTTGATGAAATAGGTTCCGTTCATCATCTTTTGGTTCTCGTTGGCCACTTCTGTCAGGTTAGTCAATGGCAACACGAAGGCTCCCGGTGCCATGGTCTTGTAGTTGGCATAGTCGGCATATTTGAGCCCCAAGTATTTGTATTTTGCCACTTGGTAGTTGCTTTCCGTGAAGTTCACCTTGAATATGATCAGCATCTCCTTTCCGATGGGTGTTGCCAAGAAAAACAAGGATGTGGCTATCACCGCCGCCAACGTGATGGCTTTGGCTTTTTTCGAAAGCAGTTCTTTTTCGGCAAAGACAACATAGATCAAATAGCTTCCGATAAGGATCATGCCGACGATGGTTCTCAGACCGAATGTCAATGCGGTTAAAGCCAGCGTGAGGATCAGGTTCCATGCGAGGTGCTTTCGTGTTCGCATGAGATAATCAAACCGTTCAAGCGCCAAGGTGGCGACAAAGATCAATTCGGTTTCTTTGAGGTAAGTGCCGTTGTAATGGTAGAATTGTGGGAGAAACACCGCCATGACGGCAGCCAATCGCCCTGTTTTGTTATCGATGCTTCGGGAAGTCAGTTTGTAGATGGCAACGCACATGTAAGCACTCATCAGCGCCTTCAACAGTCGCGGTCCGAGGATGTTTTTCCCAAAAATGGTGTAGATTCCAGTCAGGTATAGCACATAGCCTTGGTCTGAAAATCCCATCGTGTTGGCATTGAGAATGCTGAATATTTCGCTGATGCGGCCTTCTCTTGCAAGGTTTGAAAAATAGGCCGCTGCCCTATGGTAGCCCAAGCTGTCGGCTGCTTGGTATTCCAGTCCAATTCCCGTCTGGTAGTAGTAATAGTACAGGATGGCTGTGACATGGATGGCGCGGAGACCCAAAGCGACCCAAAACACTCTTCTCAAAAAGGTTTTTTCCGGTTTTTTTTGCCAGCTTTGGAAACAAAAGTACGTGCAGAGGAAGAAAAACAACACAGTTCCGCATCCCCAGGCGATCCATAGCGGTCTGAGGGCATAATGGCTGAAACAGATGCTTACGATGGCGAGGGCAAGGCCGTAAAGGGCGATGCCGATGAGGTTGAAATGCCTTTGGAGTTTGTTAGGCATTATTTTTCTATTGGAATTAAAGGTCCTCTTTCTTTCTTCATTACCTTTTTCGGGTTCACGTTTATTTCACCTCGGTTTTCGTAGATCTTTGCCATGTACAGTTTCTCAAAATGATGCGATCTGTATTCATCGCTAAAAACAAAATTCTCGCTGTTGAGTTCATGGATGGTGGCATGATAATCTTCTACTACAGCGCTATCGGTTTCAAAGTTGATATAGAGGCTGTCACCCTCGGGGTAATAGATGTATTGGTATGCGTACATTATGGTATCTTCGTTCTTGGTGTGGATTTGGTATCCTGTGCTGTCGTCTTTGAAATAGAAGAACCAGTTGTCGAACATGGCGTCGATGTAATAATTCCAGTGCTGATAGGAGTCTTCAATATAGTCGTCTTGATAGTCGGTGTTCCAACGGTCGTATGCGTGGAGAAACCACAGTCTGTTATGGATGATCGGGAAGTCGATATGCTGTTGGTTGACCTTCACGCTTTGTTTCACTTTTCCGTTGCTTGAGACGACTGTAAAGGATCCTGATCTGTCATAATAGCTGTCAGATTCCGGCACTTTGATAAACAAAAGGCCGTTTTTGGAACCACTGTTTGGGGTAACGGAGAACCATGCGCGTGCGTCATCATATTCCACTGTCCAGTCGCAGTCGGCTTCCACCTCGGCGAAGTCCATTCCTCCAGACGGGGAAAAATACATTTCGGTCTTCGACACGGTAAGGTTTTGTTTTTTACCGCAAGCGAAGCAGCACAATACGAGAAGCAAGAGGATGGATAGGTTTCGCAGTTGATTTCTTTTCATGGTGTATGTTTTTGGATGGTTATTCTTCTTCGGGATCTTGAAGATGCGTTTCCAGAAGGAGTTCTCCGAGAAACACGCTGTTGCTGATCCGGTCTTCTTTCTTGTTGATGAAAGCCATGTAGGCCAGGAATTTCCCCGTTAGGCTGTTGTCGAGAAGGTGGAGACAGTATTTGTCTTTCCTGGTCTCTTTTTTGATCTCCCAAAATGCCAATTGTTGTTCGGGGTTATAGATGAGCACGACGGCTTTGTCACTTTCTTTGGCGGCGATGTCGGTGCTGTTGTCCTCCCAGCGGAAAATGACCACATGGTCACTGACGCTTGCACTGGCTTTCTGTGGTGGACACAGGCTGCCTTCGGTGATCCTGATATGGCTATAGTCCATTTCGTTGTCTGTGAAGGCATTTTTCAATAGACAGGAAGTGGCGGCTTGGTATGGGTTTTGGTTGGGTTTCCGTTCCACGAAGGCGGTCTTCAGGAATTCCTTCAGCGGTTTCAGGAAGGCGTTGGCTTGCTGCATCTTGCTGCGTTGCTTCAGCTGTCCTTCCGATTTACGGTCGTTTGGCGTAGGCAATGAGCGGACATAGACACCGTTCTTGCCGTTGACGATGACCATCTTCCCGAGCTTGCCGGAGATCATGCCGCTAAATACATTGATCTTTGCCATGCGTGATTTTTTTTGCAAAAATACAATTATTTGTGAGTCGCCGTCCTTTTTGTGTCATTATTTCCAAAAAAAACTCTATTATCTAATAATTTCTACTCATATTAAATTCGGTATTTATTCGGTATTTACCGAACGAATTACCAATTAAGTATGAAATAGATATTGTATTGCATTGATTTGTTTTTATGGAATACGAGTTGTTTTTTCATGTGCAGAATCCACAAAATGCCTTATCTTTGCACCTTGTTTATTTTGGGTATGTCTGCACAACAAGGATTGATCGATAAAATAGAGCGTTTCGCAAAAAAGTTCTACCTCAACCGCCTCCTGCAAGGTGTGTTGGTTGGTGCCGCTTTGTGGATCGTCTTTTTCTTGTTGCTGAATGCCTTGGAATATTTTTCTTGGTTTTCATCCAAAGTGCGTTTTGCGCTGTTGCTCCTACTTATCGCTGTCAGTGCCTGCGTCTTCGTTTATTATTTTGCGATCCCCTTGATCAACTTGATCCGTTTCCGGAAGAAGATGTCCATTGAACGGGCGGCTTTGTTGATTGGCGCTTTCTTTCCCGATATTCAGGACAAGCTCTTGAATACCATCCAGCTCTCGAATGGGGTGGATTCGCAAGAAACCAACGAATTGCTTGCCGCTGCCATCGAGCAACGCACGGCCCAGCTTTCTCCCATTAGGTTCTCCGACGCTGTTGACTTAAAAGGCAATCTGCGTTATCTTTGGGTATTTCTCGGCTTGCTTCTCCTTTTGGTTGTCTTGGTGCTTTTCCTGCCGCGTTTTGCCGTTCAACCCACTCAGCGTATCTTGAATTATGAACAGCATTTTGAGAAGCCTCTACCCTTTACGGTGACGCTTTCCGATGAGTCGATAGAGACGCGGCAGGGATCCGACGTCCCCTACTCCATTCATGTCGAAGGCAGTCATATCCCCGATGCCTTCTACGTGAAGAGTTCACTGGGTCAACAGCTCTTTTCCAAGACTTCAGTGAACGACTTCGAGGTGGTGTTCAAGAATGTTTACCACAGCCTCTCTTTTCAGATCGTAGGCGGTGATTATGTAAGCCAGCCGATAGCCATCACCGTTCATCCTAATCCGGTGCTTCTCTCCTATCAATGCAAGGTCTCCTACCCTGCTTATATCCATCGTGCCGCTGAGGTTTTCGACGGGAAGGCACGTCTGCTCGTCCCCCAGGGCTCAGTGCTCGATCTCTCTTTCTCAATGCGTGATGCCGACAGTGCATTTGTCACCATCGACTCACTTTTGGTGCCATTGTCAGTGGTGGACGGTGTTGCCACATACCGTTTTACTGCTGCCAACTCGAAAGCGATTGATTTTGTGTGTAGTAACAATTGGTCTTCCGAATTTGATCCGTTGCGATTCACTGTCGATGTATTACCTGATGCCTATCCCGACATCCGGGTAGAGTCGTTTGACGAAGAACTCTCCACCCAAGTCTATTATACGGGGTTGATAACCGATGATTATGGATTCACGAAGCTCACTTTCAATTGTTTGATCAAACAGCCCGTTGAACGTCAGATAGTCCTTCCAGTGGTTTTTGATCGTTCGCAGACCCGCACTTCTTTCTTCTATCATTTCAACATGGACAGCCTTGGCGTGATGCCCGGTCAGACCCTGGAGGTTCATTTCACGGTTTGGGACAATGACGGCTTCCATGGACCCAAGTCGAAGCGTTCTGAGACCTTTACCTACTACAAGCCTTCCAAGTCTGCCCTGGATTCGATTGCCGACCAGGCCGAAGAGGCTTTGATGGAAAAGATGGCGGAGCGTTCCTCTGAAGCCTCCAAGATCCGTGAAGATTTGGAAAAAATGCTTCAAGAACTCGCATCGAAAAAAGAATTGGACTGGTCAGACAAGGAAAAGATCAAGGAACTGCTTGATAAACAGCAGCAACTTGAAGAAGACTGGAACCGGATGCAAGAAGAGCAGCAACAACTCAGCGACTTCATGAAACAGCACGATTTGGCCAGCGAGGAGTTGATGAAGAAACAGGAGAAGATCAATGAGTTGTTTGAGGAGCTCATCCCCGACGAGTTGAAGAAGATGATGGAAGAGATAGAGAAACTCCTCGACGAGATGCCTCGCGACAAGATGCAACAGATGTTGCAGGATATGAAAAAAGACAACAACAAGCTGCAGGATCTGCTGGATAGAAACCTTTCGTTACTTGAGCAGTTGCGCATGGAGAAGGATCTTAACGAGCTCATGGACCAGCTTAACAAACTTGGCGAGGAACTTGAAAAACAGACGGAAGAGGCCTCTTCGGCAGAAGAGGCCAAGGAGCAGTTTGATGCCATGATGCAGGAGCTTGACAGCCTTTTGGAGAAGAACAAGACGCTTTCTGATCCCTTCGCCATCCAGAAAGACGAGGCCTTGCAAGAGTCTATCGACAAAGATCTTCAAGATGCCGCCGATGCTGAAAGCCAAGACACTTCTGGTGCTGAAAATCAGGACGCTTCAGGTGCTGAAAATCAGGAAGATGACTCCGAATCTGATAGTGAGATGGATGGGGACTCCTCTGACGGTCAATCGCCCGATGGCAACCAATCACCGAAGCAGAAAGCGGCTCAACAAAAACAAAGTGCCGGTCAGAAGATGAAACAAATGGCTTCCTCGTTGATGATGCAGATGATGTCCTCTTCGGATGATCAACTTGCCGAAGACGCCCATCTGGTACGCATCCTGCTCGAAAACGTGGTTCGTTCCTCACATCAGCAGGAGTCTTTGATGCGTAGCATCGGCAGGATGCGTAACGACGATCCTTCCATTAGCGAAAAGATTGTTCGTCAGAAAGACCTTTCAGGTAATTTCCTGATGGTGAAAGACTCCCTAAAGGCCATGGCGCTTCGTCAGCCGATGATTCAGAATTTCATCTTTGATGAACTCGATGTTATTGATAAACAGACAGATGTTGCGTTGAAGTACATGAACGATTTGCATCTTTCTTTGGCTGTGGCCAATCAACAGATTGCCCTTGAGTCCATGAACAATCTTGCCTTGATGCTTTCCGAATCGCTTCAGGACATGGAGATGTCGATGATGG
This sequence comes from Bacteroidales bacterium, assembly GCA_017537965.1. Taxonomy (GTDB): domain Bacteria; phylum Bacteroidota; class Bacteroidia; order Bacteroidales; family F082; genus Limimorpha. The sequence goes on along the minus strand of JAFYJV010000030.1, from coordinate 63,972 downwards.
GCTCGGGCTCTTCCTCGGGTAAGAGCAAGCCTAAACCTGGTCAGCAAGGTAAAAGCATGCAACAAATGAAAGATCTTCAGCAACAGCTAGGAGAACAACTCAAACAGCTTCAAGAAAAGATGAATCAACCTGGTGGGCAACAGTCCGATCAACTTTCCGAAGAGTTTGCCAGAATGGCTGCTGAACAGCAAATGTTGCGTCAGGGTATGCAACAAATGCTAGATGAAATGAAAAAAGACGGACAGCTTGGTGATGACGGTTTGAATCAGATCATGAAGGATATGGAAAAGCTTGAAGAGGACTTGGTCAATAAGCGTATTACTAAAAAGACCATTGAACGTAACCAAGAGATCCTTTCCAGGATGCTTGAATCTGAAAAAGCCCAGCAAAAGCGTGATCAAGATGAAAAGCGCAAGTCAAATGAATACAAAGGATCGAAGTTTGACCGTCAAGTCGATGAACAGCTCTATCAACAACGTTTGAAAAAGCAACAGGAATTCCTTCAACAAAACCCTATTCAATATCAGCCTTATTATAAGACAAAAATCAACGAGTATTATATAAAGAAAAACCTTCTGAAATGATTCAATTTCATATAATTGATGTCTTGATGCCCAACCTGGATTTTGATAAAGTCCGGCGTTGGATTGATTTAGTCGTTGAAAAATCAGACTTCAAACTTGGTGAGTTGCACTATTTTTTTTGCAGTGACGACACCCTTTTGAATATCAATCGCGATAGATTGGGACACGACTTTTATACGGATATCGTTACCTTTCCTCTTGATGATTGTATGGAGTTTATTTCGAGTGAGTTTTGTATCAGTTTGGATAGAGTTGCGGAGAATTGTCTTACTTTTGGGCGAACTTTTGAGAGCGAACTGCTTCGTGTGATGATACATGGTGTGCTGCATTTGATAGGTTTTGACGATTTAAACGAAAAGGATCAAGCTAACATGCGGCTGAAGGAGGAAGAATCGTTGATTATTTATTATAATCAATTATAAATCAATTTAATAGATATTTTGTTTCTTGTGAAACACTGACGAAGAATGTATTTTGAACCGTATGATATTATCGTTGTAGGTGCGGGCCATGCCGGTTGTGAGGCGGCCGCCGCTGCGGCCAATATGGGTAGCAAGGTGTTGCTCATCACCATGGATTTGCGTCTGATGGCTTCCATGTCGTGCAACCCGGCCATGGGTGGCATTGCCAAGGGTCAGATCGTGCGCGAAATCGATGCCATGGGAGGCTGTTCTGGTATTGTCAGCGACCGCACCATGATCCAGTTCAGGATGTTGAATAGGTCAAAAGGTCCGGCCATGTGGAGTCCTCGTTGCCAAAGTGACAAGATGATGTTTTCGGCTGAATGGAGAAAGCTGTTGGAAGAAACCCCTAACGTGGATTTTTGGCAGGATACCGTCACTGGATTGTTGATCACAGGCGACCAAGTTCACGGTGTGACTACTGCCATGGGAGAGGAAATTGAGAGTAAAGCCGTCGTCTTGACGAATGGTACCTTCTTAAACGGTCTAATTCATATTGGCGAAAAGCATTTTCCAGGCGGCCGTATGGGCGAAGTGGCCAGTTTTGGCATCACGGATCAATTGAAAGACCATGGATTTGACGCGAAACGGCTTAAAACAGGCACGCCCGTTCGCATTGACGGGCGTACCATCGATTTCAGCAAGCTCGTTGAGCAGAAAGGCGATGATGAAGTGGTTGGCTTTTCCTTTTTCGAGCCGTTCAAGATCCAGAAACAGCGCAGTTGTTGGATTGCCCGCACTTCGTTGAAAGTCCACGAAACCTTGCGGAAAGGCTTTAAATACTCCCCCATGTTCAACGGTCGGATACAAGGCGTCGGGCCCCGTTATTGTCCCAGCATTGAGGACAAAATAGAGCGCTTTTCTGACAAAGATTCCCACCAGCTCTTTGTTGAGCCCGAAGGTTGGAACACTGAAGAATACTATCTGAATGGATTTAGTTCTTCCCTGCCTGATGATATTCAGTATGAGGCTTTGCGGCAAATAGAAGGCTTCGAGAACGCAAAGATTTTCCGTCCTGGTTATGCGATAGAATACGATTATTTCCCTCCTGAGCAATTGCACCATTCGTTGGAAACGCGTTTGATCCACGGCTTGTTCTTTGCCGGCCAGATCAACGGCACCACTGGCTATGAAGAAGCCGCTTGTCAGGGCTTGATGGCCGGTATCAATGCGCATCTGCTGATTCATGACCAAGATCCATTGGTGCTTTCCCGTTCCGAGGCTTATATTGGTGTTTTGATTGACGACCTAATCACCAAGGGAGTGGATGAGCCCTATAGAATGTTTACCAGTCGTGCTGAATACCGTATCTTGTTGCGTCAAGACAACGCCGACGCTCGTCTAACCGAACGTTCATACCAGTTAGGTTTGGCAAAGGAAGCTCGATACCAGCAATACCTGAACAAGAAACGTGTGGTTGATGAAATGATTGATTTTCTGAATAATACCAGTGTTGCTCCTGATGAAATCAATGGTTATTTGGAATCGGCTGGCACATCGTCTTTGGGTCAAAGATCACGTTTGGGATATGTGCTGTTACGGCCGCAGTTGACCCTTCTAGACATGATTCAGCATATTGGTTTCCTTTCCGCAAAATATGATCTTCGCGATCGTTTTATTAGGGAGTGTCTGCAAGAAGCAGAGATTTTGATTAAGTACGATGGTTATATTACAAAAGAGTATGACTTGGCCGAAAAACTGAATCGTTTGGATTATGTAAAACTGCCTCTTGATTTTGATTACCATTCGCTTCACTCCCTTTCCTTCGAGGCTCGGGAAAAGCTGAATAGATATCGTCCTGAAAACCTCGGGCAAGCGAGTCGCATCAGCGGTATTTCTCCTGCTGATATTTCCGTATTAGCCATATTCTTAGGAAGATAGCAAATTGTTTCACGTGAAAACCTTATAAAAATGCATAATTGTCCTTGGTGTGGAACTCCTTCTGAACATGAATATCTGAAACTGAAAGATTACTTTCTCACGATGGAAGATTTTTCTGTTTTTGAATGTGACCATTGTCATCTTTTGTTCACGGTTCCTCGTCCTGAATCCGACAAACTTGGTTCTTATTACCAGTCTGAGCAATATTTTAGTCATCAAGAAAACAAAACAGGATTGATTCCTCGTATTTATGAAATAGTAAAATCTTTCAATATCCGTCGAAAAATCAAACTTGCCACCGCTAATCTACAGATTGGATCTGCCTTGGATATTGGTTGCGGTGTGGGTGATTTCTTGGTTGCACTTCAAAAGAAAGGTTGGCATGTTCAAGGTATTGAACCTTCGTCTGATGCAAAAGCCATTGCTCAAAAGCGCCTTGGTTTCTATCCTTTGTGTCCTGATGATTATGCCACCTTGCCTTCCTCTTCTTTTGATCTGATCACCATGTGGCATGTGTTGGAACATGTAGAAGATCTACATTTTCAAGTTGACCAGCTGAATAGATTATTGAAACCTGGAGGGAGGCTCGTGATCGCTTTGCCTAATTTCAAGTCTTATGATGCCTATTACTATAAAGCACATTGGGCTGCTTGGGATGTCCCTCGGCATTTAAATCATTTTTCATCTGAAAGTATCCAATCGATTTTTTCTGAATCTAATTTCAAATCGATTGATATTCAAAAACTTAGATGGGATTCATATTATATTTCATATCTTAGTGAGTCTTATCTTCATCATTCTCTTCCTTTGGTACGAGGTCTATGGCGCGGTCTTTGCTCCAATATTAGCGCATACCGTTCAAAACAGTATTCAAGTTTGGTTTACCGTTTTTCCAAGATGTAAATTCGGTATTTTTATTTTTTGCCTATTTTTATTCGTTTTAAGCCGTTTTTGTTTAATTTTGACCCGTGACCCGTTTTTTTTATTTTTTGTCTTTATTTTGCTTGTTTTCATAAATTATTATAGATCAACTTTTTATGGCTCTATCAATCAAACAGAATTGGATAAAATGGACACTTTGGTGTTGCCTTCTTGTTAGTGTCGTCTTTTTTTTGATACATGTCTTTTCTTTTTCTGAGTTTTCAAAACGTTGGGTTGCCAAACGTATTCAATCCAAAGTTTATCGCACTGAATCCTTATTGCAACAGTCTAAGTTGCGAGTTGATGAACTTTTTCATGAGAGAGCTTCTTTGAAAAACGCTTCTTTCTCTGAATTGAATTTACCTGATGGGGTTTTGATTTACGTGTTTGAAGGCGACTCTTTGATCTACTGGAATGCCAATCAAGTTGAACCACGTCGGCTTCGTAAGCGGATTTCTGTTGATTGTGATACCCTTCTTGACCTTTATTCCACCACCTATCTTGTTTCCTCCACCTCCTCAAGTCCTTATGTTTGTTACCTTTTTTCTTCCATTGGTTCTAACTTATCGTTGAAATCTGATCTTTCTGTCTCCGAAGATGTCTTTCCGATTTATTCCAGTTCTGGAAATCAGCTTTCTTCGATTCGTTTGAGCGATGCCTCATGGTTGGGTTTTACCAACCCGATTTGGGGTTATCTTAGTCTTTTGGTGGTGGTCTTATGTGTCTTTTTGTTGATATTCAGGTCATTATATTTGAAAAAGCACCATCTTTTCAACGTTCCTAAATTTTCAAATCCTTACCCACCAATCTTGTTCTTGTTTGGTGTTTTTATTGCTTTTGTGATAGGCTTCCAGTATTTGTTCCGCTTTGGATTTGCCCGACATTTTTTTATTCCATCTAATATTTCGATTGATCTTACTTTTTTCATCTATTTTGTCGCTTTCTTGTTTTTCATCTTGATCTTATTGGGAATCAAGAGTTTGTTTCAACGTTCTTTCCCAGAAGGCACTCAGTTGTGGAAACTCATAGTCGTATATGTGGTTCTGTTGTTGTCGGCCTCTTTCGTATTCGAATTCCATTGGATTACTTCGTTGTTGGGTTTGTTGATCTTGGTCTTTTGTGTGGCGGCATCGCGTTCCCATTTCTTTGGCGACGTTTTGTTTATGGTGTTCCAAATAGTGTTATGGAGCCTCTTGTTGACACATCTTTACAATCATGAATACACCCGAAATGAAAACCAAACTATTCAAGAATTAGCTATCGCTTTGGCTGACGAACGGGATCCGGATTTTGAATCCTCCTATCTAAAGTTTCTCAATGTAGCACAGCACGACACGACATTTTTCTCGACCGTGCTTTCCGACGACATCATGGAAGAGGTAGCCGAGGACTATATGCGCAACTTCATGTTCGATTCGTTGATGAACCAATACACGGTGAAACTCACCTTGTGTCAACCTGGGGTAGAGTTGGAAGTGCCGTCTCTGGGTTTGGTGTCCGACTGTATGGGCTTTTTCCAAGATAAAGTTGGAAAAAATCATGGCATTGATTTAGGAGAAGGGCTTTGTTTCCTCGATTACAACACTTTGGATCCCAGCTATCTTGCCATGATCAATATCCTTGTCAACGATAGTGTGACTGACTGCAACTTGTTCTTGGAGTTCTCCAAACCAGTGGCTCCTCCTAGTTTTGGTTTGTCAAGGCTGTTGAAAGAAACAACAGGTTTAGTGCCCGTCAACTCATCGGTGGCTTGTTATCAAGACAGCATCTTGGTTTATAAATACGGATCGTATGTTTATCCAAACTATCTTTCTGATTATCAGCATCAAATCAATGGATTCAGCTATGGACGCCTGTTGAAGCACTATGCCTATCAAGCGGATAGCTCCAAGGTCATTGCCATTAGCGTGAATCGTCGAGGTTGGATGGATACGACTGTTCCGTTTACCTTTTTCTTCTTCTTCTTGTTGATCCTCTATTTGTTGATCTATTTTTTGGGTGGCTTGAATCACAAGCATTCTTTTTCCGGCACTTTGAGCAACAAGTTTCAAATGATTGTATTGGTAGCCTTGGGTATTTCTTTTCTATTGGTGGGTCCTGTCTCAGCGTTTTATATGCGTGGTATCTACAACCAAAAGGCGAGTGATTTCCATTTCGAACGCACCCGCTCTTTGCAACAAGACCTTACCTCTGGGGTTGATTTTTCTATCCTCAAGCAGCCGAGCTCCCATTATGAGTTGGATCGAATACTATGGCACTATTCGGCAATGTTCTATACCGACATCAACCTATATGGACTCGATGGCAAGCTGTTGTCCACGACATGTCCAGAACTTCAGGAGCTCCATCTTCAGGCTTCGTTGATGAATGCAGAGGCATTCCACAACATGCAAGGGGAGAGGACATTGTATTTCATTCAAACCGAACATCTTGGAAACGCTTCATATCAATCGGCCTATATGGCAATTTTAGACGATTCCGGCAAGACCATGGCTTATCTCAACACGCCCTATTTTTCGAGCAAGTCGGGACTTCGTGACGAGATCGTGAATTTTATTTTGACTTATATCAACATCATATTGCTGATCATCCTATTCTTCCTACCTTTGATATTGTTGCTCACGCATAGTGTCACAGGTCCTTTGGTTCAACTCCAAGAGAAAATGCAACAAATCGATATCAACAGGTCGAATGAATTGCTTGAATGGAAGAGCAACGACGAAATTGGTGCCTTGGTCAGTCAGTACAACCAGTTGGTGGTGGAACTGGAAAAGAGCGCCGCAGAGCTGAGACGCACCACCGCCGAATCGGCATGGCGTGGGGTGGCGCGACAAGTGGCACATGAGATCAAGAACTCGCTGACACCCATGCGCCTGAGTGTACAGTTGCTACAACGTAGCATGGAAAACGGTGCTCCCGATCTTGATGATAGGGTGAGACGCACTTCTGCCACTTTGATAGAACAGATAGACGCCCTATCCGACATTGCCTCGTCGTTCTCAAGTTATGCCAAGTTGCCTGAAAGCCATCCCCAACTTCTGGATTTGGCCGAATTGATCGGTAACTTGGTGAACCTTTATGACAACGCTGAAAACATCTCGTTTTCATACAACTATGATCCGTCGAAAGACCACACCTTCAACGGCGACAAGACCCATCTGAACAGTGCCATAGGAAATATCATCAAAAATGCCACACAAGCCATTGGCTTGAAGCCTGACGGCCGGATAGAAGTGACGCTGCAATCCACCAAATCGGCATACACCATTTCCATCAAGGACAACGGCAAAGGCATTAAGGAAGAAGACAAGAAGATGATATTTCTTCCCAATTTCACCACCAAGTCGGGCGGCTCAGGTGTTGGACTTTCGTTGGCATATAATATCATACAAGCCGCCCGAGGCACCATCACCTTCGAAAGCCAGGAAGGAGAGGGGACGGAGTTTGTTATCAAGTTGCCGAAATAATATAATTCATATTTTTGCGTTTCTGAATTCAAATAATGGATATGGCAGAAAACAGATTAGGATCCCTTGCGAAACAGACCGCCATCTACGGATTGAGCAGCATCATCGGCAGGTTCTTGAACTACCTGCTGGTGCCGCTTTATACCTACAAGATCGCTGCCGAGTCGGGAGGTTACGGCATCGTGACCAATCTATACGGTTACACCGCCCTTTTCCTTGTCATTTTGACCTTTGGCATGGAGACCACCTTTTTCCGTTTCTCCAACAAAGACGATGTGAATCCCGACAAGGCTTTCTCTACCTCGGGACTGGCCGTGGGGTTTGTGGCCTTGGTCTTTGTAGGGCTGGTGAGCGTCTTCTTGAAACCCATCTCCGGTGCCTTGGACTATGCCGCCCATCCCGAGTTTGTAGAAATCATGGCCATCATTGTGGCTTTGGACGCTTTTCAAGCCATTCTGTTTGCCCGTCTTCGCTATGAGAATCGTGCCATCAAGTTTGCAACCTTGAAGTTGTTGTTCATCATCTTGAACATCGGACTCAACTTGTTCATTTTCTTGCTTGCACCCGGTTTGAAAGAAAGCCATCCTGCATTGATGGGCTGGTACGAAAACAGCTATCAGGTGGGTTATATTTTCATCGTCAACCTCATCTGCACGGGCTTGATCACGCTGGGCTTCATCCCTGAGATCAAGAAGTTGCGTTACGGTCTTGATCGCAACCTACTGAAACAGATGTTGAACTATACTTGGCCCCTGTTGTTGTTGGGTCTGGCCGGTATTCTCAACCAGGTGGCCGACAAGATTTGCTATCGCTTTATCGTGCCTGGCAAAGACGGTGAAGTACAGCTTGGCATCTACGGTGCCTGTGTCAAGATAGCGATGATCATGGCGATGATCACCCAAGCCTTCCGCTATGCCTACGAGCCGTTTGTGTTTGGTGGCAAGCGCGACATCGCCGACCGTGAGACCCAAGCCAAGGTGATGAAGTACTTCATCATCTTCACCTTGTTTGCCTTCCTCGCCGTTGTGATGTACATGCCTATCCTGAAACACATCATCAAGAGCGACTATTGGGAAGGCCTGCGTGTGGTGCCCATCGTGATGATGGCTGAGATCTTCATGGGCATCTACTTCAACCTCTCGTTCTGGTACAAGCTTATCGATCAGACTTGGTGGGGTGCCATCTTCAGCGCCATCGGCTGTGCGGTCCTGCTGGCCATCAACTTCATCTTTGTGCCCAAATATGGCTATATGGCTTGTGCCTGGGGCGGCTTCGCGGGCTATGGCACCTGTATGGTGCTGTCGTATTTCGTCGGTCAGAAGAAAGCCCCGATACCCTATAATTTGAAGTCCGCTTTACTCTATTTCGCCCTTGCCATAGGTTTGTTTTTTGCGCAGCAATACATTCACGTTGAAAGCACGGCATGGACTTTGGTCATCAACACGGGCATGCTGCTGGTTTTCTTCGCGTTCATCTGCTGGATGGAGAAGGACCTGGTGAAAGGCGTATTCGGTATTGTCAAAAGAAAAATCTCAAAATCTTGAAATCTTGAAATATGAAATTACCCATCGTCAACCTATCCAATAACCCCTTGCCGTCTTATGAGACCGTGAATTCCGCTGGAATGGATCTTCGCGCCTATCTTCCCGAAGGCCCCGTCACCCTTGAGCCCATGCAACGTTTCCTGGTTCCAACGGGTCTTTATATGGAGATTCCCGAAGGCTATGAAGGGCAGGTGCGTCCGCGCAGCGGCTTGGCCATCAAGAGCGGCATCACCGTGCTCAACAGCCCCGGGACTGTCGATGCGGATTATCGCGGCCAGGTTTGCGTCATTTTGATCAACCTGTCAGACAAGGCTTTTGTCATCAACAGCGGTGACCGCATTGCCCAGATGGTCTTTGCCAAATGCGAGCAGTCAGAGCCGATTCAAGTGGAAACGCTTTCAGAAACGGAACGCGGGGCAGGTGGATTTGGTCATACTGGAAAAAGTTGAGAACGGCAAAGCCCTCAACAAAGTTAATTGAGCGATGAAGAGATTTTTTATCATAATACTTCTGATGATATCCATTGCGGGGTTTTCGCAGGTGGATGTAAGAAAGAACGCCCTTGAGTTCTCAAAAGGCATCGAGTGTAAATACAAGGAAGACGGTCAAGGAGCCATCAAACACTTCGAAGACGCCTTGAAATACATGCCCAATGATGCTGCCAGCATGTTCGAGCTGAGTGAGCAATATGTCAAGATGGGCCGAGTGGACGACGCCTTCACGGTGATCAAGAAAGCCGCAGAGATCGATCCCGACAACAAATGGTACCAGATGCGACTGGCGCGTTTCTATCGAAACTATGAGCAGTTCGACGATTTCATCAAGATATATGAGCCCCTGACAGCCAAATATCCCAACGACCTCGACATGCTCAGCGAGCTGATTGACGTCTATCTGTTCAGCAAACAATACGACAAGGCGCTTCAGAAACTCGACCTGCTAGAGAAACAAACGGGCAGCAATCCCATCGTCAGCGAACAGAGAATTGAGATCTTCAAACGCCAAGGCAAGACCAAGAACGTGATCGAGGAGCTTCAAAAACTGGTGGACGACAACCCCGAGGACACCCGCTACTATAACATGCTGGCCAAGTACTACATGGACAACGGCAAGGAAAAGGAAGCTGCCAAGGTGTATGAGCAGATCAAGACGATCGACCCCAACGATCCTTACATCAACATCTCCCTTTTGGAATATTATGAGAAGAAAGGCGATCTCGACAAGGCTTTCGATGAGCTCATTGCGGCCATCAACAATAAGAACCTCGACTTCAACACCAAGGCCAACATCTACGAGTATTGGTTCAACAAGTTCCAGTCGACGGAAAAGATTGATCAGCAGGCGTTAAGGGCGGGACAAGCCTTTCTTGACAACTATCCCGACAACAAGATGGGCTATCTTGTCCTGGCTTCTTACCATATCAATCACGAGGACTACCGAGCTTGCCGTGACATGTCGCTGAAGGCGCTTCAATTCGAGCCAAGCAACTATGCCGCACTCCAGTATCTGGTGCTGAGCGATGCTCCTTTGCGCGAAAACGACTCCTTGATGAAACACTCCCTGCAAGCCTTGAAGTTCTATCCTACACAGCCTGTGTTTTATTGGTTTGCCGGCATTTCATTTGCCCTCGACAAGCAGGACGAGCAGGCAATTTCCTATTTCGAGAAAGGCCGTAAGTTCGTCACCGAGAAACAGCTGTTGGCCGAATTCGACAGCTATCTTGGCGACCTCTATCACTCCGTTGGCGAGACCGAGAAGGCGTTTCTGGCGTACGACCGCGTGTTGAGCTACAATCCCGACGACGCCTTGGTCTTGAACAACTATGCCTATTACCTCTCATTGCGAAAGGAAAGCCTCGACAAAGCCAAGGAGATGGCGCTTCATGCCGTGGAATTGGATCCAAACAACGCCGTATATTTGGATACTTATGCCTGGGTGCTGTACCAAAAAGGGGAATATGAAGCCGCCGAAGCCCAGATGGAAAAATCCATCAAGCTGTTGAAAACCCCCGACAAGACCTATTATCACCATTATGCCGACATCCTCGAGAAGGTGAACAAGGTCGAGAAAGCCAAAGAATACCGTAACAAAGCCAAAGCCTTGGAAAATGAATAGGAGAGAGGTGATCGGTATCTTGCTTGTCGCATCGGCTTTGCTGCTGGTCGCGTCGTGTGCCTCCAAGAAGAAGCTCACGCCTCCTCTGGCTCCAGAGGCCACCTACCAATGGGTTACGGCCAAGATGGACATGGACATCGCCGCTCCCGGGTTGGAATACCACAACGTCAGTGGGATCCTCAGGATGCGCCGCGACAGCACGATATGGATCTCTGCCTCTGCCATGATGGGCATCGAGGCGGTTCGCACCCTCATCACCTGCGATTCGGTCATCCTGCTCAACCGCCTCGATGGTTCATATCTCGCCGAGCCGCTAGACACGGTGATGGCAAAGCTGCAGCTGCCGCTCACCCTTCGCGAAAGCCAGTCCTTGCTCTTGGGCAAAGGCGGCACCGAGCCAGTGGAGCTGCAATTCGGCCCCTATACCGCCAAGATCCGCTATTCCGACATCCACTGGGACGAGCCGACCACCTTCCCGATAAAGATCAACAGCCGTTACGAAAGGAGGAAACTATGAAGATGGCATGGCGATATGGACTGCTTCTGCTGTTGGCGCTATTCCTTGCCTTGGGTGGCTATGCACAACGCACCAAAGAATCGCTCGAAAAGGAAATCAAGACCATTCAAAACGAAATTGCCACCGCCAACAAGCTGCTGAAGGAGACTTCAAAAAGCAAAGAGGTCACACTTAACCAAGTGTCGTTGACCGAAAAGAAAATCAAAAACCGACAGAAACTCATTAATGCCTACAACGAGCAGATCAAGGTGTTGGAGAAGAGCATCTCCAAAGGCGAAGCCAACATCCAATCACTTAACAGTGAGCTGAAGAAACTGCGCCAGGAGTATTCCAAGATGGTGGAGTTTGCCTATAAGAACCGAAACCATTACGATCAGTTGGAGTTCCTGTTTGCTTCGGATGATTTCAACCAAGCCTATCAGCGGATGCGATATATCCAACAGTTCTCCGAGGCACGCAAGACCAAGATGGATCAAATTGCCACTGCACAGAGGAAAATCAGCGAAGAAGTAGATGCGCAACGCAAGGATCGGGAACAACAGGCGGCACTGCTCGCCGATGAGAAGGTGCAACAAGAAGTCATGATCAAGGAGAAGGCGGAACTCAACGCCCAAGTTGCCCAACTCAAGAAAAAGGAAGGCAACATCCAGCAAAACATCAAGGAAAAACAAGCCCAGGCCAAGAAGTTCCAGAAAGAGATCGACAAGATCATCGCTGAAGAGATCCGCAAAGCCAACGAGCGCGCCGCCAAGGAAGCCAAAAACGCCAACAAAGGGAAGACCACCAAGCCCGATAAAATGGCCCTCACGCCTTCAGAAAAGGCCCTCTCAACGAGTTTCTCGGCCAACAAGGGGAAACTCCCATGGCCGGTCGAAAGAGGCGTGGTATCGAGTTCTTACGGCAAACACGCCTCGTCGGTATCGAGCAAAGTCACCGTGACCAACAACGGCATCGACATCGTGACCACCGAGAATGCCCGGGCGCGTTGTGTGTTTGAAGGCGTGGTGGTTTCCGTGGTCAAGCCTTCGGCGTCGAACATCGGCGTCATCATCCGTCATGGCGACTATTTCACGGTATATTCCCAGCTGGATGAGGTGTATGTTAACCGCGGCGACAAGGTGAAGACCAAACAGGAGATCGGTAAGGTGCATACCGACCGGTCGGAAGGCAAGACGGAGATGCACTTTGAGCTGAGACAAGGAACGGATTGTTTGAATCCATCAATTTGGTTGGCGAGGTGAGAATTAAGAATTAAGAACTTAGAGAGGATTGGTAAATGACAAGAAAACGAATCATATTATCCCTGGTGGTTTTGATGGTCGCAATGCTGTTTGTGAGTTGCAGCAGCAAACAGAATTTCGGTCAGCGCAAGGCTCCGAAGAATTGCCATACTTGCACGAAATGGAGCAAGTGATCAAAACCCATTTAAGCTTAAAGTCACCGTGGGTATCAGCAGCAATGCCCCGACGACAACCAGTACCAAGATGAATTTCCAGATGAAACGCACCCATTTTTCCCAAGGGATGCGGGCCACACCCAAGGTGGCGATGAGCACGCCCGAGGTCGGGGTGATCATGTTGGTGAAGCCGTCGCCGAACTGGAAAGCCATCACCGTGGTCTGACGCGAGATGCCGATCAAGTCGCTGAACGGCGCCATGATCGGCATGGTGATGGCGGCCTTGGCCGAACCCGACGGGATAACGATGTTGATCAAGGTCTGGATGCCATACATGATCTCGGTGGAGGCGATGGTGCCAAGGTTGCTCATCGACTTTGACAAACCATAGAGGATGGTGTCGATGACGCCGCCGTCCTGCAACACGATGACGATGCCTGCCGCCAAGCCCACGATGACAGCAGCGGATAGGATGTCGCCCATGCCCTCGATAAACAACTTGGCGATGTCGCTTGCTGACTTATTGATGGCGAAACCACTACAGACGCCCATGAAGAGAAACAAAGTGGCGATCTCCATGATATACCAGCCATAGCCCAACACACCCACGATGAGGTAATATACCGTGCCGAACAGCATCGTCAAGACGAAATATGCCGCCGACTTGCGCAAGGCAAAGAAGCCGATGACAAGGAAAAGCCCCGCGCCGATAGGCAACAAGGGCAGGGTAGAGGTGCTGTTGCCGACCTTCATCGTCGTCATGGGACAGCGTATGGCGCAAAACACCAGGATAGCTGCTATTACACCATAGACCCACCAAGAGTGAGAAGTTTGGAGTGAGGAGTGAGGAGTTTTTTCTGAATGGGTCTCACTCCTAACTCCTAACTCCTCATTCCTAACTTTTCTCCAATAGTCATCTTCTTCATACATAATTGACGAAGTGGGATTCTTCTTCACCTTGTTGGCATAAATCAGCACGAAGACAATCCCTATGATGGTGAGGATGACCCAGCAAACGGCACGGTAGCCGATGCCCGAGAACAGCGGAATGTCGGCGATGCCTTGCGCAATGCCGATGGTGAAGGGGTTGAGCATGGCACCTGAGAAGCCGATGTGCGCCGCCACATACACCATGCAGACACCCACGATGGAGTCGTAACCCATGGAGATAGCCAATGGGATGATGATCAGCGTGAAGGCGATAGTTTCTTCACTCATTCCAAACACCGACCCGAACAGGCTGAAGAGGATCATCACCAAGGTAATGATGATGTTGTTGACCCCGATCTTTCGGATCAACTTATTGTGTTCCAGTCTTTTGGTAAAACGTAAGAATGCCATGATGCCCGTGTCGATGGCGTGGCTCTTGTTCATGATCCAGAAAGCGCCGCCGATGATCAGGATAAAGACAATGATGCTGCTCTGCTTCTCGAATCCCTTGAAAAGTGCGGAGAACACCTGCCAGGTCTGGGGTTCGGCGTGAAAGTCATGGGCGTATGCTTCGGGCAGCTGGTCCTGATAGTAAAATGTCATCACCGACTCCCCGTCCACCTGCTCCTGGACGTACTTTCCAGGCTTGATGAACCAAGTCATCATGGCGGCGATGAGAATGCAGCAAAAAACGATGACAAAAGTATGCGGAACCTTGCGTTTTTTCATGGTGATAAAATGATTTGCAATAATACAAAAAATGAAGTAACTTTGCACGGCTAAATAACGAATTCGGATAATTCAAAGCAATATTATGAAAATCAAACATTTAACTATTATTGCAGCAGTGGCCATCATGGCTTCTTCCTGCGCAGACAAACCCAAAACCGAAGTGAAACCCCAAGCCAAGCTGATCGACAAGTATGCAGAATACACGCTGACCTCCGACATCAGCCATCTGAGCGAGAACGAGAAAGAGATGCTTCCTCTGCTGTTTGAGGCAGCCGACATCATGGAAGACCTCTTCTGGAAAGAGAACTATGGCGACAAACAAGAGCTGATGGCCAAGATCAGCGATCCCGACCTCCAGAAGTTCGCCTGCATCACCTACGGTCCCTGGGACGGCCTCAACGACAACAAGTCGTTTGTGGAAGGCATTGGCGAGAAGCCTGCCGGCGCACAGTTCTATCCCCAGGACATGACCGAGGAGGAATGGAACGCCTTCGACGATCCCGACAAGAACAGCCAATACACCATGATCGTCCGCGATGAGAACGGTGCCTTGAAATGCGTGTGGTATCACGACTATTTCGAACAGCAGATCAAGAAGGCCGCTTCGTTGCTTGACGACGCTTCCGAGCTGGCTGGTGACGAGGAGTTTGCCACCTATCTGGCCCTTCGCGCCAAGGCCCTGCGTACCGACGACTACTTCGAGAGCGACATGCAGTGGATGGATGTCCGCAACAACAACATCGACATGGTGATCGGACCCATCGAGAACTACACCGACGCCCGTTATGGCATCAAGGCCTCCCACGAGGCTTTCATCCTCATCAAGGATCAGGAATGGACCAAGCAGCTGGCCCGTTACGCCCAGTTTGTGCCGGAGCTCCAGAAACAGCTCCCCGTGCCCGAGGAGTACAAGAAGGAAGTCCCCGGTGCCGATACCGACTTGGCCGCATACGATGCCGTGTATTATGCCGGCGACTGCAACGCCAACAGCAAGACCATCGCCATCAACCTGCCCAACGACGAGCGCGTACAGTTGCAACGCGGCACCCGCAAGCTTCAGCTGAAGAACTCCATGCAGGCCAAGTTCGACAAGATCCTCGTCCCGATCGCCAGCGTGCTGATGACCCCCGAATCGATGGAGCACATCAAGTTCGATGCCTTCTTTGCCAATGTGATGTTCCATGAGACCGCCCATGGCATGGGCATCAAGAACACCATCACCGGCAACGGCACCGTCCGCGAAGCCCTGGGCAACCAATACAGCGCCCTTGAAGAGGCCAAGGCCGATATCTTGGGACTCTACCTCGTGACCAAACTCTCCGAGATGGGCGAATACACCACCACCGAGATGATCGACAACTACACCACCTTCATGGCGGGCATCTTCCGCTCCGTGCGTTTCGGTGCCGCCAGCGCCCATGGCAAAGCCAATATGTTGGAGTTTAACTTCTTCCAGGATTTCGGCGCTTTCACGCGTACCGAAGACGGCCTCTATGCCATCGACTTCGAGGCGATGAAAGCCGCTGTGGAACGTCTGTCAAGCGAAATCCTCATCAGCCAAGGCAATGGCGACTATAACCAGGTGAAAGAATGGCTCGAAGGCATGAGCGTCATCCGTCCCGAGCTGCAGGCCGACCTCAACCGCGTCAACGAGGCAGGTGTGCCCACGGACATTTATTTCAAGATGGGACCGGAAGTTTTGTTGAAGAAGTAAGAAGTCAGAAGTAAGAAGACAGAATTTAACTTAAATAAAATGAAAAGACTATTCGTATTTGCTCTCGCCATCATGGCTATGATGGGCAGAGTGTATGCCGACGAAGGCATGTGGCTCCCGATGTTCGTGGAGCGCCTGAACTATGTCGATATGCAGAAAATGGGTCTGCAGTTGACACCTGAAGAGATCTACAGTATCAACCACAACAGCTTGAAAGACGCCATCGTGGGCCTGGGAAGCACTCCGAAACCCACAGGCTTCTTCTGCACAGGTGAGATCGTCTCCGAAAAAGGACTGCTCTTCACCAACCACCACTGCGGTTACAGCGCCATCCAAAAGCTCAGCTCCGTGGAACATGACTATCTGAAAGACGGCTTCTGGGCCAAGAACTACGGCGAAGAACTGCCCGCTCCCGAGATGACCGCCTCGTTCCTCATCCGCATGGAAGACGTCACCAACGACGTCCTCGGCGTGGTCACCGACGACATGGATTGGCAAGCCCGTGGCAAAGCCATCTCCGCCAAGATCAAAGAGCTGCAGGAAGCTGCCTCCGAAAATGGCAAATACAACCCCGTCATCAAAGGTTTCTTTGAAGGCAACGAGTATTATATGTTTGTGTATCAAGTCTATACCGACGTGCGTCTGGTGGGTGTGGCCAACTCATCCATCGGCAAGTTCGGCGGCGACACCGACAACTGGATGTGGCCCCGTCACACCGGCGACTTCAGCATCTTCCGCGTGTATGCCGACAAGGACGGCAACCCGGCAGAATACTCAAAAGACAACGTGCCGCTGGTGCCGAAATGGCATCTCCCCATCAGCCTCGACGGCGTGAAGCAAGACGACTTCACCATGATCTGGGGCTTCCCGGGCAGCACCGAACGCTACATGTCGAGCTATGGCATCGACTACAACGTGGATACGTTCTATCCCATCATCATCGACATCTTCGGCAAAGAGCTTGAAGTGATGGATGAGTTCATGCAGAAAGACGACGCCATCAACCTGATGTATGCCGACAACCACGCCGGTCTGGCCAACACCTGGAAGAACTTCATCGGACAATGCACCATGCTCCGCAAGAACAAGGTCAGCGAGGCCAAGGTGAAACTCGAGAGCAACTTCATGCTGTGGGTGAACCGCAACAACAAGGAAGAATACAAGCAAGCCCTCTCGAATCTGCAGGATGCATACGGAAAGCTTGGCGAGGTTGCCAAATACGTCTATTATCCGAACTTCGTCTCCCAGGCTGGTCCTGTGGGTAACGCCTCCGCTTTCATGGGTTATTATATGGCTGCTGACAGTAAAGACAAAGAGATGATGGAAGCCGCCGCCATGGAGCTTCAGGAAATGGATGTGGATGCCATGTTTGCCGAGACCGATCCCAAGGTGGAACACAAGATGTTTGCCGAGATGCTGAAACTCTATCGCAACGCCTTCGACGAGGCTGAGCTTCCCGAGTTCTACAGCAAGGTCATCGACAAGAAGTTCAAGGGCGACATCGACGCTTTCGCCGACTACGTCTATGAGAACTCCCTCTTCGCCACCCCGGAAAGCATCAAGGCCTTCATCGCCAAGCCCAACGTCAAGAAGATGAAGAAAGACTATGCCTTCCAGATCAGCCAGCAACTGACCGACGTCATCATGAATGCCGTCCCGGCCTATCGTAGTGCCATGACCGCCACTGCCGAAAACGACCATGTCTTCGTGAAGGGTCTGCGTGAGTACTATGCCGAGATGTATCCCGACAAATGCCTCTATCCCGACGCCAACTCCACCATGCGTATGAGCTATGGCTCCGTGCAGGACTACATGCCCGCCGACGCTGTCCATTACGACTACATCTGCACCGCCAACGGCATCCTTGAGAAGTATGTCCCCGGCGACTATGAGTTCGATGCTCCCAAGCGTTTGATCGACCTTATCGAGAAGAAGGATTTCGGTCCGTATGCCGACGAGAACGGTGAGCTTGTGGTTTGCTTCCTCTCCACCAACGACATCACTGGCGGCAACTCCGGCAGCCCCATCATGAACGGCAAGGGCGAGCTCATCGGCTTGGCCTTCGACGGCAACTGGGAAGCCATGAGCGGTGACGTCAACTTCGAGCCCAAGCTCCAGCGTACCATCAACGTGGATGCCCGTTATGTGCTCTTCGTCATCGACAAGTATGCTGGCGCCACCAACATCATCAACGAGCTCGATATCCGCAAGAGCGAGCCTCAGCCCATCCGTGAGGAAGAAGAGGTTGAAGAGGTGGTTGAAGAACCGGCCCCCAAAAAAGTCATCAAGGCTAAAAGGGGAAAGTAATTTAGTTGAAAACCGAACCTCGCAGGAGTTTTTTATCGACACTCCTGGGAAAACGGAATGAAAAGATGGTTGCTGATATTGTCCCTGTTGATGCTGCCGTTTTTCGGCACAAGTCAGCCAGCTGAGAAGGCTTGCTTCTCGGTGCCGGGCGGTTTTTATGAGGAATCCCCCATATTGGAGATCTTCCCTTTCTATCAGCAACACCATATCCGTTTCACCACTAATGGCAATCGTCCAACAGCACAGTCTCGGCGCTACACCGAGCCGCTGCTGTTGGACGAAAGCCTTTATTCCACCTCCGACATCTACACCATCCAGATCTCTCCTAGTGACTTGGTGTATGTTCCCGACTCGGTGCAGCATTGCATTGTGATTCGCGCCGCGGTATTCGACGAGAACGATAGCTGTATCAGCGAAGTGGCCACCAATAGTTACTTCATCCATGCCTTGGATTGCGACACGCATGGGCTGCCGGTGGTTTCGATATGTGCCGACTCTTTGGATTTGTTTGACTTTGAGACAGGCATTTTTGTGCCAGGTATCCATCAGTGGGATCCAGTGAATTCCGGTAATTATTATCAGAGAGGTCGAGAATGGGAAAGAGGTTGCAATGTGGAGTTTTATGAAAGCGACAATACGGGAATTAATCAGCGGGCTGGGCTGAGAACCCATGGAGGTGCTTCTCGTAGGCTGCCGCAAAAGAATCTTAAAGTCCTGGCACGGGAAGAATATGGTAAAAAGCGTTTCAATCACGCTTTCTTTCAAGAAATCCCCAACAATAGTTTCAAACATTTGGTCATAAGGCCTTTTTGCTGTAATGTTGGGAATACAACGGGAATACAAGACGTTCTTAGTCAGAGTGTTGTCAGAGGACTTGATGTTGACGGATTGGCTTTTCGATTATCAGTGCTTTATCTCAACGGGGAGTATTGGGGGATCTATGCTATAGAGGAGACTCCAGATGAGCATTATATAGAAGACCATTATGGTTTTGATACTGACGAAATCAATATCATCAAGGATTGGAACAAATTGGATCATGGAGATAGTACAAACTGGTTGGAATTGTGCCAGTGGGTCGAGAGTGCAGACATGTCGTCTGAAGCCGATTATGAGATAATGGAGGAGCGCATCGACATGAATAATTTCATCGACTATTGGATTTATGAGATTTATTCTTGCAATTTTGACTGGCCGATACACAATATCCGTTGTTGGCAGCGGGGCGATGGAAAATGGCGGTGGATTTTCTATGACGGTGACTCCTGTTTTGCATGGGATTGTGGAACCTTTAACAATGCCATAGATTCGATAGGTGTCCACAGTTGGGCAAATGCTGAATCGACCTTGTTTTTCAGAAAGCTGATCAGGAATCCTCGTTTTATGGAGCGTTTCTATTTTCGTTTTTATGAATTGATGTCGGAAGGGCTCCAGTACTCCAACACTCATTACTATTTCAATATGTTGCGGGAGACTATCGAGCCCGAAATACCCAATCAGTGCAGTCGGTTCGGTTTTCCCGCTGATGTGGAACAATGGGAAAGAGATTTAACCATAATCAACAATTTTCTTGCCTATCTGAATACACGGATACGGAATGGCCTGGACAACTTTTATGAAGAGATTGTTGGGCTGGAGGATAGTCCAGTTTCGTTTCTGTGCTACCCCAATCCCACCCAAGGCGACTTGCGTCTGCTGATTGATGCTGAAAACTACTGCTGTGAGCAGATCGTTCTCTACGATTTGTTGGGACGCAAGGTCTATTCACAATCCGCCATGATTGCCAAAGGATCCAATGAACTGTCCCTTAGCCTCAACCTGACGAGTGGTGTTTATTTGCTTAAAGTTGGCAGCCGGGCTGTAAAAATCGTGAAACAATGAAAAAACGCTTAATTATCTTGCTCTTGCCGCTCGCCCTTGTGCTAGCCTTCTTCATCCACCAACGCGTGAACTGCCATTTCCGTCCCATGACCAACTTCAAGGGTGTGCGCACCGTGTGCCTTGACATGGACCTTGAAAACGCGGTGACCGACGGCATCTATCTTCCTTCGGCAAAGCAGGTCGAGTCGGGTGCCTTCGGATTTCGCTTTATTGCCCCGAAAAAAGGCTGGTATTACAAGATCTATTATCAGAACGACTCCTATAAGTTCCCCGACACAAGTGCGCTCTCGTGCGAGAATTTCTATGGTAGCTGGGAAGACGTCGCCATCGGCTTCAAACCTATCGAGAAAAGGGTGGTCAGGGATGAATTGCGCATAGTGGGCAATCCTCGTGACGAAAAGAGATACTACGGCGCCGACTTGTCGGAAAACAATTTCAATCCGCAACACGTTCAGTCGGTCATTGACGCCATCCATAACGTGCCTGAATGGTACAACAGCATTGTGGAGAAAGCCGAACGCAACGGTGTGACTGTTGACCAACAGCTTTACCTCGATGCCCTTTGGGTGATCAGTGAAAATCGCAACCACGGTGACATCAACCATCGTTGGAAACGCAATCCCCGCGTGGGAAGATACAGCTTCATGCTGGTGCTTTGCGACGAAGAGGGCTTGAACGAGATCCCCGATTATATCCAACATATCGGCAACACCGACGAAAACGGGGCCTTTGTGAACCCCTTTGGCTGGTTTGAGACGCATCCTTCAAAGCATGTCAAAGTGGTCAAGAGCAAGCGCCAATTGAAGACACGTGCCGTGATCACCGCCAACCAAGGGGTGTTCATCGACGGAGCAACTGTCAACAACGAAGGATATTCTATTGACACCACAAGTTGCCAATGCGGCACGAATGACTCCTTGTACCAACACGCCCTCTTCGAACAGTTTTTCAGCTCGATAAGCCAACAATACACCTTGCGCAACATCCCTGTCATCCAAGACGTGGTGGGGGAGGAGCCTTATACCCGGGCGGAATACGAAGCCAACAAAGTAAAGTACGATTCTGCTCAACTGAATTGGAACTACCCAGTGGTCTCCAAGACCCCCTGCCAAACCGTACGTGTGGCCGACGACGGGAGCTACATCACTTTGATCAACCCGGGCAACGACGACCTCAACGACCTTCACAAGGAATCCACCGGCATCCGCACCCGTGTGGGCTTCACCTACGGCAAGTTCACTGGCAAGATCAAGTTCCCCGTGATGCTCAACGACGAAAACATCTGGAACGGCTTGACATACGCTTTCTGGCTGATTTATAGCGATAACCACGCATGGAACAACCGCCGTCACGACGAGGCTGAAGGAGGCTATGTTGACAAGAACGATGACAGCGAAAACCCCGTGCGTCATCCCGATTACCATTACTCTGAGATTGACATCGAGATCGTGAAGGCTTCCCGTTTTTGGCCAAAGGACTATTATGGCCGGCGCGCCGATTCCGTATGCGTGGTGGAGGACGAGACCTTGAACGACGATGTGATGTACTGCTGCACCAACTGGGACCTTGCCGTGCCTTCGCCGAAGTATTTCTCTTGGGGCATCGACACGATACCTTACGACAAAAACAACAAGTTCGAGACCCTCCGCTGGTACAAGCTCTACAAAGCCCTGACAGAGCGCGCCCCGATGAGCAACAAGGATTTCAAGGAGCCGTGGTACTACTACGAGATTGAATGGCGTCCCACCGAGATCATCTGGAGACTGGGCCCCGACCCGGATCACATGCGCCTGATGGGTTACATGGACAACCAGTTTACCAGCATCCCCAACAACCAGATGCGTTGCGTCGTCACCCAAGAATACCATTATTCCGAGTGGTGGCCGCCCATCGTCTGGGAGCAGGGGCTGATCCCTTACAATAGGACAGATATTGAGGGAAGGGTTTATGAGATCGTAGTGGAGTAAGTGCCGTGTCTGGGTATCCAGACCAAAAACCCATTAAAACAGTTCCCCGTTTGCCAGCTTTTCGTTGACTACCCAACGGGCATCGGCTTCCAGGATCTCCTCAAAGGTCACGCCTCGCTCCTGGGCTTTGTTTTCCAGGAACTTGATGCTTTCTTCGTTATTGCGCCATTGGTCCATCAGCTTGCCGACTTCAAATTCGATGATAGAGGCTGTGTCCACTTGGATTTCTTGGCGTATCAAGGGGCGACCTGACAACACGTTTTCGGCCTCTTCGTCTAAGATGTCGTCGAAAAGGCGGCCTGTCCTTGAGGCTTGGATGTGCAAGGCGACGTTCCATTGCTTGTCGTTGGCGATGGCATTGGCTTGTTGCGCCAAGGCAATGGCTTGCGTGTTGCGGATGGTCGGCATGGCATCGCCATCCAAGCCAGGGATAAGCTCGGGATTGTTCTTCAGGGTCTTGATGGCGTGTGCCCTCAGACTGTCTTCACAAACGTCATGTTGCAAGCTGTCCATCACCCATGGAATCTGGGCATCAAAGAGGCTGTCGGAAACGCAAAGCAGCAGCAGGGCGTCTTCGACAAAGTTGTATGAAGCGCGGCTCCATTGGTAACCCGAGGAATACCAAACCACATAATCGGCATTCAAAATGGAACGCAGCCTGTTGATTTCGGTGATGGGATGTTTCTCTTTCTCGAAACCCACAAAAGCGGATTTGTTATAAAACCAAATCTCCACATCTTCAAGGATTTCTTTCCAAGGCATGTATGTCTCCAGGTCCCAAATGAAAGAATCGCCGACAAAAAGCACCTTGGGCTTGCGACAACCTTCACCGCAGTCAACAGTGATGTCGGCACGGTATTTTGGCGAGTCGTTTCCGATAGGGAACATGAGGTTGAGGGTCTGTTCGTCGTTTTCGGGATACATCGTGTCAAGCTTTATCAGCTTGTTGACATGGATGTCGGGAATGCCGAAATGGTTGAGGTTGTCCATGTAGCTGAAAAGACTGTCATAACCAAAGACGGCAGAATAGCGCCAATGGGTGTCGCGCTTGGGGAAGAGGGGGAATGAAGCCGTGTCTTTCATGGCTTGGTACCATTTTGTCATCTCCACGTGAGGGAAGTCGATGGCGGTCATCAGCGAGTCGTAATAGGCTGCCGTGTGAATGACGTCGGGAGTGGGCGGCTCGTGGTACGGAAGGTATTCAGAATAGATTTCGGCTTTGTCTGGAGCCATAAAGCACAGGAATTCAATGCCGTATTCTTTCAGAACATAACGAAGCTTGTTCATCATCCCAACGTTTTTCCGAGCCCATTTCCTTGCATTGTCATAGGTCTTGTAAAAATGAAGCGGTTCGATGCCATAATACTCACTAAAAGCCTCGGTATAAAACAAATAACCGTCTTTCCCGGGGACGATAAAGTGACAGTAGGTCTTGTTGAAACAGCTATATGAATACTGGTTGTAAAGCCTGATTGCCCATTCACGGAAGCCGAAGTTCTCTTTGCTATATTGTTCCAAGTCGCGTTGCAGGTTTCCAGAGGTGTAGTTTTCCAACGTAAAAGCGGGGAATTCGGTAGTGAAATTCACTCCTGCCAACGGCTTTGGTTCAAAAGGCCGCCATTTTTCCTGGACGAAGACGAGCACGAAACACGCCATCGTAACGAAACACAATATTTTGCAGAAGTTCTTTTTCATCAGAATCGGAAATATATGAATGGACTGAAACCAGAAGCGTTAAGGGCGGCCAAGCTGAAGAAGAACAACAGCATGGCGATAGGCCAAACAATGGCGTGACCCTTGTTGGAATAGTTGGTGTAGAAAACCTTGTCCTGCCATTTCCTGCCGAAGGGGAACAATCCAACGAAGGAGAAGAAGAAAGCCAAGACGAGGGTGAAATAGTATTGCGGTTGGCTCGCCCAATGGATGGGAGCGAAATCGAAGGCAAAAAGACGGCCGATAAAAGTGGCGGTTTGTGATAAATCCTCAATGCGGAATATCGCCCAGCCAATCATGACGATGATGAAGGTGATGATGACACTGGGCGCCTTCCCGATGCGTTGATACCATTTGCCGAGGAACAGCCGCTCCATAACCAAGAATAAACCATGATAGGCTCCCCAAAGCACGAAATTCCAACTGGCACCATGCCATAGTCCCGACAGAAGGAAGACAATCCAAAGATTCAGGTAGGTGCGCCCTTTTCCCTTGCGGTTGCCGCCTAACGGAATGTACAAATAATTGAGCATGAAGGCATTCAGCGTCTTGTGCCAACGCCGCCAGAACTCGGTGATGGATGCGGAATTGTATGGGTTGTCGAAGTTTTCGGGGAAACTGAATCCCATGATGCGTCCCAACCCGATGGCCATGTCGCTGTAGCCCGAGAAGTCGAAATAGAGTTGGAAGGTGTAGGCCATGATGGTGATCCACGCCGTGCCAGTGTCCATAACGCTCAGGTTGCCGGCGAGAAGGGTATCGACCTGCGTCCCAATGACATCGGCAATAAGCACCTTTTTACACAAGCCGATGACGAAACGGTAGAGCCCTTGCAGGCATTCCGACCAACGATAGTTGCGATGGGTGATTTGTGCGGCGATGTCGCCATATCGCACAATGGGGCCTGCGATGAGTTGCGGAAACATGATGATATACAGCATGTAGTCCGTCAGCTTCTTCATGGGTTCGTTGTTTCCTCGGTAGGTATCGATGACGTATGTCACCGACTGGAAAGAGAAGAACGAGATGCCGATGGGCAGTAGCACTTTGGTCCAATGGACGCTTTTGAGGCCTAGCATGCACAGCAGTCCATTGAGGTTTTCGACGAAGAAGTTGGCATATTTGAAATAAGCCAGCAAGCCTAAGCACAAGATGATGGCCAAGGCGCAAAACAACTTCTTTCGAGTCTGCGTTTTGGCCTTGTGCATGGCTTTCACCAAATAGAAATTGGCCACCGTCGAAGCTAACAGAATCAGCACGAATTCAGGCGCTCCGTATGCGTAAAACACAATGGAGAACAACAGCAGCACGATGTTCCTGAACCGGCATGGCACGATGAAATACATCAACAGAAAGGCCGGCAGGAAATAGAGTAGGAATATGTTGCTGCTGAATACCATAGCGTTTGTTATCTGACGTATCCTGTGGGTTCAATGTTCATTCGATAAGTGTATTCAGCGCTGCCCCAAAGCGATTCTTCCAAGGTCATGCCTTTCTCTTCGGCCTGTTGTTTGACACTCTCAAACCATTCGGGCGTTTCCTTGATGTGTTGGATGATGCTGGCGATTCTGTCGTTGCGGTAGGCGGCATAAATGTTGTCGGAAGCATCGTATTGTTCGGGCTGCTTGTAACGGAAGACGTTGTCATAGGCGCTCAGATAGCGTTCGATGAAACCGTAAGGCCAGAGTTGGTTGGTGGCTTCGGTGCAGACCAGTAGCACAAACTCTTGCTTTTCAATCTCTTGTTTATAGTTGAGCGCTTCCACGGTTTGGATGGGATCTTGTTTGGGATAGACGGTCTTGTTGTAGAACCAGAAGCCGCCTTCGGAGAAGAGGTTTTGGTGCAAGGCCACATCCCAGGCGTAGATGGCCCACCAATAAGAGTCGGAGATGGAGAGCACCCTGGGCTTATAGCCTTGGGTGAAGCTGAATTTGGGCTGGTAGATGGTGTTGTGGTCCATTGGGAAGATGAGGTTCATCATGCGATAGAGCTCGTCATCTTGCTCCATCAGATAGGTGGAGTCGAACGCCGTGATGGTGACATGGGCTTGGGTTTGATGCGTCTTGGTTTCCATATAACGCACCAGCGAATCCATGGCCAACGATGCTCCATACACCGTCCAGTGGGAACTCAAGTTGCAGTAGATGGGATGCGCTTCGTTGCCTTTGTTTTCGCAGAACCATCGGTTGAAGTCGATCATCTCGACGCCCTGTTCCTCAAAGGCTTTCAAGTATTCCTCGTAGTTGTTGGTCTCTTGGCGTTTGGACATGAAATCGTCGGGGATGAGCTCGGGGAAATAGGAGGCCTTGCCCACAACGAAGACGGGCAGCAAGGTGACGCCCTTGGCTTCCAGCATGTCTTGTATGACCTTGAGCTGTCGTGTGATGTATTTGATTTTCTCTTCACCTATATAGGTCTCGCCGATATAGCTGTTGATATATGATTTATCAAAGAAATTGCTGTTGTCTTTGCCTTTCACGAGATGGGTGACTGGGATTTTCCCGAAGGCAGTATAGAGCAGCTGGTTGTTGAGGCGTATCATCGACTTGCGGAAGCCGGTCTGCTCGTTGCACCATGTCGTCAGCGAGTCTTGGACGGTCTCGCCGTTGGCGCTATTGTTGTCCTCGTTGAACAGGGTCTTCAAACTGACGACGGGCTTTTTCGCTTCCACAAAGGCACCGTCCAAAGGTTTCTCATCTACCCAATGGAAGCAGGTCTGCGTCATCGGCAGGAAGAGCAGCGCGAGCAGCACGAGGAACCATATTCTCTTGAACGTTTTCATCAGAACCTGAAGTAAATGAAGGGGTTGAAACTGCCTTTAAGGATGAACGATGCCGAGAGGATGAGCAGCAAAACCATCACCAAGCCGACCCAAATGGTTTGACCGACGTTGTAGGCTTTGCGGTTGAAGAAGAAGTCCAAGGCCTTGTCGCCTGCTTTCGTGAGACCGAAGAAGGAGAAGAAGGCCGCGACGATGAGGGTGAAGACAAATTGTGGGCTGACGAAGGCGACAGGAAGGCTTCCGTTGGCGCCGAACATGGCCCCCACATAGTGTACGGCATAACCGATGGTGTCGGCACGGAAGAGTACCCAGCCGATCATCACAATGACGAAGGTGATGACAACACGCGGTACCTTGCCGATTTTCTTGCTCGCCTTGAGCCAGAACATCTTGTCGATAACGATGAAAAGGCCATGGAAGGCGCCCCATGCCACGAAGGTCCAAGCGGCCCCATGCCACAGACCCGACAAGAAGAAGACAATCCAAAGGTTGAGGTAGGTGCGGCCGTTGCCTCTGCGGTTGCCGCCGAGCGGGATGTAGAGGTAGTCCATCATCCAGCTTCCAAGGGTGATGTGCCAACGTTTCCAGAACTCCGACACGCTTTGGCTGATGTAGGGATTGTTGAAGTTCTCGGGGAACTTGAACCCAATCATCCGCCCGATGCCGATGGCCATGTCGCTATAGCCGGAGAAGTCGAAGTAGATCTGGAAGGTATAGGCGAGGATGCCCAGCCAAGCGGTAGAAAGGCCAATCTCAGTGGTGGGCAGGGCGAAGACCTGATCAACATACTCTGCCATGATATTGGCAATCAGCATCTTCTTGGCGAGACCGATGACGAAGCGGTAAAAGCCGAGGATGCGGTTGTCGGCTGTCTCGTTGGCACTGCGGTCGGTGATTTGCTCGGCGATTTCGTTGTAACGCACAATGGGGCCCGCAATGAGCTGAGGAAACAGCATGATGAACAGGGCATAGTCTGTGATGTTCTTCAGCGGGGCAGAGGTCTTCCGGAAGACGTCGATACTGTAGCTCATCTTCTGGAAGGTGAAGAACGAGATGCCGATGGGCAACACCACCTTGGTCCAGCGGACAGGAGCCGTGCCAAAAGCAGAAAGCACGGCATTGAAGTTGTCAACGAAGAAGTTGGCGTATTTGAAATAGGCCAGCAGCCCGATGTTGAGGATGACAGAGAACACAAGGAACACTTTCCGCCTCTTTGCGTCATCGCTCTTGTCGATCTGCCGAACTATGAAGAAGTCGATAAGGATGGAGAGCAGCAGCACCAACAGGAACTTCGGCGAGCCGAAGCCGTAGAAAACCAAGCTGGCCAGGAGGGCAACGGCATTCTTGTAGCGCCTGTCCACGAGAAAGTAAACCCCGAGGAAGATGGGCAGAAACCAGAAGAGGAATATGCTGCTGCTGAAGACCATGTGCTTAGTTTTGAGTCTGCAAAAATAAGGATTTATTTGTTTTCTCGAACAGTGTCGGTTTCGGGCAGCGTTATTTTCCCTTGTCGTATTTGCTCGTCAACGGTATAGGTGGCATGGTTGCGAACGGATTCTTCGATGGTGATGCCTAGCCTTTGGGCATCTGCCTTGGCAACGTCGTACCACTCTTTATAGTTGATGATTTGCTGTTCCGTCTGCCTGATGAGGATTTCGCGGTATTCTTTGTTTCCGACTTTGGTGTCGCGCATAAGTGGACGTCCGTAGAGCACGTTCTCCGTTTCCTGGTCCAGGGCCTGTTGCAAGGTGATGTTTTGTGCCACCATAAAACTGGCCACTTTCGTCATCCAGTCGGGATCGCGCTTGATTTGAAGACGGATGTTGCGTTTTGCCCAATAATCGTCTTCCAAAAGTTTGGGATTACGTACCGTGGGGATGCCTTCACCCGCGATTTCAGGGAAGTAGGCCTCTGGGTTTTTCTTTAGCAGGTCGAGCGTATAGCTTTCCAGCTTGATTCTGTAAAGCGAGTCGGGATAGTTCCAGGCGATGGTGTTGTGCGTGGTTTGGTCGTGAAAGAGGCTGTCGATGAGCTGCTCTTGTCGTTGGCGGAAACGCTCGTCGCCGATGCATAGCTGTATGATGGCGTCTTCGGCGAACCCCTCAGTGGCGCGGTACATCTGGCTGCTGCTCGAGAACCAAACGATGAAGTCGGCATCGAGCATGTAATCGAGGCGGTTGAGGAAAGAGACGCTGTCGCTAATCTTATTGACATCCTGGTAGGCGACCTTGTTGTAATACCAGAACTGGAAATCGGAAAACACCTCTTGGGGCGGTATGTATGCCATGGTCCTCAACAGGAAGGAGTTGCCGATGAACAGCGCCGATGGCTTGACCGTGGTGGAGTCGCTAACGAGCCAATAGTCGCGTTCCTTGTAGTCGAATTTCGGGTTGAACTTGATGGGCCGCATGAGGTTCAGCTCGCCTTCGAGGTCGCGGTTCTGTGGCTCACCGATGCGGCATTCCGAGTGCCATTCGTTGCCGTATTCGAGGTGGGGCATACGGATGCCGCGTTGTGCTTCCATAAAGTGTAGCAGCGAGTCGGTGGCATAGACGCAGGAGAAGTTCCAGTGGTCGCCTGTGGGCGGGAAGAGGTAGAACGAGCAGGTGTCCTTCATGCGAAGGAAGTATTCGTTCATGTCGAAGCAAGGCATGCCGGTCTCGCCGAAACGCTTGATAAAATACTCCCTAGCGTTGAGCGATGTGGTGTCGTGCTCGCGTTGTGGCAGGTATTCCGGATAGATGATGCTTTTGCTCGGTGCGATGAAGGTCAGCACAGTGACGTCATAGTCGGCCAGGATGCCCCTTACCTTGTTCATCAGGCGCACTTCCTGCTCGTAGCCTTGCTGTGCGGATTTGGAGTCTGGGTACCATTGGTACATCTCGGTGCCGTAGTAGTCCTCGATGTTGTGGCCGTAGTAAAGCCATCTTTCCTTGCCCGAATGGATGTAGCTCACATATTCCTTTCCGAAAAAGTCCCAACAGTATTGGTGATACAACCTGATGATAGGCTCGCGGAAGCCGTAGTTGCTGGCGATGTATTTCTCGAGATGTTGTTGGAAATAGCCGTTCTTGTACCATTCCCAGCGGAACTTTGGCTTGTTGGGTTTCAGGAAATAACCCATCAGTTCCTTGGTCTTAAAGGGCTTGAAGTGCTCTTGTATAGTGAACGAGAACAGGAAGACCATCAGGAGGCCGAAGAGGATGCCATAGAATATGTTGCCTTTACCCCTTTTCATCAGAATCTAAAGTAAATGAATGGACTGAATCCAGTGGCGTTCAAGGCGCCTAGACAGAACACGAAAGCAAAGACACTAACGATGAAGGCCACGATATGCTGACGTGGGTTATAGTCAGTGAAATATACTTTTTCCTGTACCTTGAGGCCGAACTTCGAGAGGGTGAAGAACGAGAAGAAGGCCGCAACCAACATGGTCACATATAGATGCGGGTTGTCGCCAAAATGGAACGGGGCGAAGTCAAAGGCAAAGAGGCGTTTGATGAAGAGCCACGAGAGGTCGATGCGCTCGATGCGGAAGAAACAACGCGTCAACACGATGATCAGGAAGGTGAAAAACACGCTTGGAATCTTGCCTAGCCGCTCGTTGAACTTCTTCAAGAACAGCTTGTCGGCACAGATGAAGATGCCTTGCAGGGCGCCATATACCACGAAGTTCCATGCCGCTCCGTGCCACAAGCCGCTGACAAGGAAACAGAACCACAGGTTGAAGTATTTTCGCGCCTCGGTCTTCACACGGCTGCCGCCCAAAGGGAAATACAGGTAGTTCTTGATGAACACGCTGAAGGTCTGGTGCCAACGCCTCCAGAACTCGGAGATGGTGGTGGAGACATACGGGTTGTCGAAGTTCTCTGGGAACTTGAAGCCCATCATGCGACCCAAACCGATGGCCATGTCGCTATAACCCGCGAAGTCAAAATAGATCTGGAAGGTGAATGCGAAGATGGTGATCCAGGCGGTGGTGCTGTCCAAAGCGCCAATCTTGCTTGCGATGTCGGCGAGCTCAGTGGAGGTCAGCACGTCGTAGTTGGACGGCCCCAGCACTTTGTCAACTTGGAAGCCGATGACATCGGCGATGAGGATCTTTTTGCAAAGACCGATGACAAAACGGTAGAAGCCTTGCAGCCGGTCGGCGTATGACGACTCGCGGTTGCGGATCTGGTCGGCAATGTCGCAGTAACGCACGATGGGACCGGCGATCAACTGCGGAAACATCACGATGTAAAGCATGTAGTCGCTGAGCTTGTCCATCGGCTCGTTGACCTTGCGGTAGGTGTCGAGGGTGTAGGTGACGCTTTGGAAGGAGAAGAACGAGATGCCGATGGGCAACAGGATCTTGGTCCATGTGAAGCCTTGGAAGCCGGTCCAGCCGAGTACGGTGTTCACGTTCTGCATCGTGAAGTTGCCGTATTTGAAATAGAAAAGCAACCCGATACTGATGGCGATGGAGATGCCGCACAGCAACTTCTTCACCCTGGGTTTCTCCACCTTGCACATCCAACGGACGAGGAAGAAGTTGGCGATGGTGGAAAGGATGAGCTGTATGATGAACTCGGGCGCTCCGTAGGCGTAGAACAACAGGGAGGCAAGGAGCAGGGTGTAGTTGCGGATCTTCTTCGGCGTCAGGAAATAGACGAGGAAGAAGATCGGCATGAAATATAGGAGGAAGACGTTGCTGCTAAATACCATAATGTTCGTTTATTCGGTTGCAAAAGTAGTAAATATTACTTTACTCGGGTCTGTCGGATCCATTCAATGTTTCGGTTGATGATTAAGCGGAGAGGCAGGTTCAAATCGTGGCATTTCCGTGTGAGGTCGTCCAAACTTTCTTGACCCTGTCGCATTCTGTGCTCTATTTGATAATCTTCTAAAGCTTTGATGATTGTTTCTTCGCTTATGTTCTTCTGTTGGTCTTTGCTATGATGATAGCACCATACGGTTGCCATTCTAAAAGCTTTATCGACGGAGACATTCCAATCTTCCGCTTTTTCGCGGATGGATGCCAAGCTGTTTTCTTTTCCAAGCTCGTTGACGATGGCATCCATTGCACAAGCCATTGTCATCAATGTGTCGTCGTCAAAGGCATGTTGTTGGATCCGCGTTTTGATGTTGTCCAAAGCCAGTTGGAAGACTTCGTCCTTTGTTTCAGGAACCGCTTGGCTTCTATGGATGTCCAAGATGGCTTCGTCCACAAGAAAATCAAAGTAGTCGTATGTAGTAAAATAAGTGTTGTCGCGAAGGAAAGGTTGGTAGGTTATGCCATTATGGGCTTCCTTCTTGAACAGGTCGCGCACATCCAAAGAGTCGTTTATGGCTTTGGCATTGAGGATGAAACTCCAATTGCGGTCGGAGCGGATTCTTCTTTCAATCAATATTTCTCCAATTCTCGGGTTGCGGCAAGTAGGTATGCCTTCGCCTTTCAGCTCCTCAAACATTTCAGGATGCAGTTGTAACAAAATTTCCGCTTGGTGGTAGCAATTCAAACTGTCGTGATGCGTTTTGGCCCGCCAAGCATCGCAAATGCTGTCTGCAATGGCATCGGTTTTTTCTTTTAGCCGTTCGTCGCCAATGCAAAGGCTGATGAGCGCCTTGCCTGGAAAAAGAATGCCATCATGATAAAGTTGTGGCCCATCACGGAAGAAAACCACATAGTCGTGTACTAGCAATTCGTGAAGCCAATCCAGACTGTCCGCAGGGAATGACTGTCGCTCCCTATCGGTGTGAAATGTTGAGTAATAGAACAGCAAATCGCGATCGCGGAATAGGACGTCAAAATTGACACGACGTGTCATATACCAATAGAAAGAAGTCCCCACGAACCAAACCGAGGGATACACGGTGCGTTCGTTAGTTTGCAGATTTACTGGATATTCGTAAATAGGCTCATGTTTGAGCGGGACTGCAAGATTGAGCAAGTGTTCCAGGTCCTTGTCTTCGTTGGGAATCTCATCAATGGAATAGGGATGGCCTAATTGTATCTGCGCCAGTGGCTTGCCGCCTAATTGTTCCATATATCTCAACATTGTGTCGACGGCGAGCGATGCTCCAGCGGCCCAATGGCTGCCCTTGGAGTAATACAAATCGAAAGAAGTCGTGTCCTGCACTTGCTTGAACCAAGGAATCATATTGATATGAGGCACTCCAAGCGAGGCTAACTGTTGCTCTAAATAGAGGAAGGCGTTGAAAGTGGTGTCTCCCACAGGTTGCCATCGTAAGTGTTCAGGATAGATGAAAGATTTTGTCGGCAAGGTGAAGGTCAGCAAATGTACCCCATATTGTTTGAGGATGGCGTTGACTTTTGACATGATACGAGCTTTGGAAGCAAGGTTCTCGCGCACTTCGCTGTTTGTCATTCCGAACCAGCTTTCCATATTGCCATAATACTGGAGAGCACTTTCGGTGTGATAAAGCCAACCATCCTTTCCGATGCTGATTTCGTTGTTGCTGGTGGTCTTGAACCAATCATAAGTGCATTGGTTATACATCCTAATCAAGGGTTCCCTGAAGCCGAAGTTTTCTTTGAGGTATTTCTCTGCTTGTTGCTGATATGCGCTAGCGACATAAGAGTCGTAGGAAAGAACTGGTTTGGAAGTCGGCTTGTCATACCCATAGAGCCCTTCAAATTTGAAGAGTTCGAGGTTTTGCTGCAAAAGCGGGGCAAAAAGCATCAATGTCGTCAAGCTGACCAATATCACCAATATGGTGTTCCGTTTTTTCCTCATAGTCGTTGGCTTAAATTGGTTTTGTTAAGTTGCATGTTGTCTTCCTTTTCATTGCTTAAAAGCGGAAATAGATGAATGGACTGAAGCTTGTGGCGTTAAGGGCGGCTACGCAGAAGATGAACACCAGAATGGCGATGATCCAGATCCAGATGTGCTGGCGGTCGCTATAGTCGGTGTAGTAAACCTTCTTTTCCAACTTCTTGCCCCATCCTGTCAGGGTGAGGAACGAGAAGATCGCTGCAACAGCCAAGGTTGTGTAGACCAAAGCGTTGCCGTTGAAGACAAATCCGCTGAAGTCAAAGGCAAACATACGGGTGACGAAGGTCCAGGCCAGGCCGATGTTCTCGATGCGGAAGAAGACCCAGATAATCGTGACAGTGATGAAGGTGAGGATGACCGACGGCACCGTGCCAATCTTTTTCATCACTTTGCCGAGGAAGAGTTTATCGAGACAGATGAATAGGCCGTGTAGGGCGCCCCAGACGACAAAGTTCCACGCTGCGCCATGCCACAGTCCCGACAGCAGGAAGCAGAGCCAGAGGTTGAGGTACATACGTCCTGTGCCCTTGCGGTTGCCGCCCAACGGGATGTAGAGGTAGTTCATGATGAAGGCGCCGAGCGTCTTGTGCCAACGCCGCCAAAACTCAGTGATGGAACGCGAGGTGTAGGGGTTGTCGAAGTTTTCGGGGAACATGAAGCCCATCACGCGGCCCAAGCCGATGGCCATGTCGGAATAGCCTGCGAAGTCGAAGTAAATCTGGAAGGTGTAGGCCAAGGCGACAAGCCATGCCGTACCCGTGTCAAGAGTGGCAATACGGGTCATGATATCTCCAACTTGTGAAGGATCAAGGGCGGCCGGGCCAAGCATCTTATCGACACAGAGTCCAATGACATCAGCAATGAGGATTTTCTTCGCCAGGCCGATGACGAAGCGGTAGAAGCCCTGAAGACGATCGGCCATGCTCGACTCGCGTTGGCGAATCTGGTCGGCCACGTCGCAGTAGCGTACGATGGGACCGGCGATGAGCTGCGGGAACATGGTGATATACAGCATGTAGTCGCTCAGTTTCCTCAGAGGCTGGTTGACGCCACGGTAGGTGTCCAAGGTGTAAGTGACGCTTTGGAACGAAAAGAACGAGATGCCGATGGGCAGCATGATACGTCTCCATGACAGGGGCGCATGCCCCGTCAGACCTAAGATGGCATTCAGGTTCTCCATGGTGAAGTTGCCGTATTTATAAACCAACAGTAGCCCGAGTGGGACGGCAATGGAAATGCAGCAGAGCCATTTGCGTCCTCGGGTGTTTTGGGTGGCGCACATCCACTTGACCAGGAAGAAGTTCAATATGGTAGAGACAACCAGTTGTATGATGAACTCAGGCGCGCCCCAGGCGTAGAAGATGAGCGAGGCCAGCAATAGGACATAGTTCCGCGTCTTTCGAGGCATAAGGAAATATACCAAGAAGAACGCTGGCATGAAGTAAAGGAGGAATACGTTGCTGCTAAATACCATATCCTAACTATTAAAGTGCAAAAATACGAATCATTCAGTTATCAATAGAGGTTTTATGCCGGTGCGCTTCACTGGAGCGTTTGGTGGGGATGCTGTCCTTAAAGGCGGGGAGGAAGGACTCGATGTCGTGGGTCACTGCAAAGTTGGCTTCATGAACGATGGCTGAATCCAAAGTCATTTGGTATCTGTCAGCGCGTTGTTCGATGTTTTTCAGCCATTTATTGTTCGATCTGATTTTTCTTTCCACTTCCGTCTGGATCTCGTTCAGCTCTTCTTTGTCATAGCAAAGTGCGACAAGGGCCTGCCGACAGAAGTCGTTGCTCATGTTGTAGAGTTGGGTGGAACAATATATCAGCATCACGGCATCGGCCGACAACAGTTCTTTTGCCAGGTCAACTTCTTTGGTGGTCTTGTGACACGAATCGAAATAGATGGTGGAGTTGTAATACCAGTAAGGATGCGATTCGAACAACGAGTCCATTGGAACAAACGCACAGATGTTCCAGAAGTAGGAGTCGCCCACGGTGATCATCTTGGGCTTGACGGCATCAGCGACGGGGATGGCATTCAGTTTGGCGTAATGCTGTGGCAGCTTCTTGAGGGGACGGCAGAGGTTATACAGCTCCTCAAGGTCATAATCGGGTTTCTTGAACTTGCCTATTGTGGGCTCGCCGATGGAAAGACGGTTCATGCGGATGCCTTGTTTCGCCTCGACATATCGAAAGAGGCTGTCGGCAACGTATGCTGCAGCGATATTGCTCCAATGGGTGCCTTTCTGCGGAAACAGCAGGAAATCCACCGTGTCTTTCATTTGCAGGAACCATTGTTCCGTGTTGATATGGTTGATGCCCAGCAGGTTGAACTGTTCATCGTAAAACGTTCTCGCACTGACTTTCTTGGGACGGGTGGTGACGGTGTCGTCGGGCAGGTATTCGGGGTAAATCATGTCCTTGCCTGGAGCCTGGCAAACAAACAGCGTGACGCCATATTGTTCGAGGATATGCTGTAGCTGATAGATCCGGAAGGCTTCGCGTTTCATGTCTTGTATCAGGGATAGCGAGTCTTTTTTTTGCGTATAGGTCCCGCCATGATAGTAATCCTCGACAAACCAAGGCTCGTAAAGCCAGCCTTCTTTTCCTACTGTGATGCTGCCTTTTGTGAAAGTCTTGTTGTAAAAATCCCAGAGATACTGGTTGTAGAGACGCACCGTAATGGGACGGTAGCCGTAATGGTGTTGGAGATATTTCTCAAGACTTCGCTGAAACTGTCCGTTGCGGTATGTCGTACTGGTCAGTTTTGGGAACGGCACTTCATTGGTGACTCCGGCCAAGGATTTGACTCTTGGGAAGCCAAGATGTTCCTGCAGCATTGGCGCGAAGGCCAAAACGGCAAGAAGACAAAACAACACGAGCGTAGTTCGATGTTTTTTCATCATGGCTATTTTGACGCAAAAGTATAAAATTATTACTTTTGTACCATGAAAACTACCGCAATTGAATTGCTTTCACCAGCAAAAGACGTCCAAGTGGGCATCGCGGCCATCAACCATGGGGCGGATGCCGTGTATATCGGCGGACCTGCTTTCGGGGCTCGCGAGAAGGCTGGCAACACCATTCAAGAGATTGAACGACTGTGCCGTCATGCTGCTTTGTTTGATGCAAAAGTTTACGTGACGCTTAATACCTTGTTGTATGACAGTGAATTGGAACAAGCCCGTCAAATCGCTTTGGACTGTTGGAATGCCGGTGTGGACGCCCTCATCGTGCAAGACATGGCTTTGGCGCAGATGGATTTGCCCATCCCGCTTCATGCCAGCACACAATGCGACAACTTGACCGTTGAGAAGGTGAAGTTCTTGGAGTCGGTGGGTTTCTCCCAAGTGGTGTTGGGCCGGGAACTCTCCATCGACCAGATCTGCGAGATCCGTCTGCAAACCACGGTGCCCTTGGAGTTTTTTGTCCATGGTGCCTTGTGCGTCAGCCATAGCGGACAATGTTTCTTGAGTCAATATATAGGCAACCGAAGCGCCAACCGTGGCGCTTGTGCACAGCCGTGTCGGCTGCCGTGGGAACTGGAGCCCTCACCCCCTGGCCCCCTCTCCTCGGGGAGAAGGGGAAGACACCTGCTGTGCTTGAAAGACCTGAACAACAGCGCCCATCTGGAAGAGCTGATGGATGCAGGTATCACGAGTTTCAAGATTGAAGGCAGACTGAAGGATGCGGATTATGTGAAGAACGTCACCGCCTATTACCGTCAGCGGCTGGATGCCATTTTCGAAAAACGTCCGGAATACATCCAATCCTCCCGCAGAGACACATCGCGGTATGTCCCGTCGTTTGAGGTCAATCCCGAGAAATCGTTCAACCGCGGATTCACCGATCATTTCATCCATGGTCGTCAGCCCGGCATCGACTCGCCATTCACCCCGAAGTCGATGGGAGAATACATTGGGGTTGTGGCCTGGTGCAATTCCGTACAGTTGGAAATTGCGACGGATAAACCATTACATAATGGCGACGGGCTCTGTTTCCTGAACGGCGACGGTGAGCTGATCGGCTTTAGGGCAGACGTGGTGCGGATTGGTACGGATCCGGTACGGATTGGTATGGGTGCGGTACGGAATGGTATGGGTGCGGTTTGCAAGGTCTCTACCAACCGTCCTCATGGTGCCTCGCGAGGTTTTCAAATCTATCGGAATTATGACATCGAATGGCAAAGGCAGGTCGATGCCTCGAAAGGCAACCGCAAGATCGAAATAAATCTGGTGTTGTCTGAAACTGACGATGGATTCGAGTTGAGAGCTGAACCTTTCACCATTCACCTCTCAACTCAAAAAATTCCTGCCACCAACCCTGAAAAGGCTTTGGAAAACATCCGAAAAAAGGTCATGCAATGGGGCGACACGGTGTTCAATCCAGTCAACCTAGAAATGCATTTCTCGCAGCCTTATCTGATTCCCGCGTCCGTGTTGGGCGAGATGAAGCGGAACCTGGTGGAACAGATGATCGAGTCTTTGATCGAACAGCATCGGGATAGCCGTCAATCGGAATCATCCCGCCCAACGAATGTATCTCCCGTTCCATATCCTGAAACAACACTGTCCTATCTGGGCAATGTCACCAACCATCTGGCGGAGGAGTTTTACCGCAAGCATGGAGTCGTAGAGATTGAGGAGTCGCTGGAAAAGTCCTTCTCCAAAGTTCCGGGCTTGACTTTGATGACCACCCACCATTGTATCCGCTACGCCAACGGGATGTGTCTGAAGAATCACCCCTCCTATACAGGTCCTTTGTATCTCCGTCACGGTGAAAACACCTTCCGACTGGAGTTTGATTGCAAGCAATGTATCATGAAAGTTATTTCGGTTTAAATATGGTATTTATTCGGTATTTGACCGAATGAGCAACGAAGTAAATACAAATCAATACAACTAAAATGAATCTCTGGCAACTCTTTAAAAACGTCAAACCCTTTGTAAAGCCGTACAAATGGCTTGTCTTCATTACCTTGGTGCTGACCCTTGTCGGTTCCCTCATGGCTCAGGTCAACGCCATCGTGCTCGACTGGACCGTCGATAAGGTCAACGGTTTGGTGACCGGCGGTGTGGAATGGGGCGCCCAGGCGATCCGCATCGTCACCGTCATCTCGATAGTGTTGCTGGGCAAGGAGATCCTCTCTGCCTTGATCACCTTTGCACAGAACTATTATGGTGAACGGATGCGCATCTTCGTCTCACGCGATCTCGCCCAAAGTGTCATCGAGAAGGTGCTGACCTTCCGCATGGCTTTTTTCAACTCGGGCGACAACGCCACGGGCAAGCTCCAGGCGCGTATCGACCAGGGCGTGAGCAGCCTCTCGCGCACGGTGCAGAACTTCTTCATCGACCTGTTGCCGCTCTTCACAAGTGCCCTCCTCGCCTTGATACTGATGTTCATCGCCAACGTCTATGTGGGCTTGGTGGCCTTGGGCATTGTGCCGATCTACTTTTGGATTACCTACCGGCAGGCACGCCGGCTAAAAGGGTGGCGCCGTGAGATGCGTTCCCATTTGGAGACCAAGAGCCAGGGCATCAAGAACATCATCGATTCCATCAACGTCATCAAGAGTTTCAATCGCGAGCAGATCGAGGGGCAGAAGCAGCTGGACATTCAAAATCAAGTCACCGAGAACCAGATGAAGACCCGCAAGGTGGCCTTCTATTACAACGGCATCAAGAGTTTCGTCAAGCAGGTGGGCACCGTCCTGGTCATCATCCTCACTGCCTATCTTGTGTTGATCGGCTATCCCGGCATGACCATCGGCAAGATCATGTACCATGTGATGCTGTTCAGCAATGTCATTGCGCCCATCACCCAGCTACAGCGCATCTTCGACGACGTGAACGACGCCTTGATCTATGCCGAGGGCTTCTTCGGCATACTCGATTCGGAGAAGGACATCGAGCCTTCGGGCAGTTACAAGCCGGAGAAGATACACGGCAACTTCGAACTCAAGAACGTCGATTTCACCTACCCCAACGGCACCCAGGCCTTGTTCGATGTGAACATGCGCATCGAGCCGGGCAAGATCACGGCTCTGGTGGGTCTTTCCGGCGCAGGCAAGAGCACCATTGTCAACCTGCTCGACAAGTTCTACGAGCCACAGGTCGGCACGATCACCCTCGACGGAGTGGATCTGCGCGAGTACGACACACAGTACCTCCGTGAGAACATCGGGTTGGTGTTGCAGAAGAACCACATCTTCGACGGCACCATCGAGGAGAACATCCTCTATGGCAATCCCAATGCTACCCATGAGGATGTGGTCGATGCCGCCAAGAAGTCGCATCTCTACGATCAGATCATGGCCTTGCCGGAGCAGTTCCGGCACAACGCCGCCGACCTCTCCGGTGGACAGCAGCAGCGTGTGGCCATCGCCCGCATGTTCCTCAAGAACCCGTCCATCATCTTCCTTGACGAGCCCACCGCCAGTCTCGATGCCATCGCCACCGAGCAGATCAAGAACAGCATCGACGCCATTAAAAAAGACCGAACCGTCATCATCATCTCGCACAGCATCTCGCAGATCATCGACGCCGACTACATCTACGCCTTGCAGAACGGCCGCGTAGAAGAGTCTGGCGACCCCGACGAGATCTACAAGAAGGGCGGCATCTACAAGGAGATCATCGATGCCTCGGCCCGGAGCTTGAATATTGAGAAGATCGCCCGGACGATTGATGACAAGTAAATGGTCTTTCCTTATTCTGATGGTATAGATAACAATCCAGCGCAACGGTCGATGATCTCGTTGGCGAGTTGGATGCCTCCGGAACATACAGCCTTGCTCGGGTTACCATCGTAACCCATCGTGATATGCATGGTCTCGTAGGCGGCGTTAACCATTGTAAGCAGTTTTTTGTCGCGTTTGACTATTTCTTTTTTATAGTCGATGATATCGGGATGTGGATGATGTTTGGTTTTAACCATAAACACCGCATCTAGTATGATGAGTACAGCGTTCCACAAATAGTGTCCTGCTGCTTTAACGTATTTGGAATCTTGATAACAATTGGTTTCCGGGTCAAACTTTCCGTTAGTTGACAAGGTTGTTTGGGCGTTTTCCACGTAGCGTCGTGCCTCTGCGACAGGGTCCGATACGATTTCAATCATGGGGTCTTTCATATCACTAGTTATTTTGACGATGCAAATATACAACTATTTTTATAAAATCATCAAAAATGTTGAAATAAATATTTAAAATAATATAAAAGTATATGCGTGCAACAACGACTAAGTGTTTTTTTTCAAAAGTTTTCCACGGGAATCATTGACACTAAGATAAGAGTCCGTCTTGAATCCAATCGGGCGTTGACGGGCACGATTACCCGAGAGGGTTTCTTGGGCACAGAGCGATTTGATATGCTCCAGGTCGGGTGACGTACCATAGAGCAGCTGGTCCACCATGACCTTGCGGGCGATGTTCTCAATTTGGCCCCCGCTAAAGTCGAAACTGGAAGCCAGGACAAGGGCGTTTGGCTCGTTAAGCGATGGCAGGAAGCTCTTCCAGATGTTCACCTTGGCCTCAGTGCTAGGCTGGTGAAACTGTACCTTGTAAAGGAAACGGCGCTCGAAAGCACTGTCAAGGTTGCAGGTGAGGTTAGTGGTGGCAATGAGGATGCCGTCGATATTCTCCATGGATTCGAGGAGGATGTTCTGGATGGCGTTCTCGGTTTTTTCGATGGTCGGGTTGTTGCCACCGATGCTGGTCCTCACCGACAATAGGGCGTCCGCCTCGTTGATGAGAAGGATGGGGATGCGCTTGGAGCGTTTCACCAATCCGGCATAGTCGTCGAAGATACCCTTAACAATTTTCTCTGTCTCACCGTACCATTTGTCGCGCATTTCGGAGATGTTGACTTGAAGGATATCGCGTTTGGTCAACCTGGCCAGTTGGTGTGCCGTCTCGGTCTTTCCAGTCCCTGGAAGGCCGTAAAACAGACAGTTGAAGCCTTTGCGCATGTTGGCCGAATCGAGACGTTTGCGGATGGCTTTCAGCTGTTTGTCCTCTAACAGTCCTTTCAGCGTGTCAATCTGTCCTTGGTCCTCCGTCGAATAATAGAGCGCTTTGGGTTTGATGTCTTTGCAATAAATAAGGTGTGCATGTTCAAAGCTTTCCTCGTTATTGAATTCTCTTGGAAGGTCATATTCCGACAGGAAGATGTTGCGTGCCTTGTGGGTCAGGCCATAGATGTCGCGTGAGAAAAGTGAGTGTTGGGCGAATGGTGTCAGCAAGCCCTCTTTGACGAAAAGATGTTCTCCCCTGAAAATGGCTGTGCTGAATTCATAGAAGTCAAACACGTCGTTTTCAAAAGAATCCAACGGAATTCCCTCCTCACCGTCAAGAACAAGTGCTTTACAGAAACGAAGTATGACAATCTTTTCGCCGTCGGACACTCTCAGGTTGTTAATGGCTTGTACAAGTTGAAGCTGCGGGTTGTCGGCAATGAGTTGAGTAACCTCTATTTCGAACGCCTCCTGATCGATGTAATGCAATTTGCCATAATCTAACAAGATGGTGCGGAACATGTTCATGAACTCAATCGGGGTCAACTCCGATGTCTTGACAACTGGAAGACCGCTGTTGTTACACAATGCCTTTTTGGCTCGCTCTGTTATATACATATTGTCTGCCATGTGGAAACTATTATTGTTCACCAAATAGCGACGGCGTTGCAAAGCTTTAAGGTCGTCGGCATGACGCATAATGGTGATGGCGCTACAATCGAAATAGTTCTGCAGATCACTGGTGTCGAGGGTG
The DNA here is from genome assembly GCA_017537965.1 of Bacteroidales bacterium. Classification (GTDB taxonomy): domain Bacteria; phylum Bacteroidota; class Bacteroidia; order Bacteroidales; family F082; genus Limimorpha. The sequence continues at coordinate 21,508 of JAFYJV010000030.1, read as the reverse complement.
CCGTTAGGACGGTTGATGTATGGGCAGAGCATGATAACTTGGCTCGGTGTCAGTTTCAGCTCATCGGCGATGGATTGGATGAGTTCTTTGTTTTGTTCCAAGCACTCCGGCTTTAGTTCGCAGCCTCGTGTTATCTTGATCAACTCCTCTAGTTTGTCAAGCAGGGTCATGTGCAACAAAGCGGCTTGAGACAATGGAAGAACGGATTGCGTGTTTACAGAATCGTTGGGAACATTGTCAAAACAGTCAAAATCGTCTTCAAAATCGTTTAATAATACATTTTTTTTCATAATCTTAGGTTTTATTATTAAGCACAGTTGCTATAAGTATAACGGTTTTCGTCAATGTAACGGTGTAGTTTATTGAGAATGCGTTTGAGTTTCTTGTCAACCGCCTGAAAGCTGACGTTCATTATTTTTCCTAACTCCTTGAGTTTCATTGGACTACTGTAATAGCCAAAACGGTTTTCGATGAGATGTCGTTCTCCCAAGGTGAGACTGTTGAGGCCATCTTGCAGAGTCTCGAGCAGATGGTTGTTTTCGGCGTCCCAATTACAACATGGATGATCTTGGAGTGATTCATTGTCATCAAAATAAACAATGTTATTTTGGAAAACCGTGCTGATCTGTTTGATCATGGCTCGGCGAATGGTTCTTGAGGCATAGTGTTCAAAAGGAATTCCAAGGGAAGAGTCGTAATGTTCACAGGCGATCAACAAGGCCGTGTATCCAATGTCGTTTAGATCGTCACATTCTAGTCTGGGATTGTTGTGGTTCCTTCTCATGAAACTGCTGCTTAGTTGATAAACCAAGTTGATGTGTTTTTCGGCTAATTGATAATTATTCATGGCATATTGGTTGGTTTTCGATCATTACCTTATTCCATATCATTAGAAGAATGAGCAAGGTATCTTGCCCCACGGTTCTCTAAAATTTATTTAACATAGAATAGGAAACCGACAATGGTTTCATGAGTGCGTTTATAAGAAGAAAAAAGGTTTCATAAACTGGTATCTATTAATACAAAGGTCATAAAAATTGGTTAGCTGAAATTTGTTGATCAAAAATCATGCCTGAGAATCCGTTTTTTGATAAATTGTTTTAAATAGTTTTTTTGGTCAAAAAACCATCATCTTTTATAAAAATCCCCCAAAACAGAACCAAATTCTAATTATTGGTATTTTTCGGCACAGTTATTGTACAACAGATCGTTAGACTTAAACCAAATTTATGAAACAGAAAACTTACTCTATGATTGTTGGTAACAGCCAACTCAACGACAATTGTCTCAATCTCGTCAGCAACTACGGACAGTGTTCCGTTCGTTTTTCAATAAACCATAATGGGCTAGCAAACGATTTTGTTGTGGATTTAAAGGATGACTTGGTTCGTATTATCGAGTTTCTTCAGCAGCGTTGCAACGCTGAGGAGGCCGTTTTGACGAATACACCTTCTTATACTGCTACCGGTGTTGGATTATGCGTCTTTGATTCTTCGGGCAAGGTTTTGGAAACCTATTATGGCCAAAGCGACAAAGGCATCGTCGGCTATGTTCGTGATTGGGATTATGAGTTGTTACAGCAGCTTTTTCCTCACCCCAATGCCGTTTATGCTTTGTTTGACCTATATGATGGTTCCGTCAGCCGTAATCTTCTGATCAGGGTAATACAGGTTTGTGTCTCCTTGCAGGCAAGGTTTGTAGCCACTGGTGTACCGGCCCATTGTCGAAAAATGGGGCTTCAAGACGTGGCCGATAAAGCGGGCTGTGACATAACGCTGGTTTCGAGGGCAACGCAAAATGTCCGTATTATCACCCAACATAAGGATTTTACTCTTGATAACAATGTTACCAGTCTTGAAAACCCTTCGCTGTTTGATGCGGGATGCTTCCAATATGGCTTGCCCGTATCGCGGCTTGAGGTGGTAGAAATCATCAAGAATATGATTAACGGGGAAAATCCCACAAAGCCTTTGAGCGACTTGGCCATCTCATGCGATCTACTTGCCATGGGTTATCAAGTGGAGCGCCGTACGGTGGACAAATACCGTGGCGAGATTTTAGGAATTCCCAACTCTAACCAAAGGCGGCGACGGAAATAATCAGATAATGCATCACCGATTAATAGAGGGTTGAAAAAAGTGGCGAACATTGTGTTTTGGTATATTATTGGGGTTCTCTTGTCGGCAACAGGCATTTTCGCATACGAATATTTCTATTTATACGATCGAGAGCTTGAATACATTTCAACAAAAGAAATCATAGAGGACATATTCTTGTCCTTTTTATCTTGGCTGATGGTTTTGTGGCTGATTATCAGTGTGATCCTGGATATGTATATGGGATGGCCGTCAAAAGGGATTGACTTGGAGATAAAGAAAAAACACTGGTCTAAACAAAGCTGAAAAAACGGAAAAAATACATCTAACAATGGTGTATTATTACTATATTTGCTATCAACAATCAAGTAATCATGAAAACAGGCAATAACCATCGCATCTATGGAATCATCGGATCGGTGATCGGCGATATTGTTGGCTCGCGTTTGGAGTTCGCCAAAGGATGTCCTAAAAAGAGTTTCAAGCTGTTCGGAGCGGATAGTTCGTTTACCGACGACAGCGTGCTGACTATTGCCGTAGCCGACGCACTACTTCATGAGAGACCCTATTCCGATGTATTTTGGGAATGGGGGAAGAAGTATCCGTCAGCGGGTTTCGGCCGCTCGTTCAAGCAATGGTTGAAAGGCGACAAGAATGTTCAAGGCACCAGCACCGGTGATGGTAGCGGCATGAGGATAGGTCCCGTTGGATTTTGTGGCAATACTCTCGACGAGGTGCTCCGTATGGCGAAGGAAGCTACTGTCCCGACACACAACAGCGTGGAAGGCATCAAAGCGGCACAAGCCATCGCTGCATCGGTGTTTTTAGTACGTGAGGGCAAGACGAAAGCAGATATTAAAAAACATATAGAGACGAAATTCGGATATTATCTCGACATGACCGATGACGACATGCGCGGTATGGCTGACAACGAGAACTACAACCGTGAGTTAGCGGAAGTGTCAACGCCTATTGCCATCATAGCATTCCTCAAAGGCAATGAATACGAAGACGTGGTCAGGACAGCTGTTTCCTACGGCGGCGACACCGACACTGTAGCATGCATGGCTGGATCCATAGCAGCTGCATTTTATGGCGTTCCAGTTGATCTAGCCGAGCAGGCAGCATATTATCTGCCGAAGGAACTCCTTGACATCCTCAATGCCTTCGACGGCACCCAATTGAGCAACCATAGGGTCACCCCTCCATCGGTAAGGCGATGGAGCAAGAACACCGTGGTGGTTTATGGAAGCAATGCCGATGACACCGATGGTGAGAAAGGGTATTCCGCCACCCACATCAGCCGCTTCAACCATTACCCGATGAGTGGTTATCCGATCCACATCATTGGAACCACGATGGACGTCATTGAGAAGGATGTAAACGACCTGATCGCCAAGGTGAAGAACGAGCCTCAGACCATCTTTGTCATCGAAAACGTTGGCATTGGCAAGAAAGCGAACCTCGGCATCGAAACAATGGCGCCCCTCTTTGCACCGCTGAAGGATATGGAGAACGTCTATTTTGTCAAGGAATATTGGGATTATTATCAATCAAGATAACATGATAAATATGATAGATGAAGAATGGGAGTAAGGCAACACATAGAGACCAACTATCCAGAATATGCAGGGTGGTTTACCTATCCACCTGAGCAATGTGCACCTATTCGCAGCACGACTGACGAATGGGCCATATTTCACAACATGACACCCTGTATGGTTGTGGTAAATGGAGTACCGTTTAAGAACACGGAAACACTCTTCCAACTTTTCCGCTTTCGCGATGCTGAAGCTATAAAAGACGTATATCACAAAAACAACAAAGTTCAAGCCAAGCATTGGGATAAGCTCGGTTACACCCGTCCCGACTGGGGTGAGATGTTTCTCGACGCGCTTAAGTTTGTGTTGACGGTGAAATTTGAGCAAAGTGAGGCGTTTCGTAATGAATTGGAGCGTAGTAAAGGATTATTCATTGTGGAAGACGAAACCAAGAGACGATCCACTTCATATGGTGTGCAACTCAAGGCATCGGGGCTTTATGAAGGCTCTAATCTCTTAGGCCGGCTGCTCATGGAGCTGCGCGACAATGGCAAGCTGGAATACAAGCTACCCAACGATGTATTTGATTTTATAAACATTCTAAAACAATAGAATTATGATTACCTGTTATCATGGTTCGCCTGAGCTTTTCAAGAAGTTCGACTTGAGCAAGGCCGGTGACGGTACCGGCATTAAGTTTGGTTTTGGTGTTTATCTGACCGAGTCGGAAGCCTCAGCCGTTCACTATTCGCAACCTCGCTATCAACCTTTAGCCCCAAATCATTACCTTTATTCCGTGGAGATTCCCGAGCTGACCGACGATAACCATATTGTTTCGGCAAAGCCGGTGAATCCTTCGATCATAAAACGCACGGAAGCTACACTGGGTAAGCCTGTGCCGCAAGAAAAGGCTATGATAGGCAAGGAGTTCCGAAAATGGCTGGGCTTGACGTTGGTTGGGGGCAAGAAAGTGAATTTGGAATCGGAAAAGGCTGCCGCTGCGTTTTTAGACAGTATAGGTGTATTCTGCAACGTTTGGCCTCAAGCTCAGTCGAAACCCGACGGCTTGAAGAACTATGCCGTCTTTGACGAAAACAAAGTAGTCGTCAAGAAAATCGAACACATCGAAGTGTTTTTCAAAGAAAAAAAGTATTTGTTGGTTGAAAACAGTAGGGGAGTTGTAAAAACAAGATGTAAAGATAAACGAAGTAAAATTGAAACAAATTGTTGCTGAATCAGTGAAAAGGGTTCTTCTCACCCAATAATTACAGTAGCATCAGGAAAGAATTACCAAAAAACGGATTGAGGTGGTGAATCGGTGTTTCCTCCCATCACAAAGTCAGTCTGAAACGGCTGACTTTTTTGTCTTCAAATGAAAAATAGTTCAATCTTTGGGTTGAAAAACAGGGTAAAAATGTCTATTTCTACTAAACAGGAAAACAAGTAAAACACTAAAACCATCAGAAAACATGAACGGAAACATTATTCACGACGTGGCGTATTTGATCACCGGCATTATTATTTGGCCCTTTTGCTATACCTCTGGCTTTATCATCGGATTGTATAGAGCCGTTAGAGAACGTTTAAAAAACCAGAGGGGTTGAATAATAAAACACTAGAACCATGATTTTACTTGGTCCTAATAAAGACGGTACCGAAGAGGACTTCACGCAAGAGCAACTTGACAAGATACACTTGAAGGTCGGCTTGCTGTTTTTGTCGATGCTCTTCTTGTTGGGCTGCCAGTCCAAGGAAGTGCGCTACATCCCCTATTACAATGAGCGTTTCGGCTTCGGGCTTGTGTACCCTTCTTTCATGACCAAAGATCCGTCGCCTGAGAACGGCGATGGCATCTCCTGTCGCGGTCAGGGGCTGGAACTGAATGCCTACGGCGGTATGGATCTGACCTGGATGGATTTGGACGACACGGGGTTGGGCACTCGTGACCTTTATCCCGAAGATGAGGTGTTTTACGAGCAACGCGTTGTCGATTTCACAGGGATAGTCCATTGCAAAAAGTTAGGGCGTTTCCCTGGCACCGACAACGGCGACGTCATCCTCATGTTAGAGCTCGGCTACCCCAAAGGAAAAATCGACCAAAGAGTGGTTGATTCCATTCTGGGTAGTTTTCGGATGGCATCGCTTGAATGATGTTTATTAGAAAACTATATACTTGATGGCACAAAGACAACCTGAACAAGGCGGACTTTTTTGTTTACAAATGAAAATAAGTTCAGGCTTGGGGTTGAAAAAAACAGGGGGAAGATACTATAGACGTATATATAAAATCAAAATAAGATAACAATGAAAACAAAAGTAGATGCAATTATTGGAGCCATTGCCGGTGACATTATAGGCTCCCCTTACGAGTTCAAGGATGTTGAACCGGAAGATTTCAGATTGTTTGACAAACATTGTAGCTACACTGACGACACGGTGCTAACCATAGCGGTTGCTTTATTAGAAAATTCACAAAAAACGGGTAGAAAATGGAATACAATGTTTCAAGTATATTTGCAAATGAAAGGATGCTTTATGCAGAAAACCACAAGAAAACCATTCAATACTAATTTGTTATGATGAAATTCTACATAGAGGAAGATTTCACCGAAGAAAACATCAAAAAAGCATGGAATGAAATTGATGAATTGTGTGAAAAAGCCGAGAAAAGGTCAAAATTATTGAAAAAGGCTAAAACGCCTGAATTTAAATCAATCGAAGAGGCTGAAAAATATTACAATGCAATACCATTGGAGGAATTTGAACGAGAAGTAATGGAAAAATATGGAATATGAGCAGAAGCGGATTAAGAAACAAGTGGATGCGAAAGCAATACGCCAAGGCGGATCTATCATATATGCGTCGAAACATGCAGCATCCCGACCGTAATCCTCATCGTCTTGATGAAGTGCCCAAAAACAAGCCTTCAAGATACATTACCACGCATTGCAGTGCTGATGTGAGATGGCTCCAGGAACCTGGGGCATTTGGCGGTCATCGTATCCCCAAAGGGGGGCATCGGAGAGTTAGCGGATTGGTGCGAGCAAAAAACAAGGAAGAGGTTAGAAAACACATTGAAATGGAACTGGAATAATAAACTAAAAAAATCTTAACTGAAGAAATGATAGAGGACCTTCCGATCATAACAGATAAAGAATTGCGAGCCTTTGAAGAATATGGATATGAGTATTACTTTATAAACCAAGCTGAGTATTTTGCTACATGTCTTCTTGATGAAAACAGAAGAAAACTAGACTACTCAAAGTATGAACACGCCTTCAGCCATGAATTATTGAAGGACTTTGAGGAAGGCAGGCTTGATGGATTTGATATGGAATCCATGAGAGGTCTGATTTATGGCTTCACTTTCACGGAGGATTACGCAAATGGATTAATTCCTGATACTCTCAGAGCAGGTTATTGGCAATGGGAAGACAACAATAAAGTAAATTTAGGTCAAGACAGGTTGATTGAGCAAGCCTTAATGAGCACTGGCGATGGCACTGAAGGCAATCCATTTTGTGTGATTTGTATGGATCAAGAGTACGATATCATCAATAGTTTAAGTCCTGACATGAAAGTTCTAAGGCAACGTCTTCTTCCAGGTTACATCGATTGCTTCGAGTGTGATGAGGGGAGCACTCCTCGCGTCGTTTATTTCGATATCAGCCGTTGGTTTGAAAGGGTTAGGTTGATCTAAGATTAGCAAGTTTACAATTACCGAAAAATCATAACACAATGAAAAAGGAATATAAAATTTACAAAAAAGGTGGATATACATACGTCCACTATGATGGATTCCCCAAAGGAGTACGCATAGAGAAATATTCAACCCTTTATGATTACGATTGGGGTTGGATGACCATTTCGGAAAAAGATGAGAGGAAGTGGTATGATTTCCATGATGAAGATTGGGAGTTGTTTCACAAACTGCTTCTAGAAGGAACGATTGTCGAAAACGACCACCTATTTGGTATGGTGGACAAAGACGGAAAGGAATTTCTACCTTGTGCCTTTGAACAGATAGAAAAACTGGCAAATTCCGTTTATGGCCGTTTGGGAAACTCGTATTGGGATATTAAGTATGGGGGTGGATCCAGTACAATGCGTGCCGATTATGGGGACACTGGAATGTTTGTAAAAAACGGGAAACGAGGATGGCAGGAAAAAGGCAAGGTGGTTATTCCAGCCGAATACGATGAAATTTTGCATCCAAGTGATTCTAATTTCTTCCAAGTTGAAAACGGTGGTTTGTATTTCTATATTGATGAAAATCAAAAACCCGTATTGACCTTTGTAAGGGAAATAGAAGGTGACACTCATCAGAATGTACCATTCCCCTTTTATTCTCACGCTAATGATGTCCTGACCTTGCAAGAATACGTAGGGCATCCAGTCTTAGAAGACAGAAATGTTGTGAAAATGAAAGGTGTTTGGCAACGCCTTGACAGAATTTCAGGCAAAGATGTATGTAAACTCCTTGTCAATCCTGTTGACGAGAAGCCATTGACGGAAAAAGATTTGGAATTATTCAACAATAATTTTTCATACGAATATGCAGTTTGTCAGGTTACAAGTAGTGAACCCTTAGGTGTCATTGATTGTCTGAAAAAACTACAGTCGATGGGATTGCATAGCAACACATGGCACTATATTGTCAAAGTTTGGAAACCGGTTGGAGAGAGTCCAACTGCAGAGGAGTTGCGTTTTCTCCGTTATCAGATAGAAGAGCATGGCCAGTTGGGCAAACTCCAATTCTGTCTTGCCCACGACAACACTTTGGCCAAGGGTGAGACAAAGATGTTTGCCGTCACTCATTATAACGAACGCTGTTGGCCGGCGATGTGGGAGTATGATTGGTGGGAAAAACGGAATGTGCTCTCTCTCCCTGAAATCAAAAAACACTTGACGAAACTACGCAAGACCATTAAAAAAGAGGTATTGGAACCCTATAGAGAAGAAGTGTGGCAAGATCAACTATGGGGTTGTATCTATTCAATTGAATACAATAAGAATCGGACATGGAATGAAACGCTCAAGGTGCTGGATTATTTCAAGGCCAAAGGTTCCCCAACCAAAGACGGTATCCGAAAAGAAGCAGAAAGGATAAACGCTACGTTACATTTCAAAAATCAGTTCAGCAGAGCAAAATGTGCTTTTCATTTTCGCAAATTGAAATGGTTGTTGGAAAATGAAGCAAATGTTAATGCGCATTATGGAAACTATACGGGTTTGGATTATCTTGTTGGCAACTATAAATATCTTTGGGAAGACAATTTCCCAATGAAAGACAAGGCGTATATAGAGCAGATGAAAGAAAAGTTTATCAATTTGTTGTTGGAGCATGGCGCAAAGACGATGCAACAAGTGCGTGAGGAAGAGTCGCTGAATGAAGACTACAAAGTTGAATTGAAGAGAATGAACTGACCTAAAAACAACAATTACAAATTACAATGGTATGAACGAGATAAACACCTTTTCTGCATTACATGAGAACATGCAGGCTATTTTGGGAAAGCCGGCAAACTACACAGAAAAAATCACTCGTTTTTTGGCCGGTGGGTTGGGGGCATGCGGCTATTTGGATGACATTACCGTCGGTGAACTTGCCAAGTGTTGGCAGCACGAAGAATACCATATTAAATGTTTGGGCTGTAAAGAAGACGCATATATCACGTTTTGGGCCGGAAAAGCGAACAATCCGGGTTATTGGGAGATCAAGGCATATTGTCCTCATTGCGGACAGGAGTACCGTTATTATGATATGTACGTAGCCAGCGCGGCTCATCATGTGCATTGGACGACAATGAGAAAAATACTGGAGGAAGAAAGGGAAACCATTAAAAATGAAACTAACATGTTTGAACTTGTTAGAATTGTGAGTGGTTTAGAAAACTTTCATTCTGTTTCCAACGTTTATTCTTACGAGTGCATTACTAAAAGATGTAATATTGATAAAGAAGTGTGGATGCAATATTATAAAAACGAAGCAATGGGAAACGCTATTTTTCCCGTTGGAGGTTCTATCAATAAGATGGGAGATGTTCCTACTATTCTACTTCATGTTGAAAATGCAGATAAAACCTATAATGTATTTCGTTATAAAGGTGTCTTACAAATTGATAGGAGAATTGTTGGAAACATAAGACATGACATTTTACTGAATATTGATGACATTATTATTGAATTAAAACTATTCCTTGGTATTCCGTTAGAATCAGCAAATGAAAAGCTGGATAGCTAAACTAAAAACACATCGTTTTTGTGTCATAACGGAGTCAAATGTCATAAAGAAAACGCCAATCGCCTGAACTCATTAAGCAGGATTAACTCCACTAGTGCTTCTCAAACGGTTGGCGCTGCAAAAATACTAAACATCCCTATATCCCGCCAGTTTAATACGCAATCCGCAAAAAAAACCACCTCCAAGGCTGACTTTTTTGTTTACAAATGAAAAAAGTTCAAGCTTGGGTTGAAAAACCACGGAAAAGATCCTATAGATGTATAGATGACAATGATGGGGAATAACAATTTAAGGATTATGGAAACCAAGGATTTGAACAAAAGCGATTTTGCCGTTATCGCCATGAAAAACATGCAAACCATAGACGAAGCCTTGATGTACAAGGTGCTTTCCATACCCTCTTATTCGGGTAAGGAATACAGGATGATAGCGTTCCTTTTGGAACACATGCGGGAAAAAGGGTATGACGGAGGCGTTGATGACAAAGGGAATGTGTATATGGCCAAAGGAACGCCACCGGAAGGAGGCTACTACCCATGTGTGACAGCACATATAGACACGGTTCAATATAAGCAGAACCCTTTCATCGATTCAGGTGAGTTGATACCTTTGGTCACAGAAGAGGTGGACGGGAAGCATCGTATCTATGCCGAGGGTTTCGGACTCGGTGGCGACGACAAGGCGGGCGTTGCCATTGCCCTTTCGATTGTTGACAAACTGCCGGTGTGCAAGGCGGTGTTCTTCGTTGAGGAGGAGGTGGGCTGTTGCGGAAGCCGGAATATGGAGTTGTCGTGGTTCAAGGATGTCGGTTATGTTATAGCTTTTGACGCTCCAGGTAGCAACTGTGCCTCATGGTCGTGCAATGGCGTGTGCCTGTTCGACCGACCTTTCTACGAAACGTATCTTGCTGAGCTTGGAGAAAAGTTCGGTTTGACGAAATATGAGGCCCATCCTTATACTGACGTGATGATTCTCAGAATTGACACCGCTTTGATATGCATGAATTTCGGAGCTGGATATTACAAGTATCACACCCCTAATGAGTATTGCATTGCCGAGGAGATGGACAAAGCGGCCGCAATGGGAATTTATCTTATAAGTCGTCTGGGATACAAAGAGTATGTGTACCAATATGCCTCACGGAGTCCATTTGAAAGCGATGAAAACCTCAAATACTTTAGTGGCATATTTAGGGATAAATAAACGGATTATTAACCTTCTAACTATCATGTAATGGAAGACAATGAATTAAACCTGAGAGCCTTTGATGCACTCTTATGGCAATACCATGGGTTGTATGTCAAGCAATTTGCATACGGTGGTATCAACGAAGACGAATTTGAAGAGATAAAGCGTCTTTTCGTTGAAGGCTGTCGTATGGCCGAGGACCTTTTGAAGGATTTCGAGAAGAAGTGCGATTGTTTGGAAACAGATGATTTTGACATCGTTCTTGAACGGGCGGAGCATTGGGGCGTGCTGCACTATTCATGTTGGTGGAAGAAAATGTATCACGAGCGCTTGCCACATGTTGAAGAGAATAGAATGACTTCGGAAGATAGGGATAGGGTGTTCTCGGCTTATGACCTCCTGAAGATTGCCAACTACAAGTTGGCAGCATGGATTTTGATTGAGAAGGAGAACGGAGTTACTGGCAAGGACAATCCCGAACTTTTGCACAAATTGTACCACTATTTCAGTGAGCTCAGCCCATATAGAAACTATTATCCCGGCTGTTCTTTCACGACACAAGCTGAAATCTGGTACCAGGCCGAAAACCATGATTATGGAGATATACATCCCGATGACTTAGATGCAAATGTATGGGATTATTTCAAGAAAAGAATGGAGGAATATATGGCTGTGCATGGGCTGCCACATCCGTTGGTGATACCATCGGAAATTGAGGATAAAATTGTTTGTAGTCGTGGTTATCAGCGGATTTTCTCTGATGATGTCGAATCGTGTATTCTTTCGGCCATGAAAGACAACCGTTCGATTGAGATAGTCTATTTCAGCTTTGATGACGGCACAAGCCATTTGTCGACATACGGTGTTACACCCATCAGGATGGTGTACAAGGATTACTACTGGACGCTTATCGGCGTAAATGAGAGTGGGCAAACGAAAGAGTTTGTCGTGAGGCGGATTTTGAACATTAAAAACAAGCGGTAAAATGAAAGAATTGAAATCGTTAGATTACAAAATGGTTGACGAGGTTTTTGAGCGGGAAGGCTAGACGAAGTATATCCAATTCATGGCTGGCAACAGGTATGTCACTCTGCCAACTTTCGGCAAAATATAATATAGTATATCTTGCCGAATTAAATAAAAACACTATCTTTGCGGCAAAATATAGATGAAATGAGCACAATAATCGGAAGAAAACCAGAGATTAGGGAATTAGAGAGACTATACCGCAGCGACAGGCCCGAATTTGTCGCCATTTATGGTCGCCGCCGCGTAGGAAAGACTTTTCTCGTCAAGCAGGCACTAAAAGGGCGCATCACCTTCCAGCACACTGGTGTCTCGCCCGTTGATCAGGAAGAAGGTAGGAGTCGCATGAAGACACAGTTGGAGAGCTTCTATTACTCTTTGCTCAACCATGGTCTTGAAGGATACACAATGCCTAAGTCGTGGATGGAAGCCTTTTTTCAACTTGAACAACTTCTTGTCAAACTTGACGACGGAAGCAGACAGGTGGTCTTTATCGATGAACTTCCATGGATGGATACGCCTCGTTCTGGATTTCTGTCCGCTTTTGAGAGTTTTTGGAATGGATGGTGCAGCGGTCGCGACAACATGATGCTGGTCGTTTGCGGCAGTGCCACCTCATGGATTCTGGGCAATTTTTCACGCAACCGCGGAGGGTTGTATGGCCGCCTCACTGACGAAATCAAGCTCACCCCTTTCACTTTAAAAGAATGTGAGAAATACTTCGCCTACGAGAACATCGCCTTGTCGCGCTATGACATCGTCCAAGCATACATGGCATTGGGAGGCATACCCTATTACATCAGTTATTTTCAAAAAGGGCAGAGTCTTGAAGGCAATATCGATAGGATCCTGTTTGGCAGTAATCCGCGTTTGAAAGACGAATTCAACCGATTATTCAACGCCATCTTCGGCAATCCCGAGGACTGCAAGAAAATAATCCGGCTTTTGGCAAAACGACACAGCGGATTCACACGTGAAGAAATCGCCAAAGCCACAGGACTCCCCTTAGGAGGCGGCCTATCAGACACTCTTTCTGCGCTAATTGAAAGCGACTTCGTGCTTCGCTATATCCCCTATGGCAAGCCCGGCAATGCTGAGCACTATAAGCTTATCGACAACTTTTGCCTCTTTTGGCTTAAATATGTTGAACCGAACTTGTCTGATGCCAATTTCATGACCGACCACATCACTTCCGACATTATGAAATCGTGGCGCGGCGTGGCCTTTGAGGAGGTCTGTTGGCAGCATATCACTCAAGTCAAACGCGCATTGGAGATCGGGGGTGTAAAGTCGTCCATCTCCGCATGGGGCGTGAAAGGAGACGATGGACAAGAAGGCGCACAGATCGACCTTCTCATCATCCGCGACGACAATGTGGTCAATCTCTGTGAGATGAAGTTTTCCGGTGTCGCTTACACCATTGAGAAAGATGAAGAACTAAAACTGAGGAACCGTATTGAGGCGTTAAAGAAGACACTCAAACGAAAGCAAACCGTTCATCTGACAATGGTCACCACATTTGGCATCGCCTACGGCAAACACAGTGGCATTGTGCAGAAGCAGGTGGAGATGGATGATTTGTTTGAGTGAACGCTGAGGTGCGCGACCCAAGAACTTCTTTCGAGTTTATAAACGAAACGCTTGCAGCTATTAAATGAAAACACCATTTTTATGACATCAAAACACAATTAGCAATATGAGAACAACGAAAATTGACCCTAAAATGTTTGAAGAATTCGATTTAAAACCATTAAGTGAATTAAATGAAGGATTTGACATTGGTGAAACTGATGTCAATGAAGGTGATGGACTTAAATTAACTGAAGTTTATCGCAAAGGAGATTTGATTTTATATGAACATGAAAATGAAGATATTGGGGCATCAATATCAGATGATACGGTTCGTGAATTGTTCCCTGAATTCGAAATTGACCCTCAAAAATACTATATAATAGAAAAAAACGGAGAGATTTATTATGAATAAGGAACTATTGCCTAATGGCACAAAGTCAGTCTGAGCAAGGCTGACTTTTTTGTTTACAAATGAAAACAAGTTCAAGCCCGGGTTGCCCCCTGAGGAAACGTCTATTTCCATAAAAACAAGCTATGCCGTTTAACTGACGAAGAGGTCGCAAGCGTCAAAAAACGCCAATCGATTGAACTTACTTAAGGGGAGTAATCTCAAATCCTTCTCAAACGATTGGCGTTATATAAACACGAAAACGAAGTGTTATTCTAAAACCACCGACCTCCACCGCAACAGATAAGAATACTGATAGAGCGCCGTGGCAACGGGCTGGAGGAAGTAGCCGTCGAACTGTCCGCGACGGTCAATGCCGGTTGAGACAAATCGCTCGAAGGTGTCGGCATCCATTCCCCTGAAGCTGAACTGGAAGGCCTGCTGCTCCACCTTGATGCTCACCAACATGGCAGGGAGTCTTGACAGCGAAACGCTCACGTCGCTGCGTTGGGCCTCTGCCAAAGCTTGCAATTGAGCGAAGATCTGACGCTTGGCCTGAAACATCCTCGTGACTTGCTTGTCGGAGAAAGCCCCCGACCTGTTGCATCGGTTGACGTATGCGTTCACCAAATTGGCGGCACAAAGGAAATGAAACACCTCAGCGTGGGTGCGTGGCGCTTCAGTAATGACGTTGAGCGCATCTTCCATCAGTGTATGTGGGATTTGTTCCCACCAAGGCACGACGTTTTTCTTCTTCTTTGTCTTAGGATTGGCTTGGGCGAGTTTCTTTTGCTCGGCCATGCGTTTGCCTTGGTAGGGGATGTGGGCGACCACTCGTTCCACCCTGTCGAAGTGCCATTCTACATTCTCGTTGTGTAGGATGGCCGCTAACATCAGCATGCGCCGCTCGATGAGTAACCGCTCTTCGGTGTCGTTGGTCAGCATATGCAGAAACGAACATGCCGAAACGACATGGGTGCATCCCGTATCGTAACCTACAGTGTTGCCGTCGGTCTGGAAACTCTGGTTGTAGAAATAGACCACGGTCAGGTCTTTGCACTCGCCATCGTAATGGCGCGCCAGCTCCAGGGCCTCGCGTTTGCCGAAGGCATACATAATCCACCTGCTGCGGTCGGGAGACACGGCTGTCAGTGTCACGAGGTCGCCTTCTTGGGTACGGCAGCCGACCAGTGTCTGCATGTCGGGCAGATGTTTCTCGATCAACTGGAGGAGAATGTAGTGAGACATGACATGGTTGGTGTAGGCCGACCGAACCGCATACAGCCCTACAGCATCGTTGGCTTCAAACATTTCAATGACGTGCTCAAAAAAGCCCTTGTCGATGGTATAGATAGTCTTTACCTTGTCATGGAGGAAAACCCACTTGAACTTATTGTAGCCCATCAGGAGATTCTGCCAAGGGTTGGCGATGTGAATTAATACAACTTTGTTCGCCCCATTAATGGCTGAGGCGGGATGTGACATGATAACGGTACTCCCATTAAAGAACCGCTCGACGGGGTGATTTGTCACCTGATGCTGACCCTTTGTGAGAAGTGAAACGAGGGTCACAAGTGTATTGTAGCGTTGATGGACACGTGATGGTCATGTCCCGATAAAGTGGTTTGGCGCTGCAAAAATACTAAAACCCACGATATGCCGCCAGTTGTTTTGGATGAAAAAAGACAGGGAACAATAGTCATGGCGGCGCAAAGTCAGTCTTCTGATACAGTTTGACTGTTTTTGTTGCCATGAAAACACTCAGTAGATTCTATCATCTTTTCAACATCAGGATAAATTGTTTCTATTTCTTTAATCAATGCCGGGCCTAAGGAAGTTGGGAATTGCCCTGGGATATTGATGTAATCGACCATCTTATCATATTCATAAACATCAAATCCTTCTCCTTCTTCATCAACAAACTTTATTGCTACCATTTTAGGTTTACTATTAGGTAGTTGAGGATTGTATATCAGAAATATAGAGCCGTTTTCTATATGCAAAGGTATAGCCGACAGGCCAAGTATGCTTTCAATAACATAAATACTGAAACGGTATGTTTTGGTGCTTTCATATTTACACAATATTATCTTTTTTGCCCACTATTGTGGTAGATTTTCTGTAAAATCTGTTCCAAGGCATATTCGTCCTTCACTTTTACTTCGCGAGGTTGGCTTTCTGAGAAAGGTCCAACAATTCCTGCAGCTTCCAGTTGGTCGAAAATTCGGCCTGCATGGTTGTAGCCGAGTTTTAGTTTGCGTTGGATCATTGAAGTGGATGCCACTTGGGTCTGTACCACGATGCGTGCAGCTTCTTCAAAAAGGCTATCGTACTCGCCTTCGTACTTAATTTCGCCGATATTGGGTACTTTAGGCAAGAGGAATGGCTCGGCGCAACAAGGCTGATTGCTAATGAAATTGGCGATGGCTTTCACCTTGGGTGTGTCAATGAAAGCGCATTGCAAACGTATGAGGTTGTCACCTGTGGAAAACAGCATGTCGCCACGACCAAGGAGTTGTTCGGCACCGCTTTGGTCAAGTATAACTTGGGATTCGATCTTGGAAGTAACACGGAAGGCGATACGAGTTGGGAAATTGGCTTTGATGACTGCAGTAATGACATTGAAGGAGGGCTTCTCAGTGGCAATAATTAGATGAATACCTACGGCACGTGACAACTGGGCGAGACAGGCTATCGGGAGTTCCACGTTGCGTCCTACGGTCATGATGAGGTCTGCGAATTCTTCCACAATTACGACAATATAAGGTAAATAGCGGTGTCCTTCAACAGCTGGCAAATTTCCTTCCTTAAATTTTTTGTTATACTCGATGATATTGGGGCATTCGGCTAATCTCAGTAAAGCATAACGTTGGTCCATCTCCTCGCGAAGCGAGTTGATTGTACGTACCGCTTGTCCGATGTCTGTGACGATGGCCCCTTCTGAATCTGGTAACTTGGCTAGGTAATGGCGCTCTATGCGATTAAAATACGTCAGTTCGAGCATGCGTGTGTCAATCATGACGAATTTCAGTTCCGATGGGTGTTTGCTGTAAAGAAGTGAGGCAATGATGGCATTTATTCCCACCGACAAACCTTGTCCAGGGGCACCGGCCATAAGGATATGTGGCGTCTTTGTGAGATCAAAATAACAGGTCTCATTTGAAGCGGTCTTTCCGATGGCACAAGGCAGTTCACATTTTGCCTTTTGGTATTCCTTAGAACTTAACACACTGCGCAACGAGACAATGTTATGCTTGCTGTTAGGCTCTTTCTGTTCATTGGTTTCCAGATCCAGGTCTTCATAGTCGTTAAGCAGATCAAAGGATGGGAACTTGTAATCCCCGAGATGCTTTTCTGTCAATTTGTTGGTTGGCTTTTCCATAGTTTATTGTCTTTAATAGTTTATTGTCTTTAATAGACGGAAATTTTGGATTTTTCAACTGGGAGATGAAAAACTTGGCACAGAAATACTGTTTGGCAACGAAATTTATGTAAATTTGCGAAAAAACATCATCGTGTTTGACGGCGCCCTGTTTGATGAGTACAAGAATTTCACGTTCAAGTTTCCCGAGCCTCAATATTTGGGAGCTAAAGCCAATCTTTTGCCGTGGATTGCTCGGTTCTTGCCCGACAGTGTTGAGACCGCTTTGGATGCGTTCGCTGGATCCCAGTCTGTCAGCTATTACTTCAAGCAATTGGGATACAAGAC
Source organism: Bacteroidales bacterium (assembly GCA_017537965.1). GTDB lineage: Bacteria > Bacteroidota > Bacteroidia > Bacteroidales > F082 > Limimorpha. The sequence goes on along the minus strand of JAFYJV010000030.1, from coordinate 3,744 downwards.
CATCACCAACGATTTTCTGAGTTTCAACAACCAGATAGGCAAGGCGCTCATTGAGAACAAGGGGGAAAAGCTGGACGAAAATGATCTTGAAATCCTTTTTGCGGACGCTCCCAATAAGTCGGACTTCACGTTGATGGATGACATCTTTACCGGAATATTCTTTCAAAAAGAGGATGCTGTCTTCATCGATAACTTTAGGGCGAACATCCAACGATTGAGTAATCCTTACAAGCAAGCCATGGCTTTTGCCGTGATGAACCGAAGTCTGACCCGCAAGATCACCATGGGGCATTTTGGACACACACAAGCTTTGGTTTACGCCAACGACCCCGAGCGCGTGAAAAGAAACCGAAGCTTGATACGTCCTGTGAAGGAGTTGTTCCTTGAGCTGTTGCCGAAATACAACGATGCAGTATTTGACAATGGAATGGACAATGTGAGCTACCGTGAAAACATCCTTGATTTGTTGCCAACGTTGGACCACGTTGACTTGGTGTATTTCGATCCGCCCTATTGCGATAGCCACGCCGATTATCAGGGGTTCTATCATCTGCTTGAGACCTACACCGAATATTGGAGAGACAAGACGTTTGTGAATGGGATTAAACGATACGAGCCACAACGCTATAGCGGGTTCGATAAAAAAAGAGACATTGTCGATTCTTTCAAGAAACTGTTTGAGTTGTCGGACTCCATTCCCAATTGGGTGATTAGCTACAACAACCGCAGTTACCCAACTATCGACACCATGGTGGAGTTGATCAAGCCTTTCAGAAATGTTAGGGTTGAGCATAAAACCTATCAGCAATCCAGGGGAGGAAAAGGCAGTGTGGCCGGTAGTAGTGAAATACTGTTGATATGTACAAAATAAAAACAAATACACGATAAGCATTATGAGTTACGATAGATGGAAAAAGCTGTACCAAGACCAAAAGTTTTTGGATTTCAATACGGATGAAGCATTGCTTTGGCTCAAAGTTAGGGCCATTTCAAAGAAAGCGTCAATGGAGAGATTCCTTGAAAAGAACAAAATAAAGCTAACTACAACAAAAATCGCTGACCAAAACAAAGAGTTGTATGGCCAATTGCTTAAGAAACCAAAACCAAGTATGAAGCTGTTGGATTCTTTCTTGCGCGACATCAACAACGAATGGTATCGTGCAAAAGGAGTGGATGAGAACCAGTTAAAGAACGATCTCTATAAGGTGGATAGCTACGAGTGGGGAGGCGACCAAAACAACTCGTTAGACAAGTACCTTATCAGTCACTATGTCAAAGACATCAGCAAGTATGATGAGTTGGAGGGCAAACTATTAGCCATTCAGGAGAATGCATGGAAATATGTCCGTACAAGTTGGTATAACAATTGGTCTTCATTTTTAATTGAATCCATTTTCAAACACCATCCAAAAGTCATTTCTGCCGTTGGAGAAATAAAAAGTGTGGACTTTTTCATTGATGACATTCCTTTGGACTTAAAAGTGACCTACTTTCCTGGTAATTTCATGAGCGAAAAGCTGAAAGTCGAACTAGGAGGCAAGAGCGAGTTGGCATGGCTGAAGATGAAGGCAAAAGAAAAGGGAATGGGCAGAATGAAAGAAGTCAAAACGGTTGCCATTGCAGCTGAAAAAATCGGTGCAGCTGGCCATGATGACATTCTTTCAGAACTCAGAGCCAAGCGAAAAGCGGTTATTGACGATGCTATTAGGAATAAGAGTGAGTTGATGAAAAACCTGTATGAAAAGCAGGGCGAAATGCGTTTTGGAGCGGAAAACCGATTGTTCTTGGTCTTGGTGGATTCGTCCGACATGACGCAATCTTGGAAAATGAAGCGGGCTTTCGAGCAGATTGAACCTGCTATCTCCAACTACTTAGATGGTTTCAGCAAAGCATCCTTAAGCCGGATAGACTTTACCTTTAAGGATAAGGCATACAGTAGTTTGGCTGATGTGATTTTTGTGGTGAAGTGAGGCATTTATTTGTAATGCACAATTGTTTTGTAAATATCAGGTCATAATCAATCCCATGCCATGAATGCAAAGATTAAAAATGCAACCAACGAGATAATAGCTTGTTATCGCCGACTTGGTGAAACACGAAAGAACGATCTTAAATGCTATCGTCACGATTTATTTGAACATTTTGAATTGTCTGGATGGCAGCCGCCTCGATACACTTGGCAATGGAATTTTTCCATTGACGAGTACAATAATTTAAAGGTTTTATTAAAGAATCACGCGGCGGTCCTAAAGGATGTGATTCGAAACAACAAGACCTGCTGCAAACTCTTGCAATTATATGTTTCCGAGTGGTATAAAAGGGATTACAACGGCTATGACAAACAGGGAAATGCTTTTTCTATTATTGGCGTTCCGTATTTGGCTGAAGATATTTGCAAAGTCTTATTAGATGATACTGAAAACCGTGTTTATTGGTCAAATACTGATGATAATGGGAACAAATGCGGACAAAGGGAGTGGCTTTACACAATATATGTTAATGGCGGCTTGCCTTTGCACTACTTGTTAAACACAGAAAACAACCGGTTCAGAAAAACAATTGAGGATATTATTGAATCAAATGCTGAAAGCACCGATTACATGTCAGATGAATTAGAGGATTTGTGTAATAATCAGGTTGTCAACCAATCATACAAAGCAAAAGCGAGTATTTATAATTTTATCCAAGAATATGTAATTAGAGGTAAACTAGCTATTGAAGGCTTTGAAGAATATGCAAAGTTAATTCGAGAAAAGAATGACAATGCTTTGAAGAAGAAATTTGAAGTACGTTATAAAGTTTTCAAGACGGACAGAAACTTCCAATTAATACCACAATTGTTTCTGAAGTCAGAGCCTAATGGCGTTCGTTATTCTATCTCACAGGAGAGACTTACCGCATGGGGGTTGCCTTCAATTGATAATAAAATCCATGTGAAGATTACCTCAAATGATAAGCTGATTTGGAGTAAAGACTTTTATAAGTGTTTGCGTGGGGATTATATTACATCTGCAAAGAACGATTTATTTGATTTGTGGCTCGACAACAATACTCGTTGCCTTGATAAGTGGGAGGTCTTTGTCGGTGAACACAAAGTCTCCAAGCTGGCATTAAAAAACTCTTTGGAAGAACACGGCTATGTTCAATTGTATTCGGTAAATGGTTATTCATGGAGTTCACAAGCTCCCAACAATTACAACTATTCAGCCGTGCTATTCGACCGAAATCAAGAGATTTCATTAAACGAGGATGGTGAAACAATAATAACCATCAATGGAGAGCAACTGCCGTGGGGTTGGAAACAGATTAAAGACCAGTTGCAGTTTACCATTAATGGAACTCTCGTTACACTTTATGAAAAGGCTGGCATTATTGAGGTTAAGCCCAAAAAACAACATGAATTATCCAAGTTTATAGTTAATAATCCAAACGGTTTGGTATTGCTCACCGAAAACGAGAAGCCTTCGTTCGAATTTGTCTTGACGAAGAAAGGAATTTATGGAGAGCCGGTTCCTGAAGCCATAGATAAAAACCAATTGCTATTGAAATATCGGCGTGGTTCAACGGAAGATTTTACCGAATGGTATGACAATTCTTGCTATAAATTAGGTTATTTCCAATGTCAAGTGTCGATTAAAGCTAAAGAAAAGTCAAAAACCATCGATTGTTTTGCATTACCCAAATGGTCGGAAACTAACAAAAAGTTGATAGATAATGAAAATTTGACAACGAGCTTTCGCGGTT
>JAFYJV010000029.1 GCA_017537965.1 Bacteroidales bacterium | reverse complement strand
AGTATTAATTATGTATTTGACTGCAGAAAAGAAATCAGAGATTTTCAGCCAATACGGCAAGAGCGCTGCCGATACTGGTTCAGCAGAAGGCCAAATCGCTTTGTTCACCTACAGAATCAAGCATTTGACTGAACAAACAAAAGAACACAAAAAGGATGTGGCGGCCAAGCGCGCGTTGGTTCGTTTAGTAGGTAAGAGAAGAAAGCTTCTCGATTATTTGAAGAGAACTGACATCGAAAGATACCGTAACATCATCAAGGAATTGGGCATCAGAAAGTAAAAACTTTCGCGCTGCCTAAGCGGAACGATCAAAAAAGGCAATAGACCCTATTGCCTTTTTTTTGCTATTTAAAAAGTCCACATCTAAACAAAAGAAAAATTATGGGTCCAGAAGGAATTACTCAAATCATACACATGCCTAACGGTCAGGAAATCAGCATCAACACCGGCCGTTATGCCAAACAGGCCGACGGCTCCGCCCTGCTCCGCTGCGGCGACACCGTCCTCCTCGCCACCGTCTGCTCAGCCACCGAAGTCGCTCCCGAGACCGACTTCTTCCCGCTGTCTGTTGACTATCGCGAGAAATACTACGCCACCGGCAAATTCCCCGGCGGATTCTTCAAGCGCGAAGCCAAGCCTTCCGACTACGAGGTGCTGATCTCTCGCCTTATCGACCGTGCCCTCAGACCGTTGTTCCCTGATGACTACCATGCAGAGACCATTGTTCAGGTGAACCTCCTTTCCGCAGAGAAAGGCGTGGCTCCCGACGCCCTCGCCGCCTTGGCCGCCTCAGCTGCCATCAGCGTATCCGACATCCCGTTCCATGGCCCGATCTCAGAGGTCCGCGTCGCCCTTATCGGTGACGAATACGTCATCAACCCATCCTTCGAACAGCAGGAGGAAGCCCGTCTCGAACTGATGGTGGCTGCCTCAATGAAGGATATCTGCATGGTGGAAGGCGAATGCAAGGAGGTCTCCGAAGAAGAGATGCTCGGCGCCCTCAAAGCCGCCCATGAAGCCATCAAGATCCAGTGCCAGGCACAGATCGAGCTGATGGAAAAGGTCAACAAGGCCAAACGTGAATACTGCCACGAGGTGAACGACGAGACCGTCCGCCAAGAGGTGCAGGACAACTGCTACCAGGCTTGCTACGACTTCGCCCTCTCGGGATGCGCCGACAAGCACCTCCGCGAAGACACGTTCAACGGCATCCTTGACAAATATCTTGAGAAATATACCGAAGAGGAACTGGAAACCGTCGCCCCGTTGGCCAAACGTTATTTCCATGACGTGCAACGCTCGGCAGTGCGCAACGCCGTCCTCGACAAGCGCATCCGCCTCGATGGCCGCCAGCTCAACCAGGTGCGTCCCATCTGGACGGAAGTCGATATCCTCCCCTCGGCTCACGGCTCCGCCGTGTTCACCCGTGGTGAGACCCAAGCCCTTGTGACCGTCACCCTCGGCACCAAACTCGACGAACAGACCATCGACGGCGCCGTGGTGGAAGGCACCAAGAACTTCACGCTGCACTACAACTTCCCCGGCTTTGCCACTGGCGAGGCCAAGGCTGCACGCAGCACCTCACGCCGCGAGATCGGCCACGGCAACCTCGCTGAACGCGCCCTTAAGACCATGGTGCCTCACGACGAATCCATGCCTTATACGGTCCGCATCGTGAGCGACATCCTTGAATCCAACGGCTCCTCCTCCATGGCTTCCGTGTGCGGTGGTTGCCTAGCCTTGATGGATGCCGGCGTGCCCATGCGCAAGCCTGTCGCTGGCGTCGCCATGGGTATGATCTCCGACAGTGAGACCGGCAAATACGCCATTCTGACCGACATCCTCGGTGACGAGGACCACCTCGGCGACATGGACTTCAAGGTCACCGGAACCCGCGACGGCATCACTGCCTGCCAGATGGACATCAAGGTCGATGGCCTCAGCTACGAGGTCCTCACCGAAGCCCTCGAACAGGCCCGCCAAGGCCGTCTGCACATCCTCGATGAGATGGCCAAGACCATCAGCGAGCCTCGCGCCGATTACAAGGAGATCGTCCCGAGGATCGAGAAGATGTACATCCCGAAAGACTTCATCGGCGCCGTTATCGGCCCCGGCGGCAAGGTCATCCAAGAGATGCAGAAAGTCACCAACACCATCATCACCATCACCGAAGACGAAGAGAAGGGCATCGTGGAGATCGCTTCGCAAAACAAGGCCGACATCGAAGCCTGCAAGGCCAAGATCCGCGCCATCGTCGCTGTACCTGAGGTCGGTGAGGTGTATCACGGCAAGGTCGTGTCCATCATGGCTTTCGGTGCCTTCGTCGAGATCCTGCCCAACAAGGACGGTCTGCTGCACATCTCCGAGATCGGTTGGGAACGTTACAACACCATGGAAGAGACCGGCCTGAAGGAAGGCGACGAGATCGACGTCAAGTTGATCGAGATCGACAGCAAGACCGGCAAGCTTCGCCTGTCGCGCAGAGAGCTCCTCCCCAAGCCAGAAGGTTATGTGGAGAAGAAGGGCAACGGTCCTCGTCCTGGAGGCAACGGCCCCCGTCCCAACGGCGGTAACAAGAACGGCGGCGGTCACAGCAATGGCGGCCATGGCCACGGCGGCAACCGCAACAACCACAAGAACTAATTATAATTGGTTAACCAACACGTTATAAATGAGGCAGTTAAAGATTACGAAGCAGGTTACGAACCGTGAGACTGCGTCTCTCGACAAGTACCTGCAAGAAATTGGTAAGGTTGAGTTGATCTCCGCCGAAGAAGAGGTGGAATTGGCACAACGTATCAAGCAAGGCGACAAAGTGGCATTGGAGAAGCTCACTAAGGCCAACCTGCGCTTCGTCGTCTCCGTATCAAAACAGTATCAGAACCAAGGCCTCAGTCTTCCCGACTTAATCAACGAAGGCAACTTGGGTCTGATAAAAGCCGCACAACGTTTCGATGAGACCAGAGGTTTCAAATTCATCTCCTATGCCGTGTGGTGGATCCGTCAGTCCATCCTCCAGGCACTGGCCGAACAATCGCGTATTGTCCGTCTCCCTCTGAACAAGATCGGTTCCATCAACAAAATTAACAAAGCTTATGCAAAGCTGGAGCAAGAGTTTGAGCGTGAACCCAATGCAGAGGAGATTGCCGAGGTGCTGGAAATCACGGAGGCCGAGGTTAAAGAGTCGATGAAAAACGCCGGACGTCACATCTCGATGGACGCCCCGCTGATCCAGGACGAGGACAACACCATGTACGACGTCTTGAAGAGCGAAGAGGCGCCCACCCCCGAGACGGAACTTCTGTATGAGTCGTTACGCAAAGAAATTGACCGAGCCATCTCCACGCTGACACCGCGTGAGGCCGACGTCGTCCGACTTTACTTCGGACTCAACGGCAGCCACCCGATGACTTTGGAAGAGATTGGTGAGAAGTTCGACTTGACGCGTGAGCGTGTGCGTCAAATTAAGGAAAAGGCTATTCGTAGGTTGAAACACACGAGCAGAAGCAAGATCCTTAAAAGCTATCTCGGTTAAGATCTTAAAAAAAGTGCCTCCCCCGAGGCACTTTTTTTTGCATTCACAAAACCCATTACTTCATTCCTTCCAGAAGATGTTGCGGATCCATATTGGTATTCCAAACATCTTCAATATAAACTGTCTGTAACTCCTCATCAAACCGATAAATGAGTTTGATTCGTTTCCGGATAAAGACATATCGAAAGACTTGTTCTTTGTCCTTCAGTAAAGGCTCACGGGTTCCCGATTCCGGAAACCTACAGATTCTGTCTATCTTTTCGTCGGCTCTTTTGATTAATTCAGAAGCTATTGACTCACCAATAGTTTTGGCACAATAGTCCAATTGCTCAATCCAATGTTCTTGAGCCTCATCAAACCATTCAACCACCATACTTCTTAAGCAATTCATAGGCTTGTCTCATCACTTCTTCATGAGGCACGACCCTGCCTTCGGCAATACCACGCTCAGCCTCCTCAATACGACGGCAGGCTTCTTCTTTGGTCATCGGAGCATTAAAATCATTCATCTGAATTGCTTGATTGATGCTGCGAAGATAATTTCTTTTTTTGATACTAACCGTATTCATGACTTGTTTTTTTACTATTTCCTCCGCAAAGTTAATATAAATATTTCTATATTTACACTATTTTTAATAAAAATATTTCACTTTTTAAGTAACGCTATAAACATCAATGATATATTATAATACTAATTTGAAAAAGATTTGATTATTTGCCTTTTATTTAAAAATTTTTTATTTTTGGCCCAAGTTTAATCAAAAAACTCACGTTATGAACTCTTTATACTCCTTCACGCAAAGGGCGCTCCGGGCCGCCCTGCTCTTCCTGCTGATGGTTTTGGCGGGAATGGCGAATGCCCAAACCACCTTCCAAGTGGACGACCTCAAGTATTCCATCAACTCCGACGGGCAGTCCGTCACCGTTACAGGCCACAAGGATGGCACCGACGCCACGGGCTCTTTGATCATTCCCGACAGCGTTCTCATTGAGGGCAGCTATTACACCGTGACCGCCATCGGAGTCGGTGCTTTCTTTAATCATGAGAATCTCAGCGGCAGCCTCCGCCTCCCCAACTCCCTCACCTCCATTGGTAGCGTGGCTTTCCATTGTTGTTCTGGCCTCACGGGAAGCCTCACCCTCCCCAACTCCCTTACCTCCATTGAAAACCATGCTTTCAGATCATGCTCTGGCTTTACTGGCAGCCTCACCATCCCCAACTCCGTCACCTCCGTCGGAAAATTTGCTTTCACTTCTTGCTCCGGATTCACCGGTAGTCTCACACTTGGAAGCTCCGTCACCTCAATTGGAGATCATGCTTTCGCTCAGTGCTCCCATATCTCTTCCATTTACTCATACGCTTTCAACCCTCCCGCACTCGGAAATAATGATGTTTTTAGTGGCCAGCAATCCACCACCGTCTATGTCCCTTGCGGCGCAGAGGAGGCTTACAGTTCCATCTCCTGGGGAGGATTCCAGGACTTCACCGAGGTATGTTTCACGGAAGGCGACCTCAATTATTCCATCAACGACGACTTGGTGTCCGTCACCGTGACAGGCCATGTGGACGGCGAAAATGCCACGGGTTCCTTGACGATTCCCGACAGCGTGCTCTTTTTGAGTACTAACACCTATTACACCGTGACCGCCATCGGAAACGAAGCTTTCAAAAATTGCACTAAACTCACTGGCAGCCTCACCATCCCCAACTCAGTCACCTCCATTGGAATCTCTGCTTTCAATTATTGCTACGGCTTCAACGGCAGCCTAACCATTGGAAACTCCGTGACCGTGATTGGAGATGCCGCTTTCTTTTCTTGCTCCAGCTTCACGGGCGACCTCACCATCCCCAGCTCCGTCACCTCCATCGGAAACAGTGCTTTCTTTTACTGCGACGGCTTCAACGGCAGCCTTACGATTGGAAATTCCGTGACCTCCATCGGAAACAGGGCTTTTTCCACATGCTCCGGCTTCAACGGCAGCCTCACTATTCCCAACTCCGTCACCGCCATCGGAGAAGGTGCTTTTATGTATTGCTCCGGCTTCACTGGCAGCCTTACCATCCCTAACTCCATAACCTCCATCGGAAACAGTGTTTTCTCTAATTGCTACGGCTTCAACGGCAGCCTCACCATCCCCAACTCCGTCACCGCCATCGGAAACAACGCTTTCTATAATTGCAAGAATCTCACCGGCAACCTCAACATCCCCAACTCCGTCACCGCCATCGGAAACAACGCTTTCTATAATTGCAAGAATCTCACCGGCAACCTTAACATCCCCAACTCCGTCACCGCCATCGGAAACAGTGCTTTTTATTCCTGCGAAGGCTTCACCGGCAGCCTCACCATCCCTAACTCCGTAACCTCCATCGGAGACGCTGCATTTGCAAATTGCTCCGGCTTCAATGGCAGCCTCAACCTCCCCAACTCCGTAACCTCCATTGAAGATTTTACTTTCTACAATTGTAATAATCTCACTGGCAGTCTCTCCATCCCCCACTCCGTCATCTCCATCGGAGAAGGTACTTTCAAAAACTGCTCTGGTTTCTCTTCCATTGTGAGTGAGCCCTTCACGCCCCCCGTGCTTGGAGATGAACCTTTTGAAAACTGGGACGTTTCCACTCCCGTCTATGTCCCCTGCGGCGCAGAGGAGGCCTACAGCTCCAACTCCTGGGGAGGATTCCAAAACTTCACCGAGGTTTGTTTCACGGAAGGCGACCTCACTTATTCCATCAACAACGACTTGGTGTCCGTCACCGTGACAGGCCACGTGGAAGGCACCGCCGCCACGGGCTCCTTGACCATTCCCGACAGCGTGCTCTTTGTGAGTACTAACACCTATTACACCGTGACCGCCATCGGAGACTCTGCATTCTATAGATGCCAGAATCTCAACGGCATTCTCTCCATTGGAAACCATGTGACCTCCATCGGAAACTATGCTTTCTATTATTGCAAGAATCTCACCGGCAGCCTTAACATCCCCAACTCCGTCACCTCCATCGGAAATAGCGCTTTCCGTAGTTGCTCCGGCTTCAACGGCAGCCTCCACATCCCCAACTCCGTGACCACTATCGGAAACAGTGCCTTCGCTAATTGCTCCGGCTTCACTGGCAACCTCACCATCCCCAACTCCGTGACCACCATCGGAAACAGTGCCTTCTCTAATTGCTCTGGCTTCAACGGAACCCTCACCATCCCCAATTCCGTCACCTCCATTGGAGACAATACTTTCTATAAGTGCTCCGGCTTCACAAGCAATCTCACCATCCCCAACTCCGTCACCGCCATCGGAAACTCTGCTTTCTCTCAATGCTCCGGCTTCACAGGCAATCTCACCATCCCCAACTTTGTGACCACCATCGGAAACAATGCTTTTAACAGTTGCTCCGGTTTCAACGGAAGCCTTACGATTGGTAATTCCGTGACCTCCATCGGAGACTATGCTTTTTTGTCATGTTCCGGCTTCAACGGAAGCCTTACGATTGGTAATTCCGTGACCTCCATCGGAAAGGAGGCTTTCTATAATTGCTCCAGCTTCAACGGAAGCCTCACCATCCCCAACTCCGTGACCTCCATTGGAAGTGGAGCATTCCAAAATTGTTCTGGTTTCAACGGCAGCCTCACGATTGGTAATTCCGTCACCTCCATCGGAGACCATGCTTTCGCTCACTGCTCCGGCTTCAATGGAAACCTCACCATCCCCAACTCCGTGACCTTTATCGAAGAGGCGGCTTTCAATGGTTGCTCCGGATTCACCGGCAGTCTCACCATCCCCAACTCCGTGACCTTTATCGGAGAGGCGGCTTTCTATGGTTGCTCCGGCTTCACCGGCAGCCTTATCATTCCTAACTCCATTACCATTTTATATAATAGTGTTTTTGGCTATTGCAGTGGCTTCACAAGTCTCATCATCCCTAACTCCGTAACCACAATTGGTTGGAATGCTTTCTACAACTGCACCGGATTCACGGGAAGCCTTACCATCCCCAACTCCGTGACCTCGATTGGAGCTTTTGCGTTCCAGTATTGCTCCGGCTTCACCGGCAGCCTCACCATCCCCAACTCCGTCACCTCCATCGGAGCATACGCTTTTAGTGGTTGCTCCGGATTCACCGGCAACCTCTCCATCCCCAACTCCGTGACCTTTATCAGTCTTTATGCTTTCAGCAATTGCTCCGGCTTCTCTTCCATTGTAAGTGAGCCCTTCACCCCCCCCACACTTGGAAACAACTACGTTTTTCAGGGATGGAGCCCCTCCACTCCCGTCATCGTTCCCTGCGGAACCAAGGAGGCCTATAGCGGCAACTCCTGGGGCGGATTCAGCAACTTCTTCGAGAGCTGCCCAACCGTCCTATCCTGCGAACCCGACACCCTCGACTTGGGATATCGCCCCGCCGGTGCCTGGATGCGACCCTACCAGTTCTCCCTCACCGCACCGGATTCTCTGGCGGTCAATATCACCGACCTCCAACTCCAAGGCATCGGTGCTGACTCCCTCAGCCTCGACCTCGGCGACCTCTCCCTCCCCCTCACCCTCAACGAGAACGAGAGCGTCACCCTCGGCATCCACTGGGGCAACCAGCCCACCCGCCTAAGCGGCTTCCTGACCGTCTCCTACCAGTACGGGAACGAAACCGGCGAGGACCACTTCTTCCTCACGGGTGAGGTCTATGAACCTGCCGAAGGCGATGTCTGGGAAATGGCCAAGATAGTGGACAACTTCCCCTACAACGACACCCTGACCGTCGATTCCATCCCGCTCTTCGACAACTACGTCCTGCCCAACCCCAACATCTCCGACGGCAACGACGTGGTCTATCTGCTCTCCATCGACCAAGAGGCCCTGCTGAGCGCCACCGTCGATGGCGAGAACGGCAAGGTGTTCCTCTACGAGGAAGACTTCCAAGGTCTTGGCGGTCCAGACGCGGACAACGCCATCAACGGACAGCGTAGCGGCGTCAGCGACAGCATCGACAGCCTCTTTGTCGAGGCCGGCACCTATTTCTTGGTGGCCTCCTCCACGAGCGACGAGTTCTCCGTCGCCATCAACCCCGAACCGCTGCCCTGCCCCGATGCCGCCACCATGCTCACACCCGCCAACAATGCCCAATCCGTCAACGAGGTCAACACCGAGCTCAGCTGGGAACTCGCCGAATACACCACCCAATACTGCCTCTGCTTCGGCACCGACCCCAACAACTTGGACACCCTCGTACCCTGGACACGGAACCTCGGCAACCAGTACCTCTTCAACGAATCGCTCAACCTCAACACCACCTACTACTGGCAGGTCGGCGAGCGCAACGACGGCTGCCCCGACGGCGTGTTCAGCCCGGCCTGGAGGTTCTACACCACCTACGACAACCTCGGTGTCCCGCAGAACCTCAACGTCAACTCCCAAACCATTTTCGATGACGAGACGGTTAGTCTTGACTGGTCTGCCATCGAGAGCGACCTATTCCGACACTACAACATCTATCGTGACGGGGTTCTGATCGACAGCACGTCCTACACGGGCTACGGCGACGGCCCCTTGGCCTACAACATGAGCGGATACTTTTATTATGTCACCGCCGTGTATGGCCCAGGCGAGTCCGGACCGTCCGACCCCGTCACCGTGCAAGTCTCCGGCAGGGGCTACGTGAACGGCTTTGTCTTGGATGAGGATGGCGAAAACGGCATCGCCAACGCCACCATCACCTTCGAGGGACAAGACGAGTTCGGTGTCTATCACACCTACATCTTCAACACCAATGCCCAGGGTTACTACAGCGGCCAGGTCTATGCCGGCTCCTACAGCGGCTCCGCCGCCGCCCAGTACCACCAAAGCGTCAACGAACCCCTCAATGGCAACCCGGTCGCCGTTGGATACAACCAAACCACTTCCCCCGTCAACTACTTCCTTAACTGGAACAGATACGAGATAGCCGCCTTGGCGGAACCCGATGAGGGCGGCACCGTCACCGGTGCGGGTACCTACGCCCACGGCAACACCGCCACCCTCGTCGCCTCCCAAAACCCCGCCTACCTCTTCCTCAACTGGACCGTCAACGACTCCGTCGTCTCCACCTCCGACACCCTTGAGGTCGTCGTGACACAGGACTCCGCCTTCGTGGCACACTTCCAGCTCAACAGCCACACCTTGACAATCACCTACGTGACACCCGACGGCGTGACCGCTCCGACGACCTTCAGCCAGAGCTTCACCTACGGCGCTCCCTACTCAGTGACCTCGCCAACCATCGAGGGCTACAGCCCGGATGTGGCCATAGTGAGCGGCAACATGCCTGACAACGACGTGAACGTGACGGTGACCTACCTGATCAACAGCCACACCTTGACGATTACCTACGTGACACCCGACGGCGTGACCGCCCCGACGACCTTCAGCCAGAGCTTCACCTACGGCGCTCCCTACTCGGTGACCTCGCCGACCGTCGAAGGCTACAGCCCGGATGTGGCCATAGTGAGCGGCAACATGCCTGACAACGACGTGAACGTGACGGTGACGTACACCATCAACAGCTATACGATCGAGACTTCCGTCAATCCTGCCGAAGGCGGATCCGTCACCGAGGGGGGAACCTACAACCACTTCGACGTATGCACCCTCGTCGCCACGCCAAACGAAGGCTACCACTTCGTCAACTGGACCGAGGACGGCTCCGTTGTGGGGACTTCCGACACCCTCACCTTCGTCGTGACCGGCCCCAGGACGCTCGTCGCCAACTTCGCCATCAACACACATGTGATCACCGCCAACGCCGATCCCGACGAAGGCGGAACCATCTCCGGCACAGGCGACTACGACCACTTTGAATCCTGTACTCTCAACGCCTCCCCCAACGAGGGATACATCTTCCTGAAATGGACTAAAGACGGCAACACCGTCTCTTACTATCCCTCTTTCAGCTTCACCGTCACCGAAAACGCACACTACGTAGCGCACTTCAACCTGCAGCAACACACCGTCAACGCCTCGGCCAACCCAGCCGAAGGCGGCACCGTCTCGGGTGGGGGCTCCTACCAGCATGGAGCGACGGTCACACTCGTCGCCACCCCCAACGAGGGTTACAGGTTCCTCCAATGGACCAAGGACGGTGAGGTCGTCTCCTCTGACGCCTCCTTCTCCTTCACCGCCAATGGCTCAGGCACCTTCATCGCGCAGTTCACTCTTAACGAGCACACGGTCTCCGTCGCGGCCAACCCAGCCGACGGCGGCACGGTTTCGGGTGGAGGCACCTACATCCACGGCACCAGCGCCACAATCTCAGCCACGAAGGCTTCGGGTTACCGTTTCGTCGAATGGACCCTCAACGGGACCACCGTCTCCAGCGAACCGAGCTTCAGCTTCACCGTCACTGAAGACGTTTCCTACACAGCCAACTTCGAGACACTGCCTCTGCACTCCATCACCGTCGTGCAAGCCGATGGCGGTTCCATCGCCGTCCCAGAAACAGCCTTCGCCAGCGAGACCGTCACGGTGACGACATCCGAAGAGCCCTTCTACCGCCTCGTCTCCCTCTTCTTCTTCACCGACGACCCCGACGACGCCACCTACATCGACATCCATACCAAACAGTTCGTCATGCCTTTCGACGACATCACTCTCACAGGCGTGTTCCAGCACCATGAAATGGGTGACGTCAACCTCGACGGCGAGCTCAACATCCTCGACGTGATCGCCACCTTAAACAACATCATCGGCGTCAACACCCCCGCCTTCGACTTCGAGCTCGCCGACATGAACGGCGACGGCGTGATTGACATCAGCGACGCCATGGCCATCAACGCCGCCGTCCTCGGTCTCAAGGCCGACTGCGACTACCTCACAGCAGCCTACGAGGTCATCGACGGAACTCTCTACATCGACTCCGAGAACCCGCTCGCCGGTTACCAGTTCTCCCTCAGCGACGAGCCCGTCTCCATGGAGCTGCCCGGATTCAGCACCATGGGCAACTGGAACGGCGACAGGTTCATCCTGCTGGTCTTCAACCTCAACGGAGAGAAGGATCCCGGACTCTACCCGGTACTCACCCTGGGCGGCGCCACCGTCGAGGACATCGCCATGTCCACCAAGGAGGGATGCCCCGTGAAAGGCGTGGAAGGCACCGTAGAGATCAAGTGCTTCGACGAGGAACGCTACAGCATCTATCCCGTGCCCGCACGCGACAAGGTCGTCGTGACAGGACCGGAGATCTCCACCGTTGAAGTCTTCAACCTCCTCGGACAGCGCCTGATGTTCATCGACAACGTCAACACCGAAGCCACAACCGTCAACGTCAGCCACCTTGCCGTTGGATGCTACCTGTTCAGGATCAACACCAGCTATGGCTCCTTCAACAGGAAAGTGAACGTGACGAGATAAAATATCTCCGATAATTTTTCCATAAAAAAGTGCCTCTCACGAGGCACTTTTTTTTATCTTTGCCTCAACAACTGACAACCGCAAACTGACAACTATGAGAATGATCGCCCCTTCCCTGCTCTCGGCAGATTTCCTCAACTTAGGAAGAGATATTGATATGGTCAACCGCAGCGAGGCCGACTGGTTCCACTGCGACATCATGGATGGCCGCTTCGTGCCCAACATTTCGTTTGGCATCCCGGTGGTGAAAGCCATTAGCCAATTGGCAGAGAAACCCTTGGATGTGCACTTGATGATTGTAGAGCCTGAAAAGTATTTCGAAGCTTTCGTAAAGGCTGGGGCCGACATCATCACTTTCCATTATGAAGCCAGCACCCATATCCATCGTTCCGTGCAGCAGTTGAAAGCTCTCGGCGTAAAGGCTGGCGTTGTTTTGAATCCCCACACTCCCGTTGCCATGCTGGAAGACATCCTTAGCGATCTGGACTTGGTGCTGCTGATGAGCGTCAACCCAGGTTTCGGCGGACAGAAGTTCATCGAACGCACCTATGAGAAGATCCGCAAGCTCCGCTCCATGATTGATGTGCAAGGCTTGGACACCTTGGTCGAGGTTGATGGCGGCGTGAACACTGAGAACGCAGCTTCACTCTTTGAGGCTGGAGCCGATGTCCTCGTGGCTGGGAACGCCGTTTTCAAATCGGAAGATCCCGAAGAAACCATTAGAACGATGAAAATGAATATATTTGCACCAACAATTCAACAAATAAACAAATAAACATCATGAACGATTCTATCTTAAAACTCGCCCCCGCGGGCGTATGGAAGGAGTTCCAAGGCATCCTCAGCGTGCCTCGTCCTTCGAAAAAAGAAGCCAAAATGGTCCAATACCTTGAAAAATGGGCCAAGGACCACAAGGTGAAATATACCAAAGAGAAATGCGGCAACATCATCATGACCGTGCCCGCCACCAAAGGCATGGAAGATCGCAAGATGATCGCCCTCCAAGCCCACATGGACATGGTCTGCGAGAAGAACGGCGACAAGGTCCATGACTTTGAGAAAGACCCCATCGAGGCTGTCATCAAAGGCGAATGGCTGCATGCCAACGGCACCACCCTCGGTGCTGACGACGGCATCGGCGTCGCCGCCGCCCTGGCTGTCATCACCGACCCGAAGGTGAAACACGGCCCGCTGGAGTGCATCTTCACCGTAGATGAAGAAACCGGTCTCACCGGCGCCATGGCCCTCGACCCGAAACACATGAAATCACGCATCCTCCTCAACCTCGACTCAGAAGACGAAGGCGAAATCTTCATCGGCTGCGCCGGAGGCATGGACACCATCGTGAAGATGTGGTACGACCTGGAGCCCGCCCCGGAAGAAGCCACCGCCTACCGCGTCACCGTGAAAGGCCTCAAAGGCGGCCACAGCGGCGACGACATCAACAAGAACCTGGCCAACGCCAACAAGCTGCTGACCCGCATCCTCTGGGAGGCCACCGGCCGTTACGACCTCGCCCTCTACGACTTCCAAGGCGGCAACCTCCGCAACGCCATCGCCCGCGAAGCCACAGCAGTGGCTTACCTGCCCAACGACTGCTGCGACGACTTCGTGAAGTTCTGCAAGGAGATGGAAGGCAATTTCAAGAAAGAATACCAAGTGGCCGAACCCGGCATCACTGTGGTGGCCGAAAAGGCTGAGATCCAACCCGACGTGGTCATCGACGAAGTGTCGCAGTTTGAGCTGCTCAACGCCCTCTACGCATGCCCTCACGGCGTCATCGAGTGGTCGCAGACCATCCCGAACTTCGTGGAGACCTCGACCAACCTGGCTTCCTGCAAGAAGAAAGAAGGCTACTTCTTCATCCAGACCTCACAACGCAGCTCCATCGACTCTGCCAAGGAAAGCATCGCCAACATGGTGGAGACCATCTTCAACCTCGCCGGCGCCGACGTGGAGCACACCGACGGCTATCCAGGCTGGACACCCAACCCCAAGTCGAAGATCTGTGACATCGCAGCGAAAGTCTATAAGAAACGCTTCGGTCATGATCCCAAGGTGCGCGCCATCCACGCCGGACTGGAATGCGGCCTCATCGGCGACAAGATCAAGGGCATGGACATGATCAGCTTCGGTCCCACCCTCCGCGGCGTCCACAGCCCCGACGAACGCATCGAGATCAAGACCGTACAGATGTTCTGGGATCTGCTGTGCGATATTCTCAAGAACGCCCCTAAATAAGAAGACAGAAGTAAGAAGTAAGAAGTAAGAATGCTGGTATAGAATTTGTATTCTTGCTCCTTGCTTCTTACTTCTAAATTCTTAAAAAAATGAAAAAGCTTCTTCCCCTGTTCCTCATGCTCATCATCGGCTTCGGAGCTTATGCCCAGGACAAAGACAAGAAACCCATAGGCATCGACAAAAAGGAATGCACCTATACAAACAAAGACGGGAAGACCTTCAACCTGTTCGGCACAGTGAAGATCGTGGAGAGTTTTCCCGACGTCAAGATCCAGATTGTGGAGTCGTTTCCCGACATCGAAGTGAAGCTCGTAGAAAGCTTTCCCGACGACTGCTGCAAATTCAAGCTTGTGGAATCATTCCCCGACGTCAAGGTTCAAATCGTAAACTCTTTTCCCGACATCAAGGTGAAGATTGTGAACAGTTTCCCCGGAATCAAATAGCTAGCGGCTTTTGAAGGGACAATCGATATTACAGGAGGCGCAACCGCCTCCTGTTTTTTGTTTGCCACCAGCGCAATCGCACTTCCCCTTCCCTTTGCGCAAGGCGACAACCGCCACTGCCACAAGAAGCAGAACGATGAAAAGCACTATGCCTGTAGCCCAGTTCATGCGATGACGGCGTTAGCGATGAGGAAAGCGAACCAAGCCATAAGCCATGCCACTGCGCATTGGAAGAGGATCACGATAAAGACCCACTTCCTGCCCAACTCGCGACGGATGGCGGCAATGGCAGCCACACAAGGCGTATAGAGCAAACAGAACACCAACATGGAAATGGATGTCACCGTAGTAAAAAGCGGCATGGCATCCAGCACCTCCAAAGTAGCCACCACACTCTCCTTGGCCATAAAGCCGCTGATCAACGCTGTGACTACTTGCCACGACCCGAGTCCCAATGGCCGGAAGACCGGAGCGATCCAACCAGCCACACTCGCCAACATGCTGCCCTCTCCATTCTCTACCATCTGGAAATGGAAGTCGAAGGTCTGCAAGAACCAGATCACCAAAGAGGCGATGAAGATCACCGTAAAGGCGCGCTGCAGGAAATCCTTGGTCTTGTCCCACAGCAGATGCGCCACATTCTTGAATCCAGGAAGGCGGTAGTTGGGAAGTTCCAATACAAAAGGCGCCACATCGCGTTTCTTGCCAAACCACTTGGTCACCAAGGCAGTCACAATGCCGACAACAATACCCAACAGATACAAGCCTATCAGCACCAACCCGCCATGATGGGGGAAAAACATGCTGGTAAAGAAGGCATAGATCGGGATCTTGGCGGAACAGCTCATGAAAGGCGTCAACAGGATGGTGCGCCAACGGTCGTGGGTGGAATGCAGCGTTCGGGTGGCCATCACCGCCGGCACGGTGCAGCCAAAGCCGATAAGCATGGGAACGATGCTATGTCCGGTAAGTCCCAACTTACGCAGGAAGCTGTCGCTGACAAAAGCCACGCGCGCCATGTATCCACTATCTTCCAACAGGCTCAGGAAGAAGAACAGCAGGATGATGATGGGCACGAAACTCAACACACTGCCCACGCCGCCGAAGATGCCATCAACCACCAGCGATTGCACAGCGGGGCTGACATCCCACCTGGCCAAGGCATCGCCACACAAGCCAGCCAGCCAAGAGATGCCCTGATCGAGCCAATCCTGCAAGGGAGCGCCCAACACATCGATGGAGAGCCAGATGACGGACACCATCACGAGGATAAAGATCGGGATGGCAGTCCATTTGCCGGTCAACACCTTGTCGATCCGCCGACTTCGCTGGTATTCTTTGCTTTCCTTTGGCTTCACCACGGTCTTGTCGCTAAGACGCTTGATGAAGCAAAAACGCATCTCAGCCATGGCGGCGGCACGGTCCAGACCGCGTTCTTCCTCCATCTGGACAACAAGATGTTCCAGGGTTTCCTTTTCGTTCTGCGAAAGCTTCAAGGCCTCCAGAACAATCTCATCGCCTTCGATGAGTTTGGAGGCTGCAAAACGCACGGGGATGCTTGCCCGTTGGGCATGGTCCTCGATGAGGTGCATGATGCTGTGAAGGCAGCGATGAACAGCGCCGCCATGGTCATCCTTGTCGCAGAAGTCCTGACGGACAGGCGCTTCCTGGTACTTCGCCACGTGGATGGCATGTTCCACCAACTCGGCCACGCCTTCGTTTCTCGAAGCTGCAATGGGCACCACGGGCAATCCAAGGATTTTTTCCATCTCGTTCACCAAGATGCTTCCTCCGTTGTTGCGTACTTCATCCATCATATTGAGCGCCAACACCATGGGCACGCCCAGCTCCATCAATTGCATGGTCAGATAGAGGTTGCGCTCAATGTTGTTGGCATCCACAATGTTGATAATGGCCTTCGGCTTTTCATTCAGGATGAACTGGCGCGAGACCAGTTCCTCTGATGTATAAGGTGAGAGCGAATAGATGCCGGGCAAATCAGTGACCAAGGTGTCGGGATGGCCTTTGATGACACCATCCTTGCGATCGACGGTGACACCAGGAAAGTTGCCCACATGCTGGTTGGCACCCGTCAATTGGTTGAACAGCGTGGTCTTGCCACAGTTCTGTTGTCCGGCCAAGGCGAAAGTGAGCTTGGTCCCTTTGGGCAAGGGATTCTCATGGGTCTTGTCGTGATAGATGCCTTCCTCGCCCAATCCAGGGTGAGCATTGTGATCATGCAAAGAACTGATATACAACTTTTCATCGTTCTTCACCTCATGTTTTTCTGTAAGTACAGGATCAACAGGATTCACTGCAATCAATGCGGCATCGGCCTTGCGAAGGGTTAGCGAGTACCCATGTATCGTCACCTCCATCGGATCGCCCAAAGGAGCATACTTCACCACTTTGACGAAGGCGTCAGGTATCAGGCCCATATCCAGAAAATGCTGTCGTCGGGATCCCTCTCCGTTTACAGCCTGGATGACGGCAGATTGTCCGATTTCAAGATGATCAAGCGTAATCATATTCAAAACCAATTTGATGCTGCAAAGATACGCGACGTTTTATCACCAACCAATCCCCATTAATAGGGATATTTATCAGAATCCTATCCCCATCGGTTGTTCTCGCATAAGATAGCGCACACTCACCATCGGAATCCTCTTCGCATTAGGGATCTTACAGGAAAAGCGAACCTCTTGTCCGCCTTCGGTCAACTCAGGAACACCTTCAGGAACCACTTCCTGTATCTTGTTGAAATTCAAATCCGTGACGTATGCAACCGAATCGAAATCATAGATCAGATACTGATTGGCTTGAATGGTACAGGGGAAGCTCAGCGTCCCGCAGGGTGTTTGAAGAACGGGATGCTGGATCTCGCCCTTGCCTTCCACCTGAATACGCAGCCCGAACCGACCTTCCTCCTCGGCCTTCCATTCCCAAGCCTCAGCGGCATAATAGCCCGAATCCGGCTCGGCAAACACGCAACGGTAACGGCGGGAGACCTGCAAACGGTATAACAAGAAATGATCCTCGTCCTGTTGTTCCAGATGCCAATCCTGATAGGGATCTCTCAAGCTTTCCTTCATCTCGTCGGTAAAGGCACCGGCATACCTTAGCTTATCCCATGCATTGACTTGTGCCAGTATCTTGCCAAGCATCCCATGACGTTGCATCGCGCCACGGCTGACCAACAGCCCGTATCCAGCATCGAAAGCTGCCGCCTTGGCCAGCAGCCATTCCACGTCTTCCATCGTCGTACACGACTGCCTCCTGTCGGAAACTCTCACGGGGAACCATCCCAACAACATGGGTTGAACCACACTGTCATACGACGGTTTCTCCATCGTCCACCGATCCACCATTTGCACACGTTGCGACTCATTCAGCAGTTCCTGTCCATAACCGCCCGATGGCATCGTAAAGGGACTTCCCGAAGCCGCAATCCTATGCGCAAGACCTATCCGCACCGAATCCAGCAAAGGCCCATCCGGGGCACAATAACGTTCAGGTGCATCCCAAAGCTTATATGCCTTGTCGGTCGTCCGATGCGCCTCACTGCGAGTGCCGTAAAGCCCGCGGGAACAGCCATGCAAATACAGCAGGTCACTGGCAGGCTCCATGGTGCTGTAGGAGATCAACTCATTCCCGATCAGAATCAAATTCAATGTAGAAGGATGATCCATCACCCCTGAATGATAGATGACCATGTCGCGTTGTTCAGCCGTGATGTCGGAGAAAAGCCTCACCTCGCCCATCCTTCTCAGTTGCTTGAAGTAGCGTGGAGAGAAATAGCTGTCGTTGAGGCTGATGGCATCCTCATGGACCAGAACCCCCAGCCTCACCCCTGCCTCAGAAGCCTTTTGCACCATCCGAGCCACCGACAGGTTGCCCTTGCCAGCAAAGGAAGGATTCCACTCATAATGGCCATACGTAGAGAAGGGAAAGCGATGCAACAACTGTTCAAATCCGCCTTGCCGACACAGGTCCAACACTTGCTCCAGCTCCTCCTCGTTGAAATCGGAGACCAGATACGACTGGGGAGACTGCGCCGACGACGACAGTGCTAACAAGATGCAGCATATTGACAAAAGGATTCTTTTCATTTCATTGTCAATCAATTCCTCGTAAATCCTTATACATCTGCACCGCATACAGATCCGTCATGTTGGAGATGAAATCAATCACCGACTGAATCTTCGAGTACGGGTCTTCTTGCTGGGACTTGAACTGCTCAGGCATCAGGGTGAGCAGCTTTTTGTTATAGGCCTTTTCGGGATGCATCACGGCGTCGGTGAACTCTTCGAGCAAGGTGCCGATCACGTTGAAACCCGTCAGTTCGATCTTCACCACTGAAGGATGACGATAGATGTTTTTCACCGACTCCTCACGGCACTTGTCAAGTGCATTTTTCTCGAAATCAGGAAGGTATGAGATCAAGCTCTTTTTGAATCCGCCTTCCATAATGCCATCATAGTGTTCCACGAAAACGTCACTCACGCAGTTGACCAGTTTGTTGATGAGCATGGCACGGAGGAAAGCCATACGCTCGTTCACGTCGCTCACATCACGATAGGCCGTTTCCTTATGTTTGAAGAAGTCCTCCTCTTTTTCGGGGTTGAAGAACGTGAGGAAGCAATCCTCGATGGTCTCTGTGCTGACGATGCCACGTTTATGGGCATCCTCCATGTCGAGCACGAGATAGCAGATGTCGTCGGCCGCCTCCATCATATAGGAAAGTGGATGGCGGGCATACACGAGATGCTTCTCATCCATCCGTGGCAATCCGCATTCTCCGGCCACTTCCTCAAAGGCAGGTATCTCCGAATAAAACACGTTGTATTTCTTTCGATCGCCTTTGTTGAATGATGGATAAGGGTATTTGATCAAGGTGGCCAAGGTGGCAGATGTCAAGGAGAAGCCACCTGGGCGACGACCCGCAAACTGGTGAGTCAGCAGCCTGAAAGCGTTGGCATTCCCCTCAAAAGCGACGAGGTCGCTCCACTGTTCAGGTTTGACCATGCCTTGCAACGCCTTTCCTCCACCGTCTTTAAAGAAGCTGCTGATGGTATCCTCGCCCGAGTGGCCGAACGGCGGGTTGCCCAGGTCGTGTGCCAAACAAGCCGATGCCACGATGGTCTCGATGTCGGATTGGCGTTCCTTCAACTCGGGATGCTTCTCGGAAAGCTTTTGCACCGTGAGGCAGGCGATGGAGCGTCCTACGCTGGCCACTTCGAGACTGTGTGTCAAGCGGTTGTGAACCATCTGCGCGCCTGGCAGCGGAAACACCTGGGTCTTGTTCTGAAGCCTTCTGAAAGGGCTTGAGAAGACGATGCGGTCGTAGTCGTGCTGGAAGCTACTACGGATGTCGGCGCTCTTTTGCGAAGAGGCGATGCGTTTGTTGGATAGAAGGTCAGACCAGTTCATGGAGTTAGGAGTTAGGAGTGAGAGGTTAGGAGTTTAGGGATTGTCGGGCGTAGGGAGTGAGATCCTGCGAGGCGAACTCCCCTTTCAGGTATTTGAAATAACCTGCAACGGCGACCATGGCGGCGTTGTCGGTCGAATAGCTCAGACGAGGGATGAACACCTTCCAGTGGTACTTCTCGCCCATAGCCAGCATGGCATCGTGGAGGCCACTGTTGGCACTCACGCCACCGGCGATGGCTACCGTCTTGATACCCGTCAACTTGCTGGCCTTCACCAACTTGTTCATCAGGATGTCGATGATGGTCTTCTGCACCGAAGCGCACAGGTCTTCCTTGTTCTCCTCAATGAAATTGGGATTCAGCTTGAGGTTGTCGCGTACCGTATAGAGGATGCTTGTCTTCAGTCCGCTGAAACTATAGTCCAAACCAGGAATGTTGGGCTTGGCAAAACTGAAGGCATCGGGGTTGCCGATCTTAGCCAGCTTGTCGATAACGGGACCACCCGGATAGGGCAACCCTAGGATTTTAGCCGTCTTGTCGAAGGCCTCGCCCGCCGCATCGTCAATGGTCTTGCCGATGACTTCCATGTCGAAATAATCCTTCACCACCACGATTTGGGTATGGCCACCCGACACGGTAAGGCACAAAAACGGGAAGTCAGGCACCTCCGTATGGGTGGCATCGGTGGCAAAATGCACCAGGATATGGGCATTCATGTGATCGACTTCCACCATCGGTATGTCCAAAGTCTGCGCAAAAGCCTTTGCAAATGAGGTTCCTACGAGCAAGGATCCCAAAAGTCCAGGTCCACGCGTAAAAGCAATGGCAGATAACTGATTTTTGTTTATATTTGCATCCTTTAAGGCAGTGTCAATGACTGGGATGATATTTTGCTGGTGGGCACGCGAAGCCAATTCGGGGACAACGCCTCCGTATTTCTCGTGGACTTTCTGACCGGCAATGACGTTGGAAAGTACACACGTGCCTTGAAGTACCGCGGCGGAAGTGTCGTCGCAAGATGACTCGATGCCTAAAATGTATTCGTTCATGAACTGAGATTTGGAGGCTCAAAATTATTAAAAAAAAGATTATCCATAGTATCCTTGTGCTGATAATGGTGTTCCTTTCGTTCATCATGAGCATCTTTATCGCCATACAGGATCCTATCATCCAGAAGTTTGCCATCCGTATCGCCGGTGGTTACCTGTCGTCAAAGACTGGCACCGAAGTGAAAATCGGAAGACTTTACATCTCTCCAAACTTCACCATCCACATCGATAATCTTTACGTCAACGATCTGAAAAGCAACAACTTAATAAGCATTGAGGAGTTGCGGGTGCGCCCCATCATGGAAGACATCATCCATGGCAACATCAACATCGACCATGTGGAATTGAGCCATGCCCAAGCCAACCTTACCAAATACGAAGGAGAAGACAGCATGAATCTTCAGTTTTTGATCGACGTCTTCTCCTCGGGACGTGAAAAAGACAAAAACAAGAACCCGATCCCAATAAATATCAATAGGATCCGCATCAACGACCTGGATTTCCGTTTTTGGAACCAAAACAAGGACCATCCCGAAAAGACAGCCCAAGGGCTGATGGATTATTCCAACCTAAGTCTGGACAGCATCCAGTTGGACATGGAAAATCTTTTCATCCAGGGCGACTCCATCACCGCCATCATCCACCAACTCGCCGCCAAGGAACTGAGTGGCTTCGAACTCAAAAACCTGAACTCAAAGGTCAATGTCTCCTCCCATGGGATTTTGTTAGACGAACTCGCTTTGGAAACTCCCAACAGTCGGCTTGATCTCGACCTGCACATCCTCTACCCTGGATACCATGCCTTCAAGAGCTTTGTGGACTCGGCTGTGTTCGACTCCAAGATCCGTCAAAGCGAACTCATGATCAGCGACCTTGGACCCTTTGCCAAAGCGTTGTACGACATGCCCGACCTCGTCAAGATGCAAGGGGTGATGAAAGGACCTATCAAAGACTTAAAACTCAACAAGTTGAAAGTCAACATCGGCGAGATGACACGCTTCGAAGGAGACCTTGCCTTGCAGCCGATCAATTTCATGAAGGGACGCCATACCATCAACATCGACAGGCTGAACTATTCGTACCAAGACCTGACGGAATTCCACATTCCAGGATCTTCCAAAACCATACCCATTCCTGCGATGCTGGCTCCGTTGGGACAAGGCACCGTCAAAGGAAGTTTCTCGGGATCCATCGAAAATTTCCTGGCCGACCTTCGCATCACCTCCGAAATCGGCAATGTCAAGGCCGACATACACAGGCGTCGCAACGAATCGAATTTCGATGTGTTTGAAGGTAACATCCAGGCAGAGAACTTAGATGTGGGCACACTGACCAACGCCTCCAACATCATCGGACACATCGACTTGGAAGCCAACGTCATCGGACGTCAGACCAAGGGAGGCGACCTCGACCTCGACATTGACGGCAATGCCTACAACGCCTACCTGATGGGCAACACCATCGACGAGATCTCCATGAACGGCAACCTGCACAAAAACCAGTTCAACGGCAAAATCAGCATCGACGACAAGATCCTCAACCTTGACTTCCTTGGACGGTTCGACTTCAGCAACCCCCAATCGCTCGGCGGTGACTTCAAGGCAAACATCACAAACGCCGACCTCCACAAGCTCAACCTCATCAAGGGTGACGACAAGGCACTGCTGACAGCTTCCGTCACCGCCGACATGAAAAACATCAACAACTTCAACATGACGGAAGGCAGCTTGAAAATACAAGACCTCGTTTTCGAGAACAACAGCGGCGCTTTCGTCATGAACACCTTCGACGCCTCCATCGTCAACGACCAGCTGATGCAGAAAAAGATCCTTCTCGACTGCGATTTCCTGGAATTCGAAATGGCTGGAAAGATGGACTTCACGACGCTTTCCACCGCTTTCAAGCAATACCTGTATTCCTATGTGACGATCCCACAATGGACCGAGGAACTCGAAGCTTTCGAGCAAAGTGGCAAGTCGTGCGACCAAGACTTCATCGTCCACCTCAACGTCAAAGACCCTAAACCCATCACCCAGTTCCTGGTTCCAAACCTTTCCATCGCGAAAAACACCTCCTTGAATGGCACTTTCACATCACGTTCCCATTCGTTAAATCTCTCGGTTAGATCCAAATACCTGAAATTCAATAATATAAAAATCAACAACATCGAATGCAGAAGCCTCAGTTCTTCTAGAAGATCTTCTACACGTTTGCATTTGGACGAGATCATCTTGCGCGACAGCACCGAACACGACCCGTCCATCATCTCGTTAGAGGACTTCAACATCCTTGCTAGTCTGCGCAACGACAGCATCCTGACCGACATCCGCTGGGACGACTCCGACAATGCCGACCACAACAAGGCCAGCATCCGCACCTCTTTTGTACCGCTTCCCAATGGCGGACGCTTTAACGTTTATGATGCTGACATTTGGGTCAACGATACCCTGTGGAAAGTCAATCCAGAGAACTACATCGCCATTGACAGCAGCAAGATCCAACTTTCGAGCGTGGAACTGGTAAGCAACCAGCAAAGCATAAAACTTGACGGATTCGTACCCAACACTGTCGAAGACACCCTCATCGCATCCTTCAACCAATTCAACCTCTCGACCCTTGACTTCCTGTTCAAAGGAATGGGATTTGACCTTGACGGTTATGTCTATGGTAACGCCGAAGTGAGCAACATCAAGGCGGAGCCGACCGTCTTCGCCAACCTCGACATACAGCAACTCGCCTTCAACGGAGAGCCCTTTGGCGATGCCGAGATCTTCAGCCGATGGAACAACGAGCGAGCCTCCATAGATCTGGATCTTGGGCTACTCAATCAGCAACATCAATCCATCGACCTCTCGGGATCTTTCTATCCTCAGAAGAAGACCGACAACCTCGACTTCGACCTCAAACTCGACAGCCTCAGTCTCGGCTTGCTCTCTCCATTCCTCGGAAACATCGCCGACCGTCTCCAGGGATATGGAGATGGATCTCTCACGATCCGCGGTGCACTCAACCGTCCCGAGATCAATGGTGGAGTCAAAATCAACAACGGCGGATGCCGGATCCATTTCCTCAACACCTTCTACACTTTCAGCCCCTTCATCACCATCAACGACAGCTTGATCGTCATGAACGACCTCTCGCTGACTGACACCTTGGGCAACACCGCGACGGTCGTCGGACAGATCTCCCACGACCACCTTAAAGACATGAGGCTGAACATCACGATGATACCCAGGAACTTCCTAGCCATGGCCACCACTGCCGCCAACAGTTCCTCTTTCCATGGCACCGCCATCGCAAGCGGTATCGTGGAAGTCAAAGGACCCATTAACGACCTGAATCTCAAAGTCAGGGCCAGGACCAGCAAAGGCACTGTGATGACCATCCCATTGGGCAGCAAAAACAGCGTCAGCAAGCACGAATTCATTACCTTCGTTGACAAAAAAGTCCAGCAGGAAGAGGAAGAAGCCATGGCCGAAGAGGAAGAAAAGAATGCCAAGAAGGCCAAAGAAGCCGCAAACCTCAACATCGGACTTGACCTCAACGTCAACAGAAACGCACAGATCAAGATCAGCCTGCCCAACAACCTGGGCGCCATGGAAGCCAAGGGAGACGGCAACATCAAGCTGGGCTTGGTTTCAAAAAACCTGTCACTCATCGGCGAATATGTCATCAACGAGGGCAGCCTCTCATTCAACATCCAGGACATCATCCGCCGCAACTTCTCCCTCGAACAGGGAAGCAGCATCTCTTGGACAGGTGATCCCGTCAACGGCACCATCAACGCCACTGGCGTATATAGCACGAAAGCCTCTCTCAGCAGCCTCGGACTTGTCGATACCACCAGCATGAGTTCTAGCAACGTCAAGGTGGAATGCCTTGTCCATCTGAAAAACAAATTGATGAACCCCGACATCAGCTTCGGCATCCGCCTGCCCAACGCATCCGAAGACATGCAACAGGCAGTCTTCAACGTCATCGACACCACCAACCAATCCACGGTCTTCACTCAGATCATCTATCTGCTTGCCTTCAACTCCTTCAACTTTGGTGGAAACTTGGACAACTACGGGCTGCTGACCAGCCAACTGAACGATTGGATCTCCAAGTTCACCAACGACCTCGACATCAACGTCAATTACAAGCCAGGCAGCGATCTGAGCAACGAAGAGATGACTGTCGCCATGAGAAAACAGTTGTTTGACGACCGTCTGACCATTGAGACCAACTTTGGAGTGATCATCCCAACAGCCACCTACTCTTCTAACTCCACCAACATTGTCGGTGACGTCAACTTCGACTACAAGATCACCAAGGATGGACGTTTCAGCGCACAAGTGTTCAACCGATCCAACTACAACTCCATCTATTACCAATACACCTATTACAAGATGGCGCCTTACACCCAAGGCATAGGCCTCTCCTACAGCAAGAGCTTCGATAAGTTCAGGGATCTCTTCAAGAAACAAAGCAGTTCCATCATGCCAAACAGGCCCTTCATTGGAGTCAACAATCCCACCAGCCAACCCCAGAACCATGAACCAGCTCAATAAACCCTTCAAAGTCTATCAGGCCTCTGCAGGGTCAGGAAAGACCTACACCATCGTCAAAGAGTATCTGGAGCTATGCCTCCACGACGAAGCCTCCACAGCCAACTACAGCCATATTCTGGCGATCACCTTCACCAACAAGGCCGCCAACGAGATGAAAGAGAAGATCCTCAACCATCTCAACGACATCATCAACAGCGATATCCAAAAGGATCCGGATGTCATGGAAGCCGACCTGCTGAAGGACCTGGGTGTTGATCGACAAACACTGAAAACCAACGCCAGCATCTTATTCCGAAAGATCATCCATGACTATAGCAGCTTCTGCGTCAGCACTATCGACGCATTCTTTCAAAAACTGGCACGCTCCTTTGCCAAAGACTTGAACCTCCCGTCACAATTCAACGTCAGCATCGACGAGGATGAGGTTGCCGATGCCATCACCGAACGGATTGGCGAACAGCTCGGTCCCGAAAATCCTTTCTTGACCAGGATTTTGGAAGACTTCTGCGAGACAAAATTCGAGGCTGGAAAGAAAACGACGATCGCCAACGACATCCATGCATTTGTCAAAACGCTCTTCTCCGAGTCCGCTTTCCAGAAGAACGAGCAGAACCATTTCGAGACGGAAGAACAATACAACGAGACGGTTTCCTATCTCCACAAGGTATTCCAATCCTTTGAAGGGGAATGCAACCGATTCGAAAGCCAACTTGAGGCTTTCATCGACAAGCATCAGCTTGACACCAGCGACTTCAAAGGCAAGTCGAAGAGTCCGGGACTGTCACTGCTCAAAAAGATCAAGGACAAGAACTTTGTCCCACTCACCAAGACACAACTCGACCTGCTGGACGGGATACATCATTGGTTTCCTGATGGGCACACCGAACTGGAAGAAGAAGTGCAGGCGTTCGCCACGCCATTCCTCAACTATTATCAAAAGAACATCGGAAACTATCTGTTCTGCAAATACCAAATCCCTTCGCTGAGCCTCTATGTACTGCGATCCATCATCAAAGCCGAAATCGAGTCATACATCGGAGAAGAGATGGTGGTCCATATCTCCGAATTCAACAAACGCATCAACGAGATCCTGGGCGACTTCTCCGTGCCATTTATCTACGAAAGGCTTGGAGAGCATATCAAGCACCTTTTCATTGACGAGTTCCAAGACACCTCGATCCTGCAATGGCAAAACCTCATCCCACTGATCGACAACAACCTGGCAAACAGGCATCTGAACATGATCGTGGGCGACGGCAAACAATCCATCTACCGTTGGCGCAGTGGCGAGGTGGGACAAATCGTCAGCCTTCCCAAGATCTTCGAGAAACCTGCCGATAGTCCGATTTTCGACACCTACGAACAAAACCTGATCCACAACTTCCAGTTCGAAGAGCTGAAAAACAACTTCCGCTCCTTTGGCAACATCGTCCAATTCAACAACGCCTTCTTCCAAAGCAGCAGCAAGGAGTTCCTTTCTGATGAAAGCAGAAAGGTGTATTGCGACGAAAGCAATGTGTTTGGGAAAAAGACCGACATCGAACAGACAATCCGAAAAAAGGATGCCGGACTCGTTCAAATCGAGTTGTTCGATCCCGAAGAGAAAAGCGATGAACCCATGCTACGACGAGTCAAGGAACTCATCCTGGAGCTGCTGGAACACGGCTTCCAAAAAAGCGACATCGCCATCTTGGTGAGGAAGAACAAACACGGATCCGTTGCCGCAAACTACCTCCACAAGGAGGGCATCGAGGTGATCTCTCCAGAATCCATCCTGCTGAGATCGTCAGACAGGGTTCAACTCATCATCCACACCCTCAGGTATCTCATCCATCGCGACAACAAGGCTGTCATTGCCAATGTCATCTACTATCGGAGGGTCACACAAAGCCCAGGCTTCACAGGAGAAGTCAGCCATGTCTTCGATCCGGTGGAAGCCATCGCCGAAGGGAAACAGCCCATCGAGGACGCCTTGCGGCTGGAGCCGCAACTCCTCTCCACCCTTCTCGCCAACGCCTACAGCCTCTACGACCTCTGCTCAGCGTTGGCGAGAGCCTACGGATTCAACACCCTGGGAGACGCATTCATCAACTTCCTGCTCGATGTCGTCTATCAATGGCAATCAACCGATGAACACGGCATCGAAGCCTTTTTGGAGTATTGGGAGAAAAAGAAAGACAAACTGTCCATCCTCACCAGCAACTCCGATGCCGTCACGGTGATGAGCATCCACAAATCCAAGGGACTGGAGTTTCCCGTCGTGATTTATCCGTTTGCCATCGACGACCTTGAAAATTCATTGACGACGACGGCATGGTTCACAGCAGAACAGCTTGGGTTCCACCCCATTCCCAACATTGACAAGGTTCAGTTCAGCCTTAGCAAGGATCGCATCGCATGGTCGCCTCAAGTGAACCTACTCCGACAACAAGAGATCGACAACATCCGACTCGACAACATGAACCTTGCCTATGTGGCATTCACCCGGCCTATCCAACGGCTCTATGTCTTGACCCAACAAGTAAAAGATCCCTTCAAGAGTCCCATCAACGCTTTCCTGCAGAAAGACAACCTCCCATTCACATTCCAAATCCATGAAAGACAAGACGGAAAGGAATGGCCTATTGTCTATCAGTTTGGCGACCCCGATTTGTTCAAGGTGGAGGAAAAGAAGGAAACGCCCATCAAGAGTTTCTTCAACGAGTCATCCTCCAGCACCTGGCTCAACAAGATCTCCATCGACCCCAACCCGAGCATGTTTTGGATGAATCCCACCGCCCGCTTTGAGCCGCTTGAATGGGGCAAGTTCGTCCACAAAATCCTCTCTGAGGTGTCCTTTAAAGACGACGTGGAAAAGGCAATGAAGCCTTATCTCGACGAAGGACTCATCGACACCCCCACGGCGACGATGCTAACAGAGGTGTTCGAAAAGATGATGCGGCACCCCGCCCTTCGTGACGCCTTCAGCCCACAAGCCAAGGTGAAAAACGAATGCGAGCTGCTCACCCAAGACTACGGCATCCTGCGTCCCGACCGTTACGCCGAACTCCCTGACAAGATCTTCTTGCTGGATTACAAAACCGGCCAGCCCACCAAACAGCATAAAGAACAGCTGCTGAGATACAAACACATCCTGGAGACCATGGTCAACAAACCCATCGAAGCCTATCTCGTTTATCTGGAAGACTCGATGAAGGTCGTCCCAGTTCAAATAAATACCGAACCACAATTATCAATTAACTTCAATATGCCATGAAAAAGTTACTCGTTTTATCACTCTTGCTCTTCATGGGGCTGACTGTCAGTGCCCAGCAAGAAGCCAAAATGCTCCGTTTCCCCACCATCCACGGCAACGACGTGGTGTTTACCCATGGTGGCGACCTTTACCGCGTTGACATCAAAGGCGGTGTTGCGCACAAACTCACCAACGACATGGACGGCTACGAGATGTTCGCCCGTTTCTCCCCTGACGGGAAACACTTGGCTTTCACCGGTCAATACGACGGCAACACCGAAGTCTATGTGATGCCCTATCCCGAATGCGGCACTCCTACCCGACTCACCTACACTGCCACACTGAGCCGCGATGACGTGAGCGACCGCATGGGTCCCAACAACATGGTCATGGCTTGGCGCGACAATGAGAACATCGTGTTCCGTTCACGCAAACAGAGCTGGGACGACTTCGTCGGACAGCTTTTCCTTGCCAACATCGAAGGCGGCATCGCCGAGCAGCTCCCCTTGCCCGAAGGTGGCTGGATCTCCTATTCGCCCGACGGCAAAAAGATCGCATACAACCGCGTCATGCGCGAGTTCCGCACATGGAAGTATTATAAGGGCGGCATGGCCGATGACGTGTGGATCTACGACTTCAAGACCAAGAAAATCGAGAACATCACCAACAACGACGCACAAGACATCTTCCCCATGTGGGTCGGCGACAAGGTCTATTTCTGCTCCGATCGCGATCGCACGATGAATCTCTTCGTGTATGACCTCAAGACCAAGCAGACAACCAAGGTGACCGACTACACCTATTACGACATCAAATATCCTTCGTTGGGCGACAACGACATCGTTTACGAAAACGGCGGCGAACTGTTCCGCTACAACCTGAAGGACGGCAAGATCTATCCCATCCCCGTAAAGATCGTCGATGACGGCAACTCCACCCGCAACAAGTACGTGGATTGCAGCATGTTCATCAACAGCAGCAGCATCGCTCCCGACGGCAACCGTGTGGCTTTCGGCGCCCGTGGTGACGTGTGGACGGTCCCTGCCAAATCGGGCATCACCCGCAACCTCACCCAGAGCGATGGCGTGCATGACCGCGACGTGGCTTGGTCGCCCGACGGCAAGTATATCGCCTATATCAGCGACCGCACCGGCGAGGACGAGATCTACATCCAAGCTCAGGACGGCAAGGAAGAAGCCATCCAACTCACCAAGAACTCCGACACCTACAAGATGGATCCGAAATGGTCGCCCGACAGCAAATACATCAGCTGGTACGACAAGATGAACCGCCTCAACATGGTAGATGTGAAAAACATGAAGGTGACGGTGGTGGCCGAAAACAAGACTGGCGAGATGGACGAGTACTGCTGGTCGGCCGACAGCCGCTGGATCGCCTACACCATGCCGAGCACCTTCGGCGTGAACCGCATCCATGTCTATAACGTGGCCTCAGGCAAGGACGAGGTGGTCACTGAAGCCCTGTTCAACAGCGGCTACCCTGCATTCGACAAGAGCGGCAAGTACCTGTACTTCACCTCTCAGCGCGACTTCCGTCCCACCTACAGCCAGACCGAGTGGAACCACGTCTATACCGACATGACCCGCATTTACATGGTCACCTTGCAAAAAGACACCCCATCGCCTTTCCTCGCCGAAAACGACGAGGTGAAGCTTGACGGCGACAAGAAAGACGGCCCGAAGGACGGGAAAGGCCCTAAAGACGGCAAAAAAGACGGCAAAGGTCCGAAGGACAGCCCAAAAGATGTGAAAGCCCCGAAAGGCGGTCCCGACATGCCTGGATTCGGTCCCGATAAACCAGGAAGCAAGGAAGCCAAGGAAGTGAAGATCGACTTTGACGGCATCATGCACCGCGTCATCGCACTGCCCGTCAGTGCCGGCAACTACTTCAACCTGACCGGTGTCGAAGATGGCCTCTACTATGTGGCCGCCGGACGCAACGGTGGCGGCTTGGGCTATTTCGATGCCAAGACGAAGAAATGCACCAGCATCGGCGGCTTCGGCTATGAACTCTCTGCCGACGGCAGCAAGATGCTTGTGCGCGAACGCGGGGGGTATAAAATCATCAACGCACCCAAAGGCCCGATGCCTGGCGGAGGCGGTTCCAAGGAAGCTCCTTCCATGGGTGGTCCCGGTGGTCCTGGCGGGATGCCTTTCGACATGGGTGGTGGCGGCAAGATCGAAGGCGGCCTCGACCTCAGCCAGATGAAGAAATGGGTCAATCTCAAGGAGGAATGGACCCAGATCCTCAACGAGGCCTGGCGCCAAGAACGCGACTTCTTCTATGCGCCCAATATGCATGGCGTGGATTGGCCTGCCATGAAGGTGAAATACGGCAAGCTCGTCCCCTTCTGCTCCGACCGCTACGACCTAACCTATCTCATCGGTGAGATGATTGGCGAGATCAACATCGGCCATGCCTACGTCGGCGAAGGCGACCGCCTCAAACCAGAGCGCATCAAAATGGGACTCCTCGGCGCCCAGATCCACCGCGACAAGTCGGGCTACTTCCAGATCGACAAGATCCTGAAAGGCGAGAACTGGAACGAGAAGACCCGTTCTCCCCTTACCGAGGTCGGCATCGACGTGAAAGAAGGTGACTACATCGTCGCCATCGACGGACGGAGCACAAAGGACATGAAAGATATGTACAAGGCACTGGTCGGCAAAGCCAACACTCCCGTGCTCCTTACCGTCAACAGCAAAGCCTCTGAAGGCGGCAGCCGCGACGTGGTGGTGAAGCCCATCGCCGATGAAAACGGCCTATACTATTACAACATGGTGCAGGACAACATCGAGAAGGTAAGCAAGGCCACCGACGGCAAAGTCGGATACATCCACATCCCCGACATGGGCGTGGACGGCTTGAACGAGTTCGCCAAATACTTCTATTCACAATTGGACAAGAAGGCTCTCATCATCGACGACCGTGGCAACGGCGGCGGCAATGTCAGCCCGATGATCATCGAACGCCTGCGCCGCGAGCTCTCCATGTATGACATGATGCGCAACTGCGAGCCGGAGACCAAACCCACCAAGATGGTGCTGGGACCGAAAGTGTTGCTGTTCAACAAGTACTCCGCCTCCGACGGAGACCTGTTCCCCTACCAGTTCAAGAAGCATAAGATCGGCACCACCATCGGCACCCGTTCATGGGGTGGCGTGGTCGGCATCAGAGGTAGCCTGCCTTTCATCGACGGCGGCACCTTGACCCGTCCCGAGTTCGCTCCTTTCGACGAGAACGGCAACTGGGTCATCGAGGGCTATGGCGTCGATCCCGACATCGTCATCGACAACGATCCCGGCCATGAGTTCGAGGGCATCGACGACCAGCTGAACAAGGCCATTGAAGTCATTCTGCAACAGATGAAGGATTATCCCGAGATCCCTGACATCCCGGCATTCCCGGACAAGTCGAAATAATCCGAAGGAATAATCAAAAAAAAGAGGGCGCGCGCGCCCTCTTTTTTTTGATTATCGAAGCAGGAAGTACAAACCAGCGATGATACCGGCTCCAATCAAGACGGCCAGCAGCACCTTCCATACGGAAGTCGGGGCCTTGCCTCCCACTTTGCCTGTCTGGCCATTGACCACAAACTGGTAAGTTTTTTCCTTGAACTTGAATGACGACATCCAGACAGGAACCAGCAAGTACTTGTATGTGATGTTGTTGTATAGGGTTGAGAACTTCAACGAAGAGACACGATCGGCCCTCCAATGGCTCTTGGCATACTGGCTGATGTCGTTCCGCAACTTCGACTGGATCGACTGTTGGGCCTTCTCCCAGCCTTCTTTCAAGCCTATCGAATAGCGTTCAGCCGCAAAACCCGCCACTACCTGGGGCGAATAAGGCACCAACTTGGTGAAATCAAAAGGCTCGCAGGCTTTCACACCAGAGTTTTCGTGACGCTTGGAGGCGACCACCGTCTCATCGTCGAAAAACTCCTGATACACTCCTTGCACACTTCTCCAGTCGGTCACCGTTTCTTTCTTGTCGCCTTTCTTCACCACACGGTCATAGCCCACCCTGACGGTGAACGATGAAGTGGTTTGCGCATCGTAGGTCCAATAAGGAAGATACACTCCCTGGAACGCATCCGGCTGGGCGTTCTTCTTTGCCTTGGTGGGCGCAAACCACTTCTTCTTGAGCCATCGTGTGAAACACTCTCCTGCCTTGGACTTGGTAACAGAGAACGGACACACCGCACCTGGAGCGATGGAGTTCTCGGTAGCGGACGGCATCACATTGGTGGAACCGCAGAACGGACACACCGCGGCAGTCTCCAAAACATCGTAGATTGTGACAGCGCCACAACTCTTGCACTCCACGGTCTTTTTCTCTGCACCCCATTCGAAACTCTCCTTGCTGGCGGCAGACTCAAAATCCATCTCGCAGATCTCATTCTCAGTCCCGGGATCAGGCAACTTGCAGTGGTATCCACAATACTCGCAATGCATCTCACCCAATCCAGGGTCGAAAGTCACCGTAGCCCCGCAGTTGGGACAGGTCTTTCCATCAAATGAAACAGTTGACTCCGATCTATAATCTTCAAATCTTTCTTCCAAATCAGACATAACAGAATTCATCTCAAACACATCATTGAACAACACGGACCAATCGTACAGATCTTCCAAAACTGCCATTGTCAATGCCTTGCCAATCTATACTAGGATACCCATTCCATTGTTCATGAGAAAAGTTTAAACAAAATGCATAAGGACTAACCGAGTTATCTGAATAGGGCATATAGGTGCTTGTCCAATAACCGCCAGATTCACCTACGTATTCCATCCAAGTTCCCTCACGTTTTCCTGCGGCCGGGAAAAACACCGCTCCATTGTTTTCCATGACAATCCAATCCGTAATGCTTATCTCATTAATAGTAAAGCCTTGCGTTTGGTTGCAACTTTGCAATGGATAGATGGACGCATCCCAGTCATCCGGCAACAACAGCAATCCTTTGACGTTATTCACCTTTGCCAAAGCGAAACGGATTCCAGAAGGCGTTTCCCTCAATTCAAACAAATACACCATCTCCTCCTTATTCAAAGTCCGCCACATGTTGGGTCTATTACCGCCATTGCTGATGGAGTTATAGACGCCCCAGTCCGCATTGGCGAAAGAGCCCGTCAAATTGGCCGTTGGTCCATAACTATGGTAATTATAATCACAATAGCTCGAGTAAGGCTGATAATTGTAGTAGTAGCCGCTGTTCCATCCACTGGTAGCCCAACCGAACAAATCGATCCAACCGCTGTAGGTTTGAGAGATATTGCTGTTATTGTTGCCAATAAAATCATATTGGTTTTGGGCAAACCTCCATGTATTCGTATAGGCACGGTATTGCAGATTACCTTGCGAGAAGTGGACTTGCTGCAAGGCGTTGATGGAGAAGCCGCCTGGCAAGGTGCCATCAGGCCAATCGCCATGTTGAGTTGAGAAGACCACCTCGTTACCGTATGCCGTTCCAGCATTGTTCACTGCGTATGCCCGGACGTAGTAGGTCGTACCTGCCGACAAACCATTCATCGTCACCGTGAAGTTGCCTGTGCCTGTGCCGTTGCTTGAATGGGCGTTGGCCGTGGTTGGATTATGGTTAGTGTTCCAGCAGATACCGCGTTCAGTCACAGCGACGCCGCCATCTCCGGTCACGTTACCACCACCTGTGGCAGACGTCTCTCCAATCCCTGTCACTGCCGCAGTACTCACTGTTGGCAGACTCGGTGCCGCCGTGGTAAAGCTCTCTTCCGAGCCATAACTGGTTCCTTTGTCGTTCACCGCATAGGCTCTGACATAATAGGTCGTTCCAGCCGTCAATCCAGTCATGTTAACTGTAAAACTACCCGTGCCCGAGCCGTTGACGACATGACTTCCGCTCACGGTCGGGTTATGTGTTGTTCCCCAACAGATGCCGCGTTCAGTCACATGACTGGAACCTTCATCAACCACGTTGCCACCTCCCATTGCACTGGTGGCAGTGATGTTGGAGACGCCCGCCGTTGTCACCGTAGGCAGGCCTTCGGTGGTGACGAAAGTGAGTTCATCGCCGTATGAGACGCCTTGGGTATTGGAAGCATAGCAACGCACATGATAGGTGGTGTTGGGTGTCAAACCCGAAATAAAAACGCTAAACAGGCCCATACCCGGTTCGTCAGCGGACTGATGGCTGCCGTTCAAATCGGGATTGTTGCTCAAGCCCCAGCACACACCACAATCAACGAGACCGACACCACCGTCATCAATCACTTTGCCTATGCAGGTGACCGACGTGGTCGTGATGCCATTCAGTGCTTCCGTTGACACCGTAGGCAGCGTGCCTACGACACCCGGCTTGAAATCCACTACGCGACTGAATCCAGTGCCCATGGCGTTCTTGGCGTATGCACGCACATAGTATCTTTTGGACACGGAAAGATTCTCCATACGGATGGTATATTGGCCCAAGCCACCGCTGGAGTATTGTATCGTCTCATCATCCAAGGTAGGGTCGCCAAAAGTGTTCCAGCAGATGCCGCGTTCAACCACTTCTTGTCCACCGCTCGACACCACATCGCATTTGATGCGATAGGTCGTAGTTTCAATCGCAATGGCCTCGGAGATGGTAACAGTTGGCGTCTCGCCGTTTTTTCTAGCCTTCACGGTCAGTTCCCTGCCACCGCCCACGGAGGAGGTGATCAGCAAAGTCGTGATATTGTCACCTGCCGACAACAGCCCACGGTCAATGGTAATGACAATAGGGATGGTCTTGTTTACGATGATGGTACCCGACGCCTGGCTGATGTTGGAAATCCAATCGACAGACTTTTCGATGGTAAAATCCATGTTTTGGGTTCCTCCATTGAAAATATTGAATGTCTTTTTAGTCACGCCTCCATCAGCACCAAAATCCAACTCCGATATCTCATGGTTTTCGTTGTCGTAAAGATGGAAAAATGCGGGACGTTTCTGAATCTGCACATCCCTTCTCACTTTTTTCCCTTCCCTAACGTCAATGACATAGTCATCGACAAGATCGGTATATTCGGCTTTTGACACCGTGATGGAATAACTGCCAGTCTCGACATCCAAAAACTCGTACATGCCATCGGCTCCTGTCAACGTGGTTTCCCCACCAGGACGCAGTTGCACATTGGCACTACTCACAGGTTCACCTGTGGAATAATCCGTCACCATACCATATATGGAACCTGGTTTTTCGTCCTTTCCACATGCGCACACCACGCAACAAACGATCAGCAAAGCCAAAGATCTAAGGATTTGTTTTGTTTTCATAATAACTAGAATTAATTACAAGATGATTACAAAAATAAAACAAATTTTTGATAACAGGGATTAAATTAAAAGTTTTTGTAAACAAGTCTATTTCAGCAACCTGTAATACTTCGTCCGGTAATCGGGCTGATGGGCAGCCATAATCTCAGGATGGAAACAACAGATAAAATCGGCGAGCAGAATGTCGGGCTCAATTTGAGAGGTCTCGAAATAGCCCGAATCCTGGATGTCGCAAACGATGATCTTATGACGCTTATAGGCATCGAAAAG
Organism: Bacteroidales bacterium; assembly: GCA_017537965.1. Lineage (GTDB taxonomy): Bacteria > Bacteroidota > Bacteroidia > Bacteroidales > F082 > Limimorpha. The sequence goes on along the minus strand of JAFYJV010000029.1, from coordinate 55,535 downwards.
CGCATAGACGGCGTTCTCTTTCTTCAAACGTTCGTAGGTCATCGGCAAGGAAGAGGAATTGGCGATCCTCCAAAAGTCGGCATGTTGCGCCTTGGCAAGGATGGTCTCCGAATCAAGAGGAAAACTCGCCGTGGACGGATCGTCCTTCCAGATGTAATCCGCACCGGCATCCTCGAAAAGCTGGGCGATGTAGCTCTTTCCGCCTGCCACATACCATTGGCCGTTGAAGGCAAGGTCGGAGAACACGGTGGGCCGCTCCTGCACATCGGCACACCAGTCTTTCAATTCGTTGTAACGTCGCTCTATGTCGTCGAACCAAGCGTCGGCACGATCGCTGCAACCAGACAACAGCCCCACTACACGAATCCACTCGGCGCGGCCCAAAGGAGTGGACTCTAGATAATCGGCAAAGGGAAAAAGGGCCGCGCCGGTCACCGACAACGGCTCCTGATTTCCATCGAAATAAGGTGAATAAAGAATGATGTCGGGATGCATACTGATCATCAGCTCCATGTTCTTGGCCGATTCAGTGCCAACATCCTTCACCACGCCCTCGGCAAGCAACCGGTGCATCTCGGGACAATGGATGTTTCTCCCCTCCAAGATGCCTTTCACCCTTTCTATCTCACCCAACTCAAGAAAGACTGACCACTGAGTGGAAGAAAAGGAGATGACAGACTGTACTGGAAGTTGTACAACAACCGCACCTTCTTCATGAACAGCGTCTGACGAATGTCCAGCATCCACCAAAGCAAAACGCCCCAGCTTGGCTGTCGAATCCCATGGATTCAGCACCTCCAGCAGATAGCCATACCCCGTCGGAAAAGCCACCACGTTCTTGGCATAACGGAAGAGATTCCCAACGATGCTATCCTGCTGCGAAACAGCTACGGGGATCACATTCTTCTGCGTATGGTTCTTGCACGATGCCATCACAAGCATCAAGCAAAGCCAAGCAAGGACACCTATTCTGACAAGCTTTCGAGACATTCCTTGCATAAACAGTCGTGATAATCTTTCATCTTTGAACGGGTCTCCTCACTGAGGATCACCTTGGCACACCAGCAGTCCTTCGAGTGGACACACTCGAACTCCTTGCCACATCTCGGACATCTTTTTCTCATCCTTCCAACTTTTTAATTAAACAACATAAACCCAGGACAAATGCCCACGTTGAACGAGCTCAGCAACAAACCGTCCGATGTATAGCGATACACCGTCCCACTCACCGTATAGGTCTTGGCATCTGACACATAGATGTCACCATTTGTTGGGTCCACAAAGAGTTTATAGAACATCCTCCCTTCAGCTGGAATCCTGAAACCGTCTTCCTCTGCCGGGCTGTCAATGTTGGCTCGACACACATCGCCACTGACCGTCCAGTCGCCTCCATAGATATAATACAGATAACAACCCGACGGATCAATAGCCAGATTCAAGGCTTTCTTGTCAAACGTCCTGACCAAAATGGAACTCTTGGTTCTCGGATCGATGCGCCATAGCGTACTGGGCACGTCTTCATCATTTACATCTCCTTCGCAAAGCACCCAAACCATGCCGTTTTTATCCACCACCATGCCATTGGGTTCCATTCCAACCGTGATCTCTGCGACTTTGATGTCGTTATTGACGTCAACCACCTGAACAGAGTTGTTTTCCATTCCTTGGACATAGTATCTCGACCAATTGGTCACATACACTTCGTTGCCGACTTGCACCATGGTCTCGGTGGACTTTCCCATATCGATGCTGCCCAAATGAGTCATTTCTATAGGGTTGACGATCCACAGCACTGTGCCTGCCAAATCCGAGACATAGGCTTTGTCTGGCGAAACCGGCAGCATGAAACGAGGCGAATAGAAGTCATTGATCATATAGGGCTGCAAGGTATCGCATACCAATGTATTCGCGTCCACCTTATAGATGTAATTGCTGTTGTTCACCACAATATAAAGCTTGCCATCCATCAATGCGAGGCTTTGGCCAACATCGCCGATTGGAGAGCCGTTGACACGATAGAACAAGTTGTTGGCAACAGTATCCTCCGATGGATCATAGAAGCTCAGCGAGGAACTGGCATACGTGTAGGTACCTTCGTTCAGGATGAACACCCCCTTGCCTATGATGGCATCAATTGGTGGTTCTGGGTCGTGGTTACACGAGCACATCCATAACGCAGCAATCAAGCAAACAAGAAATGAGATTCTTTTCATGGCGTTTACTGTTTAATGATTCTTTTCACCATGGTTTTTCCTTCAGCGACCATTCTTACGAGATAGAGGCCAGGAGCGAGATCTGAGAGATCCACCGATAATGTCTCGGAAGTCTTCATAAGTTGCCCATCGACAGAATAAACACACATCGACTGCACCTCGCCGCCCTGCACTGACAACAGGTCGCGTACAGGATTCGGGCACAATGTCAAGGAACGATGGCCAAACTCGTCAACGCCGGTCCCTTCAAAGAGAGCGATGAGCGTGATGTCGCTCATCACCGTAAACAAACGCGGATTGTCGGTGACACCATCATTCCATGATTTGAAACGGTATCCCGAACGAGGGATGGCCGTGATGGTGATGTTAGAACCTTCCAAATAATCGCCTTCGCCGACGACCTCACCCTCTTCGGGGTTGCAGGTCACCGTAACATGATAGGTAGTCGTCATGGAATGCGCCAAGTCATGGATGACACCTACGGCATCAAGATCGAAGCCACTCGAATTGAACGGGGTCGGCCATGGATCGTTGATGATACGTCCTTCGCAGTCGTATGTGGCGTATTCAGGGTTGATGCAACCCACCACATCCACGATGCGGACATGGGTGATGTTGTCCTTATCCAATCCAGGCGTCTCCGGCAGGTCGTCCAGCTCAAAAGGCGTCCCATAGTGGGGCATATACTTCCCTGCCAGGTTGTGGATCATCTTGGGATCCGTACAGGCAAACGTGCCCACTTGGGTTTCTGTTGGGATGTAGGAATAGGCGGGAAAACGTACGAAATTCGCTCCGTCGGAACTTACCTCGACGAACGCCAACTCCAAGAAATAGAGATTGGTATCGACCGCCCATTTCAAGGGGTTCTCGAAGACGGCGAAGTCGGGTCCTGGTCCGTTACAGATCGGGGATTCGAAAGTCAAGATGGCCTTGCCACCGTCGCCAAGGCTGACCAGCAGGGTGTCGTCGGCTTTGCCTAACGCATCCGCCTCGACACCATACGACGCGAGGCCATTCTGCGGTTTGTCGATACGCATCGGGCCGCGTTCAACGGTACATCCCGTTGCCCAAGCGACGAAGAGAGGGTCGTCTGCGTCGATGGCCGTACTTCCCTCCTGCCCCGCCGGTGGCGCAAACTGCGCCACCGACAGTAACGGGAGGATCACTAAAAATATGGATAACAGTTTTTTCATTTCACGGTAAGCTTTACGGTCTGACGAGCGTTGGCATCGCTAACAGTGACAAAATAAATGCCAGCGCTAAGACCCGAAGTCTCAATCCTGATGGGTTCGTCGCCTTGACCAGCAGCAAAACGGCTGAGGGTCCTGCCTTGAAGATCGGACACCATCACAACGGCACTCTCAGTGCGGTTTCCTGTGTTCAGCATCGTGAAGGACGTGGCAGGATTGGGGTTGAGAGCAAGTGCTATGTCAGCATTCTCGTTCACATTGGTATTATAGACCGGGACAGGCGTGACATAAGTCGTCCACACATAGGTCCACTCAGCGATCTCCACGGCGCATGACACATCGCCAAACTTCACAAAGTCACCATCCACCACAGTCTGTTCGTTATAGCCGTACCATGCCATACTACCATTGACGTTGTACATCCAATAGTCACCAGTCAAAGCCAACTGCACGCCATTGATATCAAGGGTGATTTCCATGACCATGCCTCCGCCGCCTTCATAGTTAAAGCGGCCGTCGGCAGCAGCAATGTCGTCCATCATCTTTTCCACAGTCACATTGTCCGATGAGAAACGATAGCCCCATGCATACGCCTTTTCCGGCTCCGCCCAGTTGACGCAGAAAATCGCTTTATTATCGCCTTCTCCAACCCAATAGAGAATCTCGGAAGGATCGATCGTGGCTTCTTCGGCGTATGGATAAACGGCAGCAACTTCTTTTTCCCAAACATAGATCCAATTCTCAGGGTCAACCATTGTGCCGCAATAGGTATCACCCACTTTTACATATTGACCATTGGCAATGGTCTGGACGTCAAAATAGTCCCAAACTGGTTGGCCGTCCACCAGAAACATGACCCAAAATTGTTCTGTCAAGCTCAAATCAAGTTCACCATTATTGAAAGTAACATCTTCAATAGAACTACCACTGGCAGTATAGCCAAAACGGTTATCAGCTGCAGCAATATCATCCATGATGGTCTTCAGCACAACGCTTTCACCAGAAAAGCGATAGCCCCATGCCAAAGCGGTGTCGGGATTATTCCAGTTGACGATGAAAATCACTTCGTTATCGCCTTCACCAATCCAGTATTTGATGTTTTCGGGGGCGATGGTGGCATCCTCTTGAGCAAAGAGGTTGGTCGAAAAAAGACCGAAAAGTCCCATAAGGAACAAAAGAGTAAAGTTTTTGATACGCATAAACATAAGTTTTAAAGGTTAATAAATCATTTACCTCAAAACTTCAGGGATGGTGTTGGATACCTTAAATAAAACAGCATAACCCAGCTCTTGTCCCGAAAGCTTTGTTTCATGACATGAGGCAGGTCTTCTGACTTCGGTCTATGCTCAGCCGCCTTCCCATCAGACTAGTGTCCGACAGTGGCATCGTGGAGAGCGTGCAACCAACACAGCAGCGGGAACTGTCCAGGATTCACACCTGATTCCCTATTGAGTCCTTGCGGACACCACATATCGTTTGCAAAAGTAATATTTTTCCGTATATCCAATTCGGAAAAAGACGGTTTTTTCAACCCTTATTGCCGATTCTTCCAAAACACCTGAAAATCATCATAGTTACGTCGCAACAGATCAGGTATATTCAAACCGTACGGGCAACGTTCACGACAGGCATTGCACTGCACGCACTGTTCGATCACCTTCATCTTCTCGGCCCATTCCTCGGTCAAATAGACACTCAAGGGAGCACGCCGCAAAAAGAGGCTCATCCTTGCGCAATCGTTGATCTGAATGCCAACCGTACAAGGCATGCAATACCCACATCCGCGACAGAAGTCACCGGAACAACTCTTACGATCCTCCTCGATCTTTTTCCACATCTTTGGCGACATCTCCGGCGGCGCCGACTGATAGGAGATGAACTCGTCCAACTCGCTTTCCCGCTGGATGCCCCAGATTGGCAATACATAGTCATACTGATCCAAAAAGGCATAAGCAAGCGCGGAGTCGGTAATCAAACCACCTGCAAGGGCTTTCATGCAGATGAAACCCATCCCCTGTTTCCTGGCTGCCTCTACAATGGCCATGTCATCCTCCGACGAGAGATAGGAGAAAGGATATTGAAGGGTGTCATACAAGCGCCTCTCAACAGCCTCCTTGGCGACCGACTGGCGGTGGTTGCTGATGCCGATGAAGCGGACCTTCCCTTGGCGCTTGGCCACCTCCATGGCATCGTACAGGCCAGCCTTGTCGCCTGGCTTCGGACAATAGGCAGGATTATGAAACTGATAGATGTCGAGATAATCCGTCCTCAGATTCTTCAGTGTGGTATGCAGGTCTTTCCAGAACGCCTCAACAGTGGCGGCACCTGTCTTGGAGGCAATCACGATCTTGTCGCGGCATCCCGATAGCGCTTCGCCGATCTTCTCCTCACTGTCAGTATAGAACCGCGCCGTGTCATAGAAATCGACGCCATTGTCGTAGGCCTTCTGCAGCAGGTAAACCGCCTCTTTCATGCTGACACGTTGAATAGGCAGGGCCCCAAAGCCGTTCTTGTTGACCTTTAATCCAGTACCACCGATGGAAATTCTCTTCATAGTGCTACCCTTTCATAATTCGGTTTAATTCGCATCAAATATACAAAAAAAGTTACTACCTTTGCATTATGGAAAAAATTTTGATTCTCAACGGCCCCAATCTCAACCTGCTCGGGAGACGTGAGCCTGATATCTATGGCACCCAATCATTTGAGGACTATCTACCAACATTGCGCGCCGAGTTCCCCGAAATGCAGCTCGACTACTTCCAATCGAACCATGAAGGCGTGTTGATCGACAAGTTGCAAGAAGCCGACGGAATCTATTCCGGGGTGGTGATGAACCCAGGGGCATACGCCCACACCTCCATTGCCCTGGCCGACTGTATCCGCTCCATCGGCATTCCCGTTGTCGAGGTTCATCTGACCGACATCAGCCAACGCGAGCCCTACCGCCGTCATTCCTTCACAGCGGACGCTTGCAAGCGATGCATCATGGGACACGGTATGAAAGGCTACGCCTTAGCCTTGAGAGAACTGCTTGGGATCCAACTCTGAGAAGCACTTTTTGCCCCTCATGAAATTCTCGAAGACGATGTTACGCTGGTACATCTGACTCACCATGCTGTGCGGCAACTGTCGGCGCGCCTTCCTTAACTTGGAAAGACGGCCATAAAAAGCGAAATGGGCACGGATCACCGCCCAAAAATCTCCAAAGCCACCACCGCAGAGGAACTTGACCGCCGCCACCCAGTCAAGCAGGATCCGATAAGCGATGGTCCAAAAAACACGTCCGTCAGGGAGGTTTTTGTACAAAAGCGACAGGTTATTTCTAAAATTCAAGAAGGTCTTGCGAGCAGAGCTCTTCGGCAAGGTGCCGCCTCCAATATGATACACCTTGGATTGGGGGCAACAGAAGATCTTGAATCCCAAGTTTTTCATCCTCCAACAGAAGTCGATCTCTTCCATGTGGGCAAAGAAAGAGTCGTCAAGGCCTCCTTTCTGCAGATAGAGTTCCGAGCGGACAAACATGCAGGCGCCCGTCGCCCAAAACACCTCTCGATTATCGTCATACTGACCATGATCCTTCTCAAGATGCTGGAACAAACGGCCACGGCAGAAAGGATAGCCATAACGGTCGATGAAGCCACCCGCAGCACCTGCATACTCAAAAGCCTCCTTATCGTAATAGGAAAGAATCTTGGGTTGGCAGGCGGCAATATCCTGATCCGAATCCATCAGTTCTATAACCGGCTCGATCCAATGCGGCGTCACCTCGATATCTGAGTTCAAAAGCACGAAATACTCGGCTTCTACCTGACGGAGCGCGATATTGTAACCCGTTGCAAATCCACCATTGAAATCATTGACAATCAAACGAATATCTGGAAAACGCTCACGCATGAAGTCCACTGATCCATCCGTAGAGGCATTGTCGGCCACCACAATATCAGCCAAAGCGGCATCGGTATTCTCGATGACGTTGGGAAGAAACCTCTCAAGGAAGTCCTTGCCATTATAATTCAAGATGACGACGGCAACTCTCTTCATGGCTGTTCAGGTTGGCGGCTGTGTTTCCATCTACGATGCGACCACAGCCAGTTATCGGGATTGTTTTGTATAGAACGTTCGATATGGCGAACATATTGTTCCATAATAAAACCTTCTTCTGTCGATTTTGGATCCTCACAAATCAACTTGAAAGTCACATCATAGTAGCCGCGCCGAACTCTTTGCATCTCAACGAACACCACAGCATAGTCGAGAAACTTGGCCATCTTCTCCAAGCCATAGAACCAACACGTATCGCGATGCAAGAACTCCGTCCAATAGTCCGAAGCCACGCCACGAGGCGACTGGTCGGCCACGATGAGAATGGCATTTCTCAAATCCTTTCTGCGTACAAGGGTTTTCAACGCCACCGACGACTCGATCATATCTTCTTGATCATTATTGAAATTTTTCCGCAACTGCTTCATAAAAGACTCGAAATTCGGGTCTTTGATTCGCTTGTATATTGCAGATGCTTTGTGGGGCGAGACGGAATGCATCATCTTACCATACCACTCCCAATTGCCCGAGTGCGGGATGGCAGTGAACACGCTCCTGCCCCGTTCATACAAATCGCACATCAACTTGGGGTTGGTGAAATGGACATGACGCGACAATTCGTCCGGCTTCACCCGCAGCAGTTTACAGGTTTCCACAACCAAGTCACAGAAGTTACGGTAAAAGCGCCGCTCGATACGCTTGATCTCTTTTGGCGACTTCTCTGGGAATGACTTCACCAGATTTTCGCGCACCACCTTTCTTCGGTAACGGATGAGGTGATATAGAAGAAAGCAATAGCAATCGGATCTCAGGTACAACAAGGAGAAAGGCGTTATGGAGATCATGAACGCAATACCCTTGACAAACCAAAAGCCGATCTTCTTCATGGAGAGATTTTTCTTTATCTAGGGTTGTTATACAGCTCGCCGGCATGGGTTCCCCAAGCGTCGGGCACCGTGGTTTGGTCGATGATGTCACCCGTATAGTCGGGACCATAGAAGCGAGAGTAGATCTCCAGTTGCCAACGGTAGTTATTGACCTCACCGACGACATCGGAATGGATCAGCGCATAGTCGTTGGTAACCATGTCCCTCGACATGAAGACGAAATGCTTGTTGCGTTGGTTGGCCACCTCGTAGTAATGCCAGATCTCGTATGGGAAGGCACCCGGCTCATACGGCTCCTCGCAGATCTTGTCTGGCGTACCGTATTTCAAATAGACATAGCCACGGTCAGACATATAACCTTTCTTGGTACGGGTGGAGTACGAGGCGTTCACACGCTTCACCTGGGCATAGTATTCATCCCAAGCCGCTTTGGGATTGAGCGGTGCACGGGTCGCCCAAAAGTTGTGGAAAAACTGCTGCATGGTCTTGACGTCATTGGTGAGGACAAGATTGTTTGCATAGTCGCGTTCTATCTCAGAACAACGTGGATTGAGGCAACGGATGTATTCGCGCAGCGTGTCGATATTGGTAATCTCATTCACGAAAGAGTTTTGTACAGACACCGAAGCGAGGTCTTCGACATTGATCTCACAACCGGGATTGTAACGCTGGAAGAAGGTGCTGTTCGAGGCCAAGAGCTTGTTGCTACGGTCGCGCATCTCCACTACGAGATAATAGTTTCCGGTGGGAAGCGTACGGATGTCGATGCTGTTGAGGAGCACATTCACTCTTCCCACATCGACCCGCTTGGTGAAGTTGAATTCCTTCATCTTGATCGACGACTCATACGACTCGATATAATAGTTCAGCAGATACTGCCCGCCGTCTTTGTAGTATTTGTCGCTATTGTAAGCCTCCGCATAAAATGTCAGCGTATTGTTGTTCTTCAGATAATAGGCATAAACCCTTGGGATGAGATCATATCCGTTTTTGGTGAATGACGATGCTGTCTTGGCTTTGCTGTAGGTATCAACCAAAAGGATGTCGGAGACGGCTGGATACTCGGTCGGGAAATTGATCACAACGGTTTGTTCCGATTTGAACGGCGTCTTGTTGGCGCTGTTGAGATCCATGACGCTGATCTCAAGTGTATATTCGCCATTTTCAAGGGAGAAACGCTGCTGGTCGATGAATGAGCCCGTGATCTTGGTCGTATCGGTGACCACGGGACTATCGAGGGCAACCTTGGAATAGTTGCAAACCTTGTCGCCTTGTTTGAAGATGGTCTGTATCTCCACTGACGCCTTGTACTTCCCAGGTTCAAACTGACGATATACCACCGTGGAGCAGTCAAATGCCATTGCATTCTCGATGAAAGGCTTCTCTCCCGGAACGTAATAGGTCGTGTATGACATGAAAGACTGAATGGCTTTGTTTTGTGCGGGCAGATTGCAACAAACTGACAGCAACAATAAAAGGGAAAGGACAATCTTTTTCATAGTACAGGTGTTTTTCATATTTTTAATATTGGATGGTTTCCATCTTATTATGACAATGCAAAAATACGCAACGATCGTCGTCTTTGTCAAATTCTACGGAAACCACTTTATCTACAATAATCAACAAAACTAAAATAACTCACTGAAAATAAATTATTTAAAATAGTTTTTTAAGATAAACGATAACACATTCCGCCAACCCGGAACGGGCATCCATGACAGAGAGGATGCGGTTTGTCCTCCGATTCGCCCCACTATAGGTGATCCCTTCCATGACGGCAATCTCAGCGTCGTTGAGTCCCATGAGGGCAAGGCAACAATGGCGGACATCGGCAGTGGAAAGGCTACGGTAGTCGCGCAACAGCATGGACGAGAAGTCGGGGAAACACTTGTTGGCGGTACGCACCACCTCGATAAACTCCACCTCTGAAAGTTTCAGATGAGGATACAGGCTGACACTTTTGGTCATGATATCCTTGCCATCGACAGCCTTGTGGATCTTCAAGGTTATTGGAGCACGCAGAAAAGACTCCATGGCTTGGTCAAAGTCAAACGGCGTGGAATGATGTCGCTGTCGTTCCAGTGCCTGCTTGGTGTCATCCAGTTGTTGCGAGATGGCTTGTATCTGCTGGTCTTTGCCTTCCGTCTCCTCACGGTGGATCTGCTCCATGGTGGAGAGGTGCTGCTCGATATGCGAGATCCTGTGTCGATTGTGGACAATGATGAAAGTAAGGAAGGCAACCACCACAAAGATGGAGAGCACCATAATAAGGACTCTCCTATCCGACTTAGGCTGTTCAGTGCCTGAAGTCACATCCGTTTTGGTTGCATCGCAAAGGAACTCTATCTCCATCTTGTCGGACGAACGGTTGGCTTCTTTCAAGGAGTTTTGGACATAAAACAGCGTATAGTAATCCTCTTTTTCTTTGTCGCCACGGCTCCTATAGATCTCCGCCAGTTTGGCGGACGCATCGATACGGGCATAGGGACCGCTGTTGAAGAAAGAGCGTTCCAGATAATAGCTGGCCGAGTCCCACTGATGATGGTTGAAGAAAACGCCGCCGATGACATGGTCGTAGAGTGCATCGCCAAAGTTCCACAACTTGTTGGCTTCCTTGAACTTGGAGAGTGCCTTCTCATAGTCTTTGTTGGCTTGATATACCTCGCCTATGTTTCGGATACAAGCTGCGATGCCGAGGGTGTCGTAAACGCGCTCGAAACAGCAACGGGCTGAGTCGAACATGGTGATGGCGGTGGATTGTACGTTATAGGAGTTCAGGATCTCACCCAGGCGGAAGTAGGTAAGTCCAATGAAACGGGTCTGCGGCGACCTGTCGGAGCCGTCAAACTCTTCTCGCATGATCTTCAACGCAGTGACGAAGTCGGAAGTGGCCAGGACATCTTCCTGGCGGTAACGGCGCTCGGCACCAAGATAATAATGGGCATTCGCTTGAAGGAAACACAGCTCCCGATCCTTGGGATGGCATAGCGAGAGGCTGTCGAAGAACTCCACCGTCGAGTTCATGTCGAGTCTTTGCGGTCCCAGTTTTCCGTTTTTGTACAGTGCTTCGGCCAGTCTCACTTGGAATTCCTGTTGTTCGATGACGTTCCAGTCGCGGATAGCATCGGCATTGTTGAGTGAGTCGAGATACTCTAACGCCTTGTCGCAATGTTCTGTCATCAGATCGACGGCATGGCTCAGTTCCTTGAAATGATGGGGTGTGTTTTTCTCGGTAAAGATGGATTTTTTATGCAAACATGATCCCATCATGGTGAGAACCAGCATGATAAAGAGACGGAGAAGCAAGTTTTTCCTCATGATTCCAAGGAGACAGAAATTCGATGTTGCAAAGATAGGCAAAAATTTTTTCGCCAACATGTTTGTATGAAAACAAAAAGTTGTACTTTTGCAGCGGAGATATGGCTGAGTGGTCGATAGCGGCGGTCTTGAAAACCGTTAAGCCGAAAGGCTTCGGGGGTTCGAATCCCTCTGTCTCCGCCACTTAAAGCGACCCGTGTCGCTTTTCTTTTTGACCATTGGAGAGATGCCGGAGTGGTCGATCGGGGCGGTCTCGAAAACCGTTGAACGCTTGTCGTTCCAAGGGTTCGAATCCCTTTCTCTCCGCAGACTGGAAAGCCGGCCCGCGTTAGCGGGCTGGCTTTATTGTGTGGGGGTGTGGGGTCTAAAAAGCTCCGCTTTTAAGGTCTCCACACCCCCACACAATAACAGCCTTAGGTCAGGTTACCCCTGACTGGCTTTCCAGTCTGCAAGAGCCCCCGCGGCAAGCGGCAAGGGATCACTCGCGCAACGATTAATCCCGTTTTTTTATTATCTTTGCCCCATGAACATACCCATTTTCGACGGTCATCGCTTCAATGGCTACAGCAGCTACTTCACCAGGCAATTCGGAGGCCGATTGCAGAAACTCAGCATCAACGCGGGCTTTACCTGCCCCAACCGCGACGGCAAGATCTCTACCGGGGGATGCACTTTCTGTAACAATGAAGCCTTCAGCCCCTCCTACTGTCGCCCCGAGAAAAGCATCCGACAACAGATCGAGGAAGGCATCGAATTCCACCAACGGCGCTATAGGCACGCCTCCCGCTACCTTGCCTATTTCCAATCCTATTCCAACACTTACAAGCCACTTCCTCATCTGAAATCCATTTATCGCCAAGCCTTAGCGGTTTCAGGCATCGTCGGCATCGTCATCGGCACCCGACCCGACTGCATCGACGAGCCCCTACTCGACTTCCTCAACGAGATTCAAAAAACCCATTTCGTCATGCTGGAATATGGTGTGGAAAGCGTTTATGATGAAACCTTACAACGAGTAAATAGAGGCCACGACTTCGCCACTGCCGAATGGGCCATCCGACTGACAGCACAATATGGCATCCCTTGTGGCGGTCACTTCATCTTCGGCCTGCCCGGCGAGACCAAAGCCATGATGCTCAACACTGCCGACATCATCTCGCAACTGCCCCTGACCACGGTGAAGTTTCACCAACTACAGATCTTTAAAGGCACCAAGATGGCCGAGGAATATCTGCAACACCCCGAAGCATTTCATCTATTCGACTTTGAAGAATACATCGATTTCGTCATCGACTTTGCCGAGCGACTCAACCCAAATATAGTCATCGAACGCTTCGCTGGCGAGGTCCCTCCCCGATTCTTGGTGTCGGAACCATGGATGAAGCTTCGCTACGACGAGGTGCTATGCCGCATCGAGAAACGCATGGAAGAGCGCGACACTTGGCAAGGGAAACTTTACAAACCTAATTACACCAGACCATGAAAAGGACCATCCTAAGCACTTTGATCTTTTGCTTTGTCATCGCTGGATTTGCCAACCCCGATGGCAAAAGCAAGATCAACATCCTCCTGACCGAGCAATCAGACGCATCGATATTGCTCCACGAGGCCAGCGTTTATCGCAACAAGCAGGAACAACGTACTTTTGTCATCGAAACTTTGAAGCAACAGGCTTCTCGCTCACAATACGACTTGCTGGAATGCTTGGAAGAGCTTCAGCATCAAGGCGCGGTTGACGACATTGAGTCGTTTTGGCTGGTCAATGGCATCAGTTGCGGGGCCACCGAAGAGGCCATCCGTTTCTTGGAGCGACATCCCGATGTCATGACACTGTATCGTGTTGAGGAAGCCCAATGGATTTTTGAGGATGAGGCGACACCAGTCACACGTGGCAACGGTCGTGAGATTACCCAAAACCTGCTTCAAGTCAACGCGCCACAGGTATGGGAACAAGGCTTCACCGGCGCTGGTGTCCTGATAGCCCTCATCGACACAGGTGTCCGGCTTGACCATGCCGATTTGGAGGGCCGTCTCTGGGATGGCGGTTCGGAATACCCCAACCATGGCTACGACTTCTATTATCATGACAATGATCCCTCCGACGACCGAGGCCACGGCACTCATGTTGCCGGAACCATCTGTGGCACAGGTGTTTCTGGCACGCAAACCGGCATTGCACCTGGTGCCACCATCATGGCTTTGAAAGCCTTCAACAGCGAAGGGGTCGGCGATGAGACCCATTGGGTGGCTGCCATGCAGTTCGCCTTGGAACACGGCGCCGACGTGATGAACATGTCACTAGGTCGCCCCCAACCCAATGCCGCCCAAAAACTGATGATGCGTCAAGCTAGTGACAACACTTTGGCTGCCGGCGTGGTGGTAGCTGCCTGTGCAGGAAACCTTCGCCAGATGCAGTTTATGGTCCCACCACCGAACAACATCTATACCCCAGGCGACTGTCCCCCGCCTCATCTGCACGATGACCAACTCGTGAATTCAGGAGGGCTGAGCTGTGTGATCAGCGTCGGTGCCATAGATTACGATCATACGATCGCTCCATTTTCCTCTCAAGGCCCCTCGCAATGGACAGATGTCACGGCCTATAACGACTATCCTTACGCCTCCGGCAGCGCCACCGAGATTGGCCTTATCCGTCCCGACCTCTGCGCACCTGGCGTACAAATCAAATCGTTGGACTATCATACCACCAGTGGCTACACCCTGATGGACGGCACTTCGATGGCAACACCTTTGGTGGCTGGCGCCATCGCACTGATGCTGTCGAAGAACCCCGACCTCACACCAGCCCAGATCGACGAGATTTTGGAACACACCGCAGTACCCTTGTCAGCGCATAAAAGCAACGACTTCGGCTCAGGGCTATTGGACGCATTGGCAGCCGTCACCGCCGTGGAATTTGAATCGGTGATCGAAAACACCATAAATGCCTCTATCTATCCCAATCCCAGCACCGGCAATTTCACTATCCAATGCGAAGGCATGAAACAAATCGAGGTCTTTTCCATAGACGGACGACTGCTCATAAGCATTCCAACAGAAAGTCCCGTTCAGCAGCTCAAAGGCTTGCTGAACGGGACTTTCTTGGTGAAAATCACTACCACAAACGGTGTGATCGTCAAAGAGATTGTCAAATTATAGCATTCAATCCTTACTCACTGTCACTTTCCGTACCATTACCCCTTCTACAGTTTCAATGCGCACCATGTAAATCCCTGATTCGCAATGGCTCAGATCTACGGTAGCGCCAGCATCCGTCTTGGCTTCAAGCAGCTTTTGACCAAGGAGGTTATAGACGGAAACGCTCATCAAACCCTTGCCTTCAATCTTGAGCAATCCACTGGTAGGATTCGGGAACACACGGGCCTGATAATCTTGATGGTCTTCAACAGAGGTAATCATAACCTCAACGATTTGGGGATTCGATTCGACTTCTTGTTCTCCATCCACAAACAAACTTGTTACCTTATAGAGGTAGCTACCGATGCCAACCTCCATCAGGTTGTCGAAGAACTCATAATGTTCAATCTCATCGAACGGCACAGTGTTAACCAATTCAGGTTCTCCATTCTCAGCACAACGATATATATTGAAACGGGTCAGATGATCAGTGATAATGGGTTGATCCCAGCCTAGCAAAACTCCATATTCATCAGCCCCGTTCCATTGGTAATTTCCTGTCAGGTTTCGCACTGGATACGATGCCAAAACACCAGTCTCACAATTGTTCATGTAAGTCATGAAAACGCCGTCCTCAAGTTCTTCCGACACATAAAGTTCATTGCCGTTGGCATCATAAACAGCGAAAGAGCATTCAAAATCAGTGTCATATTGCTCATTAGTATGATACCAGCCATGATTCCAAATGAAGCTCAGATTCTGGCGCAACAAAGGCAAGGTGACAGTGACATCAGATCCTTCCGTCATGCCAATCACAGCAATGCGGGAGCCGTTCTCATCCGTCACGCTGATAGCAGCGCCTTTCCAACCGTCGCCGCCGTCATCATGAAGTTGGAAAGTGACGTTGCACTTCTCACCCACCAATACGGTGCGATAAGTATTACGACTGACACCGGCCTCGTTGGTGACAAAAATGGCATATTCATAAAGGCCTGGGGCGAGGCCATTGTCTTCAAAAGTCATATCGGCACCAGGCTGGACTTCCGTCAGAGTGGCGATCACCTCATTGTTACGGCGGACCGTGACAGACTCAATTTCAGTCAAGGCTTCTCCATTGAGGTTATACTCCGGATTGGTCCATCTGATCGTGATACCATCGAATGACCTATTCTCAACCAGTTGCATATCGGCAATGCTATCGGGACGGAGATAGTATTCGCCATTCTGTGGTATGATATGACCCGTGAAGCCATTAAACGTGTTGAAGGCATATTTCGTTGTATTGAGGGCGCCAATCGGACACCAAGCATCATCGCGACCGCTCCATCCCCAATTGAAATGAAAATAGTCGTTCTCGTCATAGCCATCGCACACAAAGGCATGTCCCCCTGCACCAGTGTCATCCTGTCCACTGTAATATAGCGGAAGCAGCTCGTCCAAGCCACCTGACTTCAACATGGCAGTCCATTCATCGTTAGTATAGCCACCCCATCCCCAGAAACTGTAATTGGTTTCATGATCGTCGCAAGTGTAACGGAAATAATTACGCAAAGCATACGGGACATCGTCGGAGTAAGCGCCACTTCCGTGACCACTATATTGCATGTCCACAGCGATACCACAATGATGCAGGAACTGGGCGATGTAAAAGATCTCATCGTCGGTGCTTGTCGAGTCGAGTGAAAGCGGCATCAATTCAAAATGGTATTCTGTCTCAGCATAGTTGGCGGTCTGCATCAAATAACCATCCGGATAGTACGTATGCGATCCCGTACCGTGGTTCGGCCAATCGTGATACTTCATCACTTGTCCCATAGCCGTAGCCACACATCCTGCATACACATAGCCGCCACTACCTTCTTCATCTTCAGGACATTGGTTGTTGTATGGATAGTTTTGGTTCCAGATGGTCTGGCAAAGAGGTCCCACTACTGCACGGGCCTTACGACCTTGTTGAAGGGCACCCGACTTGTTCACCGATTCCCATTCCGCCACGATGTCGGGAGTGGCAGTCATGTTGTGCTCACGCACATAGTGGATCTCCGTGCTAAAGCCTGAAAGCGTAAAGGCAAAGCCGTCGGCGACATCCTCCGGATTGAAAGATCCAGTAGTGGAATACGCCAAGATTGGTTTCACACGGTTGTCACCAGCAACAATCACAAAACCGTCGCCGTCGCTGACGTTGAAGACATAATAGTCCACTTCACCGCGAGTAGCGACCGTGCTGACCAGTTGAAGCTGTATCTCAGCCTTTTCCTGTCCCAGAACCGTGTTACCCAAAAACCGTTGTCCAATTCGCTGCGCCAATTGCTCGCTGACGTTGCCAGCACAAAGATTGCCCATCGCCAACGCGACAAGCGCCATCACTGTAAGTATTCTTTTCATGGAATTTTATTGATTCTTTTGTTATTCAGGTGCAAAACTACTGATTTTTATAACAAAAGAAGAGTTTTGACCAATATTTCTTAAGAACTTGCTCGGGATAATGGTTTTCACTAACGTTTAGAACGACCGGATTGAGACTGCAAAACCGCCGCAAGGCGCCATGCGGAGTTTCAACTTTGATTTGTAAGTCACAGTCTTTTTTGTGATCGTATAGGCTTGGGAATTGTATTCAAGTGTGGAGTTGTCAGACAAACCGCAAGCGTCTTTGGCATCGGCGTAAATGGTGGCTTCGTATTTCACTCCAGGCTTCAGGAAATCAAGTTTCACCGTGACCTCGCGGGCATTTTCGTCGGTGATGCCGCCAAGGTACCAGACATCTTTAGGAGTCAGAAGCAAGAAGTCAGAAGGAAGAAGATGATCGTCTTCGGGGATGTTATAGACGAAACGGGTGACGTTGGAGATGACCCCTTTCTTGCCGTCAGGCAGGGCCGCTAGGCCTACCGCAGCCTTGTTCAAGGAGGACAATTTGGGATGGCGAGCGGTGACGATATAGTCGCCCGGTTCCGCCATCAAATAAATCGAGGTGTCCCAATCCACCGCCACGTCCTTGATGAACTGGAAGGCGTCCAAATGCTGTTCGTAATGCTCCGGGAAGTCGGCAGCCATCTGCAAAGGCGAATAGAAGGTGACATAGAGGCCTAATTGGTTGCAGACGGTGGCGTTCATCTTGCCGCCCCAAGGGACAATCTTGCCCATGTCGGTCTCGAAGATGCCAGGTGTATAATCCATCGGGCCACCCTGCAAGCGTGTGAAGGGCAAAATGGTGGTGTGACCAGGCTTAATGCGGTCTTGGAACTCGGTACCCATAGCACTTTCGTTGCCGATCATGTTGGGCCAAGTGCGGTAAAGACCCGTGGGACGCACTGCTTCATGCGCATTGACCATGATGTGGTGCTTGGCTGCCTCCACAATGCAATAGTGATAGTGGTTGTTGATGGGCTGACTGTAATGACCCTCTCCGTAAGGGATGATCTTGCCCACATAGCCGCTCTTCACGGCATCGTAGCCGTACAGGTTCATCAAGGTGTAGGCTTGCTCAAGCCAATGCTCATAGTTGACCGTTGATGAAGAGCTCTCATGGTGCATAATCAGTCGGATGCCCTTCTCGTGAGCGTATTTATTCAAGGCAGGCAAGTCAAAATCGGGATACGGCGTGAGGAAGTCGAAGACGTAATCCTTCTGCTTGCCATACCAGTCCTCCCAACCGATGTTCCAGCCTTCGATAAGCAGCGCGTCGAAGCCGTGCTTGGCAGCAAAGTCGATGTAACGGCGCACATTCTCGTTATTGGCAGCGTGACGGCCATGAGGCTTGGCATGGACGTAATCAGTTTCTCCCAGTTTCACAGAAGGATAGTCGTCAGTGTAGGACCAGGTGTTTTTGCCAGAGATCATCTCCCACCACACACCCATGTACTTCACGGGATGGATCCAGCTGACATCTTCCAAGACGCATGGGTCGTTGAGGTTCAGGATCAGACGCGAGGCAAGGACTTCAGTGGCAGAATTGCAGACCATGACGGTGCGCCAAGGCGTATGGCAGGGCGTTTGGATGCGGCCTTTGTAGCCCGTGGCGTCAGGCGAGAGATGGGCACGAAACACATAGTTCTGGTCGTCAAGATCGAGGTGCATGGTCGGAAAATCGAGGGTCGCTGCCTCATGGATATTGAGATAGAGTCCCTCATCGGTCTTCATCTGCAAAGCCGTTTGCACGCCCGTTGGCGAGAACGATTTCCAAGGCCAACCGTTGCCAGTGTGTGCAGTGTCGTAGAGTCCTCGAATCTCCGACAGCCGCGACTCAATATAGTTGAACTCCTGCGTGTCGTAGTCTCCCGGGATCCACCATGCTTTGTGGTCGCCCGTCATGGCAAACTCGGTCAACTCTTCCTTGATCCAGAAATAGGTGAGAGAGTTAGGAATGAGGAGTGAGGAATGAGGAGTTTTTTCTGAGGGTTTTCCTGAGGATTTCTCACTCCTCACTCCTAGCTCCTCACTGAACATGGGGAACTCATAGCGGAAGCCCAGACCGTCGTCGTAAAGACGGAATCGGATCTGCATGACTGTAGCAAGTTTCTCCGTGGAATGGTCCATGCTTTCCACACTGCCAACGGGTTGCTCCAGCGTCACCAACATCTCATTGTAATGGTTGCGGATTTTCGCCTCTTCGCCCCAAACGGGTTCCCAGATTTCATCGAAGGTGCTATACTGTGTGTCTTTCAGCACAAAAGCATGTGCCAAATCATCACGCCATTCAAGGGTGAAACCCATCTTTGAAGGAAGCACAACAGGCTTCCCAGCTCGGTCAAGTGCGTATTGCGGTACACCATCGACCACTTCAAATCTTAATTCCAGTTGTCCGTCAGGGCTTTTGAGCGTTGCTGGTTCGCTAGCGATGGCATTCGCAAAGAATGACACGACAAAAAGCAAGAGTGCAAATAGTTGTTGTTTCATATTATTCAAAGTGTCTGATAACCACGTCAATACCATCGTTTTTCAGCATGGAAGGGATTCCACTGACGTTAGTTTTGCCATAATGATAGGGATAAACCACCGTCGGTTTGATGACTTTTGCCATCCGCACCAGTTGATCAACGGTCATGGTATAGGGCTGGTTGCAAGGTAAGAAGGCGATGTCGATGTCTTTGACATTGGCCATTTCGGGGATGTCTTCGGTGTCGCCGGCAACATAGATTCTCAACCCGTCGAGGGTTAGGATGAAGCCGTTGTCACGGCCTTTGGGATGGAACTGCTGATGTCCCTCGGTAGTGTTGTAGGCAGGGACGGCTTCAATGGTCAACCAATCATTGACAGCCAGACGGTCACCGTTAGTCATGACGGTGCCATAGCCAAGCATTTCGGCACTATGTTGGTTGGTTATCAACTGAGTTTCCTTTTTGGAAAGCATCCGGATAGCTGTCGTATCAAGATGGTCGTAATGTTCATGGGTCACGAGAATGAAGTCAGCCTTGGGAAACTTGCTGTAGTCGATGATACGATCACCCATCTTGCACACTGGGTCGATTTCTATCTCATAGCCTTCATAATCGATACGAATGCTGGCATGAGTCAATGCATGGATATGTACAGCCTTTCCGTTCGGTGTCAGATAGGTATCGGACTCATAGTCATCTGAATGGGCGCTATTTTGGCCACATGACGTCATCATGCTCACCATGATGAGTAAAGCAATGTTTTTCATATCAAGTCTTATTGGTTAACACGGCAAAGATAAAAAACAAATCAAAGACTCATTATTGTTGTTGAAAAATGAAAGCGTTACTCATAAAAAATGAGGATGGTTGCATTCCAATTCACGCAAAAAGATGTACTTTTGGGACACTAAAACATAGCAACATGAAAAAAACATCAAACTTCTCATTTCGCAAAATGGCATTGGTCGTTTTGGCCTTTGCTTCAATATTGGCATTCAGCGCATTTTCAAAAGACGGAAAAGACACTGTCGTACAGCGCTTTAAAGACGCTTGTTTGAACCTCGACAACACCTACCACACCTTGGTTAATGAGTTTGACTATTGGCCGGAGTGCGGCATCCGCGTCACGGGAAGTCACCTGGCTTCGCTCATTTCCTTGAGCGAATTGCAAGAGATGCTGCCTTGTCAGCTCTACGTGTCGGGACCACATCATGACGGACAATGGGATCTTGAAAACGAAGAAGAGTTCGGCCACTACAACCCCGAAGCCATCAAATATCTGGGAAGCATTGCCAAAACGATCGTCTCCGACAAGAGCTTTATTGAGTCGAGCAAACCCCTCGTTGACAGATACCTATATCGCCAGATGCATATCATGATGGTGATTCACGATGCCCTATACGATGGTGGATACAGCCAAGAAGAACGCGAGACCATCTTCCGCACTTCGGTCGAAAGCCATGGTTGGGAATACACCTCCCCCAAGGTCGATTTCTTCCTGCACTTGCTGAAACTTGAAGACGGCAGCTTTGTCTATGGCAATATCGATTATCGTTTCCTTCATTTCTGGGCAAGACGCTGGAGCGATGGCACCATCGACCAGTTCTATGAAGTCCTCAGCACCGTTTTCAAAGCCTATCATCCTGAATATAAATTCATCGCAGAGACCTATTGGATGAGCCCGGATGATTTTGAGGAAGAGTGGTACGGTGAAGAGGAATATGACGGAGGTCCAGAGTACTATGTCGTTATCGACGGCTCCGAACTTCGCTTGAGACTAGGTCCCTCGACCAGTGCCGACACCTTCAAATGGCCCGACGGCACCAACCGCCATCCCAAAGTGGGCGAGCGTTTCCTATATCTCGGCGAAGAAGGCGACTTCTATCAGATCGACTTCCACGGCAATCAGCTTTGGGTATCGAAAAAATACACGCATCTGGAGTAATCATGCCATGAAAAGAATCGCCTTGCTTTCCATCTTGACGATGCTGAGCATCATGGGCTTCCCACAAGGTTGCCTCGATCCACTCTTGAGACAAGAGCTGTTTCGCTACAGTGATGACGAGAGCATCGAAGTCGTCGTGCTCATGAAGTCGCAATACGACCTGACACAACTGTGCCTTCGCGCCGAATTATTCCCGACCAAAGCCGAACGCAGAACCTTTGTGGTCAATGAGTTGAAAACATTCGCCGAGGCATCTCAACACGACTTGAAAAACATCCTCTCCGAAATGGAGCAACAAGGTTTGGCATCATCCATACGCAGCCTTTGGTCGGCCAATGCGCTGTATTTCACAACCACGAAAACCGCGTTGACCGAACTCGCAAAACGCAATGACATTGAATCCATCAGCATCAACACCAGGCATCAGTTGATTCCCGAAATGGGAATGTCAAGATCGGCGTCCGCCTCAAGCGAGATCACGCCGAACCTCACCCAGGTGAATGCCGACCAAGTTTGGGCACTGGGCTACACGGGGGCTGGTGTCGTGGTTGCCGTTGTCGATTCTGGCGTCAACTACGACCACCTCGACCTTGCCGACCATCTCTGGGACGGTGGCGAGGCATTTCCACATCACGGCTACGACATCGTGAACGATGACGACGACCCTATGGACGACAAAGGGCACGGCACGCATGTCGCAGGAATCGTTTGTGGCGATGGCACCTCCGGCTCGCAGACAGGTGTCGCGCCCGATGCCACCTTGATGTGCGTGAAGACCACTGCTGCCGATGGCTTTGGCGGTGCAGTCAACATCGCCGGTGGCATGGAATGGGCCGTGGAACACGGATGCGACCTGATCAACCTGTCGCAAGGCATGGCTGGTGCTGGGATTACTGACAAGGAAATCTTCCGACGCACTTGCACGGCGATCTTGGATGCAGGTATTGTGGCCTTGGTGTGCGCCGGCAACGAAGGCTTGAGTATCCTTCAGATGGCTTACCCAATTCCCAACAACGTGCGGGTGCCGGCCAGCTGTCCCCCGCCCTATCTCGACCCCGACCAGATGGCCAATCCAGGCGGTTTGAGTTGTGTGGTGGCCGTCGGTGCGGTGAACTACAACGATGCCGCCGCCGACTTCACCTCGCGGGGACCTGTCACCTGGCAGGACACTGAGTTTGGCGACTACGCCTACAATCCTGGCATCGGCCTCATCCGTCCCGATGTTTGTGCTCCAGGCGTGAATATCAAGTCGTTGGATTTCCAGAACACCAGTGGCTACACCTATATGGACGGCACTTCTCAGGCCACCCCATGCGTGGCGGGCATCGTCGCATTGATGTTGCAAAAGAACCCCGAACTGATGCCCGACGAGATCTGCCGCATCCTTGAAGAGACCTCCGTCAAGCTGACGCCCAACAAGAGCAACACCACTGGCGTGGGCCGTGTGGATGCCTTGGCCGCGGTGAATGCTGTGCCAGCATGGGATGGAGTCAACGAATCGACAGTCACCAAAGCACTTGTCTATCCCAATCCCAGCATGGATTTTGTCACCATCTGCGCACAAGGTTTGCAACGAGTCGAAATACTGGACATCACAGGAAAAAAGCTCATCACAGCCCAAGCCATCCATGATGAGTTTCATCTTGATATAAGGCAACTAGTCGCAGGAATCTATTTTGTTACTGCCGTTACAGAACAGGGGCTTTTAACCCAGAAGCTGGTAATGACGAAGCATTAATCTCATCCAAAAGCTTCATGGCGCGGTTGTAGTCATTGTATAGAGCAGATTCTTTTGAGTTCGTTTTCAATGGTGTGAGGGGGTTGATTAACAAAATTTGATTCTATTTATTTACCTGCCAAAAACCTGTTTTTTTGCTTCCCACACGTTGTACCAAGTCCTTTTGTTTCAACACGCGAAGAACACGTTGAATAGTGGAATAGGACAAGCCTAGCTTTTGAGCAATATAACTTGTCGTTAATTGGTCATTTAATCGGTCATTTAATTGGTCAAACTCTTTGATAAACAAAAACACTTTCTGTTCATTTTCAGTAAGTTGCG
This sequence comes from Bacteroidales bacterium, assembly GCA_017537965.1. GTDB lineage: Bacteria > Bacteroidota > Bacteroidia > Bacteroidales > F082 > Limimorpha. Next base: position 31,867 of record JAFYJV010000029.1, on the reverse strand, counting down.
AAGAATTTAATCGGTCATTTAATCGGTCATTTAATTGGTCATTTACTTGGTCAGCAGGTTTGCGAGGCATTTGGACAAGGGTCCCGTTCCAAAAGTTCTCAAATGTCGGAGCGGTTAGGTTGGCTTGGGTAAAAGCTTTACATACCTTGCTGATGCCTCGTCCCCATGATTCGATGAAACCAGCACGGTAAAACACATTGGCAATAAGATGGTTTCGTGGATTTGAAAGGTGTTCTTCCGAGGCTTTCTCCACATCGAAACCTTCTGGGAATTTACCCGCGTTCCAAAACCAAATCCTATCATTATACACTTTCATTTGTGTGTTTGTCCCCAAATAATCACGATGCACAATGGCATTGTAAACCAACTCACGTAAGGCATCTTCAGGTATTTCAAGTTGCTCAACACGATGCATTCCCTCATAATGGATAGGAGCCGTCAGATAGTCGGAGCGCAGTTTCCACATTACTTTATCAGCCATTTGAATAAGATTGCCATCTATTTCATCTTGATGGATAAGGTCTGTATCATCAATGCCAAAGCGCCCTATTCTAAAATGGGCGGTGATGAAATGGCTCTGTGGATTCTTTCCGAACAATAAGACAGCTGCATTGGTGAGTTGTCCATCTTTCGTCAGCAAATTGAGATTGTGCAATATGGTTTCCACACTGTCTGTCAATGCACTATTGGGCATTCTTCCAGAGGTCACAGCATTACGCACAAAATAGTTAACAGCAGAAGCGTCAATGTCATCCATTGTAGCATGTTCACATGGAGAAGCATCCCACTCGTAGCCCAGCTTATCTAACAAGAATTGCTGTAGCGCCGTTCCGCCAAGTTCTTGCAAGGTGCTTCCACTGCGAATGTAGTATTTCCCATTGCAAGTGATAGGTTGCCTGCTTTGTTTGATATGAATGGCGATATATTTTTTATCGTCTTTGCTTAGGATTTCTATATCAGGAATGATGCCCGTAGCTTGAATGGCTTTGTTGGGAAGGTTCTCCAATAGATATTTGGCGTTATTGACGCCGACGACCTCTCCAACATCGTTTATGCCAATATAGAGCGTGCCACCCTGTGCATTGGCGAAGCCGCTGATGTAGGCAAGGTATTTGTCAGACCACTGTTGCTTGTATTCTGTTGTTTGGGATAAACATAATAAGTCTTTTTTATACTCTTGATTGACTTAATACCATTTCTTCGCCACTGTAATACCTTGTTTTACGAAATGAACCTATTCTAATTGTTTTCTGTAAACGCTATCAAGCGTTTGTCCGTCCTCATCTTTCCACACCAGCCATCCGTTATTACTACTACCGATGCAAAAGTCAGCAGCAGTGCTGGGGCTTGGAAAAGTAATATCTGATTCTAATTCCAACTTGTCGCCATTGTTGATGGTATATTCTTTAAGAAGTTTTTCGCGTTTCTCTTTCCATGTAAAAGATGGAACCGAAGATTTTGCAATAGCACTTCCTTTCAGAACGGTGAAGCCATTGGCATCATAAAAACCCTTTGCATCACAACCACGTCCTTTGGTATAGAACAAATGTTCCTCTTTAGGTTTGGAAATATCAAAGATGTTACAGCCAATAAATGAAGTTAGGAATATGACATCCCCAAAGAATCCATCCATATCGTCTTTTCTGTATTCAGGAAGATTAGGAGCCTTCGGGGTTTGTTTGTTTTCATTCAACACAAACGCATTGGACTCTTTAGCTTCTACAATTGCACGATATTCAAGATATTGCACGTCAGCTTTTGTCATTGCAGCATCTTTGGAAATAAACAATAATGCCTTTTGCCAAAATGCTTTCTTACTATCGTGATCTTTCACCCGCTCACGAAAGTTCTCGGTTTCGCCTATGTACGCCTTTGGCTTTGTGCCCTCATCTTCACCAAGCAAGATATAAAAGGCTGGAGTTTGCAACTCTTTTCGTTCATTCAAAATAGACAAATTAGAACGAGGAATCACATACATCTTGCAAATTGTATTGCTAATAAACACATACCGAGTGCCTTTCGGATCACCATCTATCAAATAGGTTGTTATTGTTTTTCCCATAATTTGTTCTTTATGTTGTTTTCAACCTTTAATTTGAGTTTTACACTCCATAATATTGACTCTAAATCTCCTCCAACCCCAATTCCTTCAAAAACACATTGAGTTTGCCTCGTGCTTCCTCGATTTTGGCATCCGTTTCATGTAGTTGCTTAGTAACGGCTTTAAGGTCAATCGGTTTTTCATCTTTCGACAGATTGACATAGCGAGTGATATTGAGGTTATAGTCGTTTTCCTTGATTTCCGCCAATGAAACCAAGCTCGAGAAACGCGGTTCCTCTTTGCGGGATTGATAAGTTTCCACTATCTTTTCCACATCTTTGTCGCGAAGATAGTTCTGGCGCTTGCCTTTCTCGTAATGCTCCTCACCGCTGGCATTGATGAACAGAATTTTATCGTTCTTGCGGCATTTTTTCAAAACGAGTATACAAACAGGAATGCCAGTGGAATAGAACAAGTTGGCAGGCAATCCGATGACAGCATCAATGTTGTCATCCTCAAGCAGTTTCTTACGAATGACTTCTTCCTTGCCGCCACGGAACAACACACCGTGAGGCAAAATGATGGCCATCGTGCCGTTGTCGCTCAAGAAATGCAAACCGTGCAACAGAAAAGCGAAATCAGCGGCAGACTTAGGAGCCACACCATAACGACTGAAACGGAAATCCTTGGCGGTCTCTTCCATCGGGTCCCAACGCAAACTGAAAGGCGGATTGGCGACCACCGCGTCAAACTGCATCTTCTTGGCGGGATTTTGCTCGTTAAGAATGTCCCAATCGTTGGCAAGAGAATCGCCGTGATGAATCTCAAACTCCGTGTCCTTTACGCCATGCAACAGCATATTCATTCGGGCAAGATTGTAGGTGGTGATGTTTTTCTCCTGACCGTAAATCTTGCCAATGGCGTAGTCTTTCATCTCGCGGCGCACATTCAGCAACAACGAGCCTGACCCACAAGCAAAATCGAGCACCTTGTCTATGCGTTTCTTCTTACCTGTTGAGGGGTCTTGACAATCCAATGTAACGATGCGAGAAAGGATGGTGGAAATCATCTGCGGGGTGTAGAACTCACCGGCTTTCTGTCCCGAGCCAGCCGCAAACTGTCCAATCAGGTATTCGTAAGCATCACCCAAAGCATCAGAATCAGAAGGAATTTCAGCAAGACCGTCGGCAATGGTTTTGATGACTTTGCACAATAGTGCGTTGCGTTCGGTATAGTTCTTGCCCAACTTCTCCGAATTCAAGTTGATTTCGGAGAACAAGCCTTTGAACGAACTTTCAAACGACTCGTTTTCAATGTATTTGAAACCGTCCTGCAAAGTCTGGAGCAAATCATCGCTTTGCGTGCGGGCAAGTTCCACGATGTTGTCCCAAAGATATTGAGGTTCAATCACATAATGGATTTTGCGCCGCATTTGCCGTTCAAACAACAGCGTATCGTTGGGATTTTCTTTATACCATATTTGCAAGGCTGTATAATCCGAACCCAATTCCTTTTGGGCGGATTTCACATAATTGTCCGACAGGTATTTCCAAAAGAGGAACGACAACATATAATCGCGGAAATCGTCCGCCATCATTGCGCCACGCAAGTTGTTGGCGATGTTCCAAAGGGTTTTGCCGAGTTCTTGTTGGATATTTTGTGCCATATGCTAGATGTTTTCATTAAATGGGAATCGCGTTTTAAAATCAGAATACACTTGCTTGAAATAAGTCTGGTTTTCCTCATTCATCTCCACGGGTTCAAACAGAGAGTAATTTCCATGACTTAAAATATTAATTACTCTAGAATATATTTGTTCATCTGGATCATTATCGAATTTTTTAATACACTTACCAAAGTCATCAAATCCATGAAATGCTGCCGTCTTCTCCAAGACATTCCTTAGCATATTGAAATGGTAGGTAAACAATTGACCACCTGGACCGACAGCTTTATTCAGTTCCTTGATAACCGCAACATGGTGGAAAAACGGTGTGTCCCTTAGATCTTTGATTTTCCACAAATACTTAGATTGCTGTGTCACATCATCTTTTTCTTCTTGCTCCTTATATAAGTATAACTTCGCTGCGCTTTTCAATTCATTGCATATAACATTATAAAACAAACCATGATGGGTAGATATGATAGTTTGAATAGTGCTCGTTTCAGGCTTAATCAATGATGCTAAATGATTTGCTACAAGAATCGCATTGTTATCATCCAGTGAAGAAATGGGATCGTCAATGTAAATGTATTTCACCCATTTATATGCTTCCGCTTTATCAATGGCCATTTGTGCAACGGCAAGAAAAAAGCACCATTTGAAAATATTTTCTTCTCCACGAGATATTTTAATATCCTCTTTCCACTCTGTGCTATTCGTTTCATTATTATAAGCCATTCGTTTGAATGTCACATAATTAACTGTATAATCTTTGCCTTGGTCATCTTGCTTTACAACATCCAACTTAATAGAAAAATCGAAATCGGAATACCTGCCTAAAATGGAACGAATCCGAGTTTCCATCTCATTGGCATCTAACCCATCAAAGAAATGAGAGTATCTTCGAAACATTAATACCCTTTCTTCGTCATTATCCAAATCATTGTCCCAATAGAACAAATCTTCAGTAAAAGCATTATAATACAGAGTATCACTGCTTCCATTTTCTTTCGCAATGTTTTTGAACTCTACAGAGAGACTTGTCTTTCCAACACCATTATGAGCAAAAATAATATTATATTTCTTTTCGCTATTTCTTAGATCTTGAGCAAGTTCTCTCAATTCCGAATATGATTCTTTTAATTGATTAGGCATGTCTTTTTATTTATTTTGAAGTTGGAAACATTTGTTGCATCAATCCTTTTTTATACAGTTCCAACAATGCAACCTCATTGGTGTATTGGTTTATCATATTGTCAATCGATGTTAGACAATCAGCAATTTTACGTTGTTCTTCAAATTTAGAGGGGAAACAAACGCTTTGTGACAAAAAGATTTCATTTGTGATTTGAATTGTGTTTTTAGCCCCTTTTTGAACAATCGGTGCTAAATAGTTATTTGTTCTCTCTGGTGATTCAAAATACGAATGAATGATATAACCAATATATTGATTTACGGGCGAAAAAACACCATATAATGGCGAAACAATTACATTATGATTTACAAAACTCTGCTTTACTATTCCAAAAGGAAAAATGCCTGTTGGACTCTTGGTATATATTATATCGTATGGTTTAACAAGTTTGTAATTGGAAGTGTCAGATGCAGAGAAACTTCTACCCAAATATTCTATCTGATTTATTACACCTTTTGAAACAGAAACAGAATAAACTTGGCAACGACCATCGCTCTTCATCTTATGTTCAAATAGAAACTCTCCCAACTTTTTTTTCTCCCATTCCCCATCCTTCTCAAACTCTTTGAAACGCAGTTCGGGCAGTTTTTTACCTTTAGCGGGGAAGAGTTTCTGCATCAAGCCTTTCTTGTAGGCTTTCAGTTGTTTGAGTTTCCCATCGGTAGCAGATAACTTCTGTTCTAACGCAGATAGACAGGCAGCGATGCGCCGCTGCTCGTAGAAAGGGGGAACAGGGATCATTAACGCATTAATAATTGCCCCTGATAAATTGCCTTGCCCTCCTTGAAGATAATGGTTAACTATTGATTCTTTTTGGCTTTTCAAATAATGATATATAAACAAAGAATCAAACCCCTCATTTGGTATTATTGCAAGAATTGCCTGATTTATTGCGCCTTTTAAACGAGCAATTCCAACTTCACCACTTGTGGCTCCATATAGAGCATATAGTATTGTTCCCTTTTCAACCATTTTGGCAGATGAGTTATCCAACCCTTCTTGAGTTAGAAATATTTCGGTATGATCACTATTTATTTCTCCTGACCTAATAAATGGTATTGTACCACCATAGTAGTCTTTGTTACTTGCTGATGGCGTTCCACCAGAAAAAGAAGTAGAAATCTCTCCTAACCGTTTCACTCCCCATTCCCCATCATTGGCGAATTCGGGGAAACGGAGGGCGGGAATGTGGTCATGTGTTTGTTTGTCAGGCATGGGTTAATGTATTATAAAGGTAATGACAATTGCGTACCGTCTTCCTTTGGCGGATAGAAGGTGCCAATGACAATAAATGGGTTGGGGGCCACATTGTGGAACTTTTTTGTCGTCCCCAAAAAGAGATACAAGTCTTTCTTTTTAGCCATTTCATCAAAATACTTTTCCCTGACCTTATGGCAAGCCACAGCCTCGTCTCCATCCGCCTTTTCAAGACAATTCCAATACAACATGCCTAGTTCCCAATCCTCAATCATCAGTTTGCGTTCCTTACCGTCTTCCGTTGTAAAGACATACGAAAACTCGTAAGGCACTTTCTTGGCAATCTTGAAAAACTCCCTTGTGGCTTCCTCGTCGAACAAACTCTGTTGCGCTTGATTGGCAATGACGGCATCAAGTTTTTTCTTGTCCCATTCCCTTTCGCAAGGTTCACAAACGAAATCCAGCACTTCCTTGGGCTTCAACACAGCAAGCGAGGTTCCTATCTCGGGATTCTTTGCTTCTTCTATGAGTTCGGTCATGTTGTAATACACATGCTGCAAGGCATATTGCTTTCGTTTGGCCCAGTTTTTCTGCGGACCTACGACTTCTTCTATTACGATTTCTTCTTCAATATTGCTCGGCCTAAAACTTTCCTTTCGAAAGTCCTTTGTGTTTTTTGTGACATCAATCGTAATCCATTGCCATTTCTGATACCGATTGGAATAGTCCAGTTTCCTGAACGGAACGGGATAAATACGAATCCACGAGCCATCTTCGCGAAATCCCGCCGTACATACCAACTCATCATATTTTTCAGACAAGGTAGGATAGGTTTTCACAGCGATTAGTATTCTCTCCGATGGCATATCACAACAGTTTTAGGTCGTACTCAATATTAGGGAGACGCATTAGGGCATTGGCCACCCGCGAACGGTGACACTGCTTCGGGTCTTTCTCAAAACAAGTCAGTGCAACCCGTTTGTCAGAATCCAAAATGGAACGGACATACAGCAACGCATCCATATTTTCCTTTAAGGTTGTCCGCTCATACTCATCAAACAGGATATCGTAATCCTTTTGCGATCGTAAATCTTGCCTCTTTTCCGACACTATGCCAAGTTGAGGGACATGGACATAGCGGATACCCACACCAGCACACGCTTTTTCAAGCGTAAACTTCGAGAACCCATATTTTTGGCTGTAGGCATTCTTTCGCACATCGCAAAGTGTGCGCACATCATACAGAATCAGCCTCTTAATGTATTGCTCTAGGGACAATCCCTCATAACCAATCGTAAACAACATCGGCTCGTCGAAATGGCGTTTTTGGGCATCGATTTTAGCCATTTCCTCATCTGACATCAAATCCTTGGCAATCCTACTTCTCGTGGCATAAAAAGGATAGTTGGCATAAGTATAGTGGATGAGTTCGTCTTGCGTCATTTTGCCGAACTTTTCCTTTACCGCCTCAAGATTACTTTGTTCGAACAAATCCAAACCATCCAAATAATTGATGTCTTGAATCAATCGGATGCTATTCTGGTCGCCAAATTCAATGTAACCTTGCCTTGCCAAAGAAGCAAGGTCTTGATTGGCCTGAAACGAGAAACAACCATATTGATAAGGCACAAAGTCATAGGCACGCTCGGCTTCAGGCTGCAAGCGCGTAAATAAAAAAAGGTACTTCTGCAGAGGAATTGCTTTCACGTTTCCTCCCAAAGTTCCTATCAATGCCAATAATATTTTATGCCTGTGGTATAACATGCTGCAAAGATACACATTTATTCCTCATACGCCTTCAACCCCGAAATCTCTTGCCCGGGCACTAACCGTTTCAGCAGCGGAACGAGATCATTCATCAGTTCGGTTTCCTTGCGGGTGCGGTCGCGCCAACCCAATTCCAAAGGTTCAAGCAAGGTGTTCAATTTCTCACCATCGAAAATCTTGCGATCCACGACGTCGTTCACGAAAGCCTGCAACGAAGCCACACTCAAACCATGCTTTTCACCAATAGCCATCAGTTCCTTGGCATATTTCTCCGTTTTGAAGACTTCGTAACCTTCCTTGATTTCCTGCTCCGTGCGACCATTCACGCCATCGAGACTGTCAATATAGGCGATAATGTCCTCGCGGTCGTCAAGCAGATTGGCACTCGAACGAATCAGGTTGACCAATTCCTCCTTGGTCATCTTCCACTTGGCCGGCTGACCCATGCACTTGGAAATCAATTCCATGATATAGTCGTAGTCGATCATGGCCGAGGCAAACAGGACAAACTCAAAGTCGAGTTCTTCCACTTCGTTCGGGACGGTGGCTCCCGTTTTTTCCCTTCGGGTTTTCAGTTCGCGGGCAATGTCGAGATAGGCACCTCGGAAGGCTTTCAAATCATCGTCAGTAAAACCATACGGGACTTGTGCTTCCGCCGCAACAATCGGTGCATTCTCGTCCTCAACTTCCACAAGGTCGGTATATTGGTCAAGTTGGGTCTTAAGTCGCTGCACTTCCTTGAAGCACATGATGAAACCAGCCTTGGCATCGTCACCTTTCAGATTGAACACATCCTCCGCCTTGAAATCAAGATGGTGGCGTGTCATGAAATCGCGCAGGCCACTTACCGCCTCCATGTATTTTTTCTTGATGACCGAAGCAGGCTCCACCAACCAAATCTGTCGCGCTTCTTCCTTCTTCTCGCCAGAGAACAAGGCGATGGCGGTATCCACGGCCTCTTGTTGACCACGGAAGTCAAGAATGTTTCCGTAAGGCTTGCTATCGTTTAGGATACGGTTGGTGCGCGAAAAGGCCTGCACCAAACCGTGGTATTTCAGGTTCTTGTCCACATAAAGGGTGTTCAAATACTTGGAATCGAAGCCCGTCAGCAACATATCCACCACAATTGTGATGTCGATTTTGTTTTTGTGGGCATAGTCCTTGTTGCTGTATTGCTGGTTCTTGATACGCTGCTGCACATCTTGATAGTAAGCATCAAACTCGGTCACTGAATGGTTAGTGCCGAATTGTTTGTTGTAATCGGCAATGATAGTCATCAAGGCAGCCTTCTTTTGGTCGGGTTCCTGCTCATTATCAAGTTGTTCTTGTGGCAAGTCCTCTTGAATTTGCTGGATGTCGCGGTTGCCTTCGGCAGGGGGCGAGAACACACAAGCGATATTCAACAGCTCGTAAGTATTATCCATCTCCAACTTTTGGGCTTGCATTTCCTTGAAAAGATGGTAATACTCGATAGCCTCATTGATGGAACCCGTTGCAAGAATAGCATTGAAACGCCCATCCGCAGTAGCCGCACGATGCTTGGCCAAAATGGTACGCACAACCGCCGATTTCTTCACCGTCTCGCCCGCCATGTCTGACTTTTCAGGCTTGAAGTAATCCACGTGGAAACGCAGTACATTCCTGTCCTCAATAGCATTGGTGATAGTGTAGGCGTGCAATTCCTTTTGAAAGACGTCTTTCGTAGTCTTGAATTTGGCCTCCTCACCCGTGATTTGGGTATAAGTGGCGTTTTCCTCAAAAATGGGTGTTCCCGTAAAACCAAACAACTGCGCTTTCGGGAAAAACTCCTTGATTGCTTTGTGATTGTCGCCGAATTGTGAACGGTGGCATTCATCAAAGATAAACACGACACGCTTATCTCTCAACGGTTTGAGCCTTTCCTGATAGTTGCATCTATTTTGCGGGTCGAGGGCAATGCCCAATTTCTGAATGGTGGTCACGATAATCTTGTCGGCATAATCCTCGGAAAGCATACGGCGAACAAGTGCATCCGTGTTGGTGTTCTCTTCCACGCAACCCTCTTGGAACTTGTTGAACTCCTCGCGGGTCTGCTTGTCGAGGTCTTTGCGATCCACCACAAAGAGACATTTCTCAATTTCGGGATTGTCTTTCAACAAGGTTGAAGCCTTGAATGAAGTCAATGTCTTTCCGCTGCCCGTAGTATGCCAAATGTAGCCGTTGCCTCGGTTCTCATTGATACAACTGACAATGGCCTTCACTGCATAAATCTGATAGGGTCGCATCATCAGCACCTTACGCTCACAAGCCACCAAGACCATATAGCGGCTAATCATCTCACCCAAACGGCACTTTTGCAAGAAAGCATCAGAGAAAGCCTCCAAACCCGTTATCTTTTGGTTTTTCTCATCAGCCCACTGATACACAGGCAGATATTTTTCCTCTGCATTGAAGTTGAAATGTTCCTTATTATTATTGGCGAAATAGTAAGTGTTATGCTGATTGCTGACAATGAACATCTGCATAAAACACAGCAGCGAGTTAGTATAGCCATTGCCGACATCATTCTTGTAGTCCACAATCTGCTGCATAGCTCGACGCGGACTGACATCCAAGGTTTTCAACTCAATCTGCACGACTGGCAAACCATTGATGAGCAAAATGACATCATACCGCTGAAAACTGTTCCGCGTGTTCATACGCAACTGATGAATCACCTCATAATCGTTCTTGCACCAATCCTTGATGTTCACAAGCATATACTGAAGTGGCGTGCCATCTTCACGCATGAAAGTGTTGCGCTCGCGCAAGCGCTTCGAAGCGTTGAACACATCCGAATCCGTAATCTCCTCCAACAAACGTGCAAATTCATTATCGGTCAAATGACAACGATTCAAAGCTTGGAACTTCTCCCGAAAATTCTGCTCAAGCGAGTTCCTGTCGTGAATGTCCTCACGATAGACATACTTCAGATTCTCGCTCAAATAACGGATAAACTGGTCTTCTATTTGTTTTTCCAATGCCATAGCAATCAAGTTTTAGCTGTACTATCCGTTTGGTGAAAATGGATGTCACTTCAAATCAATTCAATTTACAAAGATACAACTTTTCCTGATCTCATTCTTGATCTTGTTAACTTATTTTGGTTTAATTTCAAAAAATAGAGTCTTATGATCAAAACAACAATTTACTGTAATACAATAAAATACAGATTTCATTTGGGAACTTGGCCGATTTTTGTTTGGGAACTTGGCAAAAAAAAAAGACGCGACCCTTTCGAGCCACGTCTTGATTCAATCATAAATGATTAGTGTTTATTCAGCCACCTCTTGAGCCTTGGCTCTGAAGTTCACCAAGTCCTCCTCGATGAAGTTCTTGACATAGACGCTCTTGCCGATGACGTCTTCCTCGGCGGCGTGGACGTAAACGTTGGCTGAACGAGAGAAGAGATGCGGAGCGCGTGTGGCGTCGTCAAGGATGAGCAGCGACATCATGATGTCGCCAGTCATGTCGTAGAGACGACGGGCCAAGAAGTCCTGAACCTCCTGATTGTTGGCACCCTTCACGTAGTTGATGCTCTGTTCGTACAGTTCAACCAGGGTGCGCACCGTGTTCTGCAAAGGCTTCAAGTCTTCGGAGACTTCGTTCTCCAGCATTTCCTTCATGATGGTAAGGTAGGTGCCGTTGGTGATGTAACGGATGGCGGCCACCACCTGCAGCTGCGTCGTGCCTTCGTAAATCGAGAAGATACGGGCATCGCGGTAGAGGCGCTGGCACTTGTACTCCATGATGAAGCCCGAACCACCGTGGATACTGATGGCATCGTAGGCGTTCTGGTTGGCATATTCGGAGTTCATGCCCTTGGCTAGAGGCGTGAAGGCATCGGCCAGACGGGAGTATTTCTTGCACTCGGCGCGCTCTTCAGGAGTCAGCGGACGCTCGCGCTGGATGTCCTCCAGGCACTTGTAGATATCGACATAACGGGCGGTCATGTAGAGCAGCGAACGACCGGCGTCGATCTTGGCCTTCATGCGTGAAAGCATGTCGTAAACGGCCGGGAATTCAATGATCGGCTTATGGAACTGCTGACGCTCGCCAGCATATCTCAGAGCCTCGTTGTAAGCCTCTTGACCGAGACCGACAGACTGGGCGGCGATGCCCAGACGGGCGCTGTTCATCAGAGCCATGACGTAACGGATCAAGCCCATGCGGGTCTCACCGCAAAGCTCAGCCTTGGCGTTCTTGTAAGTCAACTCGCAGGTCGGAGAACCGTGAATACCGAGCTTGTGCTCGATGTGGCGCACGTTGACACCACCTTGACGTTTGTCGTAGATGAACATCGACAGGCCGCGACCGTCCTTGGTGCCTTCCTCGGAACGGGCCAGCACGAGGTGGATGTCGGAGTCGCCGTTGGTGATGAAACGCTTCACACCATTCAAAAGCCAGCAGCCGTCCTTTTCACTGTAAGTAGCCTTCAGCATCACGCTCTGCAGGTCGGAACCGGCATCAGGCTCGGTGAGGTCCATCGACATAGTCTCGCCGGCACAAACGCGCGGGATGTATTTCTTGCGCTGCTCCTCGTTGCCGAATTCATACAGTGTGTCGATGCAGGATTGCAAAGACCAAATGTTTTGGAAACCGGCATCGGCGGAAGCGACCATCTCGCTCAGCATGGAGAAAACAGTGATGGGCAGGTTCAGTCCGCCATAACGGCGCGGCATAGAGACGCCCCAGAGGCCGCCCTTGGTGCAAGCATCGATGTTCTCCACGGTCTTGGAGGCATAGATCATGCGGTTGTTCTCCAAATGCGGGCCTTCGAGGTCAACACTTTCAGAGTTGGGCTCAATGATATTGGCGGTAATGTCGCCCGTGATGTCCAACACGCGGCGATAGTTTTCCATCGCGTCTTCGTAATCGACGGGAGCATCAGCGTATGAATCCTTATCAGCGAAATTGCGTTCCTTCAACTCGACGATGCGCTTCATCAGCGGATGGTCAAGATAGAAATCGAGGTTCGGATTGTCGTTATAATAGTTTGCCATGATTACTTCGAGTTTTGTTTGTAATACTTAATCAGTTTCGGGACGACTTCCTCAACGGTGCCAACGATCACATAATCAGCAATGCGGTTGATCGGAGCATCGGGATCGCTGTTCACTGAGATGATGATCTTGGAGTCCTGCATACCGGCGATGTGCTGAATCTGGCCGCTGATGCCGCAAGCGATATAGACCTTGGGGTGTACGGTGACGCCCGTCTGGCCGATTTGGCGGTCGGTGTCGCAGAAGCCTGCATCGACGGCGGCACGCGAGGCACCGACTTCGCCGTGGAGCACCTTGGCGAGTTCAAACAACATATCGAAGCCCTCCTTGGAACCCATGCCATAGCCACCAGCCACGACGATGGGTGAGCCTTTCAGGTTATGCTTGGCAGCCTCCACATGGTGGTCGAGAACCTTTACCACGTAAGCCATCGTAGAGACGTATTTGCTTACTTCAGGATAAACGACTTCATTCTTGGCCTTGCCTTCGTAAATAGCCTTCTGCATCACGCCTGAGCGGACGGTGGCCATCTGCGGACGGTGTTCAGGGTTGACGATGGTCGCCACGATGTTGCCACCGAAAGCAGGACGAATCTGATACAGCAGGTTGTCATAATGTTTCTTGGTCTTGATGTCGTCGAAGTCACCGATTTCAAGTTGGGTGCAGTCGGCGGTGAGGCCGCTGGTCAGCGAAGAGCTGACGCGCGGACCGAGGTCGCGACCGATGACGGTGGCTCCCATCAGACAAATCTGCGGCTGTTCCTCCTTGAAGAGGTTGACGAGGATATCGGTGTGCGGTGCAGAGGTGTAGGGGAACAGCCCTTCGCCGTCGAAAGCGAACAGCTTGTCCACGCCATAAGGCAGGATCTGGTCTTCCACCTTGCCCTTGATGCCCGTGCCAGCCACCACAGCGTGCAGTTCCACGCCTAACTGGTCGGCTAACTTACGCCCTTTGGTGAGCAACTCCTGTGAGACTTCGGCCACTTGAGTGCCTTCGGTCTCGATATATACGAAAACGTTGTTCATTATCCGATAATCTTTTCGTCCAACAATTCTTTAATCAAGCCTTCCACATCGGCGTCGCTGGCGGTGAGGGTCTTGCTCTCCTTGGCCTGGAAGACGATGTTCTGCACGGTCTTCACCTTGGTAGGGCTGCCAGATAAGCCACACTGGTTGGGATCGCCATCCACGTCGGCCACGCTCCACTGGTTCAGTGTCAGATAAGGTCTCTCTTTGCTCAATTCTGCATTCCGTCTTCCGACTTCTGTATTCCCATCCACCTCCAGTGGACACAAGGCATACTTGTATTTCATCACCAGCTTGGCGTTGCAGGGACGGCAAGGCGCCGCGCTGCCGTTCACGGTAATGACGCAAGGCAGCGGCACTTCCACGGTCTCCACTCCCCCATCAATATGACGGCGGATAGTGGCGATGTTGTTCTCGATCTTGAGGATTTCCTCGGCGTAAGTCACTTGGTTGAGACCCAGTTTCTGTGCCACTTGGGGACCCACCTGTGCAGTGTCACCGTCGATGGCTTGACGACCTCCGATGACGATGTCCACATCGCCAATCTTCTTGATGGCGGTGGCCAGAGCGTATGAGGTAGCTAATGTATCAGCTCCTGCAAAGAGTCTATCAGTAAGCAGCCAACCTGTGTCGGCGCCACGGAACAAACCTTGTCTAATGATTTCGCCAGCGCGGGGCGGGCCCATGGTGAGCAGACCGACGGTGCTGCCAGGGTTCTGCTCCTTGAGACGCAGCGCCTGTTCGAGGGCGTTGAGGTCTTCAGGGTTGAAGATAGCGGGAAGAGCAGCGCGATTCACGGTACCTTCCGGTGTCATGGCGTCTTTTCCCACATTTCTAGTATCGGGCACTTGCTTGGCAAGCACCACGATTTTCAATGCTTTTGTCATAAAAAATAAAATCTCGTTTTCAAAATCGGCGGCAAAGATAGGCTTTTTTTTGATATACAGACATTTTTAGCCATTGCGAACAAGGGTAAACAAAAAAAGTTGAAAAAATTATTGCAGGGATAAAATTTTATCCCTATCTTTGCTTTTACATACAAGGCAGAAATCGTCGAAACATGGAACCAACATTACGACTAACGCCAGACAAGACAGAAACCATCAAAAGAGTCTGGTTTGAAAACGAAAGGATCTATATGCTGTCGAATAAAGACAAAGCATATAGTCGTCCTTTGGAGGCTTTCCCCATTTTGAAGGAAGCTTCGGAAGAAGAACGGAACGCTTTTATCATCACACACCACGGAACAGCTTTGCGTTGGAAAGCGTTGGATGAAGACATTCACATCACCAGTTTTTTCATCACAGAAGAGCCTAACGCGCAGAACGAAGTGGCTGCTATCTTCAAGCGCTTCCCACAACTTAATATTTCCGAAATCGCGCGTCAAATGGGCATTAACAAAAGCCTCTTATCTAAGTATATCTACGGTATCAAGAAGCCCAGTCCCGAAAGGCTTTCGCTAATCAAAGAAACGCTGCACACCTTGGGAATAGAGTTGATGAAAGTATAAATCGAAAAAGCCTAAATCTTCACAATCTTCCTGCTCCAACGATGACCGTTTTGGATGACGACGACATGATAGATTCCCGAAGGCATGCCCTTCAAAGAAAAGACCTTGTCGTTCTGCTCCGACAGCACCAGCCGGCCAAATTCATCATAGACCCGCACCATGAACTCCTCCTCCACTTCCAGAACGACGCCGACCTGTCCAGTGGTAGGATTGGGTTGCAGGGTCAACGGCAGGTCCATCTGCTCAGCAGTCTCGTCAGGATGGAACGGCAAATGAATGTAGTCAACCCAAGCTGCGTCAAGACCGCCATCGACGGAATAGTCCTTGGAATATGTCCAAACGAAAGTGTGCAGACCGGGATCAACGTTGTAACTATGCTCCGCCCAAACTTCCTCGCCAGACCAATTTCCCTCTTCCATGTTATCAATGCTAAAGATAAGGAAATCATAATTCGGCTCGGACGACACCATGCTGTAGAATGAAATAGTCCCCTCTTCGTATGCCATATAGGTAAAGGTGAGGCTTGATGACTCATCATGATCGATGACAGCCGACTTAATACTGTAGTCGCCATCATAAACGTAATCGCTAACCGTCCGCCAAGGATGCATCGAATCGTTGGTCCAATACTCAGGATTCAAAACGCCTTGCTCAAAACTCTCCACCGCGAGCCCTATCGTACAGGAAATATCTTGATTGATCCTCAGGTTCTTAACAACTGACTGGAGTGTCAGGTTGACTTGCGGCACTTCACCGGCAAGGTATTCCACATAAACCTCGAAAGAGACCTCTGTAGATTCACCTATACCCAAATCCTCCAAGGTCTGTTCTTCCGTGATGACCCTGACGTATCCTTCATTGTGATTCAAGGAAATCTTGGGCTGAGTTGCCAGAAAATGACCACTGTTGGCGACTCTGAAAACAAGTGTGGCAAACTCACCTGGATCGAGAAGTCCGTTGCCGTTACCCGAACCATCGTCAATTTCAATAAGATTTGCAGTAATATTGGGCGAGAGGATTTGAAGGTCAAAAACACTGGGGTAACTCTCGTCGCCGAAATGGGTGGTGACCGTGATGGGAATGATACTGCCATCGGCGATGGCATCGTCAAGTTCGAAATGGAAAGCATCCTCAATGATTTGACTTGCACCTGGCTGCAAAAAATGGAATTGGGCTTGGCCTTGTGTAACGGATACATGTTCCGATTCACAAGTCAGGTTGACCATTCCTCCACTAGATGCGCTATTTCCGACATTGGATACCACGATCCTGGCCTGCACCGGCTGGTCATAGCTCAATGCCAATCCAACATCGTTGGCGTTGACGCTTTCAGTAACCACAAACGGCCCGTCTATTGGAACGAGTGGGATATCCTCTTCATGACGCAAACGATTCTGTCCTGTTAGCGTTAGGTGGACATGACCCAAACTGACAATTTCATTGATGGTGAGGGTTTGTTCTTGACCCGTTGCTGTGGCTGTAGCAAGAATGCGAGTCTCTCCATTGACAACTGAAGTGAGAGCAATTTGCACCCCCTTAGTCGCTGTAATATGGAAAGGATTGAAACACGAGATATTGGCATCGCATTCCATGTCAATGGCTTGTGGGACTTCCGTGAAGATGCGAAGGAAGGCGTCGCCATGGGTATGATAGGAAATGCACGTCGTGGACAACATCTCTTCGTTGGTACTCGGAAAGACATTGGTGGCAAGAAAATATTTTCCCGAAACATTGGCAAAAGCAGGCATCCATGAATCGGAATGGTCGGCAAAGGGACCGTATTCCGGGAGAAAACTTGGATAGAACAAATCCCAAACGCCCCAAAGGTAGATGTCGTTGGCAAAGGAATAGGTCTGTCCAGCAGGACTGATGGCACCCACAACGCCCGCATTATGTCCATCGCGAGTCATGCGCATAAGCGCCTCGGTAAAACAGGTTGTGTTTTCATCGTACATACCCGTTCGGCAGTTGACGGAGATAAGATATGACATCATCTCGTTGTTGATGGCTCCAAAATCGCTGACATAGATCTCGGGTTGGTACCATTTATTGTTCCAGCCATGATCACGGTGTTGAATGAGATAGGTTCCCGTATTGATCGCATTTATGACATCACTGGCAGTGCCTCCTGTCCAACCGCCCAATTCAGCAGGTGAAGCGGGAATGTAACCAACTCCGTCAGGACCGAAATACGATACCACCGCGTTGGTGCCTGGAGCCGTTGACCAATCCAGGCCAGGATTACCGGAATAGATTTCATTGATTCGATAAGGCATCTTACCATGCTGAGCCAAATAGCCGCTAATGGTCGCAATGCATATCTGGAACCACATGCTGTTTTGCCAACCAGCAGCTGTAAGCGGACGAGCATAGTAATTTGGATTCGTTACCGGTTTAGTGTATTCGTATTCAATTTGTTTGCCTATGAAGATGGGCAACTCCGATTCGTTTTGCGCGATGAGACGGGTGAAACAGATATCAGGCAGATAGTCTCCGTTGACATCGGCAAAGGGATTGTCGGAGGTGATGGTTCCATCCTTAGGATGCGGAGTCGTGAAGCCAGGCACAAAGCTCTGCAAGTCACTGCCACTCTCTCCAATGATACACACTGCCGCCGGGGGGATGTCCCACGATTGATAAATCTCATGAAACCAAAGCCTCAACGTGATCGCATCGGTAGCCCCAGTCTCGGTCACACGCATCACCTTGGTAAGGATCCCTTGACGCAAGCGATAGTCAGCCAGCTCCTGTGCTGCCTCATAATATGCGTCATCGTCAGGAGTCATGATGAGATACTCGCAACCTGTCGATCGGGTTTGGGACCATTGCTGCATCCGAGCGTCATAGTCGATGGTCGAAAGACGGTCATAATTCAGGAGATTGTTTCTCAAGATGGGATCCCAATAGGGTGATCGCAGACGGTCGTCGCCGAAATGCCCATTGCCACCTTCGAAACGGATTTCAATGTCCATTTGCCTATGAATGGCGATCTCTTTTGTCACGGGATTGAATTGCACGGGACACAGGCCCAGATGGATGACATCGACACCTCGCCATGTCTGCGGAGCGTCAGTACGGACAGATTCCAGAGGGAAAAAACGGTTAGTGGAATAGATCAGACTATCCTTGCAGAGAACACGCTCAGCCTCATTCTCACATTGGCTGCCAATAGAAGGGGCTATGTTGACGCCCGACATAAGTTCGTCTCTGGACATCTTGACCTCAACAACGGCATTCGCTCCTTGCGGAATGGCAACAAAGCGGTTGAAGGTGGGCAGATCCGGCTGACCGAATTCGTTGGGAACCATGATGCCTTTGGTTGTGACAGTATGCATTATTTCGCCGTTGTATAGGATAGTATCAATACTAAAATCGCCCAGATCAAAATGCAAACTCACATGGTTATTGTCAGATTCCAAGATAGTGAAGTGGTCCTGGCCGAAACAGGCCTGAGATAATGAACTCGTAATTATTAAGATGAAAAGAAACAATGCTTTTTTCATTTGCACATGGTGTTTTCCTAGTTTTTCGGGCAGTAAAGTTAAACATATTTTTAGAATTCCTACCTTTGCGGAAAATTTCAAGGTATGTTGTCTTTAGATGAAATCCTCAACAAGACTATCTTTACCAAGGAGGACCTCAAAAACCTCCTTGCTTCGGAGGGCGATGACAAGAAACGTCTTTTCGAGCGCGCCTTGCAGGTGAAGCTGGAGCATCTCGACAACTATGTGCACTTAAGAGGTTTGATCGAGTATAGCAACATCTGCACGAAGTCGTGTCTCTACTGCGGGGTGAGAAGCAAGAACCCGAACTTCACAAGGTATCAACTCTCAGATGAGGAAGTGATTGAATGCGCCAAGCTGGCACATGATTTGGGCTATGGCTCGGTGGCCCTGCAAAGCGGCGAACGCAGTGATAAGGCTTTTACAGATAAGATCACTCATCTTGTCAAGGAAATCAAGAAGATTGACAATGGAAGTTTGGGCATCACGCTATCGTTAGGTGAACAAACAGAGGATGTTTACAAAGAGTGGTTTGAAGCAGGTGCACACCGCTATCTATTAAGGATCGAGGCCTCCAACGAGGAGCTCTATTACAAGATTCATCCGCACGACGCCAAGCACGACTTCAAAACGCGGTTGAACTGCATCGACACCCTGCTGAAGTTGGGCTATCAGACGGGTACCGGCGTGATGGTGGGTCTCCCCTTCCAGACCTATGATGACCTTGCTGATGACTTGCTGTTCTTCCGCCAAAAAGACGTGGCCATGGTGGGCATGGGGCCCTTCATCCCCCACCCCGACACACCATTGTGGCAATACCGAGACCAGATCCCGTCTGCCGAAGAACGCATGGAACTGACCCTAAAGATGATCGCCATCCTACGACTGATGATGCCTGAGATCAACATGGTGGCAGCCACCGCCAACCAAACCGTCGACCCGATGGGACGCGAGAAAGCCATCGCCGTAGGCGCCAACGTCATCATGCCGAATCTCACACCCAACGAGTTTCGGGAGAACTACCTCATTTACCCCGACAAGGCCTGCGTGAAGGACAAGCCCGACCAGTGCCAGACCTGCCTGGACGTAAGACTGGCCGCCATCGGGCATAGGGTTCTCTATAACGAATGGGGCGACTCGCTTGCGTTCCGCAAGAAGTCAGGA
This sequence comes from Bacteroidales bacterium, assembly GCA_017537965.1. Lineage (GTDB taxonomy): Bacteria > Bacteroidota > Bacteroidia > Bacteroidales > F082 > Limimorpha. The sequence continues at coordinate 11,781 of JAFYJV010000029.1, read as the reverse complement.
GTGAGGAGTTAGGAGTAAAAAACGACAACTATCATGGAAAAGATTGGAAAATACGAATTTACTGCCGAGCCGTTCCATTGCGACTTCTCGGGACATCTTTGCCTGGGACACCTGGGCAACAACCTGCTCAACGCCGCCGATTTTCATGCTACCGGTCGTGGCTTCGGCATGAAGCACCTGTTGGGCATACACCGCGCCTGGGTGCTGTCGCGGCTGGCCATCGAGATGGACGAGATGCCCGAACAACTCGAGCGTTTCAACGTGGAGACTTGGATCGAAGGCGCCATGCGTTATTTCACCCAACGTAATTTTGCCATCAAGGGGAACAACGGAAAAGTGTATGGCTACGGCCGTTCCGTATGGGCCATGATCGACACCGACACGCGCCAGCCAGCCGACATCTTCGCCATCGACGATGGCGCCATCAACCAGTTCATCGTGACCGACAAGCCCTGCCCTATTGAGAAAGGCGACCGAGTCAAGATGGGACCAAACGCCGAGTTGGTCCGCACCATCGATGTTTATTATCACGACATCGACATCAATGGGCATGTCAACTCCATCAAATACATTGAGCATGTGATCGATTTATGGGACATCCCGTGGTACAAAGAGCATCGGATCAAACGTTTCGACATCGCGTACGTGGCCGAAACCCATCAAGGCGACAAGCTTCATTTCCATAGGGAACAGACAGGCGAACAGACGTATTGCGTCAGGTTGGTCAAGACCGATCAAAAAAACCAAGGAAATACCGAAGTTTGCCGGTGTAAGATTCAGTTTACGTAGAGGACAACTCCTAACTCCTCACTCAATCAATGTTCTCAATAATCTTATCCTCCTCGCTCAAATCCGGATCCAACCGTTGTATCGGCTTGAAACGGTGGAAGAAACGGAGGGCGATGACACGCACCACGGTATAGGCAGGGATGGCGACCAACATACCAACGGCACCTCCGATGTGACCTGCCATGAGCAGCACAATAAAGATCTCCAAAGGATGCGCCTTGATACTGGCGGAATAGATCACCGGCTGATAGATGAAATTGTCAATGAGTTGCGCCGTCAGCATGATAGCCAGGATGATCAGAGCGAAGACCCAGACATTCACATTCAAGCCAGCGCCAACGCCTACCTTCAGGACAATGCCCAAAACCACACCGATGGCCTCCCCCATCAACGGTCCAACATATGGAATCACGTTCAAAATACCTGCGATGAAGGCGATTCCAATGGCATAGCCAAAATCCAATCGGGCGATAAGCCATAAGCCAAGAAAATCAATCAAGGCGACACCCAGCATCTCCAGCAACAAGCCTACGAAATAGCGTGACAAAAGCTGCTTGATATCATTCAATGTCGTGTTCATTGTTTGTTCGATCCTATCTGGCACCAATGCACAAATGATCCGTTCAAACAATCCGGAATCCTTGAGGAAGAAGAACGAGATGAACACCACGGCAAACAGCCCCACAAAAGCACTTGAGACCATCGACGCCACCGAACCCACGATGCCCGAGACATTGCTGAAGCTCACCAACTCGCGAAGCTTGTCCATGATCAAGGCCACCAAATCAAAGTCGGAGCCCAAGTTCGGGAACAGCCCAATCAGCCATTCGTTAAGCTTCTCCACGGGATTCGATTCCAGATAGGTCTTGGCATTCAGCACCGATGCATCGCGGACGATATTCGTCACCATCGGGATCAGTTGAGTGATAATCAGAATCAAAAAACCGATGATAAGCCCAATGGTCAGTACCGCCGACAGCCAATCGGGAAAGCGGAATGATCCGATATGGATTTTTCGAAAAAGTTTCATGATCGGGCGTCCAATCAACGACACCACGAAAGCTACGGCAATGTAAATCAGCACGTTCTTAAAATACCAACACAACGCCACAACGATGGCCAAACCGCCCAATTTGATCAAGTACCCAGCCAGTTTATCGATGTTTCTCTCTTTGTTCATTTTCTTCCAATAAATGAGCAAATGTAATGATATTTATTTGATTATTGCTATTTTTGCGCTTTAAAACCATGGAAAAATGAAGAAATCGTTCCTCACGCTACTCATCTGCCTGATCACTTCCTTTTCTTTCGCCGACAGCGTTTTCATTGAAGGGTTTGAATATGCCAACCACGATTTGACTTCACCCATCGGCTGGGTCTGCAACGACCAGTCATGGCTTTGCGGATACATGGAAAAAGACCATAACCGCACTCCTCACAACGGCAATTGGTACGCTTTCACCGATGCAGACGATTCATGGATGTTCATGCCCTTGTATTTCATCTCAAGTTTGAAATACCGACCAAGTTTTTGGGCCATTTCCGACGGCACATTCGAGGTGGAGTTCTGGGCTGGACACGAAGCTGATCCTTCGCAAATGACCACCTTGTTTTTCTCTGCCACGGTAAGCAGTGGGACATACGAGAAATTCACCGAATATGTGGAGAGTCTGCCCTCCAACTTCGAGTATTTCGGTATTCACGCCATTGCCTCTGAAGGCGCATACCACCTTACAATTGATGACATTGTCGTGGACATGGTTAACAAGTATGACCTTGAGGTCACTCCCTACCAATTCGACACCGTCATGTATCCCGGATCCCGAATCACCTTTGAATATGAGGTCCAAAACACAGGGTTTGAGGATTTGGTTGTTTACATGACTCCCTACACCGACTTCTTCACAGATATCCAGTTTACCGAAGACGGCTTCAACAACAGTTCATTCTCCACTGTACCCAATCAGGTCGTGCATTGTTCCTGCTCAGCAACACTCTCGCCAAACATCAGTCCAGGCACCCTTTGTTGGATGGATATCATGTTCACTGTGAGTTGCGATTGTGTGACTCGCATGGCCACTTTATGGGTCACGGCCACTGATCCGGCAGGCATTGTTGAAGACGAGGCTGAGATCAAGTTATTCCCCAATCCCGCCTGCGACCACTTCACTGTTGAGGCTGACGGACTTCTTCGGGTCGATGTCATGGATGCCTTGGGACGGACTATTTGCACTCTTCCCGCGACCCAAGACGATCTTCGTGTTGACACCCATTCATGGAAGAACGGCATTTACTGCGTCTCCATCGTGACTGGCAAAGGCACTGTCAATCGCATGCTCGCCAAATAACGATTGCTTTCATTTATCGTATCTTTGCTCTTTGAAAACAGCTTTGACTTCCGTCAAGAAATCCTTCGGGAAGGTTTCGAACTGGAGGTGTTGGAACCCAAATCGTTCAGAAAAGAATTGAAAACGGAAATAAATAAATCATTGGAACGATATAAGTAGATTTATAGCAATTTTAATTATTATTACATTTTTATATTATTGATTAAATTATTTATCTTTGCAAAATAATCATCAATTACTTTGCTTTTTAAAAAGAAAGCATTATCTTTGCATCGATAAACAATGAAATATTCAGAATTGGAAAAGCTTTTGAGAAAAATGGGTTGTTATAACACAAACAAGGACGAAAGTGGTCATCCCCTTTGGTATAGCCCCATTACCAAGAAACTATTTGCCATGAGCCATCATCATAGCAGGGAAGTTGCCAACGGCACATTGATCAAAATCTTAAAAGCAGCGGGAAATAGATAATTATTAAAACTGATCATAATGAAGAAGAAATGTACAGCTCATATTGAATGCGGCAGAGACGGATTCTACTCTGTGTATTCAGAAGAGGACTTCCCCTTCGGTTTCTTTGGAGAGGGAAGCACCGCAGAAGAAGCAAAGGCTGATTTTATCAACCTGTTTGAAGCCATGAGCAAAGATCATTTTCAACGGACTGGAGAAATGGTAGAAGCCGATTTCAGTTTTGTTTATGATGCTTCAGCATTTTTACAACATTATAAAGGCATCCTCACTTTGTCAGGATTGTCAAGCATTACTGGCATTAATAAAGTTCAACTATCGCAATATGTCTGCGGCAGAAGGCATCCTTCACAAAAAACACAACAGAAAATCAAAACTTCCGTGATCGCTTTTGCCGAAGAGCTAAGCCACGCACTAGCTTAAATCAACTCCCTCAACTTTCCTACGAACCTTTCTATATCCTCCTCGGTAGTGTCGAAGGCGCACATCCAACGGACAACGTCAGCATCCTCATCCCAATCATAGAAGAAACAGTATTCTTGGAGGGATTTCCAAACCTTGCGGGGCAGTTTGGCGAACACGCCGTTGGCCTGAACGGGATAGACAATCTCCACTCCTGGAATGTCCTTCACTGATTGATAGAGCAACTGGGCCATCCGATTACTGTGCTCGGCATTGCGACGCCATAGGTCGTTCTCGAAATAGGCGTCGAACTGGGCGGCGATGAAACGCATCTTCGAACATAGCTGCATGGCCTGCTTGCGACGGTATTTGAAGTCGGGACAGATCTCCGGATTCAGCAACACAACAGCCTCCCCCATCATCAAGCCGTTCTTGGTGCCGCCAAACGACACGGCATCCACGCCGAGGTCGGTGGTCATCTCCTTGAAAGTGCATCCCAAAGCCACCGCGGCATTGCCCAACCTTGCACCGTCAATATGGACATACATGTGGTATTCACGTGCCAACGCCACCAAAGCCTTGATTTCGTCAAGCGAATAAAGCGTGCCAAGCTCCGTAGGCTGAGTAATGGAAATCAACTTGGGCTGGGAATGATGCTCGAAGCCAAAGCCATGCAAGCGAGTCTTCACCAACTCAGGCGTCAGCTTGCCATCAGGAGTATCGATGGTCAACAACCGACAGCCCACAATCCGCTGGGGCGCTCCACATTCATCCACGTTGATGTGGGCGGTTTCAGCACAGACTACGGCTTCATGGGAATGTACCATTGCGTCGATACAAAGGGTGTTACACCCCGTGCCGTTGAAGGCAAAGAACACCCTTGCCTGCTCACCAAACTGCTCACGGAACCTCGCTTCAGTAGCAGCACAATACTCATCGTCACCGTATGCCAAAGCGTGATCCTGGTTGACACGCATGATGGCTTCCAAAACCTCAGGACACATTCCCGAATGGTTGTCGCTTCCAAAACCTCTTTTCATATTCAATGCAATTTAGTCCGTTTGATAAGGTAACTCGTCAGGACCTGGTTGTAATCTTTGTTAATGTCAGCTTCGACATAGTCGATTTGATACTGATAGCAGTGCTTCAGAATGTCGTCTTTGCGCTGCGCCATGAGCTCACGGTAACGCTCCTGGATCTCCACGGGATTCAGCTTCAGGACATCGCCCGTCTCCAGGTCGATAAAACGATGGGGTCGGTTCTCGAAGTCAAGGTCCTGCTCCAGTTGTCCGTCATAGACATGGAACAAGATGACCTCGTGTTTGTTGTATTTGAGATGCTCGAGGGCCTCGTACAGCTTGTTATGGTCGTCGAGATTGTCAAGCATGTCGGTAAAGATCACCACGAGACTTCGCTTGTGAGTCATCTCGGCGATCTGATGAAGGCACTGGACGGTGGAGGTAGTCGTCTTTTGGTCTTTGTCGTAATGATCGATAAGCTTCTCCAACTCAGTATATATCAACTTGTTGTGCACAGCAGATAACTTTGCCGCCTCGTGAAAGGTGATAGTCTCGTCGAACAGATCCAAGCCCACGGCATCCCTCTGACGACGCATCAATTCCATCAATGAAGCGGCGGCATAAACACTGAAAAACAATTTGTTAGGATGCTCGAAATCGATCTTGTTGCGCACCGGAAAACACATGCTGGAGCTCTTGTCGATGACCAGCTGGCAGCGAAGGTTGGTCTCCTCTTCGTAGCGTTTCACGAAGAGTTTCTCGGTACGGCCATAGAGTTTCCAGTCGATATGACGAATCGGCTCGCCTGTGTTGTATAGCCGGTGTTCGGCAAACTCCACGGAAAACCCATGGAACGGACTCTTGTGGAGGCCCGTGATGAAGCCTTCCACAATCTGCCGTGCCAAAAACTCCAGGCTCCCAAACTGGGCGAGCCGATTCCTATCAATTGAGAAGTCCAATTACAGCAGCTTCTCCAGTTTCTCCACAAACACCTTCTCAGGGGCAGCGCCGACGTTCTTGTCAACAACCTGACCGCCTTTGAAGTACAGCACGGTGGGGATGTTCATGATGCCGTAGTTGCGCGATACCTCGGGGCAGTCCTCCACGTCGCATTTCACCACCAGTACTTTGCCGGCGTAGTCCTCGCCGATCTTTTCGATGATGGGAGCCACCTTCTTGCAGGGGCCGCACCAAGTGGCCGAAAAATCAACCATCACAGGAAGTTCCGACTTCAATACGGTTTCTTCAAAGATTTCGTCTCTTAACTCGATCATATTCCAATAGTTTTAATGTTAGACTTCTTGGTTGCAAAGATACACTTTTTTTCTGAAATAACCTTGCTTCGCGACAAAAGTGTATTTTTGTGGTTCAAACGACCTGCTTGGAAATGGATTTCATCTCCCACTACGACTCACCCCTTGGCGGCATGACGATGGCCAGCGACAGCATCCATCTCGTCGGACTTTGGTTCGATGGACAGAAGCATTTTGCCGACACGCTGGACAAGGAGCGCATAGAACGTGACGATTTGCCCGTTTTCGAAGAAACGCGCCATTGGCTCGACTGCTATTTCGCTGGTGAAAAACCGGGCTTCACCCCTGCCCTTTTCATGCGGGGAAGTGTATTTCGTCGCCGCGTGTGGGAGATCCTGCTCACTATCCCATACGGCCACACCATGACTTACGGTGAAATAGCCCAACAGGTTGGAAAGCCAAGGGCAGCCCAAGCCGTCGGCGGCGCGGTGGGTCACAATCCCACCTCGATCATCGTCCCCTGCCACAGGGTCATTGGCACTGATGGATCACTCACCGGCTATGCTGGAGGAATCGAAAGGAAAAAGTGGTTGTTAGAGATGGAGAAAACTGCAGAAAGGAGCAAACAATGATTACCAGCAATATCCTGAGAGATGCCTATGGCGAAAACGATGTCATGGCTGTCTATCAAACCGTAAAGTCAGAGAGTGATTTCCTCGGTTTTGCAAAACGATTTATGCACGACAAGGATTATCGAGTGGCAAGAATTGCCTTGTGGACTTTAACCAAGGCCACCGACGAGGAATTGTCCGCCCTACAGGTAATCTACAATGAGTTGATCGATCTTGCCATGACAACCGAAAACTCCGCAGTAAGAAGGCTTTCCTTAAACATTGTCGAGCGGCTAAAAATGAACGAAGACGAGATAAGGACCGACTTCCTCGATTTCTGCCTGGATCACATGGTTGACATTGAGGAGTTTCCCGGCACACAAACCCTATGCATGAAACTCGCCTATCGCATGAGCCAGTTCTATCCCGAGCTGATGGGCGAGTTCAAGCGCACCCTCGAGACCATGCCCATCGAATACTACAAGGCCGCCGTCAAAGGCCTTCGAACAAAGATTTTGAGTGGGAGAATGAAATAAAACAGCCAAGGCAGTTTCCCTCTCGGGATTCTGCCCAGATAGCCAATCTTCCGATTGACGTTGCAAGTATATGAACTTGAAAGAGATACATTTTAACACACTTCAATAAAAATAATTTCTATATCAATTCTTAATATACAATATTTTGTTATATTTTTGCAATCAGATAGAATTGATACGGCAAAGAAGAAAACGAAGAAAGACGATCAGGAACTGGTCACAAATTGTGACCAGTCCACGGAGGTGGTAACAATTTGTGACCACCTTAAAAAAGACGAGAACATATTCAGTCAAAGCGAAATAGAAAGCCTAATTCTTACTATTAGAGGCCAACAGGTGTTGATTGACAAAGATCTGGCTGGACTTTATGGAGTAGAGACAAAACGTCTAAACGAACAAGTTAAACGCAACAAAGAGAGGTTCCCTGCTGATTTTTGCTTTCAATTAAACGAGTTGGAATTCGGGAATTGGAGGTCGCAATTTGCGACTTCCATTTCCGACAAGATGGGAGTGCGGCGTGCTCCTTATGCCTTTACAGAACAAAGAGTTGCTATGCTTGCTTCAGTTCTAAAAAGCAGAACTGCAATTTTGGCAAGTGTAAAAATAATGAGGGCTTTTGTCGCAATGCGTCGGTTCATTATCCAAAACGCGAACATCTTGATGCGAATTGCCAACCTTGAGAAACAACAAATCGAGACCGACGAAAAGATTGATGCCATTCTCGACAAAATGGAAGAAAACTCACCCAAACTACTTCCCGAAGCGGTTTTTCCTACCGGCTGCGTATGGGATGCTTGGGCTTACGTTTCCGACCTGGTCCGTAGCGCCAAACGGCGCATCATCCTCATCGACAACTTCGTTGACGACCGCGTTTTAACCATGCTCACCAAGCGTGCCAAAGGCACAACGGCCACCATCCACACCCGCTACAGCGAGCAGTTCCTCACCGACCTCAAAAAACACAACGAACAATATCCTAAAATTGAGTACATCCAACTCCCGCATCGCCATCACGACAGATTCCTGATCATTGACGACAAGGTTCATTCACTCGGCGCCAGCGTAAAGGACATGGGCGCAGGCATGTGCGCTGTGATTGAGATGACTGTTGCACCGGAAACCATTTTAGAATTACTGAAATAGGGATTTTTCGCTTTACATCCGCTCCAACTCAGCCATCTTGGATTCCAGTGCTCCGTTGTCGGGTGTGAAGAGTTGAATGGACCAAACTAAAACTCGCCATTGGATTACTTCCAAAGAGGTTCTCCCTCCCATCCTTTCGGGAAACCCATTGCAGCGGCGTCAACCAAAGGATTCTTTTGCAACAGTTGTTTGACATCTTTGGTGAAGGTGTTTTGAGCGTCAATGGCATTGAGTAAATAGGCGATGCAGCATAGTTGAGGATAGATTTTGTCAGGTGGAAAAGCAAAGTTTTTCAGCCATTTGTGACTTGACAGTGTTTTCGGCACCTGCGGCTTCAAAGCATAACGGCGGTTCCAGATTCTTGCATGATGGGCGCATAAATTGCGAAGCACCGTCAAACTCTCCAACCAACTGATCAGGAATTCATGTTGTGGAAGTCCGAAATCCTCGGCCACAGCTTTCTTTTCTGCTTTATCATAGAAGTTTTGATACAGTTTGGATAGTGTTCCAAACGATACCGTTTCAAGTGTTTTCCATGCCGGAGGGAACGACGGTCTGTCGTAACGCTCAAAGTGTTCTTTTATAAACTCCTCCTTGCTTCTATGCAGTTCTCTGTCAACGCTGCTTAGATGTTCGACGAAAAGATGACCGTCGGTGGCCATGTCCACCTGTGTAAACCAAAAAGGCGTATGATTGCGTGAGAAATGGTAGTTGACGCGTGAACGTAGTGCTACCTCTATCTGTCTTGTGGCGCAAAACACCAAATCGCGCAAAGCGGTGTCGAACTTATAGAGCGCTAATGCCTGACCCAATGAGGCACCTTCACGGAATTCATGAGTCTGCTTGTCGATTTCCATCGGGCGGAAATAGCAGGCTAAACGGAAATAACTGACTAATGATAAAGTCCGAAGAGCCTCCTGTTCGTCAGCAACTTGAAGCCCGCGCTGTTTCAGCATAGCAAGTAAGTCGGAAGTGTCGAGTGCGTTCTTTGTGTAATCCATAAGCAAAAACTTTGAAGGTTAAACCTCTGGCCTATTTGCACCTCGACATAAAAAAAGTCTCACCCTGGTACGCTGCTTTTCAGCTCGCGTGGTGAGAATGGTTGCTGCAAATATACAACCTTTTTCTTTTTTGTCAAGTGTTTTTAGAGAAAATTTTTCGTTTTAGAATAAATAGATTCACTTTTTAGACAAATTTTCATCAACTCAGGTGATACAACCGTTCCAACTCGTCCATTTTGGCTTCCAGTGCGCCAACCCCAATACCGCCATGCCGCAGGCATCCTTTATCGAAAAGGATGCGTTTTGATTGCCCTTGAGGTGGGATGCTTGTAATGAATATGACTTTGAGAACACCTGAGGTGTATCACTTCCAAAGAGGTTCTTTATCCCATCCTTTCGGGAAACCCATTGCAGCAGCGTCAACTAAAGGATACCTTCGTAATAGTTGCTTGACATCTTTGGCGAAGGTGTTTTGTGAATCTATGGCATTGAGCAGATAGGCGATGCAGCATAGTTGAGGATAGATTTTGTCAGGTGGGAACGCAAATTCGGTTAGCCACTTGTGACCTGACATTGTTTTCGGCATCTGCGGTTTCAACGCATAACGGCGGTTCCAAATGCGAGAATGGTGGGCACAGAAATTACGTAACGATGTTAGGCTTTCAAGCCAACTGATCAGGAATTCATGCCGTGGAAGCCCGAAATCCTCGGCTACAGCTTTCTTTTCTGCTTTATCAAAGAAATTCTTATAAAGCTTTGACAGTGTTCCGAATGAGAGTGTTTCCAATGTTTTCCATGAAGGAGGGAAAGAAGGCTTGTCATAACGCTCAAAGTGTTCTTTGATAAAATCCTCCTTGGTGCGATGTATTTCACGGTCAACGCCACTCAGGTTTTCAGCAAAGAGATGACCATCAGCTGCCATATCCACTTGAGTAAACCAAAAAGGAGTGTGACTGCGTGAGAAATGATGATTGACGCATGAGCGAAGTGCCACTTCTATTTGCCGTGTGGCGCCAAATACCATATCACGCAAAGCAGTGTCGAACTTATAAAGCGCTAACGCCTGACCCAATGTAGCGCCTTCTCGAAATTCGTGTGTTTGCTTGTCAATTTCCATGGGTCGGAAATAACAAGCTAAACGGAAATAGCTTATCGAAGAAAGCGTTTGAAGAGCTTCTTGTTCGTCATCAACAATAAGTCCTCGCTGTTTCAGCATAGCAAGTAGGTCGGGTATGTCGAGAGCAGTCTTTGTGTAATCCGTAAGCAAATAATTAAGAAGGTTAGACCTTGGCTTTATTTGCATCTCGACATAAAAAAAGTCTCACCCTGGTACGCTGCTTTTCAGCTCGCGCGGTGAGATTGGTCGATGCAAAGATACAACCTTTTTCTATTTTGTCAAGTGTTTTTTAAGAAAATTTTTCGTTTTAGAACAAAAAGATTCACTTTTTAGACAAATTTTCATCAACTCAGGTGATACAATCGTGCCAACTCGGCCATTTTGGCTTCCAGTGCGCCAACCCCAATACCGCCATGCCGCAGGCATCCTTTATCGAAAAGGATGCGTTTTGATTGCCCTTGAGGTGGAATGCTTGTAATGAATATGACTTTGAGAACACCTGAGGTGTATCACTTCCAAAGAGGTTCTTTATCCCATCCTTTCGGGAAACCCATGGCTACAGCGTCAACCGAAGGAAACTTTTTCAATAGTTGTTTAAAGTCTTGTGTAAAAGCGTTTTGTGAATCTATGGTATTGAGCAAAAAGGCGATGCAGCATAGTTGCGGGTAAATCTTGTCAGGAGGGAAAGAGAAGTTGGTTAACCATTTATGATCTACCAATGATTTGGGCATCTGTGGTTTCAAAGCGTAACGGCGGTTCCAAATGCGAGAATGATGGGCACAGAAATTACGTAACGATGTTAGGCTTTCAAGCCAACTGATCAGGAATTCATGCCGTGGAAGCCCGAAATCCTCGGCTACAGCTTTCTTTTCTGCTTTATCAAAGAAATTCTTATATAGTTTTGACAATGTCCCAAACGAAAGAGTTTCTAGTGTTTTCCATGAAGGAGGGAAAGAAGGCTTGTCATAACGCTCGAAGTGTTCTTTGATAAAATCCTCCTTGGTGCGATGTATTTCACGGTCAACGCCACTCAGGTTTTCAGCAAAGAGATGACCATCAGCTGCCATATCCACTTGAGTAAACCAAAAAGGAGT
>JAFYJV010000028.1 GCA_017537965.1 Bacteroidales bacterium | reverse complement strand
GGCGCCCAAGGCGGCCCGCAAGGCGGCTTCGACCCGAACAACATGGGCGGCGGCTTCCAAGGCGGCAACCCAGGCCAAGGTTCTCAAAACAGCGGCAATGGCGATGACAATGTCACCGACGCTGACTTTGAGGAGGTGAAGTAAGATCGCTTCCTAGATTAAAACAAAAAGGTGTAATCCGTAAGGGTTGCACCTTTTTTTGTTGTTTCATTTGATTATGCTGCCAAATAAGCACACCCAAATATGCGTATTACCTGCAAATCACAAAAAACACTTTTACTTTGTCAAAACTTTTGTAAGTTTGCAATTGTATGATTAAAGAAAAGAGGACTTTTATGAAAACAAATAAGAATAGGGTTAATAATGCCTTATTAATAATGCTTGTAACAAGTCCTATTTGGATTATTCCGTTAGCGTTGCTTGTGGATTATTTAGATGAAAGATACTCAGCTCCAAAAGTGGAGAAGGTGTATAATTATCCAAGGTATGAATATCCAGATGATACCATTTTAGCTCACCCGGAAAGAATCCCTAAAAAAGGAGAATCTATTATGCCAAGGGTAAATGGCTATGATGGGAACAATGGAGTAGTCTTAACTCTACCTGGTGATAAAAAGATAAATACCAACCTGTCTTCAGAGGAAATCTTAGAACAATTAGACCTTGATTATCAAGATGTTTACGATTACTATGGTGGGGCTGAGGAATTATACTAATCTATCTTATCTTCATTAAAATTAAACTGACATGAAAAAGAATGATTCTACTATTGTAGAAGGTTTTCCTCCGCTAATGTGTCATGAGCCTCGAGTATTGATTTTGGGAACAATCCCAGGGAAGAATTCTATTAGTGCCAATGAGTATTATTATGACAATAAAATCGGATGTGGAAGATGTTGGCAAAATTAGCAACACAAAAATTGCCTACAAATTATACCGAGAAAAAGGTGTTATTAGAACACTTGCATGTCGTACTTTGGGATTATTATCAGTTTGTTGAGCGAACTAATGGCACGGATAAAGGAATCCTAGAAGGAATTCCAAACGATATTGTTGGTTTTGTTAGAAAAAACCCGACTATAACAAAGATAGCCATAAATGGTTATGGAAAATACAACGAGTTTGGAGAAAAACTACAAAATCAGTTCGGACAATCCATCAAAGTGTTTCGTTTGCCAGAAACAAGCGGTCTCAACGCTTCTTGGACTTTAGAAAAACTGTGTAAGGAATGGAGCGTTGTGTTTGAACTATGACCAGTTGAAGCTCCGCCTCAGCATTTGCAATACGAGACAAAAGTTAAACAAAGAGGGTAACCACTTTTTAGTCGCCCTCTTTGTTGCAGAAACTATTTTTGCCCTTGATTTCGTTTAGGAAAAATGAAACATTCCCCCTCTTTCGCCTACTTATATGTGCCAACCAACACATATAAGCCATGACAAACAACAACGAGAACATCCCTACTCTCCACTTCCCAAAGGAAATCACCGACTTACTGACACTCATCAGCGAGCAACAAACTGCTCAAATACGAATGTGCCGCACATTGTTAGCAGGATTCAAAGCCACCAACGAACAAGACATCTATTACATGGATCATCTAATGGATCCACTGATGGATTTCATGGATCAAGGGGACGAAACAGAAGACCTTTACTGTGATTACATCGCCCATATCGCCTCTTTCGATGCCCAAGAAGGACAAAAGCGGCTTGAGGATTTGGAAGAGCATCTTGGATATTGGGCTAAAACCGTCTATGCCGCAGCACATGTGGCAATGCAACTTCATGAGGGGCAACAAGATGAGAACGGAGCAGACTATTTCAAAGAACATGTTTACAAGGTAGGATCCTCCGCTTTTTCTTGGAAACAGCAAGTCGCAGGATTTCTTCACGCAACCGCAGAGGAAGGCCAATATACCGTATTAGAATTGCTGGATTTGGTCAAAAGACAAATCGCCATCTGGAACCAAGATCCCGATGACCATTCATGGAAATACGAGTTCGATGAACTTATGCCCTTCCCCGGGGAAACTTCTTTGTCTCCTTCGGAAAACGACTGGAAAGAAATCTCCGAAATCCTTGAATCCCTGGATGAACAAACGGCTCAAAACCATGAGGACTATCTTAAACGATTCAGAAACAACATCGACGCTCTTCACGTGAAACTTAAAGACCTTGAATATGGACCTCTAGGAACAAAGCATCACGATTATGAGCCACTGATGCAAATGTTACATGAATACTATTCAAAAACTGTTTTATAGGCATGTCACTATTCCACCCATAAAAAAACTGTACTCCATTCAAAATTCGCGGAAAGGTGTATTTTTGCATAGTTTAAAAACCCAGGAAAAGTGTATAAACCCATCCTCCTCTCTTGCCTCCTCGCCGGGATCTTCTTGCTATCCCTGCACACCTTCGCTCAACTCCCCGACACATCGCTGTTCGAGGCCCGTCTTCATATCGAAGGCAACGACACTCTCCCCTATCGACTATATCGCTCGGAGAAGGCCGAAAAGACGACCGAAGCCTTGCCCCTGGTCGTCTTTCTGCATGGCGCCGGGGAACGTGGCAACGACAACGTTGTACAATTGACGCATTGCATCCACTTTTTCCTTGACGATACCATCACGAAAAACTATCCTTTCATTTTGGTGGTGCCGCAATGCCCCGAAGGACAACGATGGGTGAACACCGACTGGAGCTTGCCTGAACATCAGATGGAGAGCGAGCCGACAACAGCGATGCATGGCGTGCTGGCGTTGATCGATAGCCTCGTCGCCAATGGCACCGCTGATGCGAAACGCGTGTACCTTTGCGGCCTCTCCATGGGCGGTTTCGGCGTTTGGGATGCCTTGCAACGACAACCGAACAAGTTTGCGGCAGCCATCGCCATCTGCGGCGGTGGTGACCCAACCTACGCCAATTCCATGAAAGACATCCCCATCTATATTTTTCACGGGATGCGTGACGGCGTGGTAATGCCTTCAAGAAGCATAAAGATGTACAATGCACTCAGAAATGCCGGCAACCAGAAAGCCCTCCTGGTCACCTATCCCGAATTGGGTCATGAATGTTGGAACAAGGCGTTCTCTACACCAGGGATCTTCAAATGGCTGTTTGACATCGCTCCCACCGCAACACCCTGATCGGCCGATCCTTCCCTTGGTACTGACTCTCATCGATGCAGGTCTCGCCCGTGGGTACAAAGCCGCATTTTTCCATCACGCGACCCGAGGCGGGATTGTCAACGAAATGTCCGCTGACCAGTGAAGGAATGTCGGTGGTTTGGCGAATATGTTCTAACATCAACCGCAACGCTTCCGTGCAGATGCCCTGGTTCCAATAGGGCTTGGCAATCCAATAGCCGCAAAGAGGTTCGCCTTCACGGGCAGGAAGGTTGCAGTCGCAGGAAGGACCGTAACCTATTGCCCCAATGGCTTCGCCCGTGGCTTTCAACTCAATGGCCCAATTCATGTCATTATGAAACACGGTGCGGATGATCTCCAAACTCTCTTCCACACTTTGATGCGGCGGCCAACCGGCACGAGGACCCACGTCGGGATCTGAAGCATATTTGAACAACGCCTCGGCGTCACTGTCGCGCCATGGACGAAGAAGTATTCTTTCTGTTTCCATATTGCTCATTCTTTTAATTTTTTTGTTCTGATAAAATGTCCTTCCTGAATCGCCGCAAAGGTTGCAACAACACAAACCACTGTTGCACTGTATTTAAAGTCAACAAAAGACAAGGTCAACGGGAGAGCAAACAACAATGCCCCCGTAACTTTGTTCATCACGCTATGAACGGCCACGAACTGCTTTTGAACCACAAATCCTGAAACGACATTGATTACTTTGATGAGCGCAATAATTCCAATCCAAACATAGAGCCAAACTGGAATATCCATGACGGGCAGTAACTTCACAAGACAAACGGCGACAAAGACAACATCCGCAACGGAATCCAACTTGGCACCAAACTCGCTGACCATATTTGTCCGTCTTGCGACCCAGCCATCGGCTATGTCGGTAAGCCCAGCAATGATGTACAGTGCATAAAAAGCCACGGAAAAGACTGGGCAAAACAAGATTGCAGTGCTGCATAGAATACGAATAATGGTAATGATATTGGCCATTATTCAATAACAAAACTGCGTGGATAGAAATCGCTATAAAAGCGGCCATCCGTGGCGGTGAACTTCAGGACGCAGTAGTTTGGGTCGGTGACGCCACCAGGATAGTACTGCTCATCGCCATCGCGCCAAATCATCTCCTTGCTCTTGGCATCGGTCAGCACCTCCATCGTGCCGCGAAGCATCATGCCCTTGAAACCTTCGTTATCACTGAAATAGATACATGCTTTGGGATTGGCTTTGTAGTGTGCCACGCGTAGCGAAAATGTGTTGGTGGTGAAATAGAACACCTTGATACCCTCTCGGACACGAGGAGAAAGCATCGCCTTGGTGCAGGGGAAGCCTTCTTCATCCACCGAAGAGATGTAGGTGATCGGCAGGGTGTCGGCCATCTGGGCGATAAGTGTCTTGACCGGTGCCAAAGCGGGATTTTCAGGTGTTGCGTCGTCAGTAACTTTCATCGCTTGACGCCAGCGTTTCAAATGCGGGAAATACATCTTCATCTGGCCGATATATTCCTCTTTCGTTATTGGCGAGGGCAACCCTTTGTTCACCTCATCGACAAACTGGGCGCAGAACTCGATCATCTCGTCCATGGTGCAGTCGTTGGTGAATGCACCATCCTTATAGCAATAGATGCAGTAATCCTCGTTTTTGCTTCCATCGGCATTGGTGCCGAGGATTTCATTGGTGAGCGGCATGCCGCAGCTCTGACAAAACTTTTGTTCCATGGTATTTCTTACTATACTTTACGTTTGCTTGTGTTTTTTATGCAAAGTTACGGTTTTTTGAATAATTTTGCTCTTGCCAAAGAAAACCTCCATGAAAAAGAAACACCTGCTCTTCCTTGCTGCCTTCCTGGCCATCGCCGTGCCGATCTTCGCCATCTCTTACGGACAGAACCTCAACCTGACGCTTCGTACGCTGCGAAACGAGTTGAATGCCGATTACCAGCAGATCGACAAGAACCGCGACCGACTTACCGAAGACTATGAGAAACAACGCCAGAAGATGGTCGATCTCATGAAGGAATGCAACGAGCTTGCGCTAACATTATATTCCCAGAAACAAGGCTTCACCTTCGATGTGAGCTATGCCTTGCAGAAGGTCACCCAGAAATACAACGAGTTCAACCAAGACCGGGGACCTTTCGACCGCATCGTCACCAACCTCAATGTCGAGATGGAACGCTATGCCCGCCTCATCGAGTCGCTGCGTCGTCTCCCTCCCGAACTCGACACCATCGTCGGCGTGCCCGATAGCCTGCTCATCCACTACGACACAACAAACCCGCTCTTTTTCAGCCAAACACATCTCCAACTTGACAAGGAAGTCAAGGCCATGGCCGACTCGCTCTCCATGCCTTTTGCACTCGACGAACAAGGCGAGGAAGACCGCGAGCAATGCATCTCATACGCCTGCGACCTGCTCATGATGTATGCCGAGACCAAAGCCCTCGTGATAGCCGACACCATCCACTACTATGAGACTTTCTTGCGGCTGAAGGAAACTTACGACTATGCGCACGATTACTACCAGGTGCTGCAGGACCGCATCTTCGTCGAAGGACAAACGCCTTGGCTCACCATCCTGCAACATCCACAACGCTACTGGCGTCAAGCCGTCAGCGATATTCGAGAGAAATACAACAAGGAGTACTCGCTTCAGATCTTTATCGTCATCCTGTTTGTCATCGAGCTGCTGGTGTCCTGGCTCATCGCCTCACTGATCCTCATCCCTATATTCCGGCACGTCAAAGCACTGAAAGACAAGTTTACCCGTGGGCAGCGTCGTTACCTCTCTCTATTGCTCGGCATCCTCATCACCATCATTGTCAACAGCATCCTCTGGAGAGAGGGCATGCTCCATATCGCAGCTAAACTCACCAACACCTTCCTTTGGTTGCTGATAGCCATCCTCATCGCGCTGTACTTCCGGCTGAAGCCCCAACAGCTGAAATATGGCGTCAAGCTCTACCTGCCTGTCTTTTGTACTGCCGTGGCCGTGATATGGTGCCGTGTCATCTTCATGCCCAACTCGTTGATGAATTTCATTTTCCCACCCGTCCTGATAGGCTTCTTTATATGGCAACTTCTCGCTTGTCTGCGTAACGCCAAGAAAGTCGATCGCGGCGACCGTTTCCTGGGCTGGTTCTCGTTGTTGACTACAGGAGCCGCCTTGGTGGTTGCCTTCGCGGGTTACATCTTCGCTGCACTCCTTATTCTTGTTTGGTGGTATTTCCAATTGGCAGCTATCCATGCCGTCATCACCATTCTCCATCTGATTGTCCACTATAGAGAGGATCGCATGAAGCCTCGTATCGAGGATTACCGTTCACGCATCACCTTCATTACGGGTCCCGGCAAAGAGACGCTGATGTTCGGTGCCACCTGGTTCTATGATCTGGTCAAGGAAGTGGTGCTCCCTGTGATAGGAATCCTATCCATTCCATTCTGCCTACATCTGGCGCTTGATGTGTTCGACTTCGAAGATCTGTATAACAACATTTATCACCGTAACTTCGTGCAGCTTGTCAACGACAGCGGCGTAGATACTTTCAGACTGTCGTTCCATGGCATTCTCGTCTTGATCAGCCTGTTCTTCGTGTTCCGCTACATCAACCGGGCCTTACACGCCATCTGGCAGCAGTGCCGCTATGCACTCTTCCTCAAAAAGAACAACCGCAAAACCATCCGCAACAACGAGATCAACCTGTCGCTAGGCAACAGCATCATCAGCGTGTTGGTTTGGTTGACCTATATCGTCATCATTGTCCTGACGCTGCACGTTCCTACCAGCTCACTGAGTCTCGTTGCCGGCGGTCTCTCGGCAGGTATCGGTTTTGCATTAAAAGACACCCTCAACAACTTCATCTATGGCATCCAACTGATGTCGGGCCGTTTACGCATCGGCGACTGGATTGTGTGCGACGGCATCCGCGGCAAAGTCACCCACATTGGCTATCAAAGCACGGAAATCGAAACCGTTGACGGAGCCGAGATGTCGTTCCTCAACGCCACTTTATTCGCCAAGAACTTCAGCAACCTTACCCGCAACCACGGCTATGAATTCGTCAAGATCACGGTGGGTGTGGCCTATGGCACCGACATCCAACGCGTCCGCGAACTGCTGGGAGAAGCCTTGCAAAAACTTCATGACAAAGACGCCTTCGGGCGCGACATCGTGGATCCGAAACGCGGCGTCAGCATCACCTTGGAGAATATGGACGACAGTGCCGTCACCATCGCTGTCAAGCAACAGGTGCTCGTGGCGGAACGCGTCGGTTATATTGACAAAGCCAAGGAACTGATCTACAACACCTTGAACGAGAACGGCATTGCCATCCCATTCCCGCAGTGCGATGTGCATCTTGTAAAGGACGAAGAATGAACCAGTCAAAATAAACAGAAAGATGATCCAACTATGGGATAAGAAAACGGTCCGAAAAAGCGCCATTGAAATCACCATTGGAATTGCGCTCGTCATCTGCTGCATCATTGGTTACCCACACCTTCATGATAAGTTCCTGATCGTCAGATACGTCGCCGTTTCAGCGGGCTTGGCTGTCCTTTTTCTGTGTTCGCTTATCGCCAAAAAACACTGGCTCATACCCAACACTCCAGCCTTCTACCTTTTCCTGCTGTTCACGGTCCTCTGCGGATGCTCCATCCTCTGGGCCACCAACTTCGCCGAAGCCATCTATGCCGCCTCTTTGGTTGTCATGGGGTTTCTCATCACCCTCGGCGCCTACACCTTGCTCTCCAACAGCCCTGACATCTTCAAGAAAACGCTATGGATCGTCGCAGCTTTCATCTTGATTGTTTATCTGCTGGTTGCGATCTTCCAGCTGTTCCACATCGAAGATTTCAGCTTTAGGCAGCTTTACCGGATCGACGGCATCAACGGGCACAAAAACCTGCTCTCCGTCATGCTGTTCCTGCTCTCGTCTTTCCTACTGTCGTCCCTTCCCGAAATCAAAAGCAAACTCCTGAAAGCCATCCCCCTTGTGCTCTTTGCGCTATCCGTCACGGTGATCATCCTTCTGAAGTCGCGCGCGGTCATCCTCAGCATGATTACTGCCATCGCCGTCTTCCTCATCTTGTATTTTATCCATTCCAAGAGACCCGTTTGTTCAAGAAAAGCCAAGATTGCCACCACCCTTGTCGCCATCGCCCTCGCCTTCGTCTTCCTCACCGTGCTGCTCCGTCTCTTCGTCAAACGTCCCGTTCCCAAAACGGCTGAAAAAAGCGAGATCGAATACCGCATCACCAGCACCTCTTCGCTGGCAGAACGTTTCCTGTTATGGGACAAGACCTACCAGATCGTTGACAAGCACCCGTTCTTGGGATGCGGCATCGGCAATTGGCAGATCCATTACCCCGATGCCGGTCTGAAAGGCTTATACCGAGCCGATATCTGGAGCGTCAACTTCGCCAAACCCCACAACGAATACCTCGGCATCCTTGCCGAAACCGGCTATCTCGGCCTCTTTCTTTATGTGGCTTTCCTTTGTTTCCTCATCGTCTTCTCGGGAAGTGTCATCCTCGAGACCACCGACAAGAAAGCCTTCCTCTTCGGTGCCGTGACGCTGAGTGTCCTCTGCGGTTGCTGCGTCAACAGCCTCTTCGACTTCCCCAACAGCCGCATCGAACACATCGTCTGGATGGGCATCCTTTATGCCATCCTTCTCCATTTCACGACTTCCAGAAAAGGCACCTGCGCCAGCAAAGCCATCGGATGGGGATGGAACTTCCTGCTCTTTTCCATTGCCGCCTCGATGATCTTGATTGGCGCGCTTCGATTTAGAGGCGAACACGAGACCATCTTCATGCAACGAGCCCAGCGGAGCAACGATTGGAATCTTGTCAGACAGCACTGCGACAAAGCCATCTCGCCGTTCTACACCATCGATCCCGTCGGGATGCCATTGCATTGGTACCAAGGCAAGGCCCTGAAAGCCATGGACAATCCGCTTTCTATTAACAGCTTCAGAAACGCCTACCGTCACGCGCCCTTCTGCAAGGAAAACCTTAACGACCTCGGTCTCAACGAATACTACCAAGCCCATGACTTTGCCGCTGCCGAACGACACCTCAGCGATGCCATCCGCATCAGTCCCAACTACCTCTATCCTTATCTCAACCTGGCCTATATCCATCTCTCCGAAAACGAGCCCCAAAAAGCCAAAGAAGTTGCCGATAGGATCTATTTCGACGAACAAAAACGCGACGTCATGAAGGCTGATGCCGTCTTCTTCGAGCCATACAACACCGAAACGGTCCGGCAAAAGATTGACGCCGACTACGAGGCCGTCTTGAAACTGAATGCCACTATTGATTCTTTCCTTAAGCCATAAACAAAAAGCAATACCACATATCATGAAAAGAACACTTCTCCTTCTCGCCTGCGGCCTTCTCGCCTTTGCCTCCTGCAAAAAAAGCAACATCGACCCGTTTCGTGGCGACTACTCCTTCAAGACCTCGGGCAACGTCACCGTGCAACGACAAGCCACCATCCTCGATACCGTTCCACCGGCAGTATTCACCGTCAGCGTCCCCAACGACCTCGGACAGCTGGAGATCTCCACGCTCGACAAGGAAAACGACAGCGTCGTCGTGATCATGAACATCCTCAACGACGAAGTCATCGTGGCCCATGGGTGCTGCAAAGACGACGAACTCGTGATGCAAGATTTCAAGCGCAACGCCCTGTACCTCAATGTCGATTATGAATTCAACCTGAGGGCGCCCGTCAATATCAAGGCCAAAGGACGCCTCTACGACGACAACACCCTCGTCTTCGAAATGACCTACCACGGCACCGCGACTGTAGGAGACCTTATTTACAACATCCATGGTGACGACATCAAGATGGTCGCCTACCGCAACTGATCACGCCATGAAAACACGCCATTGCATCTTCTTACTCCTTCCCTTCCTCCTCTGGGGATGCGACGACAACGCCCCAAAACAGCTGAAAGAAAAGCTGATCGGAGGCAGCAAGGAAGAACGCGTCATTCCTGTGGGCATCCAACGCATCGACTCGGTGAGCGACGTTGTACGCAACACCTATCCCGGCAACCTCGAAGAGGGACAGTCGCTCGACATGGCTTTCAAATACGGCGGAGTCCTTGAATCCCTCAACGTCAAGGAAGGGAGCAAAGTGCAAAAAGGCCAGGTGCTGGCCCGCGTCTCCTCCCCCTCGATGGAAAGCACCCTGCGTGCCTCGGAAGCAACGCTACAGCAGGCACAAGACGCCTACGACCGACTCAAAAAGGTACACGACAACGGGAGTCTTCCCGAGATCAAATGGCAAGAGATGGTAGCCAACCTCGAAAAGGCACACGCCGGTGTCGATCTGGCCAACGCCATGCTCATGGAGAACGTCCTCACCGCTCCTTTCAGCGGCATCGTCACTTCCGTCAATGCCGAGCTTGGAGAGAACATCACGCCGCTGAAGCCCGTCATCCGGCTCATCAGCACACAAGGCCTCACCGTGAAGATCTCCGTTCCCGAAGACGAGATCCATCGGATGTCAATAGGCGAGACGGCCGATATCGTCATACCGGCCTTGGGCGACCGACACTACCGGGGCAAGATCATCGAGAAAAGCATGACCGCCTCCCTCGTCACCCACAGCTACCCCGTCAAAGTGCTCATCGAACATCCCGACAAGGAACTCTTCCCGGGGATGATTGGCAAGGTGGTCCTCGAAGGCGATGTTGACAACAGCATCATCGTCCCCGCCAACGCCGTTCTCCTCAACCAGGAGGGATGTTTCGTATGGGTCGAGGAAGACGGACGCGCCACACGCAGGAAAGTCACCGTCACTGGTTATTCCGGCAAGGGCGTGGTCATCGGAGAAGGGCTCCGGCAAGGCGACCGTGTCATCGTGGAAGGCTATCAGAAAATCAGTGAAGGGATGAGAGTGAGGGATGAGGAATGAGAGATGAGGAGTGAGAAATGAGGACATTAAAGAAAAAAAAAGGCATCATCAGCGGCAGCATCAAGCACCAGAAGATCGTCTGGGCTGTTGTGCTGGTCATCGTGGCGTTTGGCATCTATGCGCTCGTCGAGATGAAGAAAGACGAGTTCCCAGCCTTCTCCTATCCCCAAGGCATCGTGGCAGGTGTCTATCCCGGTGCCAGTTCCGAAGAAGTTGAGACGCAGCTGACCAAGCCTTTGGAGGAGATGCTGTTTACCCTTCCTGAGGTGGACCGTAAAAACACCTATTCCGTGACCAAGGAAGGCATCTGCTACGTCTATGTGATGCTCGACTTGACCAAGAGCGACTACGCCCAAGCTTGGACCAAGATCCGCAACAAGATCAACGAGTCCAAGACGCTGAGCTTCCCGGCAGGTGTGCTTGCCATTGCCGTCATCGACGACTTCGGCGACACCTCCTCGCTGCTCATTGCCATGGAATCGGCCGACAAGACCTATCGCGAGATGCACGGCTATACCGATGACCTCAAACGCCGCCTGCTCGACATACCCCAGACGGGCAACGTGCGTGTCATGGGCGAACAGACCGAAGAGATTGCCGTCACCGTCGATAAGGAAAAACTGTCGTTCTACGGCATCAGTCCCAACACCCTCATGCTGCAATACGCCTCACAAGGCCTGCTGACTGCCAGTGGCACCATGGAGACAGAGGCCTTCGACTTCCCACTGCACATCAAGAATCCCGTGGTCTCAGAACAGGAACTTGAAGAGCAGATCATTTATTCCGACGTGGCAGGCAATACGGTGCGTCTGCGCGATGTAGCCTCTGTGGAGCGTCGTCTGGCCAAGCCTTCCAAGGTGGTGAACTTCAACGGCCACGATGCCTTGATCATCTCCGTTGAGATGCGCAAGGGATTCAACATCGTGGCTTACGGCAAAGCTGTGGAAAAAGTGCTCTCTGAGTTCAGATCGACACTGCCCGACAGCGTACATCTCTATCGCATCACCGACCAGCCCAAAGTAGTGCAGAAATCAGTCAGCAGCTTCTTGCGCGACCTACTCATCTCCATGATCGTCGTCATCGCTGTCATGCTGCTTCTTTTCCCCTTCCGCACGGCACTCATCGCCAGTTCAGGGCTGCCCATCTGCACCGCCATGAGCATCGGCCTGATGTATCTCTTCGGCATCGAGCTGAACACCGTCACTTTGGCGGCCCTCATTGTGGTATTGGGCATGATTGTCGATGACTCCATCATCAACATCGACGGCTATATCGACAAGTTGAGCCAAGGTTACAAGCCCTTTGATGCCGCCGTGAGCAGCGCCAGAGAGCTTTTCATGCCCATGCTCATCGCCACGGGTGCCATCGCCACCATGTTTTTCCCCATGACGGGCATCATCACCGGTCCTTTAGGCGACTTCGTGCAGCTCTTCCCCTGGACCGTCGCCTTCTCGCTAATGGCTTCATTGGCCTATGCCATGCTCGTCATCCCTTCCCTCGAAATCATGTTCATCAGGCCTGAGACCGACAAGCCCCGTCATAACGGTTTCATTAGGGCACAGATGAAGTTCTTCAAACTCCTGCAAAACCTTTATGACAAGATGCAGGGCCATTGTTTCAGGCATCCAAGTTTCACCATCGGTTTAGGCATAGGCTCCATTGCCCTCGGCGTTCTGATGTTCCTTGCCTTGAACGTTCAGATGATGCCCAACGCCGAACGAGACTGTTTTGCTGTCGAGATCCGTCTCCCCGAAGGCAGCAGCCTGGAAGCCACTACCCGAATCAGTGACTCTTTGCAACAGATGATGCTGACCGACCAACGTGTCACCTCGGTGACCGCTTTCATCGGTGAGACCGCACCGCGTTTCCACGTGACCTACGCTCCGAGCATCCCTGCCAACAACCTGTCGCAACTCATCGTCAACACCACCTCGAAGCAAGCCACCGAGGACCTGTTGAAAGAGATGGATGACAAATACGCCTATTGTTTCACCGAAGCCCATGTGCGATTCCGACAGCTTGACTACCAAGCCGTTTCGACACCTGTGGAGATCTATGTCTTCGGCGACGACTACAAGGAAACCGCACCTGTGGCGCAACAAATCAAAGACTTCATGCTCACCCTCGACAACGAGTTGCGTTGGGTGCATTCGGATTACGATGAGTTCCTGCCCTCGGTGAAGGTGACCATGAAACCCGAGGAATGCGCCCGGTTAGGCATCACCAAGGGAATGCTCTCGCTCAACTTGGCTACGAGTCTCAACGGGCAACCCCTGACCACCGTATGGGAAGGCAGCAGAAGCATCCCTGTCAAGCTATACGGCACAGCCAACTACGACCCCAACGACTACGTATCGGTGCAAAACCAGCTGATTCCTACCATGATTCCTGGTGTCAACGTACCTTTGCGTCAAGTAGCCGACATCACCCCCGACTGGCATCCTGCCTATTTGGTGCACCACGATGGCAAAAACGCCATCACCTTAGCTGCCGACATGAAGTTCTGGAAATCGCAAACAGCCAGCATGAAGAAGATACAGCACTACATCGACACCGAAGTCTTGCCCAATCTCCCCGAAGGCGTTAGCATCGAATACGGTGGTCTCTCCACATTGAACACCATGGTCATCCCGCAAATCCTGAAGAGCCTGATCGCTGCCATCCTCGTACTGTTGGCGTTCCTTGTAGCCTATTTCAAGAAAGTCAACCTTGCCTTGCTCACCCTCTGCTCCAGCACCTTGTGCATGTTCGGCGCCTTCTTCGGGGAATGGCTCTTCGGACTCGACTTCGGCATGACTTCTGTGCTTGGCGTCGTCAGCCTCATCGGCATCATCGTGCGCAATGGCATCGTGATGTACGAATACGCCGAGACCCTCCGCATGGAGGAAGGCCTTGACGCCAAGGAAGCCGCCATGAAAGCCGGCAGCCGACGCATGAGGCCCATCTTCCTCACTTCCGCCACCACCGCTTTGGGTGTGCTGCCCATGATCATCACGCGCAACCCATTGTGGATGCCCATGGGTGTCGTCATCTGTTTCGGTGTGGTGCTCTCCATGGTCATCATCCTCGCCGTCATGCCCGTGATGTACTGGCAGATCTTCAGAACGAGTAAAAAACAACAACCTCAACCCATCTCATGAAAACACTTCGCTTCACCGTCTTGCTGATCCTCCTGAGCCTTTCCGCCTGGGCCCAGAAACCCGACACGCTGCGTCTCTCCGTGCAAGACTGCATCGACTTGGCTTTGCAAAACAACATCGCCTTGCAAAACAGCCGACTTGAAGTCGAGAAAGCACAAGACACCAAGCGCGAGGCTTTCACCGAGTACTTGCCCAAGGTCAGCGCACAGGTCTTGGCCTTCGACGCCATGAACCCCTTGGTCACCGTGGGCATCGACGACATCGGCAACGCCCAGCTGAGACAGATGCTCTACAACCTTTACGCCCAATACGGTGCCATGTTGGGTCTGGAGAAGAGTTACTCATACGTCCAGAACGGCATCGTCGCCAATGTGATGGCCACCGAGCCCCTATACGCTGGAGGCCGCATCCGCAACGGCAATAGGCTGGCGAAGGTCGGCGTCGAAGCCGCCGCGATACAGGCGAAGATGAAAGAAGACGAGGTGCGTCTGCAAACCGAGCAACTCTATTGGCAGATCGTCACCTTGCAGGAGAAGATACTCACCCTCGACCAACTCGACCGGCTCCTCGACACCCTCGACAAAGACCTCTCCGGAGCCATCGAAGCGGGGCTGGCCATGCCCACCGACAAGTACAAGGTCACCGTCAAGAAAAACGAGAGCCAGCTCAACCGTAAGAAGGTGGAAGACGGCATCATCTTGCTGAAGATGGCTTTGGCGCATCTGACAGGCACCGACTGGCAGGCCACGGTGCTCACCGACACGTTGGGTGCGGAAACGGCGCCCACTGCCTATTTCCATAACGCCGTCGAAGCCGTCGCCCAGCGTCACGAGAGCCGACTACTCGACCTCTCGCTGCAAGCCGAGAAACTGAAGAAAAAGATGACGCTGGGCGAAGCCCTTCCCGCCCTCATGGTGGGCGGCAGCGCCAGCTATCACACCATCTTCGACGAGGCCAAACCCAACGCCATGGTCTTCGCCATGCTACAAGTGCCCATCACCGACTGGCACAAGACCGCTTACAAACTAAAGAAACACCATATCGACACCGAGATTGCCGAAAACAACCGTCGCGACTTCACCGAGCAGATGAAGATGCAAACCGACCAGGCGTGGTTCAACCTCGAACAGAGCTGGCTGCGCATCACCATGGCCATGACTGCACTTAGCGACGCAGAGGCCAACCTGAAGATCGAGCAGGACTATTACGAGGCGGGGCTCATCCCCCTTTCCGACCTATTGGAGGCGCAGACCCTGCTGAAACACAGCCGCGACGAACTCAGCGACAGCCGGATGGAGTATCGCATCAATTTGTCCACATACCGGCAGTTGGTCAACCACTAATACGCTCTAAAAAAACTAATTTTTGAAATTTTTTCCATATTATTGTTTTTCTATTAGAAATTTTATCTATCTTTGCATCGGAAAATATTTAATAGAAATGATCATGGAAAAATCCGACAATGTCATCCGTTTCGACTGGGCCGCCAAGAACATCTTCCGCGACAAGGCAGACTTCTCCATCCTCGAGGGGCTCGTCTCCGCCATCCTCGGCGAGAAGGTCACCATCACCGAGCTCCTCGAGAGCGAGAGCAACCAGCGCTTCAAAAACGACAAGTTCAACCGCGTCGACATCAAGGCCAAGGACAGCCTCGGCGAGATCATTCTCGTCGAGATACAGCAGTCCGACGACCTCAACTTCCTGAAACGAATCCTCTACTCCACCGCCAAGAACATCACCGAGCACATCACATCAGGAAAGGACTACGAGAACGTCAAGAAGGTATTCTCCATCAACATCCTCTACTTCAACCTCGGCATGGGCGACGACTACCTCTACCACGGGCAGAGCGAGCTCACCGGCGTCCACACAGGCGACCGTCTCGTCCTCGGCAACAGCAACTTCCCACAAGGCCTGAGGATGGAGGCCATGAACAACATCTTCCCCGAATACTACGTGCTCCGAGTCAGCCAGTTCGACGAAACCATAGAGCCCGCCTCCGACCTCGACGAATGGATGCGATACCTCAAAGTCGGATACATCGACCCCGACACCAAAGTCCCGGGGCTGCAAAAGGCCATGGAACGACTCACCATCCTCAACATGTCGTACGAGGAACGGAAGATCTATGAGGACTACCGCTTCGAACGGCATTACGACGAGAACATGCTGAAAGCCGCACGCTATGTG
>JAFYJV010000027.1 GCA_017537965.1 Bacteroidales bacterium | reverse complement strand
AATTAGGTTATTTCCAATGTCAAGTGTCGATTAAAGCTAAAGAAAAGTCAAAAACCATCGATTGTTTTGCATTACCCAAATGGTCGGAAACTAACAAAAAGTTGATAGATAATGAAAATTTGACAACGAGCTTTCGCGGTTTTGGAGAGTTGACGATTTCTATTAATAATGAGGTTTTAAGGGATGATAATGGCGTTAAAAGAATGCATTGGCAGAGAAAACAAATTGATTATCACAACCCTAATGCAATTTATACAATCTCCGATGGTAATATGAGTTTTGACTTAACCTATCCTCAACCCATTGATGCCGTCGTGTTCAAGAGAAAAACAAATGGTGTTATATTTGATGTCGGGAGCAACAACAATGGTCTTAGGTTGCCTATTTGTGCTATTGACAAATTAGAAGCGTTTAAACTGCCGGAAAATAATAAAATTGAACTTTCGAGATACGATAAGCTCCAAAGAGCATTTATAGATTTGAAAGAGTATCGATTCAATCCAACTGTAAACCAAGCGGATTTACCATATGTTTCTTTCAAGACATTTACTCATACTGAATTCAAATGGGAAAACGGGAAACCGTATATAAATCGAGGAAATCTTGATTTTAGTGATCTGACATTTGTGTTTTCAGCTATTGACAATCCAAGAGAGCTTGTGCCGATTCCACTAATTAGCAAAGATGACGGATCTTGTTGTTTTGACGTGAAAGGATTTTCAGAAGGCATCATTATGCAACAAGTTAAAAAGTATGATATCCCAAAATACTTCATCAGACCTTTTTATGTTCCCAATATAGATAGTGTTGAGAATTTAAATGAGCAACAACGAAGAGGCAGACGTTTAAATAGGATTGACAAATGCCACAATAGTTATTTAAGTGATAATGCAGATAGATTTAATGATGCTTTGGCTTATTTTGAAGCAGCTTCTAAGACTGGAAATTATTTCGGTAGTTTTGATGCGCTTATGGGGCTTGTTTGTCATTATGATGAAAATATTAAAAATATTAGGAGCTATCACGAAAGCCTTGTGTTGAGCGAATATTCGGCCGATAATCTAGCGAACTTTTTCAGACGATACATAGAAACAGCTGAAATCGTCGACTATACTTCTCTATGGCGAATGGCAGATGAGTTTTTATTTGATTGGATGTTAATCCCACGTGATATTTGGAAAGTAGAAGAAAGGGGTTCTGTTAAAGAATTGTTGCTTAACAATCCTAGGCGAAAAAAACAAAGTGGTTATACTGGATTTATCAATATCTTCTGGGAAGTGCAACTTCCAAATAGAGCAACTGGAAATACTAATACTGTATTGAGAACAATGTTGAATGATTTTACCAGAGGCACAGGTGTCAATTCTAGCGCAAAAGCTTGTTTCTGGAACGTGGATTCATCTTCTCGGAAAACAGTTTTAGACGAACTCTCAAATAACGACTTCTTTATGAATTTATTAAACAACTAAATAATATGAGATTTAAAGAATTATACTCAAACTGTAAAAAGCAGTTAAAAGAACAAATCAAAGACATTTGGCTTGAAAACAAAGATTTGTGGAAGGGCGGTGTCACACTAAAAGATTATGAGAATCGGTTGGATGACATCCTCAATGGATGCTTCACGGGCGACAACATTCTTGTGGAAGACATGGGTGAATGGGAAAGTGCGCCGACATTTCCAGTCACCTTGTTGCCAAAACAGTATTGGCGTGAATGGGATGAAAAGGATAGTAATGGAAATGAAATCACCAAAGAAGAATGTAGTCTTGAAACGAATAGAACGGCAGTTTTCAAAGATAAACCATTCAATCCCTTTAAACATCAGGTCGAAAGTTGGGAAAAACTGTTGAGTGGCAAATCAATTTGTGTTACAACTGGCACTGGTTCGGGTAAAACCGAGTGCTTTATGGTTCCGTTGGTGAAAGATTTGGCGGATGAGTATGTCAAACGTCATGCAGATGGGCAGCAACCCCAACCTGAGCCTGTACAAGCCATATTCCTCTATCCATTGAATGCTCTAATGGACGATCAAAGAACCAGAATGAGCGAGTGCATTGAATGTTCTGGGCAAGAGTTGAGATTTGCGGTTTACAACGGAAACACTCCAGAAGATGTTGATGACGTTGATAGAAACGTAACCACAGTGTTAGCCGATAGAAGGAAACACGAATATGTGCTAAGAGATGAGATACGCGACAATCATCCTAACATTTTGTTCACAAACCCAACCATGCTTGAATATTTGCTGTTGAGGACAAACGATCAACCCATATTGGAAGCCTCCCAAAATCAGTTACGTTGGATTGTAATTGATGAAACACACACATTTACGGGTGCAGGAGCTGCTGAACTGGCTTTGCTTATACGTCGTGTGCTTGATGCCTTTGGCACTTCTATCGATAATGTTCGTTTTGCGACATCATCCGCTACAGTTGGAGGAATCAATGGAACACAAGACCTTGTCAAATTTATTTCGGACATTACCGGCAAACCTCAAAATGAAATCGATGTAATAAGAGGAAACAGAAGCCTGCAATCTATCAACAATGTCTCATTTCAACACCTTCACGATGAGGCTTTTCTGACATTGGGGGAGATGATTTCGGGGAATATGAGCGTGGAAGACAAGCTGGATGCTCTTGATAATTTGTGCAATGCCGGACTTAAAGTAAAGCTACATCTCTTCGCTAAAGCACTGAACAGGGGGCTATTTGTGAATATGAATACTGCCACGAATAACAATTTTTCGTTGTTTGACGAGATTGATATAGACCCCAACACTGGTTCGTACGATATGCATGTTTTGGAGGCAAAATTCTGTAATCATTGCGGAACCGTCTTTGCATCTGGTAATTTGGTCGACAACAAACTGACAAAAGGTGTTATTTCAACTACATCTATATTCGATAATGCCATTGATGTTGACACGGATGACGATACGGATGATGATAACACTACAAATATATCAGTTATATCAGTCGGTGGAGAAGACGGCGCATTTTTGGTGACTCATAAAAACAATGCGGAACACATTGCAAAGGCCTTGGGTAAAACATTGGATCAGGAATGTAATCCTTTCGACTTGTCTCCAGATATGGAAGTTATAAACGGCGATAAGTATGTGCGCTATGCCGAGAGCGATGTTTGCCCAATATGCGGCATGAAACATTCGGTTCGACAATTCAATGTGGCGGCTGATAAAGTAGCAAGAGTTTTGGCTCCTTCGCTGCTTGACCAAGCACAAAGTGCACCAAATACAACTGGACTTCTTTACCAAGGCAAGCAAATGATTGCTTTTGCTGACAGTCGCGATAAAGCAGCAAAGCCTACTCTTAAACAAAACAAGGAGAGCGAAAGGAATTGGGTGGAATGGGTGGTTTATAATAAACTTGTTTCCATGCATAATAACAATGCGACTTTAATTAATCAACGAAAAAGATCGCTTGCTGCTGCAAAACAGAATTATGACGAATTGCAAACAGAAGACAACAGAAGAGAAATAGAACGCCTTGAGAATGAAATTCAAAATCTTACAAATCAAACACTCTCATGGAACCAAGCTCTTGATGCTTTGCATGATGATCCCTATTGCGATTACTTTGCAAAACAATTTGCGTCAAAGGAGGATTTGGACGACTATGTCGAGTACAAAAAGAAATATGTTCTTGCCGCTTTGTATGAGGTGTTC
Organism: Bacteroidales bacterium; assembly: GCA_017537965.1. Lineage (GTDB taxonomy): Bacteria > Bacteroidota > Bacteroidia > Bacteroidales > F082 > Limimorpha. Next base: position 30,122 of record JAFYJV010000027.1, on the reverse strand, counting down.
AAATATCGTCAGAAGAATGCGCAGACCGCTGAAACCAAAGGTCAAATCAAGGTCGTTTACCCAGATTTTGCTGTGCTCAGAGAACAATGGGTAATTGATGGTCTGCCACAAGTATTATCTGATTTGAATGCCGCCATAAACGATCCCGGCAAACGAATCACAGTTGATGATTGGATCGATTTTCTGACAATTTATCTTGATCATAAAGTTAGAATTAATGAATGTCTGTTTTTCAAGCGTAACAATCCAAAAGTTTGGGATAAGATTTCCATTTCAGCTTGTAGAAATCTCCGAACCGTAAATGGTGTAAGGAGAACTGTGAAAAAAGGAAAACACAATGTGCCGGACAAATACAAAAAGCTCCTATGCAACTTGTTGGGTGAAAGGTATGACCAATTGAGTCCTAACAAAAAAAGCCTCGTTGACAATGTGCTTGATTACTGCTGGGATGTGCTTTACAACAATAATATTATTGAATTAGGACAAGATTATAGGGATAATGCATGGGTTCCAGATGAACTTGACCCCGATTATAATGCTAATGAGCAAGGTCGTATGAATGTGAGCAGAATGGCATTTTCTTTGCCCGGAACCGCGTGGAAATGCCCCGTAACCAATCGCTATCTGACCACGACCTTTAAGGATTATTCTCCATACGATGAAAATCCGTTGACAGGATTGTATGACAAGGTCGCCGTTCCAAACCAAACCATTGCTCTTATGCAGAAGCCAAATCTATTCATACAATCCGAGCATACGGCACAATTGGGAAGAACACAAACCAAAGAACGCATCAAAGATTTCAAAGAACACAAAATCAATGTTCTTTCGTGTTCGACCACCATGGAAATGGGTGTTGATTTGGGTAGTGTAGAACTTGTTGAAATGACAAATATCCCACCACATCCAGCCAATTACAAACAACGCGCTGGCCGTGCCGGTCGTCGTGGTCAGACGCACAGTGCCTGCTTGACCATTTGCGGCTCGGACGGCGTTGATGCGGCATTCTTCGCTGATTCCAAGACAAACGTCACCAAACAAATAGAACCGCCAACAGTTGATTTGAATAGTCCGCAAGTATTGCAAAGACACATCAATAGCTATTTGTTTAAACAAAAGTGGAATACAGTTGGTTTAATGTCAGAAGTGATGGATTTGTTTACTAATTACGAGTGGAGAATTGACGATAAAACTGATAGACCGGATTATACTTATGTGAAATACAAGCTGAATGGAAAGCGAGTGCGTCCCAATGGCAGTGATGACCCCGACGAAATCCCATACGACACCCAACAAACACAAAATGCCAGTTGGAATGACTTTGTCATTTTCTTGTATGGTTTGCATCTTGACCATCCAAGGACTCAACAAGATAATGAAGTTCGTAAAGGTCTTTTGCGCATTATTAACGGGACGGTATATGCTGGAGGAAGACTCGATAGTTATGTAAAGAATACCGCTGATGCCATTGAAAAAATATGGAAAGAGGAGATTGACGGGTATTTTAAAACTTTGAAACAAAGACAAGCAGATGCTGAAAGCAATTCCAACATAGGGGCGAACTCATTAAAAAAATATAGAAAAGGATTGAATTATGATTTCACAAGTCGATTGAAAGACAATCTTCTGACTTTCTTGTCCAATCATCAATTCTTGCCTAATGCAAACATGCCTGTCAATATTGTTGAACTCAAGATTTCGGATGCTAAAGGCAGTTACTCGAAAAACAATGAAAACCCAACATACGACCTCGCAACGGCTCTTGGACAATGGGCTCCAGGTAACTATATCACCATAAAGGATACCACTTATCAGATTGGTGGAGTACAACGAGATTACAACCAGTCATGGAAGGAAATCCGGAAATGCGCAACTTGCGGACACACATGGGTGTCGCAAGAAACGAAATGTCCTTTGTGTGGTAGTGCCAACTTGAAAGTATGGTCTGTGAACAACGCCACTGAGTTAAAATTAATTGAGCCAATAGCATTTATCCCAACTACAGATAGGTCAAGGATTACGGATGGCAACAAGAACTACACAAGAGCAAAGGCGGAACTCATTGGGGCTTCCCCAATTCATAAACCAACTCGGGGCTGGTTCTCACACCGCGTTAGTGATTCCAACAACACCACTTCGAAAATTTTAATATACAACGATGGAAAAGGATACGGTTATCGGGTTTGCAAAAAATGCGGAAAGACCGAGATTGAGGAAGATTCGACAAACAAACAACACAACGATGAAGTGGTAGAGTTGTTCTACAAAAACAAAACAGTTGTAAACAACACCGAATTACGTTATCACAACGATTTAATCGGTGTGACAAAGACTTGTTTTTTTGATACATCCAGGGATGATATTGATGATAAACTATTCCGAAATATTATTATCGGCGGCCTTGTCCAAACAGATTTCTGTGAAATCAGTTTCTATCGGAGTGATAATCTAAATAATCTTCATATTTTCAGTACCGAAGACGATCGGAAGATTTTAGTTACTCTCGGCGTGCTGTTCTGCTCGTTTATGGTAAATGAAGGCATTTGCGAGCGAAATGATATTGATTTCATTATTACAACAGGAAAAGAAGCTCTTGCCTTATGCATTTATGATAAAGCCAAAGGTGGTGCTGGATACTCCAACCAGTTGAACCAAAACAAAATTGAAAAAGCATTGGATTATTGTCGGACAAAACTTGCTAGCTGCAATTCGCTTTTCAGCCTGCTTGACACTTATACCCAACGCTATTCCGATGAGATTGACATAAAGGCTGCACTGGAATGGTTGGTCGAGGAATCAAGGCATAGAAGAGATGTTCCACAGCACATTACAAATGCATATCCCGGGACTCAAGCCTCTTCGTTTTTAGAAATTATACAAACACTTAATTAAACAGTCATGGAAAAGATACTATTCTTCAATTTCAGCAATCTGAACTCGATAATATATGATGCAGACGAATCTTCATGGAAACAAACGCCTCGTTTATCAAGTATTAGACCAAATAATGGAGGTGAAAAATTAAATGTGTGTCTGTTTGATTTGCCGCACACTCTTCCCGATGAACACATAATTTCGTTGTTCAAAATGTCTGATTGGGCAAACTTGTTTACCGTTAATAGCGGTTTTACTCTGGGAAACGGATTCTATCCGATTATGTTGGCAGACAACACCATGTACTTCACCGACAAGGAGGAGTATTCTTTGTTGAATGGCGATTGGGCTTTGGACAATGTCTATAAAGTTGATTGGAACAATAAACCAATCCCTGCTTTCAACCGTTATACACCTCAATTTCCACAAGGTTGGCAGCAGGGTATAATCGAAGCGCAAAATATACGAGTCGGAGAATTGTTCGAAAAGGTAAGTGGAAAACTTGTTGATATAAATGATTTTTGCAAGAACAATCAGAACGCACAGGTAGAAATCACATATAGCGACAGATATGTTAAAACAGAATTGGCTTTAGTAATATGCCTTCAATTTATAAAGGATCTTATAGCTGTATTGCATCCAAGTTCCTATAGAGTAAAAATGATTGGAGAGTCTTTTTCTGATCCAAGAGCCAACGATGAAGGGTATAGAAGATTGGGCGATTCTTTCATCAGCGATGGAAAACGTGATGAGATTGGAAATGTGCTGATTAATGATGACAAGTTTGTTTTCGAATCAAAAGAAAAGAAGGAAATCCCTCATTATAGGGAACTGATGGTAAAAGCAGGTAATAATGTCTTGCGCATCATGCCTGATGCTGGATTGGCACATTGGGGTCTTGATGTGCAACAATGTCAAGCCGATAGGCAATTCTATGGCACAAATAATGGTGTAAATGCAAGAATACCAATTTGCTCAAGTACAGAGCAGGTGTATTATGTGAGAAATAAATAAAGTAACTTTTAATTTTATGAAGAAAAGGATTTTAGTGATAGAAGCATGTGGCAATTCGGATGAACCGCATGAGTGTAATGGGATTTGTGAACAGGCTCAATTATACGAAATAGAAAGTGTTTGCAAAAAAGTAAAAGACAATAAAGAACTGGAAATAATTTTGTCTTCCAATGGGCAATTTGATTACATATACTTAAGTGCTCACGGTTGTGCAGAAAGTTTTGCAAGTGAAGATAAACAAGTGGATATGAAATGGGAAGAATTTGCGTCTCTATTATGTAAAAATCATTGTATAAATGACGATAGTATTTTGATGCTATCTTGTTGCAGGGGAGGATTGATGCAAGTAGCCTACACATTGTTTCAATGTTGTTCACAAATATGCTATGTGTTGGGGCCTCGCCAAAGTCTTATATCTGCTGATATGCATATTTGCTTTGGAATATTCATGTATAACATTGAAATTCGAGGGATAGATCCTGTTGTTGCCTGTGAAAAGATAAAAAATGCAACAGATCAACGTTTTTCGTGTTATGATAGAGAGGAAGAGGAAATGAATTTTAATAGTTTTTCGTATCTTTATGACATTTATGACAAATTGTGTCCACTTGATGATGATAATCTACAGAAGGAATAAAAATAAATAGTATGCAACAAATGCATATTTTTGCGAAAAGCAAAGGAGAATTGGTGTTATGACAGCACAAGAAACACTATCATCACGAGATCATGGCGAGGTGACCAAGAAAGTGATTCAAGTAGCAGGTTTTGCAAGCAAATAGAAACATATTATGACCACAGAACAGATAAGAAAACAGATAGGCTTGGCAGAGGACACCGAATTGGAATACAAATCGGCCAAAGGCGGTTTCCCAGAGAGTTGTTTAGGGTGGCACCTTGCCAGATAAGAGAAGATAAAGGAGGTGGTGTAAAATAAGCATATAAATTGATCTAAAAAATGACAGAAAACGAACTACGAGAATTCTTGATTGCGCATTATCCTGTGGAGGATGAGAAGTGCGACTGGAAAGAATTGAAGAACCTGAAGAACTCTTTCAACGGACACGAAGGAGAGGATGTGATGTCGTATGTGTCAGGCATCGCAAATATGGAGGGTGGCACGCTTGTGATTGGCGTTGTGGACAAGACGCTGGAGATTGTGGGAACAGACCTGTCGCAGTTCAATCTCGACACCAACTCTGCCGTCTATAAAATCAAGGAGAATTGCACAAATGTGTCATCTGAAGGTCTATATATTGACGAATACGTGACAAGCGACACGAACAAGGTGGTGTGGGTTATCCACATCCCCAAGCATCTTCCACGCAGGCCTGTGTATGCCCACAAGAAAGCCTGGCAGAGAATCAAAGACAACCTCGTACCACTGACCCGTGAGCGTGAGGATGCCATCTTAAGCGAAGGCTTGCTACAGCAAGACTGGACCGCCACGATTCTCCCAGATGCCACCATGGACGACCTTGACCCTTCTGCCATCAAGAAGGCTCGCGACAAGTACAAGGAAGTCCATCCAGGTAAGGAGAAAGAAGTAGACGGATGGGACGACAAGACATTCCTGAACAAGGCGCATATCACCATCAAAGGACAAATAACCATTGCTGCCATTATATTGTTAGGACGTGAGGAATCGGAGCATTACCTGCTGCCGAAAGTCTGCAAAGTAAGGTGGTCGCTGAAGAATGAAAAAGCCGAGAATCTTGATTTCAAGATATTCTCTATCCCGATGATACTGGCTATTGAGGACATCGGACGGCAAATCAGGAATACCACATACGAGTTTACCATCAGCGGTAACATCTTTCCGGAGAAACTATACCGATACGACGAGTTCACCTTAAGAGAGCCTTTGAATAACGCCATTGCCCATCAGGACTACGACAAAGGTGCGAGGATTGAGGTGATTGAATATGAGAACGACCATTTGGTGTTCAGAAATCATGGCATTTTCTTGCCCGAATCAGTTGAGAAAGTGGTTTTAGACGACAGCCCTGAGTCCATCTATCGGAATCCGTTCTTGGTAGAGGCCATGAGGAACGTACACATGGTGGATACGGAAGGTGGTGGTATCAAGAAACTGTATGAGCAGCAAAAGAAGCGTTTCTTCCCCATGCCAGAATACGACACTTCGGGAGGGATGGTGACCGTTGACATCGAAGGCAAAGTCATCGACGAGCAGTTTGCAAGGATACTTGTAAGCGTGCCCGAACTGTCTATGTCAGATATGATTCTGCTTGACAAGGTTCAGAAGCAAAAACGATTGGGAGACGAGGAAATCAAGTATTTGAGAAAGAAAAAATACATCGAGGGGCGCAAAAACAATCTATTTCTCTCAAAGTCCATAACCAGAAACACGGGCAATGTGGGGTTGAAATCAACGTATGTAAGGAACAAGAGTTTTGATGATGAGTATTTCCGCAGATTAATCGTCCAATATATCGAAAAATTCGGGTCTGCCAGCAGAGCTGAGATTGACGAATTGCTGATGAACAAGTTGTCGGATGTGTTGTCAGAAAAACAGAAGAAGAACAAGATAAAGAACTTGCTCTATTCGTTAGCCAAGAAGAATATTATTAAGCTCAATGAAAAACGTCTATGGGTATTGGTGTGAGATTTAGACAAAAATTGTTTTTTTTAGACGAAACGCTGCTGTAATAACCTATAAATAAAGAAGTTGTTGGTTAATGAGATTTAGACGAAAAATGTAAAGTTTAAAAGAGAATTGGGCGTAATAATCGCATACACGGCGCTTTAATGAGTGGTTGTATTTAAACGAAAAACAAGAAAGAATCCATGAATTTGTGATTATCATCAAGAGAGCGCCAGGGGCGAATGACCAAGAAGGTGTTCAAGAAGCGCACCAAGAAACGCACCAAGAAACGCACCAAGAAAAACGCCTAAGTGTCTCAGCAAAGATTTGACAAGTAACAAGGATAGTCTTTTTTTCTGATGGAAGTTGAAAAATCAATTTCTTGAGACTATTAGGTAAATAGAAACACTTTTCACCATTACACTTATGAAACTCATCTTTAACCCTTATTACGACTCCAAGGTCTATGTGAAGACCACGAGTTGCGTTATCGGCGAGAAAGTGGTGGGGCCACAAGGCCTGCTTGCCGAGCTGGAACTTCGTGTTGGATTGACAGGAAGATATTCCGATAACTTTCAGCGGGCTGTGCATTATGCCAGAGCCATGAAAAAAGCCATCACTAAGAACACTGGCTTGTTCTTTGCCAAGTCGTTTGAGAAGGATAAGCTGGGTACAGCCATTGTTATCTTGGGCTGGCGCGATGCTTTGGTGAAATCGGGCTGGAACAGACTCGTCACGGGTAGCCGTCGCCTCGACGATTTGGCCTTGGTGGAAGCTTGCTTTGAAGAAAAAGGAGAGGCCGACCGTTGGCGCGGTCTTCTTGATTTTGCCCGAACTTCGCCCTTGCTCGGCGATGACGATTGCATTGTAGTGACTTGTGAGCAAAGGCATTTAGAGCCGCTGTATCGGCAACTATTTGACAGTATGTCGTCGCAGGGTTGCAATGTGTCCTACAAGCCGTGTGCAATCGACGGTAATTTGCACGACAAAGCAATCGTCTATTCGTTTAAGAATGACATAGAAATGGCTGAATGGCTGGCACAACAGCCGATAGGCGATAATGACGTTGTGGTTTGCGACGACACTTCCATTCTTAATCTGAACCTTGCATTAGACGGTAAGCCTCAGGTTGGTGCTGAAAGTAATGCCATCGGAGCTATCATGCAGATCTTTACGTTGGGACTTGGCCTTTTCAATAAGCCTCTCAATGTAAACACTTTGCTTGCCTACCTTCAGCTGCCGGCAATGCCTTTGAACAAGCTATGCGTCAAAAGACAAGACAAAGACGGCAAAGATTATTACAAGTCACTGCATCGTGCGCTTATTGAACAGCTGGTGGAGGATAATGGCATCAGCGAAAAATGGGATGCACTCATCGATGAAGCTGTGTATGATTACGAGGGTAATGACAAGACAAAATCGCCCGAGCGATCTATGGCATTGTTGTTCATCAACCAATGGAAACAGGTTAGTGGACAAGGTGACGGCTGTACTGTCGATAAGGTAGTGGTGGTAAAGTATCTCGAATCCATGAAGAAGTGGGCGAAACAGAATCTTTACGATGAAGCCAAGGCTACGCAATTTAATGCCATTGTGAGCAATTGCGAGACCATGCTGATGATATTGGATGATGAGCCTGATACCATCAAAACCCATGATTTAATGCTGTGGGCTGCCCAAATCAATCGCCCCGTTGAGTTGACCACTTTGTCAGCCCGTAGAGGTGCCATCGATGTGACTCGTGCTGTGACTGACATTCATACTGCGCCTAACGTGCTCTATTGGGCTTGTACGACTCCAGAATATCGTTTCCAATATGAACTTGATTTCTTGAATCCTGAAGAAATCGACATCCTCAAAACAAACAGGCTTGAAGTGGCTGACAGAGAAACACTGCTGAAAGCCAGACGAGAGATGATGCTTGGCGTGTTGTCGAATGTGCGAGAGCGTATTGTCATGCTTGAATGTGAGGTTATCGGTGGCGAGATTCCCGTTGAAGACCCAGTGGCGACTGAACTGCGACACAAAGGCAATTTAGTCATTCAGGCGAAAGTGCCTGAGCTGCATGATATGGAACAGAAGCCCGTTGAAGCCGCTTCTGAAAAGCAAAGCGAGTATCAGATTAATCCTTCAGTTTTTGGTCTACTTGACACCCCAAAGGAAGACGGAGGTTTGAAACGTGAGGCAGAAAGTTATAGCAGTCTTGACGAGCTTATCCAAAGGCCTTTTGACTATGTAATGGACTACATCCTTCATCTAAAAGAATATGGCAAGGCGGCCATGGCTGACATGGATACCGTAAAGGGAACAGTGGCACATGCTTACGTTGAAAAGTTGACCGAGGAAGGTCAGCGCTGTGTTTCGTCCATGCGCCAAATTCATAACACTAGATTTGTCGAAATTGTCAGCTACTTGGCTGAAACGCAAGGAGCTATCCTGCTTTTGGAAGAGAACGATTTGGAGTTCAAGCGTCTCAAATCCCTTTTGAAAAAGAGTGTGGACGTTCTGCTTGACATCATTGAAAAGAACAACCTGACCATTGTCGGGGCTGAACAACATTACGATGCCAACCTCCCCGTCATTGGAAAGATGACGGCATACATCGACTATGTGTTGACCGACAACAATGGTGACTATGTCATTGTTGATTTCAAATGGAGTGAAAGCAAAACCTATCAAACCAAACTAGAACAAAACGACGCCTTGCAACTGGCCGTCTATCGAGCCGTTCTGGAACAACACTTGAAAGATACAAGCGATCCACATAGAGTGAGTTTTATGGGTTATTTTGTGCTCCCAAGACATACCCTTTATACGGTTTACGACAGCCTGAGGCCTCAAAAGGGCAGCATAGAAGTTGTTGAAGCCGAGAGTAATAGCGACTTGATGCAACTGGCAGCAAATTCTTATACTTATAGAATGAACCAGTTGAAAGCAGGTCTTATTGAAGAGGGTGAGGGTATGGAGTTAGCTGACTTGCAGTATGAGAAAGACGCAATCACCCAACAACTCTATCCGTTGAGACGGGATTATTACGATAAAGAATTGAAAGGAACCAGTTACGGAAACAAAAACATCGTATTGAAAGGAGGACTTGTCTGATGAAAAACATTACCTATATCAACGCTGGTGCCGGTTCTGGCAAAACCTATCGCCTCACAGAGGAAATGGCTAACAAAGTCATCAACCACCAATGCACTCCATCGCAGATCATAGCCTCAACCTTTACTAATGATGCTGCTGCAGACCTGAAGAAAAATGCGCGAGAGAAGTTTTTGGAAAGAGGTTTGTTTACCGAGGCTGCCGAGCTTGACTCTGCAGCTATCGGGACAGTACACTCAATAGGATTGCAATACATCAAGAAATACTGGTACAAGTTGGGATTGAGCGCTTCGGTTGAAACCATTACGGATGAAGCCAAGATGGGTTATCTCAACCGTACTTTGACCAAGGTGGTTAGTGATGAGGATGTCGCCGCATTCAGGGAGTACACGGAAACCTTTGGCATCAAAATGAGCGTTTCTTCCAAATTTGACTACAACTTTTGGAAGTCGTTAGTGCAGAACCTGGTGGAAAAAGCTGATGCTTTCGGCATCACTGATTTGGCGGTGTCTGAGGGAAAGTCGATCGAATTGGCCCAGTTGCTTTTGGGAGCTGACGGACGTTTCTCTTTCTTGAATGGGAAAACCCAAAAGAGTGAAAACGAGTTGCGCAGAATGTACAACGACTGCATTCATCGCATTTTCCGTATCGCACGAGATTGGTATGTGCTTTTCAATCAGTTCAAGGAAGAGCATGGGCTGATTGAATTCAACGACATGGAGACAAAGTTCATCCAGCTGTTGGAGGACAAAGAGGTACAGTCCGAGATTTCGAGGTCAATCAAATACGTCTTTGTGGACGAGTTCCAGGATTCCAATCCGAAGCAAATCAAGATTTTTGACTTGTTATCGGATTTGGTGGAACGAAGCTATTGGGTGGGTGATCCAAAACAAGCCATCTATGGCTTCAGAGGGTGCGACACCGTGCTGGTGCAGGCTTTGACGGATAAAGTCATCAAAGACAAAGGAAACAATGGAATGGACTACGACACCCTAAAGGAGTCGCGCCGTTCGGTGAAGCCTTTGGTGGATGCCACCTCGGCTGTGTTTACGAGGGTGTTTGATGACCTGGATCCTGATATGGTTACGCTCACCGCACACCGAACGGAGTCTTTGCCGGGCAATACTCCAGCTCTATGGCATTGGGAACAGAAAAAGACGCTTGAACCAGGAAAAACAAGGGCTACGGCCAACAAGGAGAAACTATTCAATTCCATAGCGCTTCAGATAAGAGATATGGTGGATGGCCGTGGTGAAATCAAAGAAGTCATCGATAAGGGAAGTGGGAGACCTCGCTCTGTTACGTACTCAGACATTGCGGTTTTGGCTAGGAGTAACAACGACGTAAACGCTATTACTGAAGCTTTGAATGCCAAAGATATTCCCGTGGTTTGCGAAAGCGTTGTGGACGGCAATAGCAAGGAAATGCAGCTTGTAAGATTGTTGCTCAACTACATGGCAGAAGAGTCACCGCTTTTGAAAGCGGAAATCGCTCATTTGCTCTTTGGCGTGAAGACAAAAGACGTTTTGGAAAACAAGCAACAATTGTTGGAGTCTTCTGTGTTCAACCAGTTAAATGCAATGAAAGAGCGGTTGCAGGCTCTTCCAGTGGCCGATATAGTGAAAACGTTGGTTATTGAATTGGACCTCATCAACCGTTGCCACAAATGGGGTATGGCGGATCAACGTGAACGAACCCTTCAGGCCATCATCGAAGATGCGAAGGCTTTTGATGCCAATGCCGAAACCATGGGCGAAGCCTCTTCGATAGAGCAATATCTTGACCATCTTGATACTGAAGGCGTGACCATCAAAGAAGGTTTCTTCAATGAAGGGGTACATGTGCTTACCTATCACCGTTCCAAAGGTCTGCAGTGGAATGTGGTTATTCTATGTTCGTTGGATGATGACTCGTTGAACGACAACAAACTTAAAAAGCGTTTTGCTATTGGGGTCAACTATGTCAGAATAAACCAACCAAGCGAGAGTCAGCTTTATTCCGAATATTGTCTCACTTGTCTTCCAGCTTATTTGTCGGCTTCAAACGCCAAATTATCCGATGACATGATGGCGGATATTGACACATTGAAGACTTATCATCAATATGTTGATAGACAGCTTTATGAAGCTTGCCGTCTTCTTTATGTGGGAGTCACGCGAGCTCGTGACTATCTTGTCACTACTTCGTTAGAAGGGAAACAGTTGCCATGGATGCTTGCTGCCGGCATAGAGTCTGTTATTAACGACTCGGGCGATTATCAGGCCATCTGGGGTCAAGGTGAAAGCATTGCGGAATCGAGGTTCGTGAAAGTGGCTGACGATGGCAGCTACGAGAGCCTTCCTGAGCCAGAGCACTATTTCTGTCGAAAAGAGCATCAAGCAAAAACGGAATTGGAGGAAAAATACTTGTCGCCGAGCAAGATGGTTGACGATGCACTAAAAGACAAGGTGCAGCCTTGTGTGGTTTATCCGGTGCAAGACGTAACGCCTCACCCCATCCATGTCGGTTCTGGCGATGAATACGACATTATGGGCACCTGCATCCACAACATTTTTGCCATCTATCGTCCTGATATTGGCAATGTTGAAATGCGTGAGAAGGCCCAAAAAATCATTAATGCCTACGGAATGACAAAGATGTTGCCTGATGTTGATGATATTCTTCTTTCGATAGCCAGTCTGTACCAGTTTTTGGAGCAGACCTATGGAAAAGCACATAAGGTGGAGCATGAGGTCCCGTTCCGTCACGAGATTGGCGGACAGGTTGTTGTGGGTGAAATGGATTTGTTGTGGTACACCTCGCCCAAGGAATGTGTGCTGGTTGACTTCAAGAACTATCCAGGCGTTATGAGCAGAGCACTGGACAAAACGGCTAAGGAATATGTGGGGCAATACGCAGCTCAGCTTAATGCCTACGAAGAAGCATTGCTTGCAGCAGGAATTGGCGTGTTAGACAAATTGGTTTATTATTCAGTGACGGGGAATCTAGTGTCGTTAAAAACGCATCTTGATTAAAACGTGATATGTGACGTTTTTATCGCCCTATAGGTTGAAAACACACCAGATCTTGACTAAGTGCCTTCAGAAACTAGAGAAAAATGACTCGAATAAACCCGCTGAAGTCACGGAAATCACAACCAATTCACATAGAAGACAAAGACCACAAGATCGCTTGGTTGGAGTATCAGGTGGACCGGCTGAAATGGGAGTTGGTATTGGCGCACCAATCCAAGTTAGAGCCTTTTATGCAACTTTACAAGGAAAAGAAAGAATCCGCCGACCGCCAAACAGCAGAACTCAGCGAAAAAATCATCGCACTACGTAAAAAACTTCGTATGGGCGAACTTGACAACAAGCAGTATCAAAAGCAAATCTCACCATTAAAAAAGGCAAAAAAGCAAATTGCTGCAACATTGGATCGTTTTGTCTATCAAGCCTTGGACAAACCATTTCCCGAGCACAACATCACCGTTGATGAGATCGAATTTTATTTGGAGGAAACACGCGAATGGGACCAGAAACGTCGTTTTCCGCCCGGTTTTTTTGATCAAGACACAAAAAAACGATTATTAGGGTTGAAAAACGGATGAAACCAAGATAAATAATTACAAAAACAGAAAGAACCATGAAAAAGGCTATCATGTATCTTCACGGTTACGGCTCCTCGGGAATGAGTCATACCGTTGACTATTTGAGAAAGCTGATGCCCGAATGCGAAATCATCGCTCCCGACATCCCCGTTGATCCGCAAGAGGCCTTGCCTTATTTGAGACAGCTCTGCGCTAGGTATATGCCCGACCTTGTCATAGGGACCAGTATGGGTGCCATGTATGCCATGCAAATGCACGACCATAAACGCATCTGTGTGAACCCGGCGCTTCGGATGTCGGAACAGCACGAGATTTTGAAAGTGGGCACTTTCGACTATTTCCAACCTACGGCCTCTGGCAAAACGAGTTTCACCATCACCGAAGAAATCATCCAACATTTCCGCGATATGGAGCAATATCTTTATGACGGACTTACTGACGAAAGCCGTCAGTTGTGCTGGGGTTTCTTCGGCGACGGCGACACCACCGTCAACTACAAGGAAGAGTTCATGCGGCAGTATTATCCGCACATCATCGACTTTCATGGCGGGCATCGGATGAACAATGCCATACTTCGTGACGTCATCGTTCCATTTGCAAAGATGCTCATCAACGAGGAACAGACTGACGAATGGGGTGTTACCTATAGTAACTATGGCAGGGTGTTGAAGAGCGTGGACAGAGACCTGTTCACTTGTGAGGAATACGCCATACCAGAAGGCGTTGAGGTCATGAAGGGAGACTTCATCGGTACTCAGTTGCGTCAAATCCATTTCCCGAGCACTTTGCGAAAAATTAGCGACAACGCATTCCTTCGTTGTCCGATTGAAGCCATCGTGATTCCTTCAGGTGTCGCCGAAATCAGTGCTTCAGCATTTGATTGTTGCGAAGAGTTGGAAACCGTTACTCTGCCTCAAACCATCACAGATATTTGTATCGGTGCCTTCAATGGTTGTACGAAACTGAAGGAAATCAACCTCCCAGAAAGCATTGAATACATTGAAGACAATGCGTTTGCTAGCTGCGAGTCGTTGAGGCATATCAAGTTGCCAAGTAAGCTTCGATGGATTGCCCCTGACATCTTGCGTTTTAGCGGCATTGAATCCATAGAGATACACAAGAACATCCAAGAACTTGGGTATGGAGCATTCTATGGTTGCGAACACTTAAAAGCCCTCGTCATCCCTGAAAATGTCACAAGAATTGGTTGGGGCATTGTCACGGCTCATAAAGGTTTTGAAGGGGTGGTGTGCAAGGCACCTGGCTATCATGTCGAGAACGATGCCTTGATTGACGATAACAGCGGAGAAATGCTTTGCTGTTGGACTATGCAGAAGGATTATGTTGTCCCTGAGTGTGTCAAACGGATTGCTGATTTCAGTTCAAACGACTTTGTGGAAACCATCACGGTGAAACAGTATGTTGAGAACATGGATCCAGACACTTTTGCCGGCAATTCCAATCTCAAAAAGATTGATTTTTTGGGTGGTTATGGCGCTTATCCTAAGAGTGGGCAGTCGTCGAGTAAATGGTTGTCACTAAATCTCTGTCAATAGTTGTAATTTTCAAAACGCATTCACTATGGGAATCATCAAGACAAACGACAACTTCGTCCATCCTGAAGGGAAAATCCAATTATTGAACGGCAAAGTGCTTGACTGCTATCCTTTGGAACAGCCAAAGGCAAAAATGGACAATGAACTGAAATTGGATGTTACCGGTACTTATATGAGTGTTGGAAAGCCCAAGCCAGTTGCAGCACCAATCAGTGACGAGCAGAAGAAAAAGAGGAAAAGGCTTTTCTTGAATAACGCTTTCCTGTTTTTTCAGCATAGGGATAGGATCATGTCGGACAGCCGCATGTTCCTTTGCCCTATTCCTATCCAAAGCGGCTTGGCTTATACGGGAACGAGCGGATTTCAACGTCCGACATTGGGGGTTTACCTTGAATGGTGGCTCAATTGTGAAAGTGCCACGATTGGCAAGAAAGACGATCTCCAATGGCTCGTGTACCGTATTGCGGGAAGCCCCTTGTCGGGTTCCAATCGTTGCGGCATTGTCAATAGTGAAGGCAAGACCGACTCTAGATCCCTCAGTGGTTCATTTGCGTCAATCTGGTCGAGTTTTATGAGGATCAACAACCGTTATGACGAAGCCAAGAGCTTGTATCAAGCTTACACTTTGGAAGATGTAATTAACATTATGGGCCGAGAAGGACTTACCACGGTAAACTTAGCTTTGATTAACGAGGCTTTTCGGAATAATGGTTGGGTGTTGAAGCATATATTCATGAGGGGAAACAGATATGAGAAAGGGAATGATGTTGTTACTTACTATTCTGGGCAATTCAAATTGAATGGTAAAAACGTCAGTAATGAGTTCATATTTGACATGCTGCACATAGTCATTGGATAACAATGGGAAACAGCAAATGGAAAGAATGGAAGGTATGTATAAGAAAGATGATCACATAGTGTTTAAGACAAAGCAGCCACATGTTCACTTGAATAGAATGTTCGGATATAATAACTTGACCGAAGATGACTTCGAGGCGTGTGAATATAAAGGCGTCATCTTGGACGTAATAGACAATGGTTATTTCAAGGTTTTCTCTGTGAAAACGCTCAGTCCATTAGACGGATTCTTTTGTATAACCACAGAATATGAGATTCTTCGTCAGATTGATATTAGTGAAGTTGAAGATGAAAGAAAGAAAATAGAAAAGCAAGTGCCACATGAGTTTGAAGAAGCAATCCTATTATTTTGGAATGTAAGAGGGAAGGCTATAAGCTTTGTGATGCTAATTGTCTCAGTCATCCAACTTGTCAAGAACTTCTTTGAATGACTCCAAATTATGACTGTGGTCGTTATGGTCACTAAGGATCGCAAAGGTAATAAGGCGATAACGGTCAGCAAATTCTTCCTCTGCCATCACCTCTTTAAACAGCCCAGCCATCTCACGCGGTGGATTGTGGAAGGCTCCGCAACCGAAAGCACCCAACACGAGGCTATCGTGTCCTTTGATCAAACCGATTCGCAATATTGCGCGAATCTTGTTGCGCGTAATGGCTTTGGCTTTTTCCGGCATACAGCCGTCATGCGTGAGAAGAATAGAGAATTTGCCGTTCAAGTTAAGAGCCGCATTGGTGATAATGGCAACATTGAAAGGATCCTCCATTAGTGTGTAATCCGGACCAGCATCGCGAAACACCGTGACCTCAGGCGAATAGACCATGCTAAAGTCGAGTGAACGAAAGATGGGGTAGTTGTTTCCGTCTCGATGGGTGTAACCGTACCGATGGGCAAAATTGGCATCAAAACTGAAAATGGAACGCGTGAGTGTGCTGCGTCGACAGATGGTCTCCTCTTGAGCACGCGCTCCGGTTTCAACTCCTCCGCCAGGATGACCAGCACTGGCAAAATTGAGCAATGCCGGATGATAGCCTTCCCTAACAAGACGCTCAGCTACTTTTAGGCAGTCGCCCCGCTCCACCTTAACGATTGTTCTGCCGTCCACTTTTGGCTTGTCGACCTGTGCAAGCTCTTTGTGGTAACAGCGTCCGCCGTCAATCATTGGTTGCATATTCAGGTCAACGCGTTTGCCTGAAGGCGTGGTGTAAAAACCAGCCTTTATAATGGCTGTTGTTTCTCTAAAAACTCTTGCATTGTGTTGCCGTGTCTTTTCGACTTCTGGGTCATAATTTGAAGGTCTCATGGTATTATTCTTATAAAATCACTTTGTAAACTTACGTGAATAATAGTTCAATTCTATCGGTTTTTCAACCTGAAACAAAAAAAATTGGATCAACAAAAATACAATTATTATTGCCGTCAAAACACAATCATTACCACGAAAGAGGATGTCGTGCTTTTTTAGAAGTGCGAAAAAAATCCGAACAAAACGCTTTCCCGGATTTGACCTCGGAAGAAATCAATGTTCCTGAAGCTGTTTTTGTGGTTGCCCCTGCCGAAATGATGGAAACCAGCAACAAAATTACATTCTAAACACCCCGAACTGCTGTTGCGGGAAGGGCTGGTTCAACGAGGCGGCGATGCCCAATGCCAAGATCTTTCTTGTGTCGATCGGGTCGATGATGCCATCATCCCAGAGGCGTGCCGTGCTGTAGAAAGCGGAGCCTTCGTAGTCGTACTTCGCTAAAATCTCCTTCTTCAGCTGGGCGATCTCCTCCGTCGGGACCTCCACACCCTTGTATTTGTACTGGTCTTCCTTCACCGTTGCCAACACGCTGGCCGCTTGCTCGCCGCCCATGACGGAGATCTTGGCGTTGGGCCACATGAACAAAAGCCGGGGACTGTAAGCCCTGCCAGCCATGCCGTAGTTGCCAGCCCCGAACGAGCCACCGAAGATCACTGTGAACTTGGGCACGTTGGCGTTACTCACGGCATGCACCATCTTGGCGCCGTCCTTGGCGATGCCGCCTTGCTCGTACTGCTTGCCCACCATGAAGCCGGTGATGTTCTGCAGGAACACCAACGGGATGTTGCGCTGGCAGCAAAGCTCGATGAAGTGGGTGGCCTTCAACGCCGACTCGGAGAACAGCACGCCATAGTTGGCGATGATGCCCACGGGGAAGCCCATCAGATGGGCGAAGCCGCACACGATGGTGGTGGCGTATCTCGACTTGAACTCCTGGAAACGGCTGCCATCGACGATGCGGGCGATGATCTCCCTGGGATCGGTCAACTTGTGGAAGTCGATGGGGGCGAGGCCGTACAACTCCCTCGGGTCGTAGAGCGGCGCCTCTACGGGCAGCATGTCCAGCTTCTGGCGGTGACTCTTCTCCAAGGTCTTGAAGATGTTACGGCAGATCTGCAAGGCGTGCTGGTCGTTCTCGGCCAGGTGGTCGGCCACGCCCGAGATGGAGGTGTGCATCTCGCCGCCTCCGAGCTCTTCCGCCGTCACCACCTCACCTGTGGCAGCCTTCACCAACGGCGGACCTCCGAGGTAGATGGTGCCTTGGTTGCGAACGATGATGGTCTCGTCGCTCATGGCCGGCACGTAGGCGCCGCCTGCCGTACACATGCCCATCACGATGGCGATCTGCGGGATGCCCATGGCCGACATGCGGGCCTGGTTGTAGAAGAAACGCCCGAAGTGGTCGCGGTCGGGAAACACCGTATCCTGCTCAGGCAGGAAGGCGCCGCCGCTATCCACCATATACACGCAAGGAAGATGGTTCTCCATGGCGATCTCCTGGGCGCGGAGGTGCTTCTTCACGGTATATTGCATGTAAGTGCCCCCCTTCACCGTAGCGTCGTTTGCCACGATGACGGCCTCTCTGCCTTGGATCACCCCGATGCCGGTGATGATGCCTGCCGACGGGAAGTCGTCATGATAGGTGCCGTATGCCGCCATCGGCGAGAGCTCCAAAAACGGGGTGTTGGGGTCGATGAGCAGGTCGATCCGCTCGCGAGCGAGCAGCTTGTGGCGCTTCTTGTGTTTCGCCACCGCGGCTTCGCCGCCGCCCTGCATGGAAGCCGCCATCGCCTCGCGGTATTGGGCCATCAGCTCAAGGAAGTTCCGCTCGTTCTGCCTAAACTCCTCCGAATCGGTTTTGATATTGGATTTGAGTATTTGCATCTTGATGAGTCTTTGAAATGACAAAATTACTAAAATCTATCAATAAAACATCCCTAAATTCTAAATTCTAAATTCTAAATTCTTACTTTTGCACTTTCAAATCACGAAGATGTCAGATAAGAAATCCAACAAACGCCGTGTGGCTGGCTCCTATGCCATGTCGTTGGTGAGCATCACCCTGGTGCTCTTCCTCCTCGGCGTGTTCGCCATCTTCATGCTCCACGCCCGCAAGCTCTCCAACCACATCAAGGAGAATCTCGGCTTCGAGATCGTCATGAACAGCAACGTCAAGGAAGCCAACATCCTGCGCCTGCAGAAGGAACTCGATGCCATGCCCGCGGTGAAGTCAACAGAATACATCACCAAGGACGAAGCCATCACCCGACTCAGCGAAGACCTCGGCGAGGACTTCCTGCAATGGCTTGGCAACGAAGCCAACCCGCTGCTGCCCTCCATCGACGTCCGCTTCCATGCGGCATACGCCAACAACGACAGCATCGCCCTCATCGAGAAACAACTTCTCGAGAACACCGACGTCAAAGAGGTTTACTACCAGAAGTCACTGGTGGACCTCATCAACCATAACCTCCGCAAGATCGCCACGGTGCTGATGATCGTCAGTGCCCTGTTGCTTGTCATCGCCATCGCCTTGATACGCAACACCATCCGTCTCTCCATCTACTCAAAACGCTTCCTGGTGCGTTCCATGCAGCTCGTGGGTGCCACCGAGCGCTTCATTAGAAGGCCTTTCCTGCGCTCCGGCGTCTCACAAGGCTTCTTCGGCGGACTGCTGGCCGATCTCCTGCTGGCCCTGCTCCTCTTTGGCGCCTCGAAACGCATCCCTGACCTTGCGCTGATTCGTGACACTACGGCGCTGGTGGCTGTCTTCATCGGCATCGTGGTGCTCGGCGTCATCCTCGCCTGGCTCTCCACAAGGGCCGCCCTCGACAAGTTCCTCAAAGCAAACCTCGACAAACTTTACGCCTGATATAGAAATACTGAACTATGGCAAAACAGACTAAACCCAAAGAAAACACCTCCAAGACCGTCCCCGCCAATGACGAGGAAAAGGGCAAGACCATGCCGTTTACCAAGAAAAACTACATCATCGTGCTGATAGGTGTCGCCCTCATCGCCCTGGGCATGATCCTGATGATTGGCGGCGGCTCCGACAACCCAGATGTCTTCAACGACAAGATGTTCGACTTCCAGCATCTTACCTTGGCTCCGATCTTGATTTTGGTCGGATTTGTAGTGGAAATAGTGGCTATTTTTTGGAAGAAAAAATAATCGATCATGAACTGGATTGAAGCATTGATTTTAGGCATCGTTCAAGGCCTGACAGAATATCTCCCCGTCAGCAGCAGCGGCCATCTGGCCATAGGTCAAGCGCTCTTCGGCCTTGACGACGGGGCGTCGAATCTCACCTTCACCGTGCTGCTTCATGTGGCCACCGTGCTCAGCACCCTGGTCATCTTGTGGAAGGAGGTCGTGTGGATCTTCAAGGACTTGTTTGCCAAACAGTCGTGGCATAGCTACAGTGGCTTGAACGGCGGTACCAAATACGTCATCAACATCCTCATCTCCATGATCCCTGTGGCCATCGTGGGCTTTTTCCTCAAGGACAAGGTGGAAGAGGTTTTCGGATCGGGTCTGCTCATCGTGGGCATCATGTTGCTGGTGACTGCTGCATTGCTGGCTTTCTCGTATTTCGCCAAGCCGAGACAGAAAGAGCATATCAGCGGATGGCACGCCTTCATCATCGGTATCGCCCAAGCTTGTGCCGTGATGCCTGGCCTGTCGCGTTCAGGCTCCACCATTGCCACGGGTTTGCTCCTCGGCAACAAAAAGGAGAAGCTGGCTCAGTTTTCCTTCTTGATGGTGATCCCACCCGTGTTGGGTGAGGCTTTGCTCGATGTGAAGGATGTGTTTGAGATGGGCTTGACCACAGCCATGAATGGCATCTCGGTGACCTCGCTTGTCGTCGGATTCCTCGCCGCATTCCTCACGGGCTGCCTCGCTTGCAAGTGGATGGTCAATCTCGTGAAGAAGGGCAAGTTGATTTGGTTTGCCGTGTATTGCGTCATCGTGGGCGTCATCGCTATCATCTTCGCCTGATGTTTTTCGTTGAAGAAGGAACGGTTTTTCTCATCGACAAGCCCATCGACTGGACTTCGTTCGACACGGTGAACTTCATCCGCTCGCTGTTCATGCGGTTCTATGGCATCCGCAAGCTCAAGGTGGGACATGCAGGCACGCTCGACCCACTGGCAACGGGATTGCTGATCCTCTGTACCGGACCCATGACCAAACAAATAGATGACTTCCAGGCTCAAGTCAAAACCTATACCGGAACCATGATCCTTGGCCAGACGACTCCTACTTTTGACCTGGAAAGTGAGCCCAACGCCTTCTTTCCCATAGAAAGCATCACGGCAGAGCAGATCGACGCGGCAAGGCAACAGTTCATCGGCGACATCAAGCAGCATCCGCCGAAGTACTCCGCCATCAAGATCAAGGGGAAACGCGCTTTCGACTACGCCCGTTCCGACGAGGAGATCGAACTCAAGGCGCGCGACATCCATATCGACGATTTCAAGGTCAGCACCGAGCGTTTCCCGGAACTGGATTTCGAGGTCACTTGCAGCAAGGGCACCTACATCCGCAGCCTCGCCAACGACTTCGGCAAGGCACTTGGCAACGGCGCCTGCCTCAAGAGCCTACGACGCACCCGCATCGGCGACTTCAAAGTTGAGGACGCATGGCAACTCGACGACCTCAAACAAGCCATCATCGACACGGGTGAGGAGTATAGGAAATATCAACAGGAAAAGGAAAAACAATCCTGACAATCAAAAAGATAGCGTTTTTCACTTGACAAAATTTGTCAATTGGATTATCTTTGCATCTTTCAATAACAAAAACCATGAAGTTATCTCAATTCAAATTCAACTTACCGCAGGATCTGATTGCCAGCTATCCTACCAAGAATCGTGACGAGGCCCGTTTGATGGTGCTTAACCGCAGGGCGCAAACCATAGAGCATCGGGTGTTCAAGGACCTGGTGGATTATGTCAAGGACGGCGATGTCTTTGTCATCAACAACACCAAGGTGTTTCCAGCCCGTTTGTATGGCGAGAAAGAGAAGACCGGAGCCAAGATCGAGGTCTTGCTTCTGCGTGAGTTGAACCATGAGAGCCGCCTTTGGGATGTGCTCGTCGATCCAGCCCGTAAGATCCGCATTGGCAACAAGTTGTATTTCGGCGAGGGCGAGGAGCTGGTGGCCGAGGTCATCGACAACACCACCACCCGTGGACGTACGCTGCGTTTCCTTTTCGACGGCACCTACGATGAATTCAAACAGACCATCTTCTCGCTGGGTCACACCCCTCTGCCGAAGGAGATACTGGAGCGTCGTGAGAACCAAGAGGTGTTGCCCGAGGATGCGGAAGACTTCCAGACCATCTACGCCAAGGTCGAAGGTGCCGTCTCCGCTCCCACGGCAGGAATGCACTTCAGCAAGATCCTCATGAAGCGTCTTGAGCTCATCGGCGCCTCGTTTGCCGAACTCACCTTGCATCCCGGCATGGGCAACTTCCGTGACATCGAAGTGGAAGACCTTACCAAGCACAAATGCGACTCGGAGGAGATGTTTGTCGATCAGACATGCTGCGACATGGTGAACGAAGCCAACAAACGCCACAACAACGTCTTCGCTGTCGGCACCACCACCATGAAGGCTTTGGAGACCGCCCAGACCATCTCGGGCAAAATCAAGCCTTTCAACGGCTGGACCAACCGCTTCATCTTCCCGCCTTACACCTTCTCGGTGGCCAACTGCATGATCACCAACTTCCACCTGCCCAAGTCGCCCATGATGATGGAAGTGGCGGCCTTTGCGGGTTATGAATTCCTGATGAAGGCCTACAAAGAGGCTGTCGCTGAGAAATACCGCTTCTTCACCTACGGTGACGCGATGCTCATCATCTAAATGCTGAATGATGAATGCAGAGTTTTGAAATATTGAAATCTGAAATTTTGAAATTTTGAAATACTGAAACAATGAACCAAGAAGACTTTTTCAAGAAGATAACCGCTCATGCGAAGGAATATGGCTTCATCTTCCCGTCGAGCGAGATTTATGACGGTCTTTCGGCTGTTTACGACTACGGCCAAAACGGCGTGGAGCTGAAGAAGAACATCCGTGAATACTGGTGGAAGGCCATGGTGCAGATGCACGAGAACATCGTGGGCATCGACGCCGCCATCTTCATGCATCCCACCACCTGGAAAGCCTCAGGCCATGTCGATGCCTTCAACGACCCGTTGATCGACAACCGCGACAGCAAGAAACGCTATCGTGCCGATGTGTTGGTCGAAGACTATATGGCCAAGATCGAAGACAAGATTAATAAGGAGGTGGAGAAAGCCCGCAAGCGTTTCGGCGACGCCTTCAACGAGGAGCAGTTTGTGACCACCAACCCGCGTGTGCTGGAACACAAGGCCAAGATCGAGGAGATCAGCCACCGCCTGTATGGCGCCATGGAGCGTAACGACCTCGACGCCATCAAGCAGCTCATCCTCGACCTGGAGATTGTCTGCCCCATCAGCGGCACCCGTAACTGGACCGACGTGCGCCAGTTCAACCTGATGTTCGCCACCAAGATGGGCAGCGTGGCCGACGGCTCCGACACCATCTACCTGCGTCCCGAGACGGCACAGGGCATCTTCGTCAACTACCTCAACGTGCAGAAGACCGGCCGCATGAAGATCCCGTTCGGCATCGCCCAGACCGGCAAGGCCTTCCGCAACGAGATCGTGGCCCGTCAGTTCATCTTCCGCATGCGCGAGTTCGAGCAGATGGAAATGCAGTTCTTCGTACGCCCCGGCACGGAACTGGAGTGGTTCCAGCACTGGAAGCAGGAACGCCTCGCTTGGCACCTCTCGTTAGGACTGCCCGCCGAGAAATACCGCTTCCACGACCACGAGAAGCTGGCCCACTATGCCAACGCCGCCACCGACATCGAGTTCGACTTCCCCTTCGGCTTCAAGGAGCTGGAAGGAATCCACAGCCGCACCGACTTCGACCTCTCGGCCCACGCCAAATACTCGGGCAAGAAACTCCAGTACTTCGACCCCGACACCAACGAGAGCTATACTCCTTACGTCATCGAGACCTCTATCGGCCTCGACCGTATGTTCCTCGCCATGTTCAGCAATGCCTACACCGAGGAGAAGCTGGAAGACGGTTCGGAGCGTGTGGTGCTGAAGCTGCCGGCCATCCTGGCACCCTACAAGGTCGCCGTGTTGCCGCTGGTCAAGAAAGACGGTCTGCCGGAGAAGGCCCGTGAGATCATCGACAGCCTGAAGTTCGACTTCATGTGCCAATACGAAGAGAAGGACTCCATCGGCAAGCGTTACCGTCGTCAGGATGCCATCGGTACGCCGATGTGCGTCACCGTTGACAACGACACCTTGGTTGACAACACTGTCACCGTCCGTGACCGCGACACGATGAACCAGGTGCGCGTCCCGATCGAGAATTTGCGTAACATGATCTTCGACGAACTGAAGCCGAAGAAATAACGCATCCTACCATGACAATTCCATGGCGAAGGCTCCAATGGTTCATCGGGCTTTGTTGCCTGCTTGTTCCTTCTTTGGGCCTCGCTCAGCCCGAAAAGGTAATCTTCTCGGCGCCGGGTGGCTTCTACGACGAGTCCTTCACTTTGGAATTGTCATGTCTCCATCCTCAAAACAGGGTGTTCTATACCCTTAACGGCAACACGCCTACAGTACATTCGCATCTATTCAAGGATCCGTTGAGATTAGATAGCGAAATGTATTCTAATTCAGATATCTATACCATTCAGATTTCACCTGATCCAACGGATTTTGTCCCAGATTCGGTCGGACACTGCATCGTTATCCGAGCAGCTGTTTTTGATGAAAACGATAGCATTGTTAGTAAAGTAGTTACAAATAGTTATTTTATCCATTCCTTGAACTGTAACACCCATGGGCTTCCCGTGATCTCCATCTGTGCCGATTCCTTGGATCTGTTCGATTACGAGAGAGGCATCATGGTGCCGGGAATCAATTTCGATGCGGAGCATCCTGATCATTGGACCGGCAACTATTATATGAAAGGTAGGGACTGGGAGCGACTGTCGAACGTGGAGTTTTACGAGTTGGACAATACGGGAATCAATCAATTGTCGGGGCTGCGAACCCATGGGGGAAATGCACGTCGTTTTGTCCAAAAAGGCTTAAAGATCTATGCCCGTGAGGAGTATGGCAAGAAACGGTTCAAGCATCGTTTTTTTGAATCCACCGAGGTTGAGAGTTTCAAGCACCTCGTCCTGAAGCCTTATTGCTGTTCCTCCACCGCTGGCGGCATGCAGGATTATGTGTGCTGTCAATTGGCTCGTGGACTCAATTTCGAAAGTCTGGCCACCCGCCCTTGTGTCCTCTTTCTGAATGGCGAGTATTGGGGCATCTATTATCTTCAGGAGAAAGGCGATGAGCGTTATTTGGAGGATCATCTCGGAGTGGACATCGAGCATTGCGACATCATTTGTGACTGGTGGCCAGTCACCTTGGAGCTTGGCAGCGACGAAGATTACCTCGCCTTGATGGATTGGCTTGGGCAAGCCGACCTCTCGATCCCCATGAACTACCAGTATTTGTCGGAGCGGATCGACCTTGACTGTTTCATCGACTATTATGCCTTCGAGCTCTTCATCAGTAATCAGGACTGGCCGGCCAACAACGTGCGTTTTTGGAGAGAGAACAATGGCAAATGGCGTTGGCTCTTTTTTGATGGCGATGCCGGTGTCGTTGCGTTAGATTACGATGCCTTCGGTCCCGCCGTCTATGTGGGTGACCAAACCTGGCCTTCATGCACCGAAGCGACCCTTATGTTCAGGAAACTGCTTGAAAACAAAGAGTTTTGCTCGAGGTTTCAATCGCGTTTCGAGTCTCTTTTGGACACCCATTTCCACTACGACAGCACTTATCCTGCGCTGGCCTATATTTCCAACACCCTTCATGATGAGATCCCCAACCAGTCGCGTCGTTTTAGGGTTCCCTATCATCCATCGTGGTGGCCGTCTGAAATCGAGAAGATACGCCATTACCTCGAAGAACGTCCATCCGATGCGCTCGCTCAGCTTCGTATGTTCATGGCCCAGTATTCTGTGGTCTCCAACCTATTGAGTTCTCTTTCGGCATATCCGAATCCATTCCACGATCAATTGAGGTTGAGTTTCCTTGCCGATGCGGTCGAACCATATCCATTGGATATTTATGACCTGACGGGTCGTTGTGTTTTTTCCACCATGGTCGATCCGCGAACCAACTACCTTGACCTTAGTCTTGATCTTGCGCCCGGGATGTATATTCTGAAGTTGGGCGCATACACCCAAAAGGTTTTCAAACGTTAAAAAAACATCGGTTTTTTGTGTTTTTAGGGGTAGTGTAAACAAACAGCATCATAGACAACGGCTGGCTGTCGTTTTTTTATGCAACTGTATATCAATCGTTTATTTTATTATCATTTGCGTTAGTGATAGACAAGCCATGGTTGATGCTTGACAAAGGCTTTTTATTGTTGCTATCTTTGCAGCAACAACGAAAAACACCCTATACTATGAAAAAGTCAATCACAATCATCGTAATCATTTTGGGTTTATACCTGCAAACCTGGGCTTATGATTTCCAATCGGAACAGCTACTTTACACCATCCTCAACACCAATCCACCCTCTGTGGAACTTGATGGCCATGTAAATGGCACATCCGCTCAAGGAGATTTGGTCATACCTGAGGAGGTGACATTCGATGGTGTCACATATATAGTAGTATCTATCAGAGGTGCTGCATTTTATGAATGTAAACTTCTCAAAAGCATTTCCATACCCCATAGCATAAAGGAGATTGGGAATTTAGCCTTCGGTTATTGTAGTAACATCGATGAAGTGTACTACAATGCCAAAAACTGTGCGGATATTGACAATTTTAAAGTTTTCCCGTTTTACGAATGCACCGGTCATCTTATCATTGGTGATAGTGTGGATAGAATCCCCAATTATATGTTTCGTCAAGGCTATTTTAATCAACTAACCATTATTGGCAATTCCAATACGGTAATCGGAGAATACGCTTTTCTCTTTTGCGAAAAACTGTCCGGAACACTATCATTAGGCAAAGTAGCTCATATTGAACGAGGAGCTTTTCTTGATAATGATACAATAAGCATCACATCCATAACGATTGACAGGGAACAGCCGCCTACCCTAGAGTTTGCTGCTTTTTATAGTATTAACAAGAATATAAGTGTTAACGTTCCTTGCGGCAGCATTGAACTATATCAAAATGCTGAATACTGGAATGAATTCACCCAATTTAATAATCATCTCATTTATTCCGTTCAAGCCATATCTGAAGACGAGAACAAAGGTGTTGTTGACATAATAAAAGAGCCTGATTCATGTGATGACTTAATGGTGGAAGTGTCGGCCGTTCCTAATGATGGATACGAGTTTTTGCACTGGGAAATCGACGGTGATATGGTCTCAAACGAGAACCCTTATTCTTTTGAATTAGACAAAGATGTTTCACTGATTGCCCGGTTTGGATTTCATCCAGACTCTTTGTTGTTGCCCAATTCCTACGGTTTCCTCTACCAGCCAAATCATGCCACTATTACCCTAGACCCCAACAGTAGCATGGGATCTGAATACGGTGATTTCCAAGCCGGATTCCAATACTATCCAAGCGGATTACTAAAAGTGCAAAGAGCTCTTTCTGTTCATCCTGCTGGTGAGATTTGCGACTATGACCACACTTACAGGTTCACTTATGATGCCGATCTCCATGTAGTCCAACAAAACGACACTTATTATGGTGATATGGGAGCTGTACCTTATCAAAACCATTATGTTTATGAAGATGGATTATTGACAAACTATACACGTCATTTTGAAAATTATCATGAAGACGAGATGATTTTAGAAGACAGCACCTCATATGCTTATGATGAACTGCGACGGTTGCAAACCGAAAAACAACTAAGGGTAAATCGCTATTATAAAGAACTTTCCTACGAATACCACGACAACGAAACCGTCATCACCACCGAAGGCTATTCCAATGGAACTAATGGCGATTGGATCAGACTCGATAAAGAAACTCGAGGTTTTTCGGAAGACAGCCTTTTGCTCACCCAACAAAACGAACCTTACAACGACAGTGCCACCTTGGTCACATACGGCTATGACGGGCAAGGACACCTTGTGAGTGCCTTGACACAAAAACGTTACAACGGCGTGTGGGAAAACCAAAAGTTGGTACAATACCTTTTTAATCCGGACGGCCGCCTTACACTAGCCGAAACCAAGTTGTGGCAAGAAAACGAATGGGTCGATGCCAACCGTGCGCTGTATGAATTGGACGAAATGGGGTATCCTGCCATGGTCACCTTTGAAAAATGGGATGGCGAAGCCTGGGTGAACGGCGTATGGCAAGCCGATTTCTATCTCTACAACGAAGACCATCTGAAGCAACAAAACGACATGCTATACGGTTATAGGAACTCCATCCACAAGATTGAATTTTCCTATATCGTTACGGACAATCCACGGGAACCTCTCCTGCCCGACAAATCTGAATGGTACTACGAAATCGAGAACGAGGACGGCAGCATCACCTACCAGCACTTGCAGTGCGTCGGCGACACCACCCTCGACAGCCACAAAGCCAAGGTAATAGTGCGTACTAACCAAATCTATGACAAACAAAACCAAAATGAGATTTCTCGCGAATGTATTATCGAGGAAGATAATATAGTGTATTGGTGGAACAAGGAGTTACAGGAATTCACCATGCTTTACGACCTTGGCGCCGAAGTGGGCGATGGATGGAAAATCCATGTCAAACACGACAGCATCACGATGCATGTGGATGCCATAGAATACATTGAATATGAAGGCAGGACCTACAAGATGCTGCAGGTGAGCGACCTGGACGGTCTTTTCTCCGGCAGCATTGTCTGCGGTATCGGCCATCTCACCAGTTTCTTCCCGGAACGGCTGATGAACCGAGACAAGGGCTACCGCGTGGAAGGCATGCGCTGCTACTGGGTGGAGGACGAACTGGTCTTCAAATATGGCGACGAAGACTGCGATGCCGTTTATGCCGAATGGCACAACGGCATTGAGGAAGACGACCCTTCGACAAGCTCAGGGACCTTGGTGGTCTATCCCAATCCCGCCAACAACATTTTGTTTGTACAGACGTTGCGCGCAACGTCTCTACCAGACCAAACCTACCGCATCACCAACCTGATGGGACAAACCTTGCTGACTGGCAACATTTCAGCTGAAACCCAACAGATTGACATTACCATTCTACCCGCTGGGATGTATTTCATCAGCGTGGGCAGACAGACCGTGAAATTTGTTGTAAAATAAACCATTAAAAACCTAATACCATGAAAAAGTTATTTGTAATCATAGTTTTGACGGCCTTGGCCATGAGCGGATTCGCACAGCAGCTCCACTATCATTTTTCCGAAGTTGTCGAATCAGGACAAACTTTGTATTTTCTGAAAAGAGACTATGCTCCACAAGAAGTATGGGTTACATATCCGTGTTCTCGGGATTACTATGCCAATGGAAATCACATAATCACATATTATTACGGGTTCGACAAACCGGTCGGAGACTTGGTTATCCCCTCAACTGTAACACACAACGACACGATTTACACCGTAACTCGTATAGATTTCAGTGCTTTTTATGATTGTTCGGACATTACTTCTGTTGTGTTTCCTAACACATTGACTTTCATCGGTCAACGAGCCTTCCTTGATTGTCATGGCATCACTGGAGAGGTGGTAATTCCCGATTCTGTGACCATCATCGGTGCCAATGCGTTTTTCTATTGCGACGGTATCACTTCGGTAGTATTCGGCAGTGGATTGCAAGAGATCCGTGACTATTCATTTGCCCAATGCTATGCACTGGAGCATATTTCAAACCTTCCCGAAACATTAACAGTATTAGATGATGGAGCCTTTGATAGATGCGGTCCTCTCTGTGATTCAATAGTCATACCACCTCTTGTCACAACAATAGGTGAAAGAGCATTTGCAGGTTGTCATATTCCATCTGTTGTCTTCTCAGAAGGTGTCACGACCATCGAAAGAGGAGCTTTCTCATCATGTCCAATAGGAGCACTTCATGTACCTTCTACCTTGGTTTCAATAAGCCCTGAAAACAACGCTTACGGAGAAGGAGCTTTCCATAATTGCACAAGACTACAATCCATCACTGT
>JAFYJV010000026.1 GCA_017537965.1 Bacteroidales bacterium | reverse complement strand
CTTCCCATTCCGAACAGAGAAGTTAAGCCCGGCAGTGCCGATGATACTGCATCCGTGTGGGAAAGTAGGTCGCCGCCCACCCTTACGAGAAAGCCCTCCGCGAAAGCGGAAGGGCTTTTTTTGTTGGAAGTCGGAAGAATTTTTTGTTTTATATCCCTGCCAGATTCCTTACCAACCACCAAGCCATGAATACCGCAAAAAGTATCCAACAGGCTGTGCTGCTGGTAAGCGCTTTGATCAACTTCCCATTCCTGGGAGCGACCGTCAACAGAATCACATAGACAAGCGATGGCAACAACAGGTAGTTGTGTTGCATGCCTTCCCAGATACTTCCGTTCAGGAAACAATGGATGGCTCGCTGCGATCCGCACCCAGGACAATAATAACCCGTCAACAGCCAAAATGGACACTTCGGTGCCAAGTCGCTGTGTGTGGGATCAAAAAAGTGATATATTAAAACAAAACAAGATAATCCTATGATCCATAGGATTATCTTGTAAATTGTTTTCATTTAGGTGATTTATTTGTAGTTCTCTAAAATCTCAAGGAATTCTTCACCTCCCAAAAGCGATATGCCAAAAAACACAAGCGCAAGGTAACTGATGATTGCCACAGCACCGAGAATGACGCTGACCAGCATCCAGGTCTTAGCCTTGCGAGAGGCTTCTTGAGCTTCGATGAACCTGCCAGCGTTCCAATGACTGTCAACCTTGGCCGAGAAGACAATGGCCACAATACCGAAAGGTAGGCAGCAGAAAATGGTGGCCAAAATCGAAAGTGCCAGGTAACTGGCGGGTTTCGGACCTTTCGGCGTCTCCTGACGGGCATATTGTGGCTCTGGATCGGGCTGAGTGTAGGTGGGTTGATCAACAGGAGCAGGCGCTCCGCAATTGGTGCAGAACTTGCCATCGTTTTCAATGGCCTTTCCGCAATTTGTGCAATAACGTGGCATAAGTCAAATGGTTGTTTTGTTCAATCGACAAATATAAATAAAATTATGAATGCATGGCAAACGCAGCTAAAATAATTCCTGTCGCCATGGAGGCGTTCAACGATTCTGTGACACTTTCACCCACCCTCGGAATGGTGATGGGATGCGTGATGAACGGCAGGATGTTGCTTCGGATACCGTGCGACTCGCTGCCAATCACAATGATGCCGTCCTCCCATTGGGCTTTCTTGAAGATGTTTTCCCCTTCCAACAAGGCTCCATAAATGGCTTTTCCCATATTTCTTTCTTCCATGAGGTAGGCATCCAATGGAGCACTCACCACATTCATTCTGAAAATGGATCCCATGGTGGCTTGAATCACCTTGGGATTCCAAATCTCCACGCAATCCTCGCTGCAAACAATCTCCTTGACGCCAAACCACTCTGCCGTGCGGATGATGGTGCCCATGTTGCCTGGGTTGGCAATGCCGTCTAATGCCAAGGTCATGCCTTCATGCGATATGGGTCTCGTTCGTTTCGGGATCCTCACCACGGCAAGGATGCCTGGAGGCGTGTCCTGTCCGCTCATCTGTGCCATCTGCACCTCGCTTGCCGTCTCCATACGATCGTCAGGTATGCCGTTTTCATTGCAATAACGTTCCGTTGCAAACAAATAAACCATGTCGAACGAGGATCGGAGTAGTTCTTCGACCATTTTTCTGCCTTCGACAACAAATAGTTGGTGTTCCTTCCGGAATTTTTGTTGCTTCAGCGACTGGACAAGCTTGATGGTGTTTTTCGTAATCATGTGGCAAAGGTAAAAAAATAAAGGCTGCTTCCGAAGAAACAGCCTTTTTTATCTTGGTGGATGCGTCTTTATTATTCAGCGACCACTTCGAATTCGATCTCAGTCTGGACGTCCTTGTGGAGTCTGACTTTGGCTTTGTAGTTGCCGAGTTCCTTCACGGCCTCTTCGTTCATCACGATTTGCTTGCGGTCGATCTCGATGTTGCAAGCTTCCTTGATGGCGTTGGCGATCTGGATGGAGTTGACTGATCCGAAGATCTTGCCTGTGGCAGCGGCTTTGGCGCCGATGGTGAGCTTCAGGCCTTCGAGAGCCTTGGCTTTGTCCATGGCTTCGTTCTTGATCTTCTCTTCCTTATGGGCTTGTTGACGGATCTCCTCAGCCAGCATCTTGCGGTTTCTTTCCGTTGCGAGGATGGCCATCTTGTTGGGGATCAAATAATTGCGAGCGTAACCGTCTTTCACGGTGACGATTTCGTTCTTATAGCCTAAGTTGTTAATGTCTTGTTTCAGAATAATTTCCATGTCTAATCCTCCTATTATTTCAGCATATCAGCAACAAACGGCATGAGGGCGAGGTGGCGTGCTCTCTTGATAGCCTGTGCAACTTTCTTTTGATATTTGGTGGAAGTGCCGGTGATGCGGCGAGGCAGGATCTTGCCTTGTTCGTTCACGAACTTCAGAAGGAAGTCGGCATCTTTGTAGTCGATGTATTTGATGCGGTTCTTCTTGAAGCGGCAGTATTTCTTTCTCTTGGTATCGACTGCGATAGGAGTCAAGTATTTGATATCGTTGTTAGCTTGTTGTGCCATTTCTTTTGAGTTTTAATGTTAGACAAGATGTTTTAAGCTTGGGCCTCGGCTTGTTCCTGGGCTTTCTTGCGTTTCTTCTCGTTGTAGGCGATGGCGTGCTTGTCAAGCTTCACCGTCAGGAAACGGAGGATGCGCTCGTCACGCTTGAGTTCGGTTTCAAGGTCGGCAATGATGTCGCCTTCGGCTTTGTACTCTATCAACTGATAGAAGCCTGTGGATTTCTTCTGGATCGGGTATGCCAGTTTGCGCATGCCCCAGTGCTCTTCATGAACGATCTCTGCGCCGACAGTGGCCAGATGATCTTCAAATTTCTTTACCGCTTCCTTCATCTGATCTTCAGACAAAACGGGAGTAACAATGAAAACGGTTTCGTACTGATTCATAATTTACTGATAATTAAAGATTTAATAGTTTTGTTATTTGCTTCGAAAAGCGAGTGCAAAGATAATGCTTTTTCCTTAATAAACAAGCAGTTGCTGAAATTTTATTTTTTATAGAGCTCAAGAAGGCTCATGTCGGTCCAACGGGTGGGTTTCAGTTCGCTGTCGCTCATGGTGGCGTCAAGGCTGGAAATGCGTCCGGCCAGGGCCTGGTCAACGAAAGCGCAGAATAGGTCAACGGATCCAGGAAACCACGAGGCGACCTCATGTCCGATGCCCTCGAAACGGATGAACCAATGGGGGATGCCATGCTTGTTCATCTTCTTGTCAATGGTCTTGGAACCTAAGAGCTTGGCGTGAAAAGGTAACCCGAAACTCTTATAGGCCACGATCTTGTCTTTGGTGCCATGCAATAGCAGGGTGGGCGCTGGCGGGGTGTCGTATTTCAGGTCGCGCTTGCGGCACATCACGCCTCCCGAATAGGGAATCACAGCGGCAGGCTTCCATCCTTCGGGCAAGACCGAAGACTGAGGCAGCCCGTTGGCACGGCAATAGTCGAGTTGCAATACGGTGATGGCACCTGCCGAACTTCCTGTCAGTGCAATTCTTGATGGATCAACGTTGATTTCCTCGGCATGGGTGACAACCCAGGCAATGGCGGCGGCACAGTCTTCAGTGGCGATGTCGATGCAGTACTGGAACAGGTCGTCGGCATCCAGCAATCTGCTATGGCTGGCTACCATTACGCTGTCTTTCAAGCCGAGACGGTAATCGATGTTTATCACAGTGAAACCACGCTTGACCAGCGAGTCGGCCAATGCCGTCTGATAGTTGTCGTCACGCTTGCCAACGATGAATCCTCCGCCGAAAACGGAGAGCACTGCTGCTTTGTCTGGTCTCGCTATGGCGGGTCGATGTACATCCAAATACAGCGTCGAGTCACGTTCAACGAAAGGATAGGTGGTTTTTTCTTGGGCCATCATGCTCAAGCTGCAGAGTAGCAGGATGGTGGCGGCTATAAAGATCTTTATTCTCATGTCAATCAGGGGTTTTGTCGTTGTGGCATTGGGTCATTTGTTCCAGCATGAATTCCGCAGCATGGCCGTCGCCAAAAACTTCAGGGAAGTTGACGGGCGGTTGTTGCAGATAGTGTCTGCAGGTCTGAAGGATCTTGTCCTGGTCGGCATCCACCAAGGTGGCGGCCCCTGTCTTCACAATCTCTACCCACTCGGTCTCAGGCCTCAGGATGACGCAGGGTTTCTTGAAGAAATAGGACTCTTTCTGCACACCGCCCGAATCGGTCATCACCAGGCTGGCGTGTTTTTCCAGCTGGATCATCTCCAAAAACGACACGGGATCGGTGATGATGATGTTGTCGGTGTGAAACAGCCGAACGACCTTGTCTTCATCCAGCAGCTGGTTGATCATTTTTCGCGTCCTTGGGTGCAAAGGCAAGACGACGACGGTTTCTTTCGATAGCTCCATGACGGCCTCTACGATACTGTTCAGCCGCAGCTTGTCGTCGGTGTTGTTGTTGCGGTGAAGGGTGGTAAGGACAAAGGGTTTCCCTTCCAGATCCAACCGCTTCAGCACATCCACTTTTTGATCGGCTACCGTTGAGAAATACAGGCTGTTGTCGTACATGATGTCGCCACAGTGGAACACCTTCGGATTGTCGATGTTGTAAGGTCCGTCATTGTCCGTCTTGAAACCTTCACGGGCAAGATTCTCAAATCCGGCAAGGGTAGGGGTGAAGAGCAGGGTGGAGCAATGGTCGCACACGATGCGGTTGATCTCCTCGGGCATGCTTTTGTTGAACGACCGCAATCCAGCTTCGATGTGCACAATGGGTACTTGGATCTTGGAAGCGGCTACGGCTCCAGCAAGCGTGGAGTTGGTGTCACCGTAAAGAACGATGTAGTCGGGTTTCTCGTCAAGAAGGATGCGTTCAATGCCTTCGATCATTCTGGCGGTTTGGATGCCATGGCTGGCCGATCCCACATGGAGATTGTAGTCGGGTTGAGGGATGCCGAGTTCATTGATGAACACTTGCGACATGTTTTCGTCGTAATGTTGCCCGGTATGGACAATGACTTCCCGGATGCGGTCGGCGTAGTGCTCATGGATGATCCTGCTCAGTCCCGCTGCCTTGATAATCTGTGGCCTCGCTCCGATGATGGTGACTATTTTCATCGTTTTATTTTGTTGGTTTTGAGATGTTTAGTTTTTTATTGTCATAGGCAATGCTCGTCCATCATTCCGTTTTCGGCGAAGCTGAAATAGGTGTTGTCGCCGATGATGAGGTGGTCCATGACGAAGATGTCCATGATTTTTCCTGCGAAGATAAGTTTTTTTGTCAATTGTTTGTCATCTTTGCTTGGTTTTATGACTCCCGATGGATGGTTGTGGCAGATTACCATGGCGGTGGCACCTTTCAGGAGGGCGTTTTTGAAGATCACTTTGGGGTCGGCGAGAGTGGCGGTGAGACCTCCAGTGCTGATGCGTTCCGTCTTAATGACATGGTTTCTCTGGTTCAGGTAGGCCACCAGGAAATTCTCAGTGGAGGGGTTCTCGATGAGAGGGAGAAAACACTCGTAGGCGTCTTTGCTGTTGGTGATGGCCAGGCACTCCTCGGGTGTGCTGAGACGTCGTCGTTTCCCAAGTTCAAGTGCGGCGATGATGCTAACCGCTTTGGCTTCTCCGATGCCCTTGTGCTGCATCAGTTCTTCGAGGCTGAGTTTCGATAGTTTGACGAGGCTGTCTTCGCAATTGCTTAGTACTTCCCTGGCGAGCGCTACTGCCGAGCGGCCTCCCTGGCCTGAACCGATGAGGATGGCTATCAGCTCGGCGTTGCTGAGTGCGGTTTTCCCTTTGGTGATCAGCTTCTCCCTAGGACGGTCGTCCGCTGCCCAGCTTTTGATGGATTTGTCTTCCGCTCTAGTCATAAGGTGTGAATAATAAACCGGCGCAAGTTACAAAAAATTCTACAATATCAAACAAAAAAAGGCCTCCTCTGGAACAGAGGAGGCCGACATTATGATGAAATATTACTCTTATTAGGCCAACTTGGCGGTGTGTTTCGTCAGTTTCGACTTCAAATTGCCGGCTTTGTTCTTGTGGATGATGCCGCGCTTGGCGAGTTTGTCGATGATGGAATACATTTTAGGAAGCTTGGTCTCAGCCTCTGACTTGTCGGTGATGGTTCTGAACTTTCTGACTTCGTTACGCATGGACTTGGCATAGTAACGGTTGTGGAGACGTCTCTTCTCGGTTTGACGAATTCTTTTGAGTGAAGATTTGTGATTTGCCATTTTTTATGTTGTCTTATTGTTTAATCTTTTTGTAATCGGGCTGCAAAATTACAACTTTTCTTGATACAAACAATTATTTCCTAGAATTTTTTTTGAAAAGCGTGCGATAGACGTCATTGCGAGGAGCGTAGCGATGCGGCAATCCGACTGGAATTATCTCAGATTTGGGTTGTTGGATTACCACACCGACCCTTGGGGAGGTAATGACGAGGTGAATGTCATTTTTTCCTCGTTATCCCTATTCAATATTACTCCCAGTTTCACTTCGGTGAATGTGTTTTTTTTCAATCCTTCTCCTTGGATTTGAATGGGGAGATAGTTTTCTCCATAGCCTTTGGCAATTCCTTTGGTATCGATGCGCTCAATCAACAGTCGCTGTGTCCTTCCCTTCATCAGTTCGAAATACTTGAGTTTGTTTTCCAATGAGATGGCCCGCATCACCTCGCTGCGTTGCGACTTGATCGTTTCGGGCACTTGGTTGGGCATGGTT
The DNA here is from genome assembly GCA_017537965.1 of Bacteroidales bacterium. GTDB lineage: Bacteria > Bacteroidota > Bacteroidia > Bacteroidales > F082 > Limimorpha. The sequence continues at coordinate 30,605 of JAFYJV010000026.1, read as the reverse complement.
GCTGCTTTGGTGCCGGTGCGTTTCGAATATTTGAAGGTGTGGATGTGGCTGAAGCCGATCTCGCGGGCAAAATCGCAACTTTCCTTAAACGTCTCCTCGTTCTCTCCTGGGAAGCCCACGATAATGTCGGTGGTGAGGTTGAAGTCGGGACGAAAATCCTTGATGCGCTGGCACATCTCACGGAACTGCGCTGCGGTATAGAACCTATGCATGCGTTTCAGTGTGTCTTCCGAACCGCTTTGCAAACAGATGTGCATGTGTGGAGCGAGCTTCTCATGTTGGAAGAGTTGCAGGAAACGATCGCTGAACTGATCGGGTTCAATGGAAGATACTCTGACGCGAAAATCGCCCTTTATATTAATAATGTGTTCGACCAAGGCTTCAAAGTTAGTGTCGCCATCCTTGTAACGACCCATGTTGACGCCGGTCAGGACGATTTCCTTGAAGCCGTGATCCACCACGCTGCGGATGTTATCATAGATGTCTTGGGCGGGACGACTGGTAGATCTTCCTCTGACCATTGGGATGATGCAGTAAGAGCAAAAGTTGTTGCAGCCGTCATGGATTTTGATGAGGCTTCGGGTATGGAAGGTGTCGTAGGCAGGCTGGTAGCTGAACAGGTCGCGATCATAACCTTCGGGATCGCTGTGACCTTTTTTGAAATGCTCGTCCACGATGTCGAAGATGGCGGCTTTGCGCTCGTTGTCAATGACATAGTCAGCCATCCCTTCTTGGATGATTTCCTCCTTGCGGTGGTTGACCATGCAGCCGGTGACCACCAACAGGGCCTCGGGATTTTTCCTTCGAATTTGATGGATGGCTTGCCTGCACTTTTGGTCGCTCGTGTTGGTCACCGTGCAGGTGTTCACCACAAACACGTCGGCTTCGCTTCCGTCAACCACCTCATAGCCTCCCTTTTTGAACCGCGACGCCAAAGCATCGGTCTCAAAGAGGTTGACGCGGCAACCTAGGGTTTTGAATGCAATTTTCTTGTTCATTTCACCAAATCATTCGGCAAAGTTACGGCTTTTTGAAGGATTGATCCAAATCGTAATTACATTATTAGAAAATTCGTTATAACGAAATACTCCTTGTCCCATCGCAATCTGGATAGCTTGAACAACTCCAAAACTCATTGCCAGCGTTTTTGCCTTTTTTGGCCATGCGTTTTATCATCGGCTTGCCGCATTTAGGGCAAAGTGGTGCATTCGCTTGGGCACTTTGTTCTGCTCTGTGAGCGAGTCTTTCGGCTGACAAAGCTTCGGTGAAGCCACCTTCTACTCTGAAGACTTCAAGTTGATTTTCAATTTGTTTGCCCAACATCATGATGAGGCGATTGCATAGGACGAGCAGACAGTTGGCTTCTGTCATGGAATTCTTGGAACAGAGCCAAGTGTCAAACTTGTGCTTTTGCTCCAGGATGTGGATGCTGCTAAGGTGTTGAACATCGTCTTTATAGGTTGGAGGGTCTAAGGGGGTGTAACAGACTCTTTTGTGTTCTACCGACTTTGCCGATCATGGTATTACTTCATGCCGTATGAGCCAGTTTACATAATCGTTGGCCAATTCCGCCAAACTTGCCCTGGCCACGTCCGTGAGGCGCATCTCTGTTTCTTTGGAAGTGGAGTGCCGTGAGTTGCCTTCTGCAATGTTAGCTGGAACGGAACGCGCCGCCTGTGTCATCTGGTCATATTGTCGCCCACATGGATCATTGGTGCGGTTAAGATAGCGAGTGCAGAAGTCTTGCGTGGCCAGTTGTATCACGTTGGCCAACACCCAAGTATCCAACCAGTAATACCCGAATCTGTTAATCTGCATAAGATGTTTTTTTTGCCGTGTTTTGCAAAAATAATATTTTTATATACTAATTTGCAATATGCTTATGTATTATAATTCTTTTTCTTCTTCAAACATCAACAATGATTGGCAGACATATTAGAAAAGATGTTGAGCGGAAGTGCTTTACTAGCTTATCCGAGTTTTCGAAATTATTTTTATTTCACAAATATGAGCCGTTGAAGGATGATGTATTCAAAAAACACTATTTTTGCAACGTCATTCAAAAACGGTACATGGTATAGTAAGAAAGGTAAACTAACATATTTAATAACAAGGCATTAGCTATTATCACATTCGAACATAAAGCGTAGGAAACTGATTGTTCTGAAAAACGGATAACAGCCTAATTCATGGGACGCAGGTGCCCAACTAACTACTGAAGTTAATGCTCGCCAGTATTGGTGTGAGCTGCATCTATCGTAGTTAGACGGGTTTCTTCCTACGCTTCCCGTGAATGTGAGTAGAAAGGCTCACACCTTTTGTTTTCAGTCTTTCGGATGTGATTGATAGTTAGGTGAAAACTATCAAATCAAATGAAAAATACAAAAAACAGCAGAGGACTTGTGGCGACATTAGTTCTGTCATTGGTGGCAAATGTAGTTTTGCTGGTTGGAATTAGTCAGATGAATTCAAAGACGCATTATTTCCAAATAATGGGAAATAGCTTAGGACTATGCGAATTGAACCCAAGAAATCGAGGTGACTATTGGTGTATTCAAGGATGGACGAACACACTGAGAAAGATGGATTATGATGCTGATGTTGTTTTTATTGGAAGTTCACAGACTTGTGGAGGAAATTTTCAAGATTACTTTCCGAATGTGAAAACCTGCAATTTAGGCTATCCTGGCGATAATATGAATGGCGTAATGCTTCGGGTAAAACAAGTTAAGGTAGTACATCCCGAAAAAGTATTTGTTTTGACGGGCATAAATGGTTTGCGACGCAAATCGGAGAAGACTTTTGAGACGCAGTATCAAGGTATGGTGGATTCCATCAAAAGTGCGGTACCTCAGGCAGAGATTTATTTGCAGAGCATTTTACCAGTGAATCATTCTATGTGCAAAGGGCGCGCAAGCAGCGAAAAAATCATAAAATCAAATGAAACAATAGCAAAAATAGCAGCCCGTTCAAACTGCGTTTATGTGGATTTGTGGTCGTTGTACGAAAATGATGGCGAGATGCCAAAAGAATTGACGCGTGATGGCGTTCATCTTATTCCCGAGGCATACAACAGGTGGGCGGAGGAAATCAAGAAATACATAGAATAAAGTTATACCAATTCCCCCTCAATCGACAATGCCAATTCCAGTAATTCTTTTATTTCTTCTGGTGATTTCGGCATTGTATATAATACTGATTATTGTTTGCAAAGATAATAAGAAATCAATTCAGAAGCCATCTTTCTTTGTAAAACAATCATGAGGCTCGTTTCGTATGTGGATTCCCAGGTCAAGAAAAGGTTTAGAAGGCCTATTTGCTATTTTCGTTTTATAAATAAATCTAAAAATGTTATATCAATTTCATTGTAATAGTTGATTAGTATTAAAATAATTGTATTTTTGTAGGCCAAAATATTAAAACAATAGATTTAATATAAGAATTGAAAATATAATAAATATGTTAGAGAAACAAGAAGAGCACCCGCGTATGGTAAAGACGCATGATATCCATCTAGATAAGGATTATGCAGTGTGGATCGCGGAATTGAAACGACGATACCGTTCAGCACAGGTGAAAGCTGCATTCAAGATAAATGTAGAGAAGTTGTTGTACAATTGGCAACTTGGCCGTGACCTTGTAATAAAAAAGGCAGAGGAACGCTGGGGGACGGGTGTAGTAGAGCAGGTAAGCCTTGATATGAAGAAAGAGTTTCCCAGCAGCAATAATTTCTCATCAAGAAATCTTTGGTACATGAAACAATGGTACCTATTCTATACTGAGAAATCGGGGAAAGTGAAACAGGCTGTTTCAGAATTGTTGCCAAAAGAGAATTATTGGAAAAAGCTACAACAAATAGGGGATGAATGGGAGGGTGAAGAAAAACTGAAACAGGTCGTTTCAGAATTTCCCATGCCTTTTTTATGTGTTCCATGGGGACATCATATACGAATCATGCAACATTCACAAACTATCGAGGAAGCATTGTTTTACGTTGGTTATACCATAGAAGAAGGCATTAGTCGTGATGCTTTGGAGCATGTTATGTCCGAAGACCTTTTCCATAAACGAGGAAAGGCACCTAATAATTTCCCACAGCATCTCACGCCCCAATTATCCCAGTTTGCACAACAAGTAGTGAAAGAGAATTATGATTTTGGTTTTGCCACTGTAGATCACGTGACCTACGATGAGCATGAATTGGAAGTAGCCTTAAGCAAGAGTATTACGGATTTGCTTTTGGAACTTGGGACTGGCTTTGCTTTTCTTGGTCGTCAAAAAGAAATCATTGTTGGTGGTAGATCGCGTAAGATAGATTTGTTGTTTTACCATATCCGACTGCATTGTTACATAGTTTGTGAGTTGAAAGCAAGACCATTTGAGCCTGAATTTGCTGGCAAGTTGAATTTCTATGTCAACGCAGTTGATGAGTTGCTGAAACAAAGTGAAGATAATCCTACCATAGGGCTTCTGATCTGTTCAAATCTGAATAAAGCCGATGTTCAATGGTCGTTTAGGGGAATCAATACACCGATGGGGGTGGCCACATACAATAATATTCGAATTGCTGATGCTCTACCGACGCAGGAACAATTGATAGAACGTGTGGAATTGTTACAAAGTGAATTGCAAGAATCAAGACGGTTGATGGAAACACAGAATAATAATGAAAAGGACGAGAGAGAAGCTTAGTCTAATACAATACAGCCCTCAATCGACAACGCCGTCGCCGAAGTCACCTTCACATTCACAATTTGCCCAATCAATGAAGTATCATTGGAAGCGAATCTTATGACAATCTTTCCTTCGGTGTGGCCAGTGAGATACCCGCTCTTGCGATCGTAGTCTTCAACGAGCATCTTAACGGTGGTGCCCACCAAGGTCTGGTTATAGACTAAGGAGTGCTTCATCAACTCTTCGGTGAGGCGGTGATAACGCTGGCGCTTCACTTCCTTGGGCACGTCGTCCTCCCACTTGGAGGCCACGGCACCTTCGCGCACGCTGTATTGGGCGATGTATGCCATGTTGTATTTGAACTCTTCCATGGCTTTTCGGGTGTTCTCGAACTCCTCCTCGCTCTCATGGGTGAAGCCCACGATGATGTCAGTGAAGATGGTGGCAGTGGGGAGCACACGGCGGATGGTTTGGATGATATGACGGTAACGCTCCAGATTGTGGTGCCGGTTCATGCGTTGCAGCATGTTGTCGTCACCCGACTGGATCGGGATGTGGATCTGCTTGGCGAGGCAGTCGTATTGTGCCATCACCTCGATGATGTCGTCGCCCATGTCGCGGGGATGCGGTGCCGTGTAATATACCCAAAACTCCTTGCCCGAAGCCTTGCCGTATTCGCCAATGCGCCTAAGCAACTCAGCGAAGTCGATCTCTTCGCCCTTCTTGTCCAAACCATACGAATTGACGTTCTGTCCCAACAAGGTGATGCTCTTGTAATCCTTTTCCACCAGCTCTTTCACCTCGTTCAATATATCCTCCGACGATCTGGAAACCTCTCTGCCTCTAGTGTATGGCACAGCACAATAGGTGCAGAAGTTGTTGCATCCGTTTTGAATCGGGATGAAAGCCTCGAACGATGAGGTCTGCATGGGGTTGATTTCCCAGAAATGTTCCATGTTGGCGGAGGGGTTGACCTTGTCGTCTTTGTGGAACAGCGGCGCGACGGGACGGACTACGGGCTGCGCCTCGATCTCTTCGCCCATCCGTAGCGAGGCTGGGGTGACGATGCCGTATTGGCGGATCATCTCAGGCAGTTGGGGCAACTCGTTCATGGGGAAAACAAGGTCGAACAGTTTGAGAAAGCGGAGCCGGTCGGCAGGCAGGATGCAGCCCGACACGAAGGTGATCGCATTCTGGCGGTTCTTCATGGCATTCCATTTCTCGATGCGCCCATACACCTTGTCGATGCCTTTCTGTCGTACCGAGCAGGCGATGATGCCGAGGATGGTGGCTTCTTCTTCGTTGTCAGTGGGCACAAACCCCATCTTTTGCAGCACGGTGCGAACGCGTTCCGTGTCACTGAGGTTCATCTGGCATCCGAAGGGCAGGAGATAGTATTTCATGGTTGGTGAGTGCTAAAAGTTGATCGTATATGTATATGTTTCAGAGTTTTTGCTTGGGCTCGTCGGCTTGGGTTTGTTGGCTTGGGTGTATTGTATGGTAAGCTTCTGAGCGGCTTCTTTCAAGCGGAATCTAATGATGATCGTGAAAGCGGATTTTACACGGAGGTGTATGTTTTTGGGCCGGCTGTACTGGAAGGAATTGACTACGCGAAGGGCTTCCTTGTCGCAGGAGGGGGATAACGACTGGATGATCTTGCTATCGACTACGACGCCATTGTCGTTGACTTCATACCACACCTTCACGTTGCCTTCGATGCGCTGTTCCAAGGCGTCGGCGGGATACTGGAGATTTTCCTGGATGTATTTCAACAATGCGGCTTTCCCTCCAGGGTATTCTGGACGTTTGATGAAGCGTTTTTCTTTATGGTCGGCCTTGCTCATTCGTAAATCAGATGAAAGATGTCGTTGCTGATGATGTTGTCGCTGAAAGGTGGTGTGATGCTGCTATGGCCCCGAAGTTGGAGTTCCGTCTCAAGGATGATGTCTGTGTCGAGGCTGTCGGAAGCGATGGTGATGTCGCGGATGGTATTCGTGGCGCTGTCAACAACAAAGCCGATCTCCACGTTGCCCCATGAGAACTGTCCTTTTTTGATGGCGCGAAAATGTTCCCATTTGCCATAAAGATAGTCGTGTGAAGAAATCCGATCCACTGTCTCTTTGACCTCGTCCAGAGAAGCAATAGTTTCAAAATCAACAGTTTCTGTTTTTGTGCCATAAATTTTTTCAAAAGAATGGATCAAAGGCTCCACAATGTTTTCGGAGGTAATGTCGGCCAATTCCGAAAGATTCACCACCCGGCTGGCCACGGATTTCACACCATGTTTCTGCAGTTTGGCTTTGTTGACTGTTAGATAGCGTTGCATCATCTCACTGTCGGTCTTAATTAAAATGGTGCCGTGGTGCAGGTTGTTTGTAGTCCCGTTGAAAAAGGCGTTTCCAGAAAACTTCCTGCCTTGGCAAAGCAGGTCGTTGCGCCCAGAAATCTCGGCTTCCAATCCAAAACTCTTCAAAGCCTCTTGGATGACGGACTGCTGTTTCCGCACATCGTAGTAGTGCTTGTCGGCAATGAAGGAAAAATTGAGGTTGCCAAGGTCGTGATACACAGCACCGCCGCCTGTCCGCCGACGCATCAGGAATCCTCCTTCCTCATTCAAGCGTTTCACGTCACATTCCAAGAAGGGGTTCTGATTCAGCCCGATGACCACCGTGTGTTGGTTTTTCCAGAGATACATCGTGACGACGCCCTCCTCCTGATGGTCGGTGAGATAGGTTTCTACCGCGAGGTTCAGATAGGGGTTGTGTTGCCTGCTGATGATGATCCGTGTCGCTTTCATGATGCAAAGATATAAAAAAAGCCCGCTGTTTGGCGGGCTTGTAGTCTCTCCGGGATTTGAACCCGAGTTACCAGGATGAAAACCTGACGTCCTGACCAGACTAGACGAAGAGACCAACAGTCTTACTTGCCTTTGGGGTTCGTTTTGACGCTGCAAAATTAGACAAAAAAATCATACCTGCAACAAAAACGGGAAAAATAATTTTATTCAAAGGTAAAAGACAGCTGCAACTGCTTGTTTCTCACTTCTTTTACTGGAGCGTTGTAGATGTAGTTTTTTGACCACGCATCGTCCTTGACGATGTTGAGGAGGCCAACGCTCATCTTGATTTCAATTCCCATCTTGAACCATTGGTTGTAGATGTCAAAGCCGGTGCCGAATTCGAAAGCGAGATCGGTGCGGTTGATCTGGAGCACTGCTGGATAGCCGTCAGCGCCTGAAGTAATGGTCGTGCCTTTGATGGATCCAAGATATAGCTTGGGATTGATGCCAGTGATCAGATAGGCTCCGATGTTGTTGTATCGTTTGGAGCGGTATTTTACAAGCAGCGGAAACTCCAAGAATGTGGCCAACTGGTCGTGCGAAGTCACGGTCTTGGTATTTTTGACGGTTCCAGTTTCGTTGGTAAACTGGATGATGTTCCCCGAGTGGTCGTACAACTGAGTCTCATATTGCACGAACTTGGAGCTAAGACTCAAAGTGGGACAGAAGCGCAGGTTGAAGTACGCTCCCAGCCGTTTATCGCCGATGACACCTACAGAGAAGCCTGGTTGGGTATAACTCTCCACATTGAAAATCTTGAAATGATCCAATTGTTCGTTCGAAAACCCCTGAAGGTCCTTGTCGCTTTTGGAAAACTCGCTTTTCGGATGGTCGGTATTCTGATAGTTGTCCTCCATAAACAGTGAGTAGTCCATGAAGTTGATTCCCAAAAGAAATCCGAAATGATACGGCTCGTTGTTGTATTTCTGGAGATAGATCACTTTTCTGCGTTGGGCTTGGACCTCCATGGTGCAAAGTGTCGCCAGAATAAGCAGTACGGCTATTTTGAATACTCTTTTCACAAGTGCTGTTTTAGGTGATTTTAACGGATGTTTGGGGCGCTTTATTGTAGAGCACTTCCGTTTTTTTTAAGGTTTGCTATGTATATGGTGGCCACACCACCGCACAAATGGGTTGTGTGCACTTCGGGAAAGCCGATGTCAAGCAGTCGATCCGTCAGTGATTGGGTTGAGAAAGTCTTGATTGATTCGGGCAGATAGGTGTAGGCATCCTTGTGGCCTGATATCATGCGGCCGATCAAAGGAAGGAGATAACGGGTGTATCCTTGATAGGGGGCTCTAATCCACCATGAGGTGGGCATGGAGAACTCCAGGATGGCTATGATGCCATTGTCTTTGGTGACCCTGCGCATCTCTTGCAGTCCCACTTCCAACGCTTCGAAGTTGCGTACGCCGAAGGCGCAGGTGACGGCATCGAAACTATGGTCGGGAAAGGGAAGGTGCTGCGCATCGGCTGCCTGTAGGTGGACTTGATGCTCCAGCCGTTGCCGCTGGATTTTGTCGTTTCCGATCTCCAACATGGGCAGCGAGAGGTCGATGCCCGTCACCTGCGCCTCAGGGTTGTCCTTGGACAGTTGCAAGGCGAGGTCGGCCGTGCCGGTGGCCACGTCGAGGATGGCCGTGGGTGCGGTCTGATGGCTGGATGCCCCAAGGATCTCCGACAGGTGTTCCTTTACCATTCTGGAGGTCTTTTTGCGCCAGCGGGTGTCAAGATGAAAGGAGAGGAGACGGTTGAGCAAGTCATATCTGGGAGCGATGCCGTCGAACATCGCAGTGATGGCCTGCTGGTCATTCATGACAGATGCGTTTGACCTCTTCGAGGAATCGGCTTTTGTCGATGGGCACCACGCCGACTTCTTCGCAGACCAGTCCTCCTGCGAGGTTCGATAGTGTCGCGGTGGTCTTCGCATCGATTTGAAGGGCTGCACATAGTGCGGCTACGCTCAGCACAGTGTCGCCGGCGCCGGAGACGTCGGCGATGGCTCTTTGATGGGCAGGGAGATGATGGAAGACGTATTCCTTGCCGTTGAGACAGGGGTCGTGCAGGATGATGACACCTCGCTCCGAGAGGGTCACCATCAGGTAGGGGCACCGCAGCCGCTCCTGCAGCTGTCGGGCCGCCTGATGGAGCTCGGCGACGGTCTCGGCGCGCGCGCCGAGACCGTCGCGAAGTTCCTTGGCGTTGGGCTTGAAAAGCGTGACGCCTTCGTAAGCGAAGAAGTTCTTCTTCTTGGGATCGACGGCAACGGGGATGTGCTTGCTGTTGGCAAGCTGGATGATGTCGTGGATCATCTTCTCCGTGAGGACGCCCTTGTTGTAGTCCTGCAAGACGATGACATCGAAGGGCGTTTTTGTCATGGCCTTTTCGATGACATGCCAAAGGTTACGATGCTCCTCATCGGTCAAGTCGAAGGTGTCCTCTTCATCGATGCGTAGCACTTGTTGGTCGCCGTTGAAGACACGCTGCTTGACGGTGGTGCGCCGTTTGTCGCTTCTTACCAAACCGTCCGTCTTCATGCCATGAGCTTGCATCAATGCGAAAAACGTGTCGGCAGGAAGGTCGTCGCCTACGACAGCACACACGGTGGCATCGGCTCCCAAAGCCTTGAGGTTAAGGGCTACGTTGGCGGCTCCGCCAAGCCGGCTGAAACGGTCGCGCAGGTTCACGATGGACACAGGGGCTTCGGGTGACATGCGCTCGACAACGCCTTTCGAGTAGGTGTCGATCATCACGTCGCCTACCACCAAGGCATTCAACCCGTTAAACCGTTCCATCAAACCTTCCATTCTGCCTTATGTCTTCTGCCTTCTGTTAACGAAGTTTCGTCAAAGCCTCTTTGATTCTTCTCACGGCTTCCACGAGCTTGTCCTCGGAGGTGGCGTAGGAGAGACGGATGCAGTCGTCGTTGCCAAAGGCATTGCCGGCGACGCAGGCGACATGGGCGTTGTAGAGCAGCCACATGCAGAGGTCGTCGCTGCCCTTGATGACGGTCTCACCGTCGGTCTTGCCGTAATAAGACTTCACTTCGGGGAACACATAGAAGGCACCGGCGGGAGTGTTGCATTTCACGCCTGGGATCTCGTTCAGCAGCTTCACGAAGGTATCGCGGCGGTGACGGAAAGCGGCAAGCATGTCCTGGATCTCCTTGGAGTTCTCTGGGCTGAGTTCCATGGCCTTGGCAGCAGCGGCTTGTGCGATGGTGCAGATACCGGAGGTGATTTGGCCCTGGATCTTGTTGGTGGCCTTCACGATGGCTTGCGGAGCGGCGATGTAGCCGATGCGCCAGCCAGTCATGGCATAACCTTTGGCGACGCCGTTGACGAGGACAAGACGGTCCTTCAAGAACTCGAACTGTCCCATGCTCTCGTGTTTCTGTTGGTATTGGATGAACTCATAAATCTCGTCGGAGATGATGACGATATTGGGATATTTTCTCAATACCTCGGCGATGGCCGTGAGCTCGGCCTTGGTGAAGACACTGCCGCTGGGGTTGCAAGGCGTGTTGATCATCAGGACCTTGGTCTTGGGTGTGATGGCCTTCTCGAGTTGCTCGGCCGTAATCTTGAAGTCGTGCTCGATGTCGGTCTTGATGATGACAGGCACGCCGCCAGCCAGCTTCACCATCTCGGGGTAGGATACCCAGAACGGGGCTGGGATGATGACCTCGTCGCCGTCGTTGACGACTGCGAGAAGGACGTTGTTGATGGCCTGCTTGGCACCGTTCGAGACGAGGACGTCGGTGTCCTTGTAGTCGAGTCCGTTGTCGCGTTTCAGCTTGTTGGCGATGGCCTTGCGCAGTGCGGGCGTACCAGGTACGGGCGGATAGTGCGTGTCGTTGTTGTTGATGGCGTCAACACCGGCTTGCTTGGCCGATTCGGGTGTGTTGAAGTCGGGCTCGCCAATGCTTAGGCTGATGACGTCGATGCCTTGGGCCTTCAGCTCACGGCTCTTGTTGGTCATGGCCAGGGTGGCGGATTCAGCCATGTTCAACACTCTGTTTGATAAGATGATTTCACTCATGATTCGGTATTTAAGTTTTATTCTTGATTTGTTTTCCAACGCATGAAAATGGATTGCAAAATTACGATAATTCTTAATTCATAATTCTAAATTCTTAATTCTTTTCGTACCTTTGCATCCTAAATCACATTTCCATGAATGTCTTTCTCATTGTCGTTCTCGTGGTTATCGCCTTGTTGCTGGCGGTTGCAGTCTTTATCGTTTACCGTAGCTTCAAGCTGAGAGAATGGGAGCTGCGCCTGAAAGCCAAAGCCGAGATGCGTATCGCAACCATGAAAATGGTCACGCCACTGAAGATTCAAGCCTGTGAGCGTTTCTTGCTTTTTTTGGAGCGTTCCCAACTGCCTGTACTGGTAAAACGGGTATATGTTCCGGGCACGGAACGTGATGCCTTCCATATTGCGTTGCTTCGGAATGTGGAAGACGAGTTTGAACATAACATGGCACAGCAGTTGTACGTCTCGTCCGACACCTGGCAGGCGGTCCAGCAGGCCAAAGAGGAACTGGTGGGGCAGATCAATGCCACATTCGACAAGACGGAGGTGGACACGGATGTCGCCATGATAGCCCAGGCGTTGGTGGCATTGCCGAATCCTTTCGTGGAGCAGGCCGTCGCCTTACTGAAGAAAGAGTTTAACGAAATCTAATCGAGACGAATGAAATTCAATGCATTACAAATAGCAGCCTTGCTGTCGGGGACGGTGGAAGGCGATCCGAATGTCGAAGTGTGGAACGTAGCCAAGATAGAGGAAGGCACCACTGGTATGTTGAGCTTCTTGGCCAATCCGAAATATACTCCTTATTTATATGAGACGGGCTCTTCCGTAGTCATCGTCAACCGTGATTTTGAAGTCAAGGCGCCCATATCCGCCACTTTGATACGTGTAGATGACGCCTACGCTGCCTTTGCGAAATTGTTGTCGTACTACGATCAACTGTCGCAAGAGAAGAATGGCGTTTCATCTTTGGCATTCATGTCGCCGAGTGCCAAATGCGGTGAGAACGTCTATCTTGGTGAGTTTGTTTTTGTTGGCGAGAATGTCACCATTGGCAACAATGTGAAGGTCTATCCCCAAGTCTATATCGGTGATGGCTCCGTCATCGGCGATGGCACAACGTTGTATCCTGGAGTGAAACTGTACCGCAATACGGTGGTCGGCAAACGCTGTATCCTTCATGCAGGAGCCGTGATCGGTGCCGATGGCTTTGGCTTCGCTCCCCAAGAAGACGGCCATTATGAGAAGATCCCGCAGGTGGGTAACGTGGTCATCGACGACGATGTGGAGATCGGCGCCAATACCACCATCGACCGCTCCACCATGGGGTCAACTCATGTGCACAAGGGCGTCAAACTCGACAATCTTGTCCATCTGGCTCATAATGTCGAAGTGGGCGAGAACTCCGCCTTGGCTGCACAAGTGGGGGTCAGCGGCTCTACACATCTCGGAAAGAACTGCGTAGTGGGCGGTCAATCGGGTTTCGTTGGACACCTGCACATCGCTGACGGCTCCAAGTTTGGAGGACAATGCGGCATCATGGGAAGCATCAAGGAAGAAAATCAGGAATTCATGGGAACTCCCATCCAACCTTTGCGGCAATATCTTCGTTCCAACGCCCGTTTCAGACACCTTGACGAGATGGCGCGGAAGCTGGATGTACTTGAAAAAGAAGTGGAAAGGCTTAAATCCAGCCTTTGAGGCGTTTTTTCTTTGGTATTTCAGTAATTTTCTCTATTTTTGCCCGTTTTTCTTGAGGCAATAGGAACTCAAGAACGGTTTTTATGGAAGAAAAGCAGTGTACTCTAAAAAGAAAGGTCAGTGTGACCGGCGCAGGTCTTCATACTCGTCAATGTGGCACCTTGACTTTCAATCCCGCACCAGTGAATACTGGCATACGTTTTCGTCGTGTGGATCTTGAGGATCAGCCGATCATCGAGGCCGATGTGGACAATGTGATTGATACAACAAGAGGAACCACCCTTGGAAAAGGTGGCGTCAAGATATATACCGTGGAACATGTGCTGGCCTCGTTGAGGGGCATGGGCATTGACAATGTGCTGATCGACATCGATGTGGAGGAGATGCCCATCATGGACGGCAGCGGCAAGGAATTTGTCAAGGTGTTGAAGGAAGCCGGCATCGTTGAGCAAAAAGCTCCGCGTAACTATTATGTGATCAAAGAGCCTATCTCTTATAGGAACGATGTGTTGGGCATTGAACTGTCTATCGAACCGTGCGACTCCTTTCAAGTGGATGTCACCGTGAAATACAACACCAAGGTTTTGGATAAACAAAGCGCCTCGTTGCACAATATGAAGGACTTTGAGACAGAGATCGCTCCCTGCCGTACCTTTGTCTTCCTTCATGAACTGGAGACCCTCTTGAGTAGAAATCTCATCAAAGGCGGCGACTTGACCAATGCGATCGTGTTTGTCAACAAAAACGTCTCCTCTGAAGAGCTGGACCATATCGCCGCATTCTTCAAGAAGCCTAAAGTGCTTGTCAAGGAAGGCGGTATCTTGAACAACGTGGACCTTTATTTCGACAACGAACCTGCACGGCATAAACTGCTTGATGTGATAGGCGACCTGACGCTGGTGGGCAAACCCATCAAAGGGCATGTCACAGCCTTCAAGCCAGGGCATTTCTCCAATACGGCATTTGCCCGTAAGATCAAACACACCATGCTTCAACAGGACTAATACTGTATGCAATGAATCAACCTTTGGCATATATCCATCCTGATGCCCGCATCGCCGAGGACGTGAAGATTGAACCTTTCAGCTGGATCGGTGCGGATGTGGAAATAGGCTCTGGCACATGGATCGGACCTAATGTCACCATCATGGATGGGGCTCGTATCGGTAAGAACTGCAAGATATTTCCCGGCGCTGTGATTTCAGCCATCCCTCAGGATTTGAAATACCGAGGAGAGACTACCTATTGCTTCATTGGCGACGGCACCACCGTGCGCGAGTCGGCCACCATCAATAAAGGTACCGCTGCCAGTGGCAAGACCATGGTGGGGAAGAATTGTCTCCTGATGGCTTTCACGCATGTGGCACACGACTGTTATGTAGGCGATAACGTCATCATGGCAAATGCGGCCACCCTGGCGGGCCATATCACTGTTGAGGACTGGGCTATTCTGGGAGGCCTTGCTGCAGTGTCGCAGTTTACCCGTATCGGTGCCCACGTGATGATCTCGGGCGGTGCCATGATCAACAAAGACATCCCTCCGTTTGTGAAGACGGGTACGGGATATCCTGTCTCTTACGCTGGTGTGAACTACATCGGCCTTGGACGCAGAGGCTTCTCCAAAGAGCGTATCAATGCCATTCAGGATGTGTATCGTGTGATCTATAGCACAGGCATGAATGTTTCGCAAGCTGTGCAGCATATCAAGGCAAACCTGCCCGCTTCTGAAGATGTTGACTTGATCATCAAGTTTATCGAGGCTTCCCGTATCGGCATCATGAAGAACACTGTGGGTGAATAATCTCACGGTACCATTCGTCAAGCATTTTTCCGACTTGTTTCATGTCGTATCGTTCCATCACTTGAGCTCTTAAGCTTTCGGGATCGTATTTATTATAGGTGCGGCAGCATTGTTCCATTGCCTCCGACAGAAGGTTGGCGTTTCGTGGAGCAACCAAGATCCCGTTGCTTTCGTTGATGATCTCGGCGATGCCGCCCACACGGGTGCTGACAACGGGAAGTCCGCATCCCAAGGCTTCAAGAATCACCACCGGCATGTTTTCGTAATGGCTGGAGACCACCAGGAAGTTGCCCGATGCCATCTCGTCAGCCAATGCTTGTCCCTGCAACAGTCCTGTGAAACGCACATGGTCTTCCAAACCAAGCGTATGGGCGTGCGTTCTCATCGCTGAAAAATCCATTCCATCGCCGATGAGGACAGCTTGATAGGGAATGCCCCGATCCTTCAACAGTTTCAACGCCTCCAGGAGCCCGCTGATGTTTTTCGATTGGTCTTCGAAACAGCTGACATGGACGATCTTAGGGACCTCGTTGTGATGCGGCTTAGGTTGGAATAAACTGAAATCCACGACATTGGGCAGGACGACGTAGTTCGGGTTGCGAAGCCCATGGGCTTTCATGGCTTGAGCCAAGTTCTCTGTCACGGTGGTCACCATGGCGGCGTTCCTGACCACGAGGCGGGTGGCTGCCTTGCGGAGACCACCGCTGAAATCGTTGCCGGGCAAATAACGCGACCAGTGCTCGGTGACGAGATAGGGAATGTGGTGGAATAGCTTTTGGAGATAGGCGATTAAGCCCATTCGTGTCAACACGTGAACATGGATCAGATCGGGTTTTCCGGCAAGTCTCAAAGCTTTCTTGCAGGAACGGTAATAGCGCAATGCAGAGAGGATCTTGCCAGCTTTCCTGTAATAGACACGTATGGTGTCCACACCGTTTTCTGTGGCGCGTTCGATGTCGTATTTGCCGACAGTGTTCCCGTCGGGATGGACATAAACCACTGTGATGTCGTTGTGAAGAGCTGCGGCTTCGGCATGACGTTGCACAAACAGCCCGAACATTGGGTCGTACTTGTGCGGATACCATCGTGCCAGGAATACGACTTTCATCTCATGTCGATAATGTCAACGTTGGGGTAGGCCTTCTCGTCAAAAGCAAAGAAACCGTCTTCGAAATCAAGGTCAAACTTGATGTCGGTGATGTTAAATACCAGCGTGCCTTCTTCGTATTGCATTTCGAGTCTTTTCAGATCCCCTTTCTTGTCGAACTTGAGGGTGATGTCCATAGAGTTCCCGCGGTTGTCGTAAAGCTCAATGACCGTGTTGCCGTTGGCATCGGTGCCTTTGAGTTTGGGAGTGCTTTCCTTCTCTAGGTCGGTGAAAAGTTGGACGGGGCTGTCGCTGTTTTCGTCAACCTTGCTGATATACATCTCTTCTTCTTCGACGAGATAGGTCCAGATGAGATTCCCGTCGGAGATGGTGTGCTGTTCTTCGAGGATGATTTTGTAGGCATCGTTTTGGAGAAACACTTGCCCGTCTTTAGCCTCGGAACTTCCTGGGGATTGATAGGTGAAGATCACCTCAGTGTTTTTGTGTTTCTTGAGGGATTTGGAAAGGTTATTGACGAGTTCACTGGCCTTGTCTTGGCCCATCATTGCGTTCGAGGCAAGCAGCAGGAGGATGCCTGCGATGATTTGGATGTGCTTTCTCATATTCCTTGATCTTTGAGTTCCAGATCCTTCAAAATCTGTTCCAAAGCGAACTCGTTGGCGACTTTTACTTCGCGTGACTTGCTTCCGGAGAAAGGTCCAACGATGCCGGCGGCCTCCAGTTGGTCGATGATACGGCCGGCCCGGTTGTAGCCAAGCTTGAGTTTGCGCTGGATCATGGACGTGGATCCCTGCTGTGTCTGCACCACGATGCGGGCTGCTTCCTCAAAGAGGCTGTCGCGAACATCGTCATCGTCATAGTCGCCATCTCCTGAGTTGCTGTCGGTCTCGGGGACGTCGGGCAGCAGGAATGGCTCGCTATATCCTCTCTGTTCTCCGATGAAGCTCGTGATGGCCTCCACCTCGGGGGTGTCGATGAAGGCGCATTGCAAACGCACCAAGTCGTTGCCAGTGGAGAGCAGCATGTCGCCGCGTCCGATGAGTTGGTTGGCGCCACTCTGGTCGAGGATGGTCTTGGAATCGACGGCTGAAATGACACGGAAGGCGATACGGGCTGGGAAGTTGGCCTTGATGGAGCCTGTGATGATGTTCACTGACGGGCGCTGGGTTGCGATAATGAGGTGGATGCCGATGGCGCGAGCCAGCTGGGCCAGACGGGCGATAGGCGACTCCACTTCGCGGCCGGCCGTCATGATAAGGTCGGCGAACTCGTCCACCACAAGGACGATATAAGGAAGGTAACGGTGCCCTTCGGTGGGGAGCAACCGGCGTGACTTGAATTTCTCGTTGTATTCGATGATGTTGCGGCATTCAGCGGCTTTCAAGAGGTTGTAGCGATCGTCCATCTCGATGCAGAGGGAGTTGAGCGTGCGGACCACCTTGTTGACATCGGTGATGATGGCGTCTTCCGAGTCGGGCAGCTTGGCCAGATAATGGCGCTCGATGCGGTTGTAGAGCGTGAGCTCCACTTTCTTGGGGTCAACCATGACGAACTTCAAGTCAGAAGGGTGCTTGCTGTAGAGCAGTGAGGCGATGATGGCGTTCAGTCCGACCGATTTGCCTTGACCTGTGGCGCCAGCCATCAGGATGTGAGGCATCTTGGCCAGGTCGAAGACGTAGGTCTCGTTGGAGATGGTCTTGCCGATGGCGCAGGGTAGCGCGAATTTGTTGTTCTGGAACTTCTCGGAGGCGAGAACGCTCTTCATGGAGACGGTCTCGGGCTTCTTGTTTGGAACTTCTATGCCGATGGTACCCTTGCCGGGGATGGGGGCGATGATGCGGATGCCCAGGGCGGCGAGACTCAACGCGATGTCGTCTTCCAGGTTCTTGATTCTGGAGATGCGGACACCTGCCGCAGGGACAATCTCATACAAGGTGACAGTGGGACCGATGGTGGCTTTGATCTTATCGATCTGAATGCCGTAATTGGCAAGGGTCTCCACGATCTTGTTCTTGTTGGCTTCCAACTCTTCGTTGCTCACTTCGGCGCGCTTGTCGCCAAAATCCCTCAACAGGTCCAGTCCGGGGAACTTGAAGTCGCTGAGCTCGTAATGGGGATCGTATGGGGTGTCGATGGTATGGTGCTCTTTGCCGTCTTTGATGGTGACCTCTTCGGGTGTTTTCTCAATGACCAGTTCTACTTTCTCGTTTTGGCTTTGATTTACCACCTCCAACGGGGTGTCGGTGGCAGGCTTGTCCTTGTCTTTGTCAATAGGGGTGTTGCTGGGGGAGTTGGGGTCCAGTTCAACTTCGTCTTGGACGGGAAGATTGTCGGTCTTGAGCGTGTTCTCGACAGGTCTGTGGATCACGGTGATGGGAGGGAGCTCCTCCTCGTCGAAATCAAGATCTTCGTCTTCGTCGTCAGTAGAATCAGTTGGATTGTCGCTATCAGTAGGACGCTCTTGGTTGTCGTAATAGTCGTTGTGCTTGGCATCTTGCTTCTGTGCCAGTTTCATGGCTCGTCGGTCGGCTCTTCTTTCGCGCCATTGCCTAATAGCATCAATGTTGAGGTTGAACTCGAAAAGCAGGTAGAGCAGGAAGACGAAGATAATAGTGAGGATGACGCCCGACTTGCCAATGAAATTGAAGAGATTGGCGTTCAGGAATTTCCCTACGGCACCGCCGAAAATCTCGCAAGCCTTGTTGGGAGCGATGAAATGGATGAATGCAAAAAGTAGCGGTAGCCAGGCGAGAAGCATGATGGCCCATTTCCAAATGTTCCACATCCGTATCTTGGAGCCGATGGTGAGACGCAAGCCGATGATGGTGAGCAGATAGACGAAGAAGAACGCACCGATGCCAAACGACTCCTTGATAAGGACTTGTGCCAGGAAGGAGCCGAATTTGCCTGTGATGACGTCGAATTGGATGGCTTTGTTGAAAAGAAGGGTGCCCGTCTCCTGGTAGGTGCCGTTGAAGTAGCTAACGAAATAGGAGATGAACGACAGGGCCAGGAAGAGTGCTATACACAAGATCAAAAAGCCAATGCCATACCGTATCCTTGGATCGGGTGTGGTGTTTTTGTTTTCTTTCTTCGACTTCACCGACTTTTTCTCGTTCTTGTCGGCGGACTCGTGGGTTTTCTTTGGAGTAGCCGCTTTTTTGGGTGCATCGGGATCCTTGACTTGGATCTCGACCTTGTCTTCTGTCACGGTTGGAGGTTCAAGTTTGGGCTTGAAGGTGTTCTCTCTTTTCTTGTTTTCAGCCATTGTTTCTCGTCTTCAAATGAAGCGCAAAGATAGCAAAAATAATTTTATTTTGGAATCCTAAACATTCGATCCCAACGGATACCGCCTTTTTCTTTGTCAAGGGAGAGCCAAACAAAGATCGCCTTGCCTACGATATGGTTTTCGGGCACGAAACCCCAGTAGCGCGAGTCGGCTGAGTTGTGGCGGTTGTCGCCCATCATCCAATAATAATCCATGGCAAAAGTGTAACTGTCGGCGGGCTGGCCGTCGATAAGGATTTGGTTGTCTTTGACTTGCAGGTCATGAAGCTCGTATGCATGGATGATGCGTTCGTACAAAGGCAGGTTTTCCATGTTGAGTTGTATGGTCTCGCCTTTCTTTGGCATCACGATGGGGCCGTAGTTGTCAACGTTCCAGGGATAAAGGTCGGGACGGTGGGGGAAGAGTTCGTAGTTGGTGCCTTGTCCGGCTGGCGTGATGCGCTTTTCGGCAGAGGTGATGAACTGGAGCTTTCGAAGTTCCACGGCCACCTTCTCGCTGATGTTCATGATGGCTTCGTTGGGTGAGGCACCGCGGTATGCTTCCGTGATATGGTAGGTGTCGAGGATTCGTTGGTTGATGCCATTGCCTGTGGTGGTGACGGTATAGTTGAACTGCATGTTTTCGGGCTGGAATCCCGGTTTGCCGTCGATATACACTACCCCGTCGATAATTTGCAGGGTGTCGCCGGGCATGCCAATGAGGCGCTTCACGTAGTTCTCTCGCTTGTCCACTGGATGGGCAATGACATTGCCGAAGTTGGCGTGGTCAGTCCAAACTCTCTGACGGCCGTATTCGCGGATGAGGTCGTAGTAGCTTATGCTGCTTTGGAACTTGTCGCATACGGTGTCGCCAGCAGGGTAGTTGAACACGATGGGGTCGTTGCGTTTGATGGTGGATACGCCGGGATAGCGGTGATAGGGCAATTTGATCCACTCTAGATATGATTTCTTGGTGGTGCTAAAAGGCAACGTGTTGTGTACAAATGGGAACGACAAAGGTGTGTTGGGGCGTTTGGGACCGTAGTGGATCTTGCTGACAATCAAGTAGTCGCCTACGCAGAGCGACTTCTCCATGCTGGAGGTCGGGATGGTGAAGGCCTCGAATACATAGGTGCGGATGATCAAGGCGGCCACTACGGCGAACACGATGGCATCGAACCACTCGCGGGCGGTCGATTTCTTGGGCCTCTTGGCGGTGGCGGGATCCTGATAAGGGTCATCCTTCACGATAAGCGGGAAGAAGATGAAAGGCAGGATGGCGGCCATGAATTCCTCCCACACTTTGAACCGGCCAAAGCATTTGCCCAGCTCGATGAGCATGAGGAAAAGCATGAAGATGTTGATATACGGGAAGATGATGAAAAACCACCACCAGAATTTCTTGTGTTTCTTGATGATCTTCAACAGCACGAAGATGTTGAGGTAAGGAACGAAGGCCTGCCAGCCTTTTTGACCTGCGGCTTTGAACTGCTTCCAGGTGAACGCGATCGGCACTGTGAACAGGGCAGGAATTAGGATGATGAAGAGAATCAGTGACATATTTTATAATACAATTTCACTATTAACGGGAATTGCTTCCGTTTATTATTTTGCAAAGATAACAAAAACAGCCTTTAGGCGCCAAACAAATCCTCCATTGTGAAGCAGCCCTTCTTACCCATTAAAAACTGTGAGGCAGCAAGGGCGCCTTTGGCAAGACCTTCTCTGCTGAAGGCCTCGTGGGTGAGGGTGATGCGGTCGGCAGAGGATAAGGCGGTGACGCTGTGGATGCCGAACACCTCGCCCTCGCGAGTGACTTCAATGGGAAGGACATCGCAGGCTTCTCCTGAAATGGTTTCGGGGCATGTGGGCTCGTCGATACTCCAACGTTGGTAACGGCTGCTCTCGGCGAGGATGTCGTTGGCGAGTTTGGCAGCGGTTCCACTGGGCTTGTCAAGCTTGTGAATATGATGGGTCTCAGCCACTTTTAGTGAATAGCCGTATTGCTCTGCAAAACGTGCCAGTTGCTTGTTCATCATGAAGACCATGTTCATGCCGATGCTGAAGTTGGGGGCGTAAAACAGGCTCTGTCCCTCATTTTTGCAGCGCTGTTTGACTTCGTCAAGATGGCCGTACCAAGCCGTGGTACCCACCACGATGGGTAAATGAAGGTCGAAACAACGGTTGATGTTGGCAAATGCCTGGTCGGGTTGACTGAACTCAATGGCAACGTCGGCTTGTTTCAAAAGAGACAGGCGTTCGTCCCATTCCTGTTCGTTGTCGATGGTGACAACGATTTCATGGCCTTGGGCGAGTGCGGTTTTCTCCACCTCATGGCCCATTTTTCCGTATCCTATGAGTGCTATTTTCATGTCAAAAATGGAAAGCAAAAGTAAGCCCCGTCTGTCGCCCGCCGGAATAGCAAAGACAAGGCGCTTCGGGGATGTTGAAATTGGGGTCTATGCTAAAACTCAGGTCATCGCTGATGTCGTAGGTGTATAGGTGCCCGTCAACAACAGCATCTACTATATTGAGCCCATACCACACACCGAGAAGGATGCAATACAACTCAAAGTCGCGCCGGTAGCTTTCCTTGTAAGTCTGCAGTTGGCTGGCTTGGTAGTATTCGGCCAGTTGAAGCTCAATCGTACTGGGAGTTACTCCTTCTTCGAGGTTGCCCGTTTTGATCTTATAGGCGTTCAGAAAGGTTTGATAGTCGGTGTAGTTGCTGTATGCAAGATAACCTATGCCTCCGAGACCTGCGTAAACGATGGGTACTTTCCACCATTTGCCGTTGTAAACCTGACCGAGACCTGGGAGGATGGCAGACATGATGCCGGCTTTCTTGGGGCTATGCGTCTTTTTCTGGGCTTGTACCGTCATGGAGGACAACAAGAGGACGCATCCCAATAGGAGACAGCAGCAATGTCGGAGGCGGCGTGGCATTTATTGCTTGTTGAAGAGTTGAATGATGCGGTCGAATTCGGCTTCGTTCTTGAAGTCGATGACGACGCTGCCTTGGCCTTTGAGGTTGCGTTTCACCTTGACCTTGGTGTTCAGCGCCTGTGAGAGCGTCTTGATCTGTGCCTTGAAATGGTCGGGCAGGTAGTTGGTCTGCTTGCGCGGCTCCTTGCTGTTGTCCGTGATCTTGGCTTTGTTGGCGAGATCCTCGGTTTGTCGGACATTGAGTTCGTCTTCGATGATCTGCTGAAGGAGTTTCAGCTGCGCCTCTTTGTCTTCCACGTTGATGAGAGCTCGTGCGTGTGCCATGGTAATGTGGCCATCACGGAGGGCGATCTGGATCTCCGCTGGGAGTTTCAGCAAGCGCAGGAAGTTGGCGATGGCAGAGCGACTCTTGCCCACTTTTTCGCTCAACTGCTCTTGGGTGAGGTTGCACTCGTCGATGAGTCGTTGATAGGAGATGGCCACTTCGATGGCGTTCAAGTTTTCGCGGTGGATGTTCTCAATGAGTGCAAGTTCCAGCATCTGCTCGTCGTTGGCGATGCGGATGAATACCGGGATCTTGGAGAGCCCAGCGAGTTTGGAGGCTCTCAGTCGGCGTTCGCCCGAGATCAGCTGGTAGCGGTTGTATCCAAGTTTTCTGACGGTGACGGGCTGGATGACGCCCTGCTCTTTGATGGAGTGTGCCAATTCTTCCAACGCTTCCTGGTCGAACTCGGTGCGTGGTTGGAAAGGATTGGTCTCGATGAGGTTGATGTCGATCTCGGCAACGGCGCCTGCGACATAATCGCCGCTGATGTCCCTGCTGGTGATGTCTGTCTCGGGACTCTGCAAGATGGCGTCCAAGCCGCGTCCTAAACCTCTGTTTTTCTTATTGTTATCTGACATATTGCTCTTTCTTTCAATTTAATGAAGGGTTCTTTTCCAAGATTTCCCTGGCAAGGTTTAGATAGTTGATGGCGCCAACCGATCCGGCGTCGTGCATGATGATGGTCTTGCCGAAACTGGGTGCTTCGCCAAGGCGTGTGTTGCGGTTGATGATGGTGTCGAACACCATGTCTTGGAAATGCATCTTGACTTCCTCGACCACTTGCTTTGACAGGCGGAGACGGGTGTCGAACATGGTCAACAGGATGCCTTCGATGTCCAATTCGGGGTTGAGGCGGTTTTGCACGATCTTGATAGTGTTGAGCAGCTTGCCGAGCCCTTCGAGTGCAAAGTATTCACATTGTACCGGGATGATGACGGAGTCGGCGGCGGTGAGGGCGTTGACGGTGACGAGGCCCAACGACGGGGAACAGTCGATGATGATGAAATCATATTCTCCCTTGACGGTCGCCAAAGTCTGTCGCATCATTTTTTCCCTCTCAGGGAGGTTGATCATCTCAATCTCGGCACCGACAAGGTCGATGTGTGCGGGCAGCAGAAAGAGATTGGGTGTTTCGGTTTCCACGATGACCTTGTGTGGGTCGGTGCGCTCGATGATGCACTCGTAGATGCTGGTCTCAATTGTTTTCGGATCGAAGCCCACGCCCGAGGTGGCATTGGCTTGTGGATCGGCATCGATAAGTAGGGTCTTATGGTCGAGGACGGCAAGGCTGGCAGCCAGGTTGATGGCCGTGGTGGTCTTTCCCACGCCGCCCTTTTGGTTGGCTATAGCGATGATTTTTCCCATGAATATATCTCAGATTGATGACTTAATAATCGTTGGGCAAAAGTACGTTTTTTGACAGGGTTTTGTTGTGCGTGTCTGATGAAAGTTATCAACAACCATTTCTTTTGTTGAAAAATAAAAGAGGCCTCACTTTCGTGCGGCCTCCATGGCTTTTTGTGATCGTCGATCAAAGGTTTTTCTCCAGATCGTCGAACCATTTTTCGAGGCCGTCCTCGGTAGGTGGGATGGGCTCCTCGTTGTAATCTTCAGGGTATTCGCCAGTCTCAATGAAATTGATGGCGTCGGTCAAGGCCTTGGAGACCTTTTGGAAATCCTCTTTGTACAAAAAAATCTTGTGTTTCTCAAAGAAGAAGCGGTTTTGGTCGTTGTCGAAACGACGCTTACTCTCTGTAATCGTGAGGTATTTCTCATCGCCTCTGGTCGTCTTCACATCGAAGAAATACGTTCTTTTCCCTGCTCTTACCGCTTTTGAGAACAAGTCGTCTCTTCCATTCTGCAATTCATTTTCTTCCATCATGTTTTTCAAGTTTTGATTTCGTACTACAAATGTCTTTTTGGATTGAAAAATCGCACAAAAGTAATATTATTTCGTGAGAGAGGGGAGAATTCATGAAAAAAATGCGGATAAGTTGTTATTTTTGCACAAAAAAGAAGTCAAAAAATGGAACTGAACTTGAAACGTCCCATCGTGTTTTTCGATCTGGAAACAACGGGCCTCAATACGACCCATGACCGTATCGTTGAAATCAGCATCTTGAAGGTCTCTCCACAAGGGGAGAAGGAACAGCGCCGTTGGCTGCTCAATCCAGAAATGCCCATCTCGCAAGAGGCCTCTTCGGTGCATGGCTATACGAATGAGATGGTAGCCAATGAACCGACTTTTCGTGACAAAGCCAGGGAAATAGCGCTGTTTATCGGCAATGCCGACCTGGCAGGCTACAATATTTTGAAATTCGACCTTCCCGTGCTGGTTGAGGAGTTCTTGCGGGTGGATGTGGACTTCAACTTGGAAGGGCGTGACTTCATCGACGTGATGAACATCTTCATGAAGATGGAACCTCGTACGCTGAAAGGCGCCTATCGTTTCTTCTGCCATGCAGAACTGGAAGGCGCCCATGGCGCCGAAGCCGACACCAAGGCGACGTATGAGGTGCTGAAGGCCATGCTTGACAAATATGAAGGTGTCGATTATGAGGACGGCAAAGGCAATCGCTCGCAAGGTCCCGTCAACGACATGAAGGAATTGTCAAAGTTCTCGGCACACCACCAAAATGCCGATCTTTCGGGGCAAATCATCTATGATAGCGAAGGCAAAGAGGTCTTCTTCTTTGGGAAACACAAGGGGAAACGTGTTGCGGATGTCTTCCGCATGGAGCCTTCCTATTATTCGTGGATGATGAATAGCGATTTCCCACTCTACACCAAGAAACTCATCACCAAGATCAAGCTTGAGATGGGTGGCAAGAAAACCCTCATATAATAGATGCCATGAAGATCATCTGTATCGGACGAAACTACTTGGCTCATATCGCTGAACTCGACCATGAGCTTCCCAAAGAACCGTTGTTTTTCATGAAGCCGGCCTCGGCACTGCTTTTGCCACACAACCCCTTTTTCTATCCTGACTTTTCTCAGGAGATCGACTTTGAGACGGAACTAGTGATCCGCATCTGCAAACCAGGTCGTTCCATTGAAGAGCGTTTTGCCCATAACTATTATGATGCCATCACCGTGGGCATTGACTTTACGGCTCGTGACTTGCAACGCCGTTGTATCGAAAAAGGTCTTCCTTGGGAAATTGCGAAGGCTTTCGACAGTTCAGCTCCTATCGGCGAGTTTAAGAAAATCAGTGAGTTGCACAATCCTTCCGAGATCGGTTTTGGAATGAAACTTAATGATCAGTGGGCCCAGCAGGGCAATAGCCGCGACATGATTTTCAGCTTTGACAGGATCGTTTCCCATGTGTCGCATTTCGTGACCTTGAAGGAAGGCGATTACATCTTCACCGGCACGCCAAGGGGAGTCGGCCCCGTGCATGTGGGTGATAAATTGGAACTGTTTCTCGAAGATGAATCCGTATTCTGGTTCCGTGTAAAATAATCCTAACAATACAACTAGTCAACATGAAACGCCTAATACTCAGCTTTTTGGTGATCGTCAGCGTCCAACTGTCGGCCCAGCCGTTATGGATGCGCTACAATGTCATCGCTCCGCAAGGGGACAGGATTGCCTTTTGTTACAAGGGGGACATATATGTCGTGAATGTGAATGGTGGAAAGGCCGTCCAAATTACCACCAGTCCTTCGTATGAGACCATGCCGGTATGGTCGCCCGACGGCAAGACATTGGCATTTGCCTCGGATCGAAATGGGAATTTCGACCTTTATACAGTGCCTGCCGAAGGCGGTATCGCGAATAGGATCACAACCAATTCTGCTGCAGAACTGCCATGGGCTTTTTCTCCTGATGGGAAGGAGATCTATTTCTCGGCGCAGGTACAGAAGTCTGCCAAGAACATCCAGTTTGCATCGGGTTGGATCACTGAGTTGTATAAGGTGAGCGTTGAAGGAGGTCGTCCCGAACAAGTGCTGGCGGTTCCAGTGAGTGGGATGTCGTTCGACAAGGACGGAAAGTCGTTTTTGTATGTGGATAGGAAAGGCGGTGAGAATGCGTGGCGTAAACATCATGTGTCGTCGGTGGCACGTGATATGGTTTACTATGACGCGAAAAAGAAGACGCATACTATCATGACCTTGAATCCCGGCGAGGATCGTGATCCATGTTATCTACCTGGATGTCAAGAAGTTGTATTTCTTAGTGAACGAAACAACGGTAGCTTTAACGTCTATAAGGCTCCAGCAAACAACCTCAATCAAGTGGAGCAGGTGTCGTTTTTCAAGACGCATCCGGTCCGTTTTTTGAGTGTGGCCCAAAATGGCTTGCTTTGTTACGGTTACATGGGCGAGATCTATACCCAGCGTATTGGACAGGAACCGCAAAAGGTGTCGGTGGAGATTGTCAACGACCAGCCGAATGAGCAGCTGGTGAAACAGGATTTCAAGGGCGCCGGCAGCTTTGCGTTGAGTGCCGACGACAAGCTGATCGCCTTTGTCTCCCGTGGAGATGTCTTTGTGACAGGCGTTGACGACTATGCAACCACCAAGCAGATCACCCATACGCCACAGGCGGAGCGAAGCCCATCTTTCTCAAAGGACGGCCGTACATTGGTCTATGCTTCGGAACGTGACGGTTATTGGAATCTATATCAAGCCAAGATCGTTCGCAAAGAGGACTACAGCTTTGCCTATGCTACCTTGATTGAGGAGACACCTTTGTTTGAAAATGACGGCATCGAACGAAGCAATCCCGAATTCTCGCCTGACGGGAAGGAAATAGCTTATATCGAGAATCGTAATGTCTTGAAAGTCTATAATGTTGCTACCAAAGAAGTACGTCAGATCACGGATGGCACACAGCATTACGGCAGCATGGATTATCAATGGTCTCCTGACGGGAAATGGTTCGCTTTGACACTCATCACGAATATGCGCGATCCGTATTCCGATGTTGGAATCGTGTCGGCGAGCGGTGATATGAAGGTTTACAATATCACTGAAAGCGCCTACATAGACGACAAGCCGAGATGGGCACTTGACGGCAACGCAATCATCTTTGTTTCCGACCGTTACGGGATGCGTTCCCATGCTTCCTGGGGTAGCCAAAATGATGCGTTCATCGCCTTTGTGAATCAGGATGCTTATGACAAATTCATGATGAATAAGGAAGAATATGCACTTTTGAAGGAGATTGAGAAGGGAAAAAAAGAAGCTAAGAAAGAGGAACCTAAGGAGGATAAGAAATCGAAGACGAAAAAAGCAGACAAGAAGAAAGATAAGGACAAGGATGGAGAAAAAAAGGAAGAGGAGACTAAAGAGACAAAGGCTATCATAGTGGAGCTGGATCATTTGCAAGATCGAGTACAGCGTTTGACACCCATGTCGTCGCGTCTGAGCGGGATGGTGCTTTCCAAGGACGGTGACAAGTTGTATTTCATGTCGTCGTTTGAAAAAGGATTTGATCTTTGGGAGTTGGAAATACGCGAGAAGTCAATGAAGATCTTGAAAAAGATTGGCAAGGGTGGTGCTGAGCTTCGCATGGATAAGAAGGGCGACAACCTCTTTTTGCTATCGGGAGGTAACCTTCAAAAAGTGGAAGCCAAGGGCGGTAAATCGACCTCCATCAATTATGATGCTACGATGCAGCTTGACTTGGCTGAGGAGCGGGAATACATGTTCAACCATGTGTTTTTGCAGATAGACAAGCGTTTCTTTATGACGGACAAGCATGGTGTGGATATTGATATGATGAAAGAAGCGTATCATCCGTTCCTGCAACATATCAACAACAATTACGACTTTTCGGAAATGTTGAGTGAGATCTTGGGTGAGTTGAATGTATCGCATACGGGTTCGGGTTATCGTCCGTCAAGCAAAGGAGACATCACTGCGGAGTTCGGTGTGCTGTTGGATCTTGACTATCGTGGCGACGGAATCAAGGTTGATGAGGTGGTGGAAGGAGGTCCCTTTGACAGAAAAGCCTCGAAAGTGGTCGCTGGTTGTGTGATTGAGAAGATTGATGGTGTTTCGATTAAGGCTGGCGAGGACTATTATCCGTTGCTTAACAATAAGGTGGGAAAACAAGTGCTGGTGGAGGTGTACAACCCTGTCAACCATAATCGGTGGTCAGAAACGGTGAAGCCCATTAGCCATGGGACTATGAACGACCTTTTGTATAACCGTTGGGTAAAGCGTAACGAACAGATTGTGAAGGAATTGTCGGATGGTAAGCTGGGTTATGTCCATGTTAAGAGCATGGGTGATGCCAGCTATCGTGACATTTATTCCCAGATATTGGGCAAGTATAACCTATGCGATGGCATTGTCATTGATACACGTTTCAATGGAGGAGGCCGTCTACATGAAGACATCGAGACCCTTTTCAGCGGCGAGAAGTACCTTGAACAAGTGATTCATGACAGCGTGGCATGCGTGATGCCGTCGCGTCGATACAACAAGCCTTCTGTGATGATCATCGGCGAAGCCAACTACAGCAACGCTCATGGCACTCCATGGGTCTATCATTACAAAAAGATGGGTGCTTTGGTGGGTATGCCGGTCCCGGGAACTATGTCAAGTGTAACGTGGGAAACTTTGCAGGATCCATCGCTGTATTTCGGCTTGCCTGTGGTGGGTTATCGTACTGAACAGGGCAATTGGTTGGAAAACACCCAGTTGGAACCTGATGTAAAGGTACGCAACACTCCAGAGAAGATGGCATCTGGTGTTGATGAACAGTTGGAGGCTGCTGTAAAAGAACTTCAGAAGGAAGTGAAGGAATTCCATTATTGGGGAAAATAAAAAAGCGATCACCGAGTTCTATCATTGTATTTGATGTGAACTATGAGGACAATATTTCTTGCGATAGGATTACTATTTGGCTCGGTAGTATTGGCTGCCGAGAATGACAGCCTGATACAACTTCATTATGAGTGGGACTGTGTGGGAAAGAAGCGGGAATGCACCTTGGCTATGGATAGCCAATTACTGGACTATTACCGTAAGGACCGTGAACATCAAGCATATCAGTATGAAAATACGGCGTATGTCGGTCTTGCCAGCTATTGTGGCTTTATTTATTCGGAACATGACAGGGAGGCGCTTCGTGAGTTGACAAGACAACTTGCTGATTCTGTTTCCACAGAGCTGGAGATGATTCGTTCTGCTGTGACATTTGTACAGGCGCTTCCTTATGTTACCGATGAAACGTCGATGGGAGAAGAGAACTACGTGCGCTATCCTATTGAGACCTTGGCTGATGGCGTTGGTGATTGTGAGGACAAAACGGTATTGTTGGCTGCCATGTTGAAAGAGATGGGGGTTGATTTTGTGCTTTTGTCGATGCCAGATCATTTGGCACTTGGCGTGCATTGTGACTCGGTGGAGGCAAGCCACCCAATAATGTTTTCGGGTAGGGATTACTATTATGTTGAGACCACAACACTTCATTGGGCTATTGGAGAAATCCCGAAACAGTTTCAATCAACTAGGTTTGAGGTGGTTCCGTGTTTGGATGCGCCTATTTTTGTCATTAGGGAGGTGAAGTTTGAAACACAGCCATGTTTCATTTTTGAAAAGGCATCGTGTCAGGTGCAGCTCAATATGAACAATGTAGGCCCAGGACGTGCTTCAGGACTCCAATTGAATGTAAAGATGTTTCGATCAAGTCGCCGAGGGAAAAAGTTGGTAGCGGAGGAGACATTTCAAGTTAATGATTTTCAAGAAGGTGAAGAGCGTGTTGAGACATTTGAATTCAAGAGTTGGGTTAACGAAGTGAATGTCTTGACGGTTACCATGACCGGAGACGGCATTCCCGAACAGCAATTTGAGTTGGAGTTGAGTAACGCGGTAAGAATCCAGCATTAAACATGAGAAGCATGTTATGGTGACTTTGTTGTCATGGGGCTTGGCGCGCCAAGCCCCATG
>JAFYJV010000025.1 GCA_017537965.1 Bacteroidales bacterium | reverse complement strand
TCGCCAGTGACGATGTCTTCAAGGCGATTCTCTGCGGGATAGTCTTTGGTGCACGCCTCAATGGTGGTTTTGGTGTAATCCTTCACCTGGAAATACTTGTAGTCGTCTGTAGTTTCGACGCCCATCTCAGAATAGGCGTTGCTGACTTTCCATCCCTCGTTGGGCATGGTCAGTGTCCACTCGTAGTGATCCCAGGTAGTGGTTTCGGGAGCGGCGGGTTCTTCCACGACGGTCTCTTCGACGGCGGGTTCGTTTTGGGCTTGTTGTTTGTCGGTCTTAGTGTTGTTGTTGCCGCATGCGGCGAACAGCATGGCAGCGGCTGCTGCGATAAAGAATGCTTTTTTCATGGTTGAATAGTTGTTAGGTTTTGAGGGGGCAAAGATAGTAATTTGTTACTTTTCTCATGGCAGAAAAGTAACCAAAAGGTCTAGGCCGACATAATCGGCCTGCCGCCGCTCCGTATACCGGCCGTTCCCGCCCGCCCAACCCAGTGAGGTTTTTCCTGCTTATTAGGATGTGTTTTTGGTAAAAAAATGACAAAACAGTTGCAGAAAAGAAAAATAACTGTATTTTTGCAAAACAGAAAACTTCTATGGTTCCAAGCACTAATCCCAGGCAAACCGCCGAAATGGCCTGAGATGTTTAAGGAAACGGACGGCGGCAATCCGTGAAAGCGTGTGCTACTTTTCCCATAGAAGTTTTCTTTTTATGATATCCTCTGTTTTTCGTGGCTCTGCAGTCTTGACCTCCCAATGATCGTCCGACAAACACAGATCTATCCCGGCAGTGTAGTTCAAGTTGCCATTGAAGATCACTAATAGTATGGAATCGCCTGAACCTGCTCGTATTTGATTGTAGCCCTTCACCACAGCTTTTACAAAGTCTATAGCTGACAATCCCACGTTTTCAAGCTCGGCTCTATGACGACGTTCAATATGTTTTAGATAACTAGACGTAAGATAAATATCAGCACATTTACGATTGATTTTCCTTGCCACCGTGAGTTTCAAACGACCCACCTTGATAGGGTCTGTTTGTAAAGCCCTTGTATTATTTCTCATGAAATAGCCATTATTTTGCAAAGATAATAATTTTATCATTACTATTCATGTTATTATTATTTTAATGTATATTATTTTAACTCTTTTGCTCTTTATCACGACACCTCATTCTATTCTTGGCCGTTCTCCGGCCCATCACGGCGCGGTTTTTCCTGGTATTTTGGTTGTGCTTTTGGTGAAAAGGTGTAAATTTGCACTATCATCATTCAATGATTGGAAACAATGAGCAAACAAACCCTAATGATGATCCAGCTGATAGCTGAGTATTTCAAGACCCAACCAGTGTTGAAGGCTTGGCTATTTGGCTCGTATGCCCGGGGAGAGCAACACCCCGACAGCGATGTGGACATCCTCGTGGTTTTCGACCAAAAAACCGACAAAGGCGTGAGTTTGTTGAAACACATTGGTATTGCACTGGATGTAGAGGATTTGTTGGGGAAGAAGGTCGATTTGGTTACCGATGGCACATTGCTTCCTGTTATCCGTGAATCAGCTGAAAAAGACAAGGTTTTGATTTATGAGAGAGCCAGTTAAAGATACGGCAAGATGTTGAAATACAAATAGAACAATATATCAGTGAACTTGATTGTGAATATAAATATACAGACAATAAGAATAGAGAATAAATAACATATTATAAATCATAGCGTTTGCTATTTGTTCGGTAGCACCTTTGAACCTGAGAAATTCAATTTAGCAATTACCCGAACAGGTCGTGAATGCCTGCGCTATAGCGGGCAGGACTTATCGGTAATTGCAGGTTTCTCAGGACCTAAAGGTGCGGATAGGAAATGTCCGCTTTTTATGTCCTGTTTGAAACCTGCTTGACCGACAATTAGCCGCCCAATTGAAATGCGTATGGCAAAAGCGGTCAAACAGCATGGGCGTGTATATACGCCCGACTATCTTGTTAATTTAATCCTTGATTTTGGAAACTACAACGATGTTGATATTCTACAGAAACATGTCATTGACAACAGTTGTGGAGATGGGGCTTTTCTAATTGAAATAGTCTCTCGTTACTGCATACAGTTCTTGAGTTGCAGCGATAACAAGAAGGCTCTTAAAAACGATCTGGAACACTTCATTCATGGAATCGAATTAGATGCTATCGAACAAAGAAAATGTATCCAAAATCTCAATAGGGTAGCATCGTCTTATGGCCTTTCTGATGTCCATTGGAATATAATTAACGCTGACACATTGACAGTTATCTCGTTCAATGGAAAGATGGATTATGTGTTTGGTAATCCTCCTTATGTACGTGTTCACAATCTTGAAAGCAGTTACGATGCAGTAAAGGAATTCCGTTTTGCCGAAAAAGGCATGACGGATTTGTTCATTGTATTTTTTGAGATCGGATTCAAGATGCTCGCCAAGAGTGGAACCATGTGTCTAATCACTCCAAGTTCATGGCTAAGCAGTAAAGCGGGAAAAAACCTTCGCATTTTCATCAAACACCACAAAAACCTATCAGGGCTTATCGATTTAGAGCACTTCCAACCATTTGATGCCACAACTTACACTTTGATTTCTAGATTTCAAAAGGCAACATCTTTTGAGTCTGTTGAGTATTACTCATTCAACGAGAACATATTGGACAAAGAGTTGCGCGCTCATTTGTCACTGGAAGAAATAAGCATTGGGGATAGTTTCTATTTGTCAAGTCCAGAATTACTTGTAGAGCTTAAAAGAATAAAGGCAGGAAACTCCGCAAAATATGTTGAGGTGAAGAATGGCTTCGCCACCTTGGCAGACAAGGTTTTCATTGGAGATTTTGATTTTAGCGAAGGCACGATAGACATTCTCAAAGCATCCACAGGTAAGTGGAGCAAATGCATATACCCATACGACACGAAAGGGAAACCCTTGCCTTTAATAGAATTCATGGAACACAGGCAAGCCTATGAACACCTTCTCGCAAACCATGAAAAACTATCCAAGGATAGAGATGTCGAAGATGACAATTATTGGTATTTGTTCGGGCGCACCCAGGCTCTGAAAGATGTGAGTTCTGTGAAGTACGCTATTAATACCATAATCAAGGACAAAGGAAGCATTAAACTGGAAATCGTTCCAATGGGTAAAGGCATATATAGCGGCTTGTACATCCTAACTAAGGTTGACTTTGATACAATTCGAAATCTCATAGTTTCAGACGATTTCATCAAATACATAAAGTTGCTTAAGAACTACAAAAGCGGTGGTTATTATACATTTGCTTCAAAAGATCTCGAGCAATACCTAAATTACAAATTAACCGAGATACATGGACAATCAACTATTCCTAACGGAAATTGGAGCCTCTTTTAAGAAGTTCCTTGAAACAGGGTCGAGAAGCAATGAAAAACTAAAAATCTTACATGGAGCAATAGCAGAAGATCTTAAACGAAGACTGGGTGTTGGATATGCGGTGTGTTCCTTGGGAGTTGGCACAGGGAAAGAAGCCACAATGAAAGGACGCTACATAGACAAAGTCGTTGACATCACAATAATGCGCTCCTGTAAACCCGTGGCAGGAATTGGCGTAAAATTTGTCATGCAAAATTATTCACAGAACTCGAATAATTATTTTGAGAACATGTTAGGAGAGACAGCAAACATACGATGTACTAATCTCCCATATTTTCAAATATTCATTATCCCTGATAAAATGCCATATTATGACAAAAAAGGGAATATCCAAAAATGGGAAGAGTTCACAGAACACAATTGCAAAAAATACGTAACACTTTCATCTGACGATGTCCAAACAGCGATTCACACGCCTACTAAGACTTTGTTGTTTGTCATCCACCTTCCAGATATTACTGTAAAGGTTCGCAACAAGTACGATTACATCTATTATTATGAGAATCTGACAGACTTTGAGGTTAAGAAATCACTTGTTCAGTATGGAGATTTTTCCTCAGCGGTGATATACAATGATTATGAAGACTTTGCTGAAAAAGTCGTTCACTACATAAGATTTTTATGACCTAGTAGGGTGTCTTCGACACACTTGATTATCTCTCTCTTATCTGATAACCCACGCCGTGCTGCGCATGGTGTGGGATTGTTGAAAGAACGTGCCTCGGCACGTTGACCATATTGAGACTAACCTAAAATCATTAAGCAGGACTCACTATTTCGGGCTGGGTAGGCAGGCACGGCCAAAAACCGGAGCAGCGCCGTCTCACCCCTAGCGGGCAGGAACGGCCGACATGCGGGGCGGTGTCAGCCCAAGGGAGGGCTAAGTGCCTGAGCATCAGGAGCGGCGCCGTAGGCGTTTGCCTTCGGAACGAAGGCACTCCGCGACATGATGCTCAGGCACTTAGGATGACGTGCGGCAGGCTGATTATGTCGGCCTTGAACTTTTGGTAACTTTTCTTTCAAGAGAAAAGTTACAATAACTATCTTTGCAAAAACAAAACCTTACCCCTATGATCCGTCTCGAAATCTGTGCCAACGGCATCCAATCCCTCCGCAACGCCATGGACGGCTGCGCCCAGTGCGTAGAACTCTGCGAAGCCCTCGAAGTGGGCGGCCTCACGCCATCCTTCGGAACGATGGCCAAAGCCATCGACCTCTCCTTCATCCCCATGAGAGCCCTCATCCGTCCGCGTCCAGGCAACTACATCTATAACGATGATGAAATAGAAATCATGAAGACCGACATCATGCTCTGCAAGAAACTGGGCTTCGAAGGGGTCGTCATCGGCGCACTCGACAACAATGGACTGCTTGACGTGGAAACCTTGAAAATGCTGATGGAAGCGGGCGAAGGACTGAAGTTCACCTTCCATCGTGCCATCGACGCCTGTGTGAAGCCTTTTGAGGCCATGGAACAAATCATCGAACTGGGCTTCGACAAGGTGCTGACTTCGGGTGGCAAACCTACCGCCGTGGAAGGCATCCCGATGATCGCTGAGATGCAGCTACGCTATGGCGACCGCATCTCTATCATGCCTGGAGGCGGCATCAACCTTGGCAACGTGATGGATGTCGTCAACCAGACGGGCGTGGTCAACGTCCATGCCTCGCTGGGCCACTGGGTGAAGCGTTTCAACGAGACGCTCTATCCCGATCAAAAAGACGCAACGGGAGCCTCCATGGTCTGGACAGAGTCCAACTACGACATCATCTATGAGATGGAGAAACTGATTAATCCTTAATGGTAAATAATTTAGAATCTAAGATCATGAGAGTTTGGCGTCGCGCTGTTCTTGTCTTATCTCTAATCCTTCTTTGGGTTTCTTGCTCCAAACATCAAAACGTCATGGAACAGTCCTTGTCGCAAGGCTGGACCCTCACGGGCGACACCTTGGACATCCGTGACATGCCCGTGACCATGCCCTCGGTGGTGCAGCAAAACCTCTACGAGGCCGGCTTGGTACCGCATCCTTATTCCGACACTGTTGAGAATAGCTTGCTTTGGGTTTCTGACCATCCCTGGACTTATACATTGACCTTCAATGCCGAGAGATCAATCCTTCACAGCGAAGTCGCAGAGCTGGTCTTCGAAGGCATTGACACCTATGCGGATGTCGTGCTGAACGGGAAGGAGCTGCTGTCGGTTGACAACATGTTCCGTACCTGGAAGGCTCCTGTTACGGGGC
This sequence comes from Bacteroidales bacterium, assembly GCA_017537965.1. Classification (GTDB taxonomy): domain Bacteria; phylum Bacteroidota; class Bacteroidia; order Bacteroidales; family F082; genus Limimorpha. The sequence goes on along the minus strand of JAFYJV010000025.1, from coordinate 15,120 downwards.
TGTTGAAGCCGGAAGGAAATGTCCTCGAAGTCCGTTTCCCGCGATACGACAGCCTTCAGACTGCACTTTACGAACAGCATCGGCCTCGTTTACCTGAGCGCTATGCCGTCTCGCGCAAGGCTCCTTATCAGCATGGATGGGACTGGGCCCCGAGATACAAGAACGTGGGAGTCTGGAAACCGGTTAAGCTCATCGGCTGGTCGGATGCAAGGATCGGAAACGCATACGTCGTGACTACCGAAGCCAATGAAAGCCAAGCCCAATTGTCGCTTCATCTGGATGTGGAGAGTTGCGCCGATGTGGAACTGGTTATGCAGGTGTCGGCTCAAGGCGTCAAAAAACAGGAATTCGTTTTCCGCGCTGAGCCAGGGCTCTCTCATAAGGTCTTCAACTTCGAGGTGGAGCATCCTAGGCTTTGGTGGCCGAACGGGATGGGTGAACAGCCGCTTTATGACTTCCAATTGACTCTTAAACAGAACCGTACCGTGCTTGACACCCGACAACTTGTCACGGGCATCAAGAAGGTTAAGATGATTCAGGAACCCGACGATGCCGGCTTCTGCTTCTATTTCAAGGTGAATGGCGTGCCGTTCTATGCCAAGGGTGCCAACTATGTCCCCGAGGAGATGATTGAGACTTGGATGAAGAAGGACTGCACTTGCCGACTGCTTCAAGCGGCTCGTGATGCGCATTTCAACATGTTGCGCGTGTGGGGCGGTGGGATCTATCCATCTGACGACTTCTTCAATTGCTGCGACTCGCTGGGCATCCTGGTTTGGGAGGACTTCATGTATGCGGGTACCATGTATCCTTACGATGAGGCTTTTCTCGATAATGCCAAGATGGAAGCCTTGGATCAGGTGAAACGGCTTGCCTCGCATCCCTCTTTGGCGCTGTGGTGTGGTGGCAATGAAATCTCCGAAGGCTATTACAACTGGGGCTGGCAACAGTCGCTGGGCTGGTCGGAGGAAGACGACCGAGCTATCAAAGCAGGCTATGACCGACTCTTTGAGGAGATCCTTCTTCTGGTGGTGGATACCTACGACGGCACCCGTCCTTACTGGCCGAGCTCGCCTTCGAAAGGCTGGGGGAGACCCGAGAGCCTGACACAGGGCGATGTCCACTACTGGGGCGTATGGTGGGGCGAACAGCCATACGAGATGTACCGTGAGAAAGTGGGTCGTTTCAACAGCGAATACGGCTACCAGTCCTATCCCGACATCAGCACACTGAAACAAGCCGCTGGAGAGGATGCTGCGTTCAAGGCATTGTGCGATTACGATGGGGGCAATAGCGATGAACTGTATGCCATGATCAGCCAAAACGCCTTTGTGGCAGCCCATCAGAAACATGCGAGAGGCACACGGCAAATCAACGATTTCATCGAAAAATACTATCCTGTCCCAACTGACTTTGAGGAGTATGTCTATTTGAGCCAGCTCTCGCAGGCCTACGGCATGGAGGTCGCCATCGAGTCGCACCGCATCGCCAAGCCTTATAACATGGGCACGCTCTATTGGCAACTCAACGATGCCTGGCCGGTGACGTCTTGGTCGTCCATCGACTATTACGGTTGCAAAAAAGCCTTGCAATACAAGCTCAAGACGCTATATGCGCCGGTGCTGCTGAGCCTTGACCTGAACGGCCCTCAGGTGTTTGTGACTTCGGATCTGTTATGCGACATCAACGGCGTGCTGACCGTGTCGGTGAACGACTTCAATGGAAAACGCTTGTTTGGACAAAAAGTCAAAGTGGAAATGAGCGCCAACCAAAACAAGAAGTATTATGTGGAGGGCTTGCAGGAGATCTTGGCGAAAGCCGATCCCCAAAAGACTTATGTGAAGCTGGAGCTTGCCGAGACAGAGGTCGTGCTCGCCGAACGGTGCTGTTTTCTGGCTTATCCCAAAGATCTGCAGTTGCCTAAAGCCGATCTCAGTCTTTCTGCCATCAAGGAAGACGGTCATATCCTCATTGACGTGAAATCGGATGTCTTTGCCAAGGATGTGCAGGTGTGCGTCACGGGCGGTCAGGGCATTTTCTCCGACAACTTCTTCGATTTGGAGCCGGGCATAAACAAACGGATCGTCTTCACTCCCGACGATCCGAATGACTGTTTGACTTTCTCGGTTCGTAGTTTGGCGACAGTTCGTCCTTAGCGGGAAGCTATAAGTTGGTCCTTCGTCTCGTTGATGAAGCAGTCGGCGGTGTGATAGACGTCCATGACAGTCTTGGCGGTGCGCTTGTAAAGGTCTCTGGCGCCTTGGCGGACATTGCCGAACAGGTAATCCTGAATCGAAGCGACCGCCACCTCTCTTTGATCAGCCATGAAACTTCCGATGGTTGGATCCATGTCGTCAAGGGGCTCCATTGTGATAACGCGTTCGCCTAGTTCCACAAACATTTGGGTTTCGATGTCATTGTCAACGGGCGTGTTGCTCCACGATAGTTGCTGATAGGCGATGGGATTGACGGCGGCGATGAGTTCAACGGGGGTAACTGCTTCAACGGTTTCAATAGATTCTATGGATTCAATAGTTTCAAAAGGCTTTGTTTCTCGGTGTTCGGGAGCGTGTTTCGGAATGGAGACGGCTTTCACATGGCTTTTCCTTAGGCCTTGGGCCTCTTGTGGAACGTCGAGAGGCAGCGCCTTGATAGGAGTGAGACCAGCTAGCATGGGTTGCTGGGCCAACTCGTGATGGGGTTTCAGAAAACGGACACCGATGCCGATGAGCAGGGCGATGCAGGCTGCTGCGGCGACGATTCTCACGAACAGCGGTCTGACCACTGCGGTTGGCTTCATCAGGCTTTCTTTCTTGGTGAAGACAATGGCATTGTCGGGTTCCAACTTGGCACTGCAGAACAGCTTGAAGTCTTCCTCGAGTTCGGGGTGTTGGGCGACAAAGGCCTCCACCTCGCGCATCTCGGTGTCGTCGAGTTGGCCTTCCATGTAATCTACAAAACGTTCCTCGTAGTTTTCCAAATTCGTTTTCATGACTCGATATCAATTAGGTTGTCCATGCTTTTCAGATAGTTTTTCAAGGTGGTTCGTCCCCTGAAGATATAGACTTTCACCTGCGATTCGCTCAGGTTCAGGATGTTGCCGATCTCCTCGTAGGAATAGCCCTCGTAGTCGCGCAGCAGGATGACGGAGGCTTGCACCTCGGGCAGTGTGGCGAGTGCCTTGTGCAGCACTTCCTGCACGTCGGGGTAATGCAAGCCTCCGCTTCTGGCATTGATGAAAGAAGCAGCCTCCTCTGAAACGAAGGCTGAGTTCTCTTTCTTTCGTGTTTGGTCGATCAAGGTGTGGTAGGCGGTGGTGAAGAGGTAAGGCTTGGCTTTCTCGGCAGGGATGTCGTCGTGTCGCTCCCATACCTTCACGAAGCTCTCTTGCACGATGTCTTCGGCCAATTCGCGGTTGCGTATATTGGAAAGGACGAACCTGAACAGTCCGTCTGAAAAGTGTTGAACGCACTTGTTGTATTCGTCCTTTGTCATATAAATCAGGTAGGTTTAGAAATTCAGGCTGAATCCGACGCTGACGTTATGGGCGTCCTGCACTTTGCCTTCAGCGAATAAGGGCAGGAGGTTGTAGCTGGCGAAGAATCCCAACCCCTCGCGCTTCCCTGCACGCAGTGAGGCGTCAAGTTTGAAGCGGTTGATGTAATAGTCCTCGTGGGTCTTGATCTTGCGGTCTTCAAACTTGATCTTGTTCCAGGCGTCGATGCGGATGCCACCGATCACACCGACAGCGAAGAAGAACTTGCGGGTCGGTCTCACCTCGATCATCAAGGGAGCTTGGAGATACAGCACGCCCAGCTTGCTTTTCTTGACACGGCCTTCCGCCGATTCGTCGATGAGGTTGCAGATCAGATTGTCGTCGCCTTTCACAAGTCGCACGGGGCTGTTGAAGCGGTAGTTGTTCCAGCAAAATCCGATACCGGTATAGATGCCTGCGCGGTGGGAGCGGGTGAATGCCAAGCCGATGTCGGCAATGTTGAAGTTGAAGTTCCAACTCTTTCCAGTGCGCTGGTTCAGCAGTGCATAGTCGCCAGTGAAGTCGGTGCTTGCGCCGGGGCCGAGGAGCATGTTGATGCCAGCTTCGAAGCCGCTCCAGTTGGGATCGAATACCAGTCCATCGTGTTTGAAGGGGCCTTCTGGCAAGGTGATGCTGATATCATGGTTTCCTGTTTTGTTGATAATCAGTGAGTCGGCGGTGAAATTGTTGTAGCTCAGATCGCCTAATCCTGTGATCTTCGCCTCAAGGTAATGGCAATGGCCGCTGAGAACCAAGTCGCCGATGCCGGTCAAGAGGGCTTTAATGGTGTCACAATCGACGGTCAGCGTGGCATCGCCGACACCCGAAATTAGGATATCCAGGTTGGGGAAGGTCAAGGTGCCGATGCTCTGCAGATCGCCGGAGCCGGTAAGGCGGATGGATCGCAGTTCGGGAAGAGTGAGCTCATAGTCTTTGTAGGAGCTTAACACGATCTTGCTGTCGTTGTCGAAAGTGATGGGCTCGCCTTCGCGTTTGACTTCCAATGTCTCACCTTGTTTGATTGTCGCGTCGCCTGAGCCGGCAACTACCACTGTGTTTTGGGCCATCATGCCCGACATGCCGAGCATCAGCGCCATCATTGTAATAATACCTTTTTTCATACGTTTGTTATTTATTGATGTTGTTTGTTCTGAAAAACACCAATAAGACGCATCAAAATTAAAAATGTTACAGCTTTCTTGAAATATTATTTACTTTTGCCAGTAAAAAATTACGATTATGGTTTTGAACTACATCACATGGAACGTTGATCCAGTAGCTTTGTCGCTTGGTTCATTGCAGATCCGCTGGTATGGTATCCTATGGGCGGTGGGTTTCCTTTTGGGCTATATCTTAATGAATAAGGTGTATAAGCGTGAGCGGATGCCCGAGGGTTCGCTCGACACGCTGCTGGTCTATATGTTGGTGTCCACCATCCTTGGCGCCCGTCTGGGTCATTGCTTGTTCTATGAACCAGAGTACTACCTCTCCAAGCCGCTTGAGATGCTGAAGATATGGGAGGGAGGCCTTGCCAGCCATGGCGGCGCCATCGGTATCCTGATAGGCTTGTGGCTCTATGTGCGTCGATTCAACAAATCGACTAAGAAGGAGAAAACTGACAAGCAACGCATCAACTATCTGTGGATACTCGACCGTATTGTCATCCCAGTATGTCTCGTCGGTGCCTTGATCCGTGTGGGCAACGTCTGCAACCATGAGATCTATGGCACACCCACCTCGCTGCCTTGGGGCTTTGTGTTTCTGAGAGGCAACGAGCAGTTCTGCGGCACGGTCGATAACTACACAGCCTGTGCGGTTGGGTCGCCGTGTTGTCCCTCTTCGGAGTGGCTTCCCTGCCATCCAACAGGTCTTTACGAGGCCTTCTTTTGCTTGGTGGCCATGGCAATCTTGCTATGGATGTATTTCAAACGTGATCTTGGCGACAAGCGTCCTGGCTTGATGTTCGGCACCTTCCTCGTCATCATCTTCGGATCGCGCATCCTCATCGAGTTCCTGAAAAACGTACAGGTTGACTTTGAGCGCAACATGGCCTTTGACATGGGTCAATGGCTCAGTGTGCCTTTCGTCATAGTCGGCATCATGATGATCGCCCTCTCCTTCAAAAAGAACTCTTCCGACTTCTAACTTCTGTCTTCTATTCCATATAATACCTCTTAAGGTAGTTGTTTAGCGTCGCATCCAGTTCGCTTCTCAGTTCGGCGCGCTCGTATTTCCTTGCGGTCAGCTGCAACTGTCGCAGGAGGGTCATCTGTTCTGAGACGGTCTCTTCAAAATACTGAGAGAACTTGGGCTGCATGTTGCCATAATACTCTATCTTCTCGGAGGCGTTCTTTATGAGCTTTCGCATGAAGTCGTCGCCTTTGACGGAGTCATTGCACACGTAATACATCTCTGGGAACTGGTATAGACGGATCTCGTAGTGGAACTTCTCGTCAGGGAAGAACTCTTGGAACTTGTCCATCACTACGATGGCGGAGTCGTATTCGTGGTGGTTGACGAGGCTTTGGGCGAGGCGGACGTAGCTTTGGCGGGCGAACTCGCTGTTGCGGATGCTCTCGCGATCGGGCACCACGCCTTCCTCGTTCATGCCGCCCCATTTGGCCTTGTTGACCAGCAGGTCGTAGCTGCCTTCACGGTAAACGCCGCCCACGTTCTGATAATAGTCTTCAGCCTTGACGGGGATAAAGCGGTAGGAGAGGCCTTCCATGTGTAGGTATTCCTGGATGCCCAACACCGATGCCATGTCGCTGAAGCTGGTGAAATAGACGGGACGTTCCCAGTTGTTGCTGGCCATGAAGTCGAGTAGCAGCAACGAGTTCTTGTAAAGGTAGTTGTCTTTGATCTCCCAACGGATCTCATCGACGATGTTGTCTTTCATGCTTTCGGGCACGATGTTGTTGCGCAGGCAAGCCTCCTTGTCAACGGTCAGCTTCAGGGTGCGGACAGGCATGTAATGGGTAGAGGAGCCATTGGTGTAATACTTCACGGCCTTGGGGTTGTGGATGAAGTTGATGACATCCTTCAGTTCCATGTATTTGCCTTTCAAGTTGTCCTCTTCGATGACCCGGATGCTTTCGTTGATGCCATTGTCATATTCCTTGGCGCTAAGTGTCAGAGCCAGTCTGTCAGAGTCATAGACTTTACGTCCCATCTGATGGGCATACCAATAGCCTGACGAGAGCATGTAGTTGACTACGCGCACGTCGGTGCGGAAGCCTTCCACTTCCTGGATGTACCACAAGGGGAAGGTGTCGTTGTCGCCACGCGTGAAAATGACCGCATTGGGAGGCAGCTGTGCGAGGTAGTTCTTCGCCCAGTCGTGGGCCGATGACTTGCCGCTGCGGTTGTGTTCTTCCCAGCCTTCCGAAGCCATGAGGCACGGCACGGCAAGGAGACAGACCAGTCCGACCAATGCGGTGGTCACCAAGCTCTTGCGCTTGGTGAGCCGCTCAATCCAGTCGGTGATGGCCAGTACGCCAAAGCCGATCCAGATGGCAAAGGCATAGAACGATCCTGCATACGAATAGTCGCGTTCGCGAGGTTGGTAGGGGGTCTGATTCAGATAGATGACAATGGCGAGACCGGTCATGAAGAATAGCAGGAAGACGATCCAACTTGACTTTAGGTCTTTGCGCAATAGCCAGAACAGTCCGCAGAGTCCCAAAATGAGCGGAAGGAAATAGAATCGTGTCCTGCCGGGGTTCTTCAGGCTGTCGGGGATGTTGCGCTGGTCGCCGAGGCGTGCCTCGTCGATGAAGTTGATGCCGCTGATCCAGTTGCCGTGCTCCAGCTCTCCCTGGCTCTCAATGTCGTTCTGGCGCCCCACGAAGTTCCACATGAAATAGCGCCAGTACATCCAGTTGCATTGGTAACTGAAAAAGAACTTCAGGTTTTGTCCGAAGGTCGGGCAGTTGACCATCTGGGTGGAGCCGTCGTACTTGCGGACGTTGAACTTGTTGCCTTCGATGCCGCCACGGCTGTTCTTGCGGTATGACTCGTACATGGAGACGTGCTTCGGTTGCGAGCTCCACATGCGAGGGAAGATGGTCTTTGCACGTGAGTCGTACTCAGCCACGGTCATCTTCCGGTCGTCAGTGACGACGTAACGTCCAGCTTCCTTGTCTTTGATATAGATGGGCTTGCCGTCTTTTGCATCGGTGATCGGAGCGTTGTAGTATTGTCCGTACAGTAAAGGCCACGACCCGTATTGTTCGCGGTTCAGGTATGAGAGCATCGACAAAGCGTCCTTGGGCTCGTTCTCATTGATGGGCGTGTTGGTGTTGGCGCGGATGGCCAGCATAAAGAAAGAGGAGTAGCCGATCAAGATGAACATGAGCGAAAGGATGGCGACATTCCCAACCACCTTCTTGCGCTTGCTGGTGTAATACAGTCCCCAAATAATGAGGCCGATCATCAGTGCGAAATAGACGATAGTACCCAAATTGAAAGGTGCGCCAAGGCTGTTGACAAAGAACAGCTCCGTCTTGCCTGCCAAGTTGACGACCTGAGGCACAAGGAACATGTTGATGAGCCACAACAAAGCCACTGAGACGATTCCCGCCAACACAAAGCCCCAGAACGAGGTCTTCTTGTATTTCCTGAAATAGAACACATAGACGAAAGCGGGGATGCACAACAGGTTGAGTAAGTGCACGCCGATGGAGAGGCCGATAAGGAAAGCAGTGAAGATGATCCACCGTGTGCTGGAGGGATCGTCAGCCATCTGTTCCCATTTCAAGATGGCCCAGAAAGTGACCGCGGTGAAGAACGACGACATGGCGTAAACCTCACCCTCCACGGCGTTGAACCAAAATGACTCAGAGAAAGTGTAAGCCATGGCACCCACAAAGGCAGCTACAAGCACACCGATCTTCCTGCTCCATGGCGATTCCTCGCCCTCTTTCATCCAAATCTTTCGCGCCAGCATGGTGATGGTCCAGAAAAGGAAGACGATGGTGAGGCCGCTGCAAATGGCCGACATCACGTTGACCATCATGGCCACCTTGGTGACGTCGCCACCGGCAAAGAGCGAGAAGAAACGTCCAATCAACTGGAACAGCGGTGCCCCGGGAGGGTGGCCCACTTGCAGTTTGTAAGCCGTGGAGATGTACTCTCCGCAATCCCACCAACTTACCGTTGGCTCCAACGTGAGAAAATACACGACTGTGGCAATCAATCCTGCCAACCATCCCGTGATGTTGTTGAGTCTCTTAAAAGTCATTTTATGCTGTTAGTTTGTTCTTTCTGGGTTGTGACATGCTATGAAAGCGCAAAAATACGGTTTTTTTCCATAGCATCCTTGCTTTTTTCTTGTTAAAAAACGCAAAAAACACTTGCATATTATAAAAAAAGCCGTATCTTTGCAGCCGCATTCAAACGAATGAAGGTGTCGAGTGGTGTAATGGCAGCACTGCAGATTTTGGTTCTGCCTGTCAAGGTTCGAATCCTTGCTCGACAACTTAGTGTGGAAGATTAGAAAACCTGCTACGAATGTAACAGGTTTTTTTATTGGTGATTTTAAAATTATGAAAGGAAACTACGAATTATACGAATTAAATGTTAATCCAAGCTTCAATTGGGCAGCATAGCTGCAGATTGATACGAAAGACCCTTTGGTGTAATCCGCAACGAAGTTGCTAAATTCCAAAATCGATCAATAGAAAAACAGTTTTTATATTCGTTAAATTCGTAGTTAATAACAATATGATAGAAAAAAATCAAATAGTAGTTTTAGTGGAAGAGGCCATCGCCGACAGCGACCTGTTCCTTGTAGAAGTCAAGGTGAAACCCGCCAACGTCATCGAGGTGTATGTTGATGCCGACTCAGCGGTCAATATCGACCAGTGCGTGTCCATCAGCCGTTATGTCGAGAGCAAGATGGACCGCGATGCGGAAGATTTCGAACTCAGCGTGTTCTCGTGGGGACTCAGTGGAGCCCTTAAGATGGATCGTCAGTTGAAAAAATACGTTGGTAAGGACGTGGATGTGAAGACAAAGGAACTGGGCAAACTACAAGGCAAGCTGGTGGCTTTCAATGATGAAAAAGTGGAGATCATGCCTGCCCCCAAGAAAAGCTCCAAGAAGAAGCCGGCGGCAGAACAGTCCAATCTCCTTCTGGATCGTAAAACAACCGAACTCAAACCCGCCATCGTCTTTTAAATCTTGAAATCTTGAAATTATAAATTTGAAATCATAATATAATGGAAAATTACAAATTAGTTGAAACATTCTCCGAGTTCAAGGAGTTTAAAAACATCGACCGCGAAGCCATGATGCGTATCATCGAAGACGTGTTCAGAGGCATGTTGAACAAGAAATTCGATACCGACACGGAAGACTTCATTGATATCATCGTGAACGTTGACAAGGGTGACTTTGAGATCTATCACAACCGCACCGTGGTTGACGATGACGAACTTGAAGACCCCTTGCGTCAGATCAAGCTCTCCGACGCCATTCGCATCGAACCTGACTTCGAGGTGGGCGACGACGTCTCCGAGATCCTTAAGATCGAGAGCTTCGGCCGACGCGACATCCTGGCACTGCGCCAGAACCTGCAGACCAAGATCAGCGAGTACCAGAAAGAGAACATCTTCCAGAAGTACAAGGACAAGGTGGGTGAGATCATCACCGCTGAGGTCAACCACGTGTGGAAACGTGAGATCGTGGCCATCGACGATGAGGGTATCGAACTCAGTCTGCCCCGCAATGAGCAGATCCCGTCTGACATCTATAAGAAAGGTGAAAATGTCCGTGCCATCGTCAAGAGCGTCGAAAATGTCAACGGCTCGCCGGTCATCACCCTCTCACGTACCTCCGAGGTCTTCCTCCAACGCCTCTTCGAGGCGGAAGTGCCTGAAGTCTATGACGGCCTGATCACCATCAAGAAGATTGTCCGCGAACCAGGCCAACGCGCCAAGATCGCTGTTGAGTCGTATGACGACCGTATCGACCCCGTCGGCGCCTGCGTCGGCATGAAGGGCTCCCGTATCCACGGCATCGTCCGTGAACTGCGCAACGAGAATATCGACGTCATCAACTGGACGACCAACCCGCAACTGTTCATCACCCGCGCCCTCAGCCCAGCCAAGATCAGCAACATCGTCCTCGACAACGAGAACATGCTCGCCAACGTCTATATGGAGAACGACCAGGTCAGCCTCGCCATCGGCAAGGGCGGCTATAACATCAAACTCGCCGGCAAGCTGACGGGTTACAACATCGACGTCTATCGCAACAGCGAAGTCGCCGAAGACGAAGAAGATGTCGATCTTCAGGAATTCTCCGATGAAATCGACCAGTGGATCCTCGACGCCCTTTATAACATGGGCTGCGACACCGCCAAGAACGTGCTCTCCTATACTCCCGAGGAAGTCGCTTCGCGCGCCGACCTGGAGATTGAGACCGTCAACAACGTGTTCAAGATCCTCAAGGCCGAGTTTGAAAACGATGCCGAATGATGCATAAAGGCACGAATCACCTATAATAAATTAAGAGAAAGAATTATGTCCGAAGAATCTAATATCTCCATTCGATTGTCGAAAGCGGCAAAAGAATTCAACGTGGGTCGCGAGACCATCGTGGAGTTCCTCAACAAAAAGGGATTCCAGGTGGACCCGTCACCCAACACGAAGCTCACATCGGAGATGTATGCGTTGCTCGTGAAGGAATATCAGGGCGAGAGGGAAGTGAAGAATGAGGCGAAGAAGCTCGGCGACTTGTCCTATAAGGGCGGCTCCGTGTCTGTTGATTCGGCCGTGCAATCGTTGACATCCAACCATGATGAGGACGACACTGACGAGGTGATCATCCGTAGTAGTACCATAGGCATCCATAAGAGCGTTGAAAAACCGAGTCGTGTTGAAGAAGAGCCGACTCCAGTCGTCTCTCCTTCTGTTGAGACCCGTAAGGAAACCCCTGCCTCAAAAGAAACGCCTGCCCCAAAAGAAATACCTGTCCAAGAGCCCTCCTCCAAGTCGGAGGATGCTGCTGTGGAAACATCCGATATGGGTCAGGAAGAGAGCCAAGAGGCAGAGGGCAACATCAAAGTGCTCGGCAAGATCGACCTGGATAGCCTGAACACCAAGATGCGTCCCGACAAGAAGACCAAGGAGGAACGCCAACGCGAAGCCAAAGAGAAAGCGGAACGCGACAAGGCGGAAAAAGCCCTGGCTGAACAGAAGAAGGCTGAACAACTGAAAGCTGAGAAGCTGGCCGCTGCCAAGAAAGCGGAAGAAGAACGCAAGGCAGAGGAAGCCAAGAAGGCCGGACAGACCCCTGCGGAACCCAAGTTCATCAAGACAGAGGTCAAGAAGCTGGAAGGCCCCAAGATCCTTGACAAGATTGAACTGCCCGAGGAACGCAAACGCTCCAAGCAGCAGCCGGTGGCTTCATCCGAAAGCAGCGGCGATGCCAAGAAGAAAAAACGCAAACGTATCGGTGGCAAGCCTGAAGGCTCGTCAGACGCACCCATCGATAGCAAGGGACAAAAAGGCAAGGCCCCCAAAGCCTCTCAACAAGGTGCCGATGCTGGCCGTAAAGGCAATAAGAAGGACAAGAACCGCTCCCTGCCCAAACGGGAAGAGAAGGTCGAGCTCTCCGACGAGGAGATCTCGAAGCAGATCAAGGACACCTTGGCACGTCTCTCTCCATTGGGCAAGTCGAAGACATCTAAACACCGTCGTGAGAAACGCCAACAGGTGGCGGGCAGCTTGATGGAGGAACAGATGCGTCAACAAGAGGAACAGTCCATCCTGAAGGTCACCGAGTTCGTCACCGCCAATGACTTGGCCGTGATGATGGGCGTCCCTGTGACGAAGGTCATAGCCACCTGCATGGGCTTGGGTATGCCAGTGTCCATCAACCAGCGTCTCGACGCCGAGGCCCTTTCCGTGGTCGCCAGCGAGTTCGGCTTCCAAGTCGATTTCGTCAGTGCCGACGTGCAGGAGGCCATCGCGGAGACGGAAGAAGAGGATAGGGAAGAAGACATGGTGCCTCGCGCCCCTGTCGTCACCGTCATGGGTCACGTTGACCACGGTAAGACCAAACTCCTCGACTATATCCGTAACACCAACGTCGTGGCAGGCGAAGCGGGTGGTATCACCCAGCACATCGGTGCTTACGAGGTGACGACAGAGAGTGGCAAGAAGATCACCTTCCTCGATACCCCAGGCCACGAGGCCTTCACCGCCATGCGTGCCCGTGGTGCCAAGATCACCGACGTCGCCATCATCGTCATTGCTACCGATGACAACGTGATGCCACAGACCGTGGAGGCTATCAACCACGCCCAAGCCGCTGGCGTTCCTATCGTGTTCGCCTTGAACAAGATCGACAAACCTACAGCGCAGCCCGACCGCATTCGTGAACAACTCGCCAAGATGAACATCCTCGTGGAGAGTTGGGGCGGTAAATACCAGGAACAGGAGATCGCCGCCAAGATCGGTCTCAATGTCGATCAGTTGCTTGAGAAGGTGTTGCTCGAAGCCGAGTTCCTCGACCTGAAGGCCAACCCCAACAAGCTCGCCAAGGGTACCGTCATCGAATCCGCTCTTGACAAGGGCCGCGGCTATGTGGCCAAGATCCTCGTCCAGAACGGCACCTTGCGTATCGGCGACATGGTGCTGGCAGGCACCACTTACGGCAAGGTCAAGGCCATGTTCAACGACCACAACCAGAAAGTGCAGAGCGCCGGACCTTCCACTCCAGTGTTGCTCCTTGGCCTCAACGGCGCTCCCCAGCCGGGTGACGTGTTCAATGTGATGACCGACGAGCGTGAAGTGAAAGACATTGCCAACCGTCGTGAACAGCTGCAACGTGAACAGACCCGACGCACCAACCCGCACATCACCCTCGATGAGATCGGACGCCGTATCGCCATCGGCGACTTCAAGGAGCTTAACATCATCGTCAAGGCTGACGTGGACGGCTCCGTGGAGGCTTTGGCCGATTCTCTGCTCAAGCTCTCTACCGAGGAGGTGCAGGTCAATGTCATCCACAAGTCGGTGGGTGCCATCAGCGAATCGGATATCATGTTGGCATCGGCCTCCAACGCGGTCATCGTGGGCTTCAATGTCCGTCCTACCGTGCAAGCCCGTCGTCTGGCGGAACAGGAGAAGATCGATATCCGCATCTATTCCATCATCTACCAAGCCATCGAAGAGATCAAGGCGGCTATCGAGGGTATGTTGGCTCCCGAGATCGAGGAAGTGGTCACCTGCAACCTCGAGATCCGCGAGACCTTCAAGATCAGCAAGGTCGGCACCATCGCCGGCTGTATGGTTCTCGATGGCAAGATTACCCGCAACACGAAGATTCGCATCATCCGCGACGGCATCGTGATCTACACGGGTGCGCTGGGATCCTTGAAACGTTACAAGGACGATGTGAAGGAAGTCGCCGCAGGTATGGACTGTGGTCTGAACATTGAGAACTTCAACGACATCAAGGTCGGCGACATCATCGAAGGCTATACTGAAAAGGAAATCGCCCGCAAGCTTTAAGCTTCGGACGATTTCCTGAATAAAAAAAAGTAGGGCTGTCACAATGTGACAGCCCTACGTGTTTTTGATAACGTTGTGTTATTCAACAACGATCTTCTGGGTGTAGGTCTTTTGGTCGTTTACGACACGGATGACATAGACGCCAGAAGTGGCGTTGATAATCTGGTTGAAGTCGCCGTTGATGATCTTGCTGCTGAGAACACGCCCCAGGATGTCGATGACTTGAAGCTCACTGTTGCCTTGGAGGCCGATGATGCTCAATTGGCCGTCATGGCGATAGGTGATCGGGTTGAAGTCTTCGCTGGTGTTCACATTGGTGTTAGCCTTGAAACGGAGGGAGAAACGGTTGGCTGAATCATTCACCCCTGCGTTGAAATTGTAGCTTGGGTTGGTGAGCAGGTCAACATCGGTTCCCGTTTGGTTGTCAATAAGGTGGAGATAGTCGAAGTTAACCTCCATGGAACTGACACTGATGGTGTAGTTGCCGTTTGAATTGGCTTTGAAGATGACAGGCAGTTCGTCTTCTTCGTTGGCCTTGACCACTGCGAAATTCTGGTCGTTCTTTTGAATGCAGAGCTTGGTGCTGTTCTCGTTGAGCATGAACTTGGGCAACACGAGATTTTCGTTGAAATGGACGATGGCGCGGTCGATGACACTGCCGCGATCACGCGTGACATTCATGACGAGAGCGGCGGGGTTTTTAGTGGGTTCCTCGGTGCTGAAGGTCATGGGTTCTTTGTCTCGGGTTGCTTTGACGAAGACGCCTTCCATTGCGTTGATGGCGTTGGTGTCAGCAAGGATGATTTCCGTTCCGCCTTCATTCATGACGTAGAACGGGCGGTCGATGTAAGCGGTCTGGGCAAAGGGGTTGCCTACCAGGTTCCATCCCTTGCAATCCGCATTGTCATCATAGTCCAGCTTCACTTCGTATTCGCTTCCGGCAATGGGCGTGCCGGTGAAGGTAAGGGTGACGGGATTGGTGGAGCCGTCTCCGCTGTTGGCATAGAGGTAGCCTTTTCCTGGAAGGAGGTTGAAGGGGCTGTCTCCGTGGTTGTAATTGAT